>NZ_JBVIFC010000001.1:447072-739607 GCF_055571535.1 Streptomyces sp. NPDC030893 | reverse complement strand
CGCAGCACGGAACGGTGACCACGGCGCGGGGCGGCGACCGCAGCACGGAACGGTGACCACGGCGCGGGGCGGCGACCGCAGCACGGAACGGTGACCACGGCGCGGGGCGGCGACCGCAGCACGGAACGGTGACCGCGGCGCGGGGCGGTGACCGGGTTGCAGGGTGCCGTGCGGGGCGGTGACCGGGTTGCAGGGTGCTTGTGCGGGGCGGTGGAGTGGGCAGACGGCTAGCAGGCAAGGCAGCGGGCGTGCGAAGCGACGGCGTGCCGGGCGGCGGACAGTGACCGCGTCGGGCGCAGGGGTGAGCCCCCGGCGTGGTGTCGGGGGCTCGGCCGGGCGGGGGCGGGTCAGAACATGCCGTAGCCCGGGCCCGTCGCTCCGGCCAGGAAGATGATGGCCAGGAGCGTGTCGATGGCGCCCAGGATCAGGGCGATCAGGGCCGGCACCGAGCGGGAACCCGCCCAGCTGCGGCCCATGGCGAGCCAGCCGCAGACGATCGCCACCGGGCCGAGGACGATCCCCAGCACGAAGAAACCGGCGACCGCGCAGATGGCTCCGATGATCCCGAGCGTCGCGCGATCCGGCCCGGACCGTGACCCCGTCCGGCCACGTGTACGGGGGTGCCTGCGCGTTCCGTGTCCAAAGCTCGCCATCATCAACTCCCTGGAGGGTTCGTCGAGATGACGGGTACCCCCGCCTCCGCGGTGAATTCACCCCGTACGCCCGGGAAGACGGTCCACCGCCGCGCGCTGCCCCCCTCCGGCAGCGCGCCGCGACCGGTGTCCTCCATGCCCTGCGGAGGACTTGACCCACTGTCACCTGCGGGGCCCTGCCGAGGGGAGGGATCACCGCACCGGTTCACCCTGACGAGGGAAACCGGGGACGGAACGGTCCGTCAGATGTGGCCGACGCCCGCGCCGGCCTCCGCGTTCTCACCGCGCTTGGTGAGGAAGGCGACGAGGATCGCCACCACGGCGACCCCGGCGGCCGTGAGGGACGCCAGGCCCATGCCGGACATGAAGGTGTCGTGCGACACCTCGGTGATCTTCTGGACGATCTCCGGCGGCATGTCCGGGGAGACCGGCGCGATACCGAACTGGACGGCCTCGGCGGTCGCTTCGGTCTGCTCCGGGCTGAGCGGCGGGAGTCCGGCCTCCGCCCAGTTGCCCGGCAGGTCCCCGTCGACCTTGGAGGCCATCACCGCGCCCAGCACCGCCGTGCCGAGGCTGCCGCCGATCTGCATGGCGGCCTGCTGGAGGCCGCCGGCGACACCGGACAGCTCCAGCGGCGCGTTGCCCACGATGACCTCGGTGGCGCCGACCATGACGGGGGCGAGGCCGAGGCCCAGCAGGGCGAACCAAAGCGACGTCACACCGCTGCCGGTGTCCGTCTCCAGCGTGGACATGCCGTACATGGACAGCGCGGTGAGGGTCATGCCGCCGGCCAGCGGGATACGCGGACCGACCTTGGTGATCATCACACCGGCGAGCGGCGAGCCGACGATCATCATGCCGGTGAGCGGCAGCAGGTGCAGACCGGCGTCGATGGGGCTCATCCCGTGCACGTTCTGCAGGTAGAAGGTGACGAAGAACAGGCCGCCCATGAAGGCGATGGCCATCAGGACCATCAGCACCACACCCGCGGACAGCGGCACGGACCGGAACAGCGCCAGCGGGATCAGCGGCTCGCGCACCTGCGTCTGCCAGACGGCGAAGCCCACGAACAGGCCGACCGCGATGGAGATGAACGTCCAGGTCGAGCCGCCGCCCCAGCCCCACTCGGGCGCCTTGATCAGGGCCCACACGAGACAGAACATCGCACCGGACAGCAGCACGATGCCGAGGATGTCGAAGGAGCGCGGGGCGTTCTCCGCGCGGTGGTCGAGCAGGATCCACGCGCCGAGGGCGACGGCGAGAACGCCTACCGGCACGTTGATGAAGAAGACCGACTCCCAGTTGACGTGCTCGACGAGGACGCCGCCGAGGATCGGGCCGCCGGCGGTGGAGGCACCGATGACCATGCCCCAGATGCCGATGGCCATGTTGAGCTTCTCGGCCGGGAAGGTGGCCCGCAGCAGCCCGAGCGCGGCCGGCATCAGCAGCGCGCCGAAGAGGCCCTGGAAGACCCGGAAGACGATGACCATCGTGATGCCCTGGGACAGTCCGATGGCGGCCGAGGACGCGGCGAAGCCGGCCACGCCGATGAGGAAGGTCTGCCGGTGGCCGAACCGGTCACCGAGCTTGCCCGCGGTGATCAGGGAGACCGCGAGGGCGAGGAAGTAGGCGTTGGTGATCCACTGCAGATCGGACCAGCTGGCCCCGAGATCCGCGGCGATGGCCGGGTTCGCGATGGCCACGATGGTGCCGTCCAGGGCCACCATCATGACCCCCACGGCGACGGTCACGAGCGTGAACCAGGGGTGCCCCCGCAGCCCCTTGCCCGGCGTCGCGTCCGACGGGGCGGACGGGGGCCCGTCCCCCGATCCCGCCTTGTCGATGGTGGTCTGACTAGTCATACGTCGGAGGCTAATGTCAGCGACTGACAGTTGACAAACCAATTCACCAGGCAGTCACTGACACGACATCCGCGTATAGCCTGAGCTGGAGAAACAGTTCAGAGGAGACACGATGGAGACGGTCGGGACCGCCGTGGGCACGCCGCCGCGGCCGGGTCTGCGGGAGCGCAAGAAGCAGCGCACCAGGGACGCGCTGGTCCGGGCCGCACTGGAACTGATCGCCACGCGCGGGTACGAGGGGACGACCGTCGACGACATCGCGGCGGCCGTCGACGTCTCGCAGCGCACCTTCTTCCGCTACTTCGCCAGCAAGGAGGAGGTGGCGCTCTTCGTCCCGCGGCTCGCGGAGTCGCACGTCCTCGACGCGGTACGGGAGCGCCCGCCGGGCGAGGCGCCGCTGGAGGTGCTGCGCCGGGCCGTGCTGGACAGCTGGGACGGCATCAACGAGGCCGTGGAGCGGCTGGTCCCGCTCGACCTGCACCTGCGGGTCCACCGGGTGATCGAGTCCACGCCCGCCCTGCTCGCCGCCCATCTGCGCCGCGCGACGGAGCTGGAGGAGGAGCTGGCGCGCGCCATCGCCGAACGCGAGGGGCTCGACGTGGACGCGGATCCCCGGCCGAGGATCCTGGTGGCCGCGTTCGGCGGGGTGGTCCGCGTGGCGGAGCGGCGCTGGTCGGCCGGGGACGACTTCAGCGCCGACGCCATGCGGGAGCTGATGACGACCTGCCTCGACCATGTGGGCCCGGCGCTCGCGGGGAACTGGCGTACGGGCGGATCCCCGGAGCGACGCACCGAAACGTGATACCGGTCACTTGGTTCACCCGAGACACTCCCGTTCTCCTAGTGTGTCCTTTCAGTGACTTCCTTCGACACCTCCCCGCAACTGAACGTCTGGCGCGCGCTGCTCGCGCTCGCCGTCGTCTTCGTGATGCTGGCGACCACCGGCTGGACGGCGCTGCGCCACCAGCGCCACCCCGCTCCGCTCCAGGCATCGATCGACGCGTGGGAGAAGGGACGGATAGCCGGTCACCGGCTGCCCGATCCGGAGTCGGCGCCCGCGCGGCTGGCCCGGTTCTTCGCCTCCCTCACCGAGGGGCAGCGGGCTCATCTCGCCCACCGCTATTCCCTGGCGGTCGGCAACATGAACGGCGCGCCGGTCGAGCTGCGCTACCGCGCCAACCGCATCGCGCTGGGGCAGGCCCGCGACATCGAACTCGAACGCGTGTACGACAGCCGTCTCACGGCGTCGGGCCAGCGGCACGCCGCCCGCAGACTGGACCGCTTCGAGGCACTGATGCACCCCGGCCGGCACATCCTCGCCTTCGACCCCTCGGGCTCCGGCCGGGTCGCCGAGGTCTTCGGCGACCTGCCCCGGGCCGAGCGGGTCTCGGTCGTCGTACCCGGTGCCGACACCGACCTGCTCACCTTCCAGCGCACGGACCGCCAGTACTCGGCACCCGTCGGCATGGCGAGGTCCCTGTACGCGGCGGAGCGCGCCACCGCCCCCACGACCCGTACGGCCGTGATCGCCTGGGCCGACTACACGGCCCCCAGCGGACTCGGCATGGACGCGGCCATGGCGATGCGCGCCGAGGACGGGGCCCGGCGGCTGGACGGGATGCTGCGCGGACTGCCCGGGAAGGCGCCGGTCTCGCTGTTCTGCCACAGCTACGGCTCCGTGGTGTGCGGGATCGGCGCGCACCGCCTGCCGGAGCGGGTGGCGGACATCGCGGTGGCCGGCAGCCCCGGCATGCGGGCGGAGAAGGTCGCCGAGCTGGACACCACCGCGCGGGTGTGGGCGATGCGGGACGCCGACGACTGGATCCAGGACGTGCCCTACCTGGAGTTCGGCGGCCTGGGCCACGGGGCCGACCCGGTCACCGCCGCGTTCGGGGCGCGGGTGCTGTCGGCACGGGAGGCGAAGGGACACGCCGGGTACTTCGTACCGGGGACGGACAGCGTGCGGAACTTCGCGGAGATCGGTGTTGGCGCATACCGCGCGGTTTCCTGTGCGCACGAAGACGACGCCTGCCGAGCGGGTTTGTCCGTTACGACACCTATCGGACGCGCGTAGAAGCGGAGATACTGCGGTATGCGTGGGGAGGGGACGGAGAAGCTCGTGCCGCATACGATGAGCCGCATGGGTGACGTACTGGCTGGATTTCATGCCGCCTGGGAGTTCGGGTCCGACTCCGTGCTCATCCGTTACGAGCGAGGGATTCGAACACCCAAGCTGTTCCAGGCACTCGGGGAGCGGCGGGTGCCGCTGGAGGCGATCGAGGGGGTGACCCTCACGCCCGGCAGGCGCGGGACCGTGGTGCTCCGCGCCGAGCTGCGGCCCGGTGCGGACCCCCTCCTGGAGGCGGCCGGCGGGCAGTTGAAGGAGAGCAGCGACCCCTACC
Source organism: Streptomyces sp. NPDC030893 (assembly GCF_055571535.1). Lineage (NCBI taxonomy): Bacteria > Bacillati > Actinomycetota > Actinomycetes > Kitasatosporales > Streptomycetaceae > Streptomyces > Streptomyces sp. NPDC030893. The sequence goes on along the minus strand of NZ_JBVIFC010000001.1, from coordinate 734,690 downwards.
GGCTGGTGCTGCCCGCCGAGCGCGAGACGCTCGCCGAGTACTACGCCGACGAACTGCGCGCCCAGCTCACCGAGTCGGGGCCCGCCGAACGCCATCTGGTGGCCGCGCCCGAGGCCCCGCTGCAGTTCAAGGCGTACGACGGCAAGGCCGCCTTCGACGGTACGGCGGTGTCCTTCCGCTGGTTCTGGACGGGCGCGTCGTCGGCCAAGTGGAAGGCCGGGGACCAGCGGTTCGCCATCGGTGAGCTGAGCGGGGTGGAGTGGCGCTCGCCCGAGGTCTTCGAAGGGCACCTGCGGCTGCTGCCGCGGGACGGGGCGCCGGCGCCGGGACAGGCCGACCAGGACCCGGCGGCGGTGGTGTTCGGGCTGGGGTACGGGCCCGTGCACGAGTCGCTGCCGTTCGCCGCGGCGGTGCTGGCGGCGGTGCGCAACTGCGCGCCGGTGCCGGCGGTGTCCGCGGGGCGTGCGCGCCGTGACCCGGCGGACATCGCCGAGCGGATCCGGCACCTGGGGGAGCTGCACCAGGCCGGGCTGGTGACGGACGAGGAGTTCTCCGTCAAGAAGGCGGAGTTGCTGGCGGAGCTGTAGGACCGTTGAGGAGGCTCGGTATTCGTGCTGCCCGGAACGGTGTTCCGTACCGCGGACCTACGTCGGGAGGAACGTTTCGACGCGTGGCGGGAATCGATGAACCGCACCATCGCGCCGATGGAGATCGTGTGCGACCGGCCCGAGGACTTCACGGCGGTCCAGCACACGCTGCACATCGGCCCGCTGCTCGTGTGGCGCACCGAGTTCCGGCCCAGTCACTACCGGCGAAGACCCGTCGACATCCGCAGCTCCGACCCGGAGCACTACCACCTGACCCTGGTGCTGCCCGGCAGTGTTCCCCTGAGCACCCGGCAGGCGGGCGTCAGCGACACCCACCGCGCCCACGATCTGTACGTGCTCGACGTGTCCCGGCCCTGCGAAGTCACCTCGCCGTTCGGGGACACGCCGTTCATGGGCATCGGGCTGGAGATCCCCAAGGCGCTGGTCCCGCTGTCTCCCGCGCTCCGCACGCGCACCGACCTGCTGCTCGGGCGGCGCCTGTCCGGCCGGCGCGGCTTCGGGCTGCTGGTCGCCCAGGCCCTGACCCAGCTCTACGGCGAGGAGGGCGGCTACCGTCCCTCGGACAGTGGTCGGCTCGGCGCGCTGCTGGTCGACCTGGTGGCCGGGATGCTGGCCCACGAAGCAGAGGCCCCGCACGGGATCCCGGACGCGACCCGCGGTCGGGCCCTGGTGACCCACGTCCGCGAACACATACGGCGCAACCTGCACGACCCGGCGCTCTCCCCCGCCACCGTCGCCGCCGCCCACCACCTGTCCACCCGTCAGCTCCACCGTCTCTTCGAGGCCGAGGAGGAGACGGTGGCGGGTCTGATCCGGGCCGGCCGGCTGGAGGCGGCCCGCCGGGACCTCGCCGACCCCGCGCTGCGCCCGGTCACCGTCCGCTCCGTCGCCGGCCGCTGGGGTTTCACGTCGCCGGCCCATTTCAGCAGGGCCTTCCGCGAGGCCCACGGAATGCCGCCGGGCGACTACCGGCGGCAGGCCCTGGGCGCGACGGGCTGAGCCCGCCCGGGCCCCCGTACCCGGGCGGACGCCTTCGGGGGCCGCGGTCAGGCCCGGCCCCTGCTGACGGCTATCAGGTCCTTGCCGTCCGCGTCGTCGTACCAGAGCACCGTGACGAAGGTTCCCTCCGGAAGGCTCAGGTCGACGGTCCGGACGTCGACCGTCTTGGTCGTGCCGGGGGCCTTGTAGAGAGGCGTCGCTCTCGACGATCCGTCGATCTGGTACTGGACCTGGGCGTAGAGCGCGTCGCCGTCGTTCTTCGTGTCGTAGATCCAGAGCTTCTCGCCCAGCGGGTGGAACTCCACCTTGCCCACGATGTCGGACGCCTTGGTCCCGGTGCCCAGGATCTTGACGGCCGTGCCGCCCACGTCCTGCTGGAAGTACGTGCCGTCGATCAGGTCCCCGTAGGTGCACGGGCAGTTGTCCGTGACCTGCCTGTTGATGTACGTCATCGGGTTGGGGCTGTACGCCTGGGCGGGGGCGGCCGTGGCGAGGGGGAGAAGGGCTCCTGCCGCGAGCGTCGCCGCGGTCGTGAGCGCCGCGGCCATGCTGCGCATGCGCATGGGTGTGCCTCCGTCGGTGTCGGGTGTCATCGGCAGCACGACGATGACATCGCCGGGCGCCGTGCGGAGCCGCGGCGGGAACCCTGGCGCCCATGATCAATCGACCGGCCGCTTCCTGGCGCTGATCGTCAAGCGCGAAGGCGCGCGGCCGTGCCGGCACGCCTCCGCCGGGCACCGTTCGCCTGTGCGCCCTACTCCCGGCCCGCGGAGGTGAACGCCATGTCCGCGTAACGCGTGCCCGCGACACCGGCGGCGATCGGGTCCAGCAGGGCCAGCTCCTCCTCGGTCAGGGTGATGCGCGCCGCCGCCGTGTTCTCCTCCACCCGGTCCGGCCTGCGGGTGCCCGGGATGGGGACGACCGCCAGGCCGTGGAGGTCCGCCTGCTGGTGGACCCAGGCCAGGGCGATCTGGCCGGGGGTGGCGCCGTGGGAGGCGGCGACAGTGCGGACCGGGGCCAGCAGGGCCGCGTTGACCGCCGCGTTGTCGCCCGTGAAGCGGGGCATCAGACGGCGGAAGTCGTCCGCGGTGAGGTCCCGGTCGGCGTCGGTGAAGGAGCCGGTCAGGAATCCGCGGCCGAGCGGCGAGTACGGGACCAGGGTCACGCCCAGCTCGCGCGCGGCCGGCACCACCTTCGCCTCGATGTCCCGGCTGAACAGCGACCACTCCGACTGCACGGCGGCGATCGGATGCACGGCGTGCGCGGCGCGCAGTTCGCCGGCGGTGACCTCGCTCAGGCCCAGCTGCTTGACCTTGCCCTCGCGCACCAGCTCGGCCATGGTCCCGACGCTCTCCTCGACCGGCACGTCCACATCGCGCCGGTGCATGTAGTAGAGGTCGATCACGTCGACGTCCAGGCGCTTCAGGCTCGCCTCGACGGCCTGGCGGATGTAGGGCGCGTCGTTGCGGACGATCCGCCGGTGCGGCTCGTCCGGCGGGATCGACAGGGCGAACTTGGTGGCGACGACCACCTCGTCCCGGTGCGCCTTGAAGAACGGTGCGAGGAAGCGTTCGTTGTCGCCGTCGCCGTACGCGTCGGCCGTGTCGTACAGCGTGACGCCGAGTTCCAGCGCCCGTTCGAGGGTCGCGCGGGAGGTGTCCGCGTCGGCGGGGCCGTAGGCGAAGCTCATGCCCATGCAGCCGAGGCCCTGCACCCCCACCCCGGGGCCGCCCTCGCCCAGTGCCGCCGTCGCGATCCTGCCGTCCGTCATCGTGTTCCCTCCGACGCCAGGGCCCGCCCCGCGTCCGCGTAGAAGCCGATCTTCCGGTCGAGTACGGCGAGCGTGCCCCGGAGCTCGGCGATCCGGGACAGTACGTCCTCGCGGGTCCGCTGGAGCAGCTCGAAGCGCTCGGTGTAGGTGTGGTCGCCGGAGCGGACCAGTTCCGCGTAGCGCACCATGTCCGCGACCGGCATCCCGGTCAGGCGGAGCTTGCCGACGAGGCCGAGCCAGTCGAGGTCGCGGTTGCTGTAGCGCCGCTGGCCGGTGTGCGAACGGTCGATGTGCGGCATCAGCCCGATGCGCTCGTACCAGCGCAGGGTGTGCGCGGTCAGCCCGGTGAGGGCGACGACCTCGCTGATCGTGTACCTGTCCTGGCCGTCCGGCCGGCGGTTCCCCTGCGGCGGTCCGGCGCAGTCGTCGGCGCCGGGTCCTGTCGTCTCCGTCGTCTCGGTCTCCGTCACCGTCATGCCCCCACGCTAGAACGCTGGAGTGCACTCCAGGCAAGCGGCGCAGGCGGGAAACGAGCGGTGCGCGGCGGCGGTGTCCGGTTACCGTGCGGGCATGACCCCAGTACGCCGTGCCACGCCCGGGGACGCGGAGGAAGTGCTCCGGCTGCGTCAGGTGATGATCGACTCGGTGGCCCGCTCCGACCCGTCCACCGCCTGGCACACCGTGTCCCTGCCGGTGCTGCGCGCCAGACTGTCCGAACCTGACGGGGACTTCGCCGCGTTCGTCGTCGACCATCCGCAGCGGCCGGGCGCGCTCGCGGCGCTGGTGGCCGGCACGGTCGACTACCGCATCGGCGGTGCGCGCAACCCGTACGGCATGGACGGGTACGTGTTCAGCGTCGCCACCGACCCGGACGCGCGCCGCCGGGGGTACGCGCGGGCGTGTGTGGAGGCGCTGCTGGAGTGGTTCCGCGGGCGTGGCGTCCGGCGGGTCCGGCTCACGGCGTCCTCGCAGGCCGAACCGCTGTACGTCTCCCTGGGCTTCCGTCCCCGGCCCGACCCGTTGCTGGAGCTGAGGCTGTGAGCGCTTAGTCTCGGAAGCATGTCGTTGAAGAGTCTGGCGTTGATCGAGAACTGGCCGGTTCCCACCGTCGCGGCGGGTGCCGTACGGGCGGACGGCACCGTCGCGGGCACCCACGGGCCGGCCGGCCACCGCTTCCCGCTGGCCTCGGTCACCAAGCCGCTCGCGGCGTACGCGGTGCTGGTGGCGTACGAGGAGGGCGCGATCGAGCTGGACGAGGCGGCGGGCCCGGACGGCTCGACGGTGCGGCACCTGCTCGCGCACACCTCGGGGCTGGCCTTCGACGAGCACCGGACGACCTCGGCGCCGGGTGAGCGGCGGCTGTACTCCAACGCCGGGTTCGAACAGCTCGGGGACCATGTCGCGAAGGCGACGGACATCCCGTTCGGCGAGTATCTGCGGCAGGCGGTGCTGGAGCCGCTGGGGATGACGGCGACCACGCTGGAGGGCTCCCCGGCGAAGGACGGCGTCTCCACGGTGGACGACCTGCTGCGGTTCGCCGCCGAGGTGCAGGCCCCGCGCCTGCTGGACCCGCGCACGGTCGCGGCGGCGATGACCGTGCAGTACCCGGGCACCAAGGGCGTCCTGCCGGGGTACGGCCACCAGAACCCCAACGACTGGGGCCTCGGCTTCGAGATCCGTGACGCCAAGTCGCCGCACTGGACGGGCGCGTCGTCGTCGCCGCGCACCTTCGGGCACTTCGGCCAGTCGGGCACGTTCCTGTGGATCGACCCGGACGCGGGCGCGGCGTGCGTGGCGCTCGCCGACCGGGCCTTCGGGCCGTGGGCGGTCGAGGCGTGGCCGCCGTTCACGGACGCGGTGCTGGCGGAACTGCGCGGCTGACCCCGCCCGCCGTGAACTCCCCGTGAAAATCCTGTGGATACGTTGTCGGTGGCGCGCCTTATGCTGCACCCGATGATCACGCGGGGACCCAGGGAGGGCGCGAATGTTCGGAAGGCTGTTCGGCAGGGGCGAGGAGAGACCGGCGGGTCCGGGGCCGGGGAATCCGTACGCCCTTCCGGCCCCGCGCAGGAAGAACGGGATGTACACCCTGCGCGCCCTCGGCGACACGCGCGTCCTGGCGGTGCTGGAGGCGGCCGACGCGGGTGACTGGGAGGCGGTGAAGGAGGCGCTGGCCCCCTTCGACCTCGGCCACGACTACCGCGTCCTCGGTGAACTGGCCGACCTGGACGGGGTGGAGGAGTGGATCGGCCGTGCCGTCGCGGAGGACAAGGAGCACCGGGCGACGGCGCTGCTGATATCCGGCGTCCGGCACATCCGCTGGGGCTGGGAGGCACGCACCAGCGCCCGCGCCGTGAACGTCACCCAGGAGCAGTGGCGGGTGTTCCACGAGCGGCTGCACATCGCCGAGGAGCAGCTGTTCGAGGCCGCCGAGCTGCGGCCGGAGTGGGTCACGCCGTGGCGCCATCTCCTTACCTCGGGGCGGGGCATGTCGCTGGGCCGCGCCGTCAACGAGACCCGGCTGGACGCCGCCCTGCGCCGCGATCCGCTGAACCCGGCGAGCCACCTCGAGTGGGTGTCGCAGTTGCAGCCGCGCTGGGGCGGGGAGCAGGGTCAGGCCCTGGCGTTCGCCCGCGAGGCGTTCGCCGGCGCGCCCGACGGTCATCCGCTCGGCTGTGCGGTCGCCATGGCCCACATCGAGGACTGGGTGGAGTCGGACGACTCCGAGTGCCTCGACACCCCGGCGATCCACGCGGAGTTGGCGGCGGCCGCCCGGCGCAGCATCCTGCATCCGGACTACGAGCGGCTCCCGGGCTGGCAGCACGACTTCAACATCTTCGCCATGGCCCTCTCGCTCGCCTCCGAGAGCATCGTCTGCCGGCGTGTGTTCCACGAGCTGGACGGCGCCTACACCGAGTGGCCCTGGACGTTCTTCGCGGAGCCCGAGAAGCAGTTCGCCCGCCGCAGCCGCCGCGCCTGAGCCCGCACCCTCTCCTCCGAACCCCTCACCCCGGACTGCCCCATGACTCTGCCCGACACCGCCCCGGACCGGGCCGGCGCCGACCGCACCTTCCAGGTGGACCTGCGCGGCCTCGTCGATCTCCTCTCCCACCACCTCTACTCCAGCCCCCGCGTCTACCTGCGTGAACTCCTGCAGAACGCGGTGGACGCGCTGACCGCCCGGCACACCCTCGAACCGGCCGCCCCGGCCGGGTCGTTCGGCATCCGCCTGTACGCCGACGGCTCCGTGGTCCGCGTCGAGGACGACGGCGTCGGTCTCACCGAGGCCGACGTCCACCGTTTCCTCGCCACGATCGGCCGCAGCAGCAAGCGCGCCGAGAAGATCGCCGAGCAACGCGGCGACTTCATCGGCCAGTTCGGCATCGGACTGCTCTCCTGCTTCCTGGTCGCGGACGAGATCCACGTCGTCAGCCGCTCCGCCCGTACGCCCGACGCGCCCGCCGTGGAGTGGCGGGGGCGCGGCGACGGCAGCTACAGCGTCCGCACCCTGCCCGCCTCGGCCCGCCCCCGCCCCGGGACCACCGTCACCCTGACCCCGCGCACCGACGCGGCCGAGTGGACCCGGCCGACGCAAGTCCAGGCGCTGGCCCGGCACTTCGGTTCGCTGCTGCGTCACCCGGTGACCTTCGCCGACCGCCCGGGCGACGGCACCCCGGTCAACCCGGAGGCGGCGCCCTGGGAGCGCACGTACGCCACCCCCGGCGCCCGCTCCCGCGCGCTGGCCGCCTTCGGCGAGGACGTGTTCGGGTTCGCGCCGCTGGACACCATCGAGCTGGACCTGCCGGCCGTCGGCCTGAAGGGCATCGCCTGCGTCCTGCCCGAGGCGGTGCCCGCCGGACGGCGCCACGGCCATCGGGTGCACGTCAAGGGCATGCTGCTGTCCGAGCAGGCCGAGGAGATCCTGCCCGAGTGGGCGTTCTTCGTGCGCTGTGTCGTGGACGCGGAGAGCCTGCGCCCCACGGCCTCCCGCGAGTCCCTGTACGAGGACGACACCCTCGCCGCGGTCCGTGACGCCCTCGCCGAGCGGCTGCGGGCGTGGATCGCGCGGGCCGCCGCCAGCGACCCGGAGCTGCTCGGCCGTTTCCTCCAGGCCCATCACCTGGCCGTGAAGTCCCTCGCCGTGCACGACGACGAGATCCTGCGGATGCTGCTGCCGTGGCTGCCGTTCGAGACGACCGACGGGCACTGCACCCTCGACGAGTTCTCCCGCACTCACCGCACCGTGCTGGTCACCTCCAGCGTGGAGGAGTTCCGGCAGGTCGCGGCGATCGCCTCGGCCGCCGGGCTCGGCGTCGTCAACGGCGGCTACACCTACGACCGCCAACTGGTCCACCGGCTGCCGGAGATCAGGCCCGAGGCGGCCGTCGCCGACCTCGACCCGGCCACCCTCACCGCCCACCTCGACCCCGTCGACCGGGACACGGAGCTGGCCGCCGCGGCCTATCTCGCCCGGGCCCGCGACGCCCTCGCCGTCTTCGACTGCGACGTCGCGCTGCGCGCCTTCCAGCCCGCCTCCGCGCCCGCCCTCCTCGTCGACAGCCGCGAGGCCCGGCACGAACGCACCCGCTCCCAGCTCGCCCGTGAGCAGGAGGGCGGCGTCTGGGGCGACATCCTGGGCGCCCTGCGGCAGGAGGCACCGCGCGCCCAGCTCATCCTGAACCAGCTCAACCCGCTGGTGCGCACCGCCGTCGCCATCGATGAGCCCGAACTGGCCCGCACCAGCGCCGAGGCCCTCTACGGGCAGGCCGCGCTACTGTCCCGGCGACCGCTGCGGCCCGCCGAGTCGAGTCTCATCAACCGCTCCTTCCTCGACCTTCTCGCCCACGCCCTCCGCAAGGACAGCTGACGATGCCCACCGCACCCCAGACGACCGACGAGCTGTACCTGGCGCTCCAGGAGAACGACGAGCGCCCCTACGGCCGTACCCGCACCGTCACCGCCGAGGAACTCGTCGAGGCGGCCGAGCAGTTCGACGAGCCCGTGCCGCTCATCCACGCCCTCCTCGAACTCCAGGAGGCCTACACCTACGGCTCCGAGCCGCGGAAGTCGCCGGTCGTCTTCGCCCGGCTGCTCACCCTGTTCGACGAGCAGCCCGACGCCTTCGACCCTCGGCTGCGCCACATGCTGTTCTGGCGCTTCAAGTGGGTGGCCAACGCCCTGCGCGCCCTGCCGGAGATACCGCTGGCCAGTCTGCGCCAGTGGCTGACGGAGATGCGCGACCGGTACGAGAAGGCGGGCCTGGAGCTCCAGCCCTACTACGGGCAGGCCTACCAGCTCGCCGCCCACGTGGGCGAGGACACCGCCCTCGCCTACGAGTTGTGGGCGGGCCGCACCCGCACCCGGCTCAGCGACTGCGAGGCCTGCGAGATCTGCGAGCGCGCCCTGTACCACCTGGCGGCGGGCGACGACGAGCGGGCGCTGCGCGCCTGGGAGCCGGTCCTGGCGGGGAAGGAGTCCTGCCAGGAGGAGCCGGCCCGCTCCATGTCGTACGCGCTGCTGCCGGTGCTGCGCGCGGGCCGGACCGAGGAGGCGCGCGCGCTGCACCTCACCGGCTACCGCGCCTGCCGCCGCAACCCCTCGATGGCCGGGGAGGTCGGCCGGCACCTGGAGTTCTGCGCGCTGACCGGCAACGAGGCGCGGGGCCTGGAACTGCTCGCCGAGAACCGGACGCTGTTCGACGAGGTGGAATCGCCGCGCGAGCTGCTCGACTTCCTCACCGGTACGGAGGTCCTCCTGCAGCGTGTCGAGTCGCTCGGGCACGGTGAGCTGCCCGCCGCCGGGTTCACCGGCCGCGCCTGGACGGTGAGCGCGCTGCGCGCCGAGGTGCGGGGGCGCGCCGACGACCTCGCCGCCCGCTTCGACGCCCGCAACGGCACCACCGCCCACGCCGACCGCCGCCGCGCCCGGCTGGACCGCGCCCCGCTCCTGGACACCCTGGAGCTGACCCTGCGCAGCCGCAGCCTGGACGACGTGACCCCGGCCGCCGCGCCGGCCGCCGCGTCCGCGTCCGCACCGGCCGCCGCCCTGCCGGAGTCGGTCGCCGAACTCATCACCCACGCCCGGGCGCTGGACGAGGAGGGCCACCCGGACGCGCGTGCCTGCTGGGCGCGCCTGCGCACCCTGGTCGCCGCCCGCGACTACGCCCACCCCGACGACCCCGCCGTGGGCCCGGTCGTACGGCTGCACGCGGACCTGCTGGCCGACGAGGCGAGCCGGGCGAGCGAGAAGGAGGAGTACGCCGACGCCGCCGCCCTCCACGAGGAGGCCGCGGGCCTGTACGACGACGCCGGCCTCCCGCCCCACGCAACCCTCGCCCGCGCCGGCGCCCTGCTGGCGACGGCACGGGTTCCGTCGGCGGACGGGGCGTCAGGGAGCGACGCGCCGGGGGGCGGCGGTGGCACGGCAGCCGCGGCGAGCGCCGTGGACGCGGCGGACGCCGCAGGGGCCACGGGCACGGCAGACACGGCGGGCCCCGCGGACACCGGGGACGCCACACGCGGCACCGACGCGGCGGACGTCACAGGGGCCACCAGTGCGGCGGGCACGCAGGGCGCTGCGGGCACGCCGGGCGCCACAGGCACCGGAGACGCCACACGCAGCACCGACGCAGCGGACACCGCAGGGGCCGCCGGTGCGGCGGGCACGCCGGGCGTCGCGGGGGCGGGCGGTGCCTCCGGTAGCGCGGCTGCCGCGGATGACGCCGGTCGAGCCGGCAAGGGGGCAGGTGACGGCGACGCCTCGGCCGAGGGCGCCGGCGAGGACCCGGACGCGGTCGTCGCCCTGACCGCCGCCCACGCGGCCCTCGTCCGGCTGCACGAGGAGGCGTCCGGGCTCGCCCCGTACCAGGAGGCGCGCCTGCTCCGGACGCGGGCGACCGCGCTCGGGCTGCGTCTGCAGGAGTCGCGCAGCGAGGAGCACGTCGCCGCCGTGCTCGCCGAGGTGGACCTGCTGGAGGCCTTCGCCACCCGGCACGACATCGCCGGGCAGGCGGCCGGGGCCCTGCTGCTGCGGGCCACCACCCACGCCATGGCCGGCGACCTGCCCGCCGCGCACGCCGGCACCGGCGAGCTCCTCGACCGGCTGAGGACCCACGGACCGGCCTGGTACCTGCCCCACGCGCTCGCGCTGCGCGGCCGCCTGGCGCTCGGCCTCGGCGACGCCCAGGCCGCGTACTCGGACCTCGGCGAGGGCCTGCGGGTGGCGGCCGAGTGGCCGGCCGACACCGTCGACGCGGGCCGCCTGCACGGCGACCTGGCGGAGGCCTGCATGCACCTGGGCCGCCCCGACGAGGCGCTGCGGCACCTGACGCGCGCGGCGGAGCTGCACCTGCGGGCCGGCGAACGGTTCGAGGCGTACTGCACCTACAGCAACGCCGCCCGGCTCAGCCTGGACCTGGGCCGCGTCGAGGACTGCATCGCGCTGCTCGACTCCCTGCTCGCCGAGCCCGGCGTCACCGCGGAGGAGCTGGACGACCGGCTCGTCGCCCAGCTGCGCCTGACCCGCGCCCGCGCGCTGCACACCGGGGAGGACCTCAAGGCGGCCACCGCGGAGTTCGTCGCCCTCGCGGCCGAGTCGGCCGGCTGGGACGACGACCCCGGCAGCCATGCCATGATCGCCGCGGAGACGGCCGTACTGCTCGGTGAGTCCGGTGAGTTCGACCGGGCCCGCGAGGCCGTGGACCAGGCCCTCGCCGCCCACGCCCGCGACGCGCGCTTCGAGAACCTCAGCAACGCCCTGCGCGAACTGGCCCGCCTCCAGGCGCAGCAGCAGGGCCCCGACGGTCTGCCCGGCGCCCGCGCCTTCCTCGACGACGCCGCCCGGGTCGCCGACGAAGCCCGCGCCGCCGGGTACGAGGCGCACGGCCGCCCGCTGGACGCCGCCCTGGCCTACGAGCACGGCAGGGTCAACGCGTACTGCGGCGCGTACGAGGACGCCCTGGCCGCGCTGGACAAGGCCCTCGCGCTGCTCGGCGACCCGGGTGCGGAGCCCGGCCAGGCCGGGGAGTGGGCCGAGTGCGTACGCCTCGCGGGCGCGGTGGAGGGGATCTACCTGGAGCGCCCCGCCCCCGCCCTCACCCGTGTGGACGCGGCGGTGACCCGCCTGACCGCGCTCGGCCACACCGACGAGGCCGAAGCCCTGACCGCCCTGGCGGCGCGGCTGCGCGACGAGGAGTGATCCGGCGGTGCCCGGTGCCGGGGCGAGGAACAGCCCCGGCACCGGGCACGGGGCGTGGGATCACTGTGACAGTGATCTCGTTTACCCAGCGTATCTGTGCCGTTTGATGAGCATGTGTCATTTCCACCGTGTGGCCTGGAGGTTAAGCCGCGGCAGACCCTCTTGTGCAATCCGCGTAGACCATTCAATCTTTCGGCTGGCGACAGGGGCGTGCGAGCGCGGCCACAGCATCCGTGTTTGGCATGCACCTGACACTCGCCTGTCCCCCACACTCCCCACCTGTCGAGGAGGAACCCTCAGATGGCAGCGAAGCGAAACGCCAAGCGGAGAACGGTCGTCGGGATCTGCACGCTCGCCACGGCCGCTCTCACCGGCGGTCTCTTCACCGCTCTCCCCGCGCACGCCGCCGACCCCGCGACCGGGCCGATCGCCTACGCGGACGCGCCGAACGCGGTGGCGGACAGTTACATCGTCACCCTCAAGCCGGGCACCGAGGCCGCCTCCACCAAGGGCAAGGGTGTCGCCGAGAAGCACGGCGCCGAGGTCGAGCACACCTTCCGCGAGGCCCTCAACGGCTACACCGTCGAGGCCAGCGAGGCCGAGGCCGCCCGGCTGGCCGCCGACCCGTCGGTCGCGCTGGTCGAGCAGAACCGCACCTTCACCACGCAGGCGACGCAGACCAACCCGCCGTCCTGGGGCCTGGACCGCATCGACCAGACCGCGCTGCCGCTGAGCAACTCGTACACGTACGACGACACGGCCGGTCAGGGCGTCACCGCGTACATCATCGACACCGGTGTGCGCATCTCCCACAGCGACTTCGGCGGGCGCGCCCGCAACGGCTACGACGCAGTCGACGGCGACAACGTCGCCCAGGACGGCAACGGCCACGGCACCCACGTCGCCGGCACGGTCGCCGGCAGCGCCTACGGCGTCGCCAAGAAGGCGGACATCGTCGGCGTCCGCGTCCTCGACAACAACGGCTCCGGCACCACCGCCGGCGTCATCGAGGGCGTCGACTGGGTCGCCGACAACGCGGTCCTCCCGGCCGTCGCCAACATGTCGCTCGGCGGCGGCGCCAGCACCACCCTCGACAACGCGGTGCGCAACGCCATCGCCGCCGGCGTCACCTTCACCGTGGCAGCGGGCAACGAGTCGACCACGGCGACCGGTTCACCGGCCCGCGTCTCCGAGGCGATCACCGTCGGCGCCACCACCAGCACGGACGCCCGCGCCAGCTACTCCAACTACGGCTCGAACCTGGACATCTTCGCCCCGGGCTCGTCCATCACCTCCGGCTGGCACACCGGCGACAGCGCCACCAACACCATCTCCGGCACCTCGATGGCCGCCCCGCACGTCGCGGGCGCCGCGGCGCTGTACCTCGCGGACAACCCCTCGGCCACCCCGTCGCAGGTCGCCTCCGCGCTGATCGCGAGCTCCACCCCGGGCGTCGTCACCAACCCGGGCACCGGCTCCCCCAACCGCCTGCTGAACGTCGGCGACAACGGCGGCACCACCCCGCCGCCCGGCAAGACCTTCACCAACGCCACGGACTACCGGATCAACGACCGGTCGACCGTCGAGTCCCCGATCACCGTCACCGGCGTCTCCGGCAACGCGCCCTCGGCCCTCCAGGTCCCGGTGAACATCGTCCACACCTACATAGGCGACCTGAGGGTCCAGCTGGTCGCCCCCGACGGCTCGCTCTACACCCTCAAGCAGTCCGGCACCGGCGGCTCCACGGACAACATCAACACCACCTACACCGTGAACGCCTCCTCGGAGACGGCCAACGGCACGTGGAAGCTCCGCGTCACGGACGTCTACTCCGGCGACACCGGCTACATCAACAGCTGGGGCCTGACCTTCTGACCCCCCTGCTCCCCCTCCGCCCCGACGCGACCCCACGGCGCCGGGGCGGAGCCCTGTCATCCACCGTCCCCGCACTCGAACCACACGGTCTTTCCCCGCCCACCAGGCCGCACCTCAACCCCCACCGCTCGGTGACCGCGTCCACGATCACCATCCCGCGCCCGCCTTCCTCCTCAAGCCCCTCACCCCCACCCCGCACGGGCAGCCGCGGACACTCGTCGGCGACCTCCACCCGCACACCACCCGGCCGGAGCAGGAAGCAGATCCGACACCGCCGGCCAGGCACATGCCGTACGACATTCGCCACCACCTCGGTCAGCGCCAGCTCGGCCGCATCACTCACACCGGCCAGCCCCGCCCCGACGAGATGCAGCCGCAGGATGCGCCGCAGATGCCGGGCCGAGTGCTCTCCCACGGCGAACTCGGCGTGGTACTCACTGAGAGTGTCCGCCGACCGCGGACCAATTGCCTGATTCACATCACCATGCAACGACGCTACGCATACGCTCGGCTACGGGACGAAACGGACGCCGCGCGGCGTTGAAGTGAGGTGCCACCGTGGTCAACATCCAGTCGCTCGACCCCACCGCGTCCCCGCTCGACTACTACGGCTGGGAACTCCGCCGCCAACGCGAGGCGCACGGCCTCAAGCAGGGTCAGCTCGGCGAGATCATCTTCTGCACGGGCTCGTTGATCGGCCAGATCGAAACCACGAAGAAGGTCCCGACCCGCGACTTCTCCGAACGCGTGGACGCGGCCCTCGGCACGGACGGCCTCTTCTCCCGCCTGATCGGCCTCGTGCTGCGCAGCCAACTCCCGAACTGGTTCCAGCCGCACGCGGAGATGGAAGCGCGGGCTACTTACCTCTCCACGTACCAAGCGCAGCTCGTGTACGGACTGTTGCAGACGAAGGAGTACGCGCGGGCCGTGCTCGCCACCGGAATGCCGGACGACCTGGACGGCTTGGTGGCGGCCCGCATGGAGCGCCAGCGCATCCTGGAACGGGATCAACCACCGCTCACCTGGGCGATCGTGGACGAGGCGGTGTTGCTCCGACCGATCGGCGGTCACGAGGTCATGCGGCGCCAACTCGCCCACCTGTTGGAGTTCACGCGTCACTGATGGGTGCACGTACAGGTCCTCCCGAACTCGGCGGGTGAACATGTAGGTATCGACGGGGCTTTCACCGTGATGCGCTTTGACGACGATCCGGACATCATCTACACCGAGGACCTCATCTCCGGCCATATGACAGCCAATCCCGAGACGCTCAGGGAGGCTTCCCTCCGCTACGCTCGCCTGCAGGCCGCGGCCCTCTCCGTGGAGGACTCGGCGGTGCTGATCGCGCGAGTGATGGAGGAGCGCTATGGAGACCGGTCCCAGCCCGAGGAACCCGCAGTGGCGTAAGTCCAGCTACAGCGGAAGCACAGGCGGCGAATGCGTCGAATGCACCGTCACTGACGGCGCCGCTTGGCGCACCTCCTCGTACAGCGGAAACACCGGTGGTGACTGCGTCGAGGTCGCCCCCACCTGCGTCACCGGAACCGTCCCCGTCCGCGACAGCAAGAACCCCTCCGGCCCGGTCGTCACCATCGGCGCCGGAGCCTGGCAGGCATTCGTCGCCGGTCTGCGTTAGATGCCGCCCTTCCCCATGCGCGCGGGCTCTCCCCGGCTCGGAGTACTACGGCGGCTCCGCCCCACCCGGACCGTTCGACGGTCTATGCGCCTATCCCCAGCCAGGCACCGGCCGTGCACGACGAAGGACATCCCGCTCGGCGGACCCGCACCATCTGGCAGTACTGGCACGTCCCGGCCTTGTCAGGGCCGCTCCCGCCCTCCCCGGCATCACCCGGACCAGGCTGCCCTCAGCTCCACCTCCCTGTTACGACCACAGCGCGACCGCCTCGTCGTCCCGCTCGACCGGCCCGGCACGGGAGGGTTTCGGTGCGCCGGCCGGTGAGCCGGTCTTCGTGCGCAGGTTTCTGAACCCTCTGCGGACGCGGGCGGGTGTCAGCTTGTTCGGCTCCGTCGGCTTCTCCCAGGGCCGGCGGCCAGCGGTCGGGCGAGCCGGAGCTGGGCATGGGCGGCGATCACGAGCCAGGTCCATCGATCGGCCGCTTCCGAGCTGGGGAGCCGGGGCTGTGTCCGTGACCGTCACGGCCTGCTCGACGCCCCACGTGGTGGAGTCGCCGGAGACGAACCGTTGACTGAACTAACTCGATCATTTTCGCAGGTCAGGCGGTCTTTCTGCTAGCTTCCGTGGATGCTTGGACGTGATCCCGAGAGGGAGTTGCAGTAGCCGAGCCTCATTCACGCGGATGATCTACACCCCCCGGGCCCAGGCCACGACCCTCGCTCTACGGACGGCGGGCCAGCAAATGAGTGTCGAGGAAACCCCGCTCGGACGCTGGGTCGTGGAGCAACCGAGCAAATGTGACGAGACCGGCCCCGGCCAGCAACTCGGCAAACTGCTCCGCCGGCCAGCTATAGGCGGGCGTCACCTTGTGGTCGAAGCGAACCGGCTCCGGTCCCTCGGTCCCGAAGAAGGACACCAAGAGCAGGCCCCCTGGTGCCAGGGCACGCACTTGCTCGGCGAGCAGCGCGGGCAATTCTCCAGGTGGGGTATGGATCACCGAGTAGTGGGACAGCACTCCGCCCAGCGCACCGTCCTCGACCGGCAGGGCCTCCATCCGCGCTTCGTCGAACCGCAGCGCCGGATGGGCCCGCCGGGCGTGGGCGACCATGGCTGGGGAGAGGTCGAGCCCGAAGGCGTCCAGCCCCAAGCCATGCAGCATCGCCGTCACATGACCGGGGCCGCACCCGACGTCGGCTACCCGCAGGTTCCCCGTGCCACGCACGAGCTCGGCGAAAGTGCCGATCATGTTCCGCGCGAACGGGTGCGTCTCCAGCCCGTTGGCGAACATCGACGCGTACAGATCGACGACGTCGTCGTAGGCCGCCCTCGTCTCGTCCTGGTGTCCTAACACGGGAAGGAAACTAACACCCGCGCCGTTCGTAGCCGTTCTCCGGCCCGCACCGGTTCCCTCGGGACTGAGCGTCCCGTCACCTGATCACGGGACGCTCTCGTTAGTTCAGAGAAGAACTCGCCGCCGTGCTTGGGCGGTCGGCCGCCGTTGGGGTTGGCCAGGTGGAACTTTCGCGGGAGGGTGTCGGACGCCGCATCACCCGATCTGAACGGAGCCGACCGAGGATCTCGACGGGCTGGTCACCCAGCAGGTGGGCGATGCGCGGGGCGTCGTATCCCGCGTCCAACACGATCAAGACCTCGGGATCACCCGGCCGCCACTGGCCGGCGGCGACCAGCCGCTCGACGACCCCACGGATCTGCACCGTGGTCACCGCGGCGACGCCGGCGCCGGACTCCAGGCGAACCGCGTCCAGCACCGCCGTCCAGCCGTGCGGCCGGTCTCCAGCGCGGCCACCACCAGGTACGGCCAGCCAGGCACCATCTGGTGCTTGCCTTCGCCCCGGCCGAAGGTGTGGCAAAGGCCCGGTGAGCGTATGTGTTGGCGTCCGGCCGCAGCCACGGCGAGATGGCCACGGCCAGGACCAGTCGACCGTCCGCCGCCCTCGGTAGCGGCACCCCGGCCAGGGCACGACGCAGCCGTGCGACAGCGATCCGCCCCTGGTTGAGTCCGCCGTACAGAGCCCCGTGCCCACGGCGGTGTTCGGGCGCGAGCGCGAGATCAACCAGCGTCCGCACCGGCCCGTCCGTGCACAGCAGCGCGTCGCGCAACTCGAACAATGCGTCGCCCCGCGCTGTCTGACACGCGTACGGCTCCGACCGGAAGTGTGACACTTCCGCGACCGCATCCCGCAGGACGCCCTGATGCACCAAACTCGCGACCACGGCCTTCGCGCTGATCCACTCTGTGACGGAGCACAGGATCAGACGAAGGCCCCTGCACCTCCGCCGAACTGCGAAAACGCTGATCCAGTCCGAGCCGCGTTCGACGCTGGACGTTAAAAGACAAGTTGAGCACACGACCACCTTGGATGGGTCGCCGAACTCAACGATTACTTCAGTTCCACGCGGGGCATCCGCACGAAACCAGAGTCTTCCTTGAGTTCTGTGCGTCATGCGCCCCGCATCTCCCACAGCAGCAGCTCCGCCGTCGGGCTCGCGGCGGCCGCCTCGACGTCCTTCGCGTCCGTGAGGCGGGCCGCGTCGCCCGGGGTCAGGTGCTCGCCGTCCAGTGTCACTTCGCCTCGGACGACGTGGACGTATACGTGGGCGGCGTCCGGGACCGCCGTCCGTTCCCCCGTCGTCAGCCGGCGGACGTGGAGCATCGCGGCCGCCTCCGGGAGGGCGTACGGGGTGGAGTCGGCTATGCCGCGGACCACCTCGTAGCGCGGGGCGCCGCCGGGGGTCAGGGGGGCGAGCCACATCTGGAGGAAGGTGAGGGGGGCGGGACCGGCGTTGCGTTCCACGTGGCGGACTCCGGAGCCGGAGCTGAGGCGCTGGACGTCGCCGGGGCGGATCACCGTCTCCTCGCCCGTGGAGTCGCGGTGGGTCAGCTCGCCCTCCACCACCCACGTCACGATCTCGGTGTGGCTGTGCGGGTGCTCCTCGAAGCCGGCGCCGGGGGCCAGGCGCTCCTCGTTGCAGGCGATCACCGCGCCGAAGCGGAGGTTGTCGGGGTCGTAGTGGGGGCCGAAGGAGAAGGCGTGGCGGGTGTCGATCCCGGCCGCCGGGTCGCCGCCCTGGTAGCGCTCGTGCGCGCGCCGTACGTCCATCACACGGTCCACCGTAGGCCCTGCGACACGCGCGACAGTCCCGATAAGGCAGTCTTGTCCCCGTGCCCGAACCCGAAACCAGTACCAACGAAGCCGCAGCACGCCCCGCCCACCCGCATGCCGCGACGCTGAAGCGGCTGGAGAAGTCGTCCGGGAGTCTCGCCGCGCAGGCGATCGCGCGGATGGACGAGACGCTGTCCTGGTACCGGGCCATGCCCCCGGAGAACCGTTCCTGGATCGGTCTGGTCGCCCAGGCGGGCATCGCCGCGTTCACCGAGTGGTTCCGGCGTCCCGACGCCCCGCAGGCCATCTCCACCGACGTGTTCGGCACCGCGCCGCGCGAGCTGACCCGGGCGATCACCCTGCGCCAGACCGTGGAGATGGTGCGCACCACCATCGAGGTCATGGAGTCGGCCATCGACGAGGTGGCGGCACCCGGCGACGAGAACGTACTGCGCGAGGCGCTCCTGGTGTACGCGCGGGAGATCGCCTTCGCCACCGCCCAGGTGTACGCGCAGGCCGCCGAGGCACGGGGTGCCTGGGACGCGCGGCTGGAGTCGCTGGTGGTGAACGCCGTGCTGAGCGGGGAGGCCGACGAGGGGGCCGTGTCCCGGGCCGCCGCGCTGGGGTGGAACTCGCCCGAGCACGTGTGCGTGGTGCTCGGTACCGCGCCCGACGGGGATTCCGAGCTGACCGTGGAGGCCATCCGGCGCGCCGCCCGGCACGCCAAGCTGCAGGTGCTCACCGGGGTGCTCGGGGACCGGCTCGTGGTGATCGCGGGCGGCAGCGACAGTCCGCTGGCCGTGGCCAAGTCGCTGATCGGGCCGTATGCGGCGGGTCCGGTCGTGGCGGGTCCCGTGGTGCCGGACCTGCTGGCCGCGACCCGGTCCGCGCAGGCCGCCGCGGCGGGCCTCAAGGCGTGTTCCGCCTGGCAGGACGCCCCGCGCCCGGTGCTGGCGGACGATCTGCTCCCGGAGCGGGCGATCGCCGGAGACCCGTCGGCGCGCGAGCAGTTGGTGGAGGAGATCTACAGACCGTTGGAGGAGGCCGGGGCCGCGCTGCTGGAGACGCTGAGCGTGTATCTCGAGCAGGCGAGCAGTCTCGAGGGCGCGGCGCGCATGCTGTTCGTTCACCCCAACACCGTTCGTTACCGGCTTCGACGTGTGACAGACGTCACCGGATGGTCACCCTCCGATGTACGCTCTGCGTTCACGCTGCGGATCGCGCTGATTCTGGGGCGTCTGGTCGATGGCGATCTTCAGCCCTAGTCTTTTGTGGGGGCCCCACAAAACCCCCTGCTGTTCTTCGTCCCTGTCCTCACGGGCGGCCTTGGCCGTCCCCAAGAGAGAGTGTGAGAGTGCTCGTACTCGTCGCTCCCGGCCAGGGCGCCCAGACGCCCGGCTTCCTGACTGAATGGCTCGAACTCCCCGGTGCCGCGGACCGCGTCGCCGCGTGGTCCGACGCCATCGGACTCGACCTCGTCCACTACGGAACCAAGGCGGACGCGGACGAGATCCGTGACACGGCCGTCGCCCAGCCGCTGCTGGTCGCGGCGGGGCTGCTGTCCGCCTCCGCCCTCGGCGATGTGGCACCCGGTGCCGTCGCCGGTCACAGCGTCGGTGAGATCACCGCCGCCGCCTTCGCGGGTGTCCTCGACGACACCGCCGCGCTCTCCCTGGTCCGCAAGCGGGGTCTGGCCATGGCCGACGCCGCCGCGATCACCGAGACCGGCATGGCGGCGCTGCTCGGCGGCGACCCCGAGGTGACCGTGGCGCACCTGGAGAAGCTGGGCCTGACCCCGGCGAACATCAACGGCGCGGGCCAGATCGTCGCGGCCGGCACGTTGGAACAGCTCGCCGCGCTGGAGGCGGACAAGCCCGAGGGCGTGCGCAAGGTCGTCGCGCTCAAGGTGGCCGGTGCCTTCCACACCCACCACATGGGCCCCGCGGTCGACGCGCTGGCGAAGGCCGCCGAGGCCCTGACGCCCGGCGACCCGAAGCTCACCTACGTGTCGAACCGGGACGGCAGGGCGGTCGCCTCCGGCGCCGAGGTGCTGGAGCGGCTGGTCGGCCAGGTCGCCAACCCGGTCCGCTGGGACCTGTGCATGGAGACCTTCAAGGAGCTCGGCGTCACCGCCCTCCTGGAGGTCTGCCCCGGCGGCACCCTGACCGGCCTCGCCAAGCGCGCCCTGCCCGGCGTGAAGACGCTGGCCCTGAAGACCCCCGCCGACCTCGACGCGGCCCGCGAGCTCGTCGCCGAGCACACCGCCTGATCGCCTTAAGGAGCCGACCCGCATGGCGAAGATCAAGCCCAGCAAGGGCGCCCCGTACGCGCGCATCCTCGGCGTGGGCGGCTACCGTCCCACCCGGGTCGTGCCGAACGAGGTGATCCTGGAGACGATCGACTCGTCCGACGAGTGGATCCGTTCGCGCTCCGGTATCGAGACCCGGCACTGGGCCTCCCCCGAGGAGACCGTCGCGGCGATGTCGGTCGAGGCGTCCGGCAAGGCGATCGCGGACGCCGGGATCGACGCCGCGCAGATCGGCGCCGTCGTCGTGTCGACCGTGTCGCACTTCAGCCAGACCCCGGCCGTCGCCACCGAGATCGCCGACAAGCTCGGCACGGACAAGGCCGCCGCCTTCGACATCTCGGCCGGCTGCGCGGGCTTCGGCTACGGGCTGACGCTGGCCAAGGGCATGGTGGTGGAAGGTTCCGCCGAGTACGTGCTCGTCATCGGCGTGGAGCGGCTGAGCGACCTGACCGACCTGGAGGACCGGGCGACGGCCTTCCTGTTCGGCGACGGCGCGGGCGCCGTGGTCGTCGGCCCGTCGCAGGAACCGGCGATCGGCCCGACCGTGTGGGGCTCGGAGGGCGACAAGTCCGAGACCATCAAGCAGACCGTGCCGTGGACGGACTACCGCGACGGGACCGTCGAGAAGTTCCCCGCGATCACGCAGGAGGGCCAGGCGGTGTTCCGCTGGGCCGTGTTCGAGATGGCGAAGGTCGCCAAGGAGGCGCTGGACGCCGCCGGGCTGACGCCGGACGAACTGGACGTCTTCATCCCGCACCAGGCCAATGTGCGGATCATCGACTCGATGGTGAAGACCCTGAAACTGCCGGAGCACGTCATGGTCGCCCGTGACATCCGCACCACCGGCAACACCTCGGCCGCCTCGATCCCGCTCGCGATGGAGCGGCTCCTGGCGACCGGCGAGGCGAAGAGCGGCGACACCGCGCTCGTCATCGGCTTCGGGGCGGGTCTCGTCTACGCCGCTACGGTCGTTACCCTCCCCTAGGCACTGCGTACCGGATCATCCGTCCGGTACGCGAGGCACCACCGTCACATCCTCTGGAATCACAGCGAAGGAGCGCCATCATGGCCGCCACTCAGGAAGAGATCGTCGCCGGTCTCGCGGACATCGTGAACGAGATCGCCGGCATCCCGGTTGAGGACGTCCAGCTGGACAAGTCCTTCACCGACGACCTGGACGTCGACTCGCTGTCCATGGTCGAGGTCGTCGTCGCCGCCGAAGAGCGCTTCGAGGTCAAGATCCCGGACGACGACGTCAAGAACCTCAAGACGGTCGGCGACGCGACCGAGTACATCCTCAAGCACCAGGACCTGGGCAAGTAGGTCCGGGCCCTGCCGGGCCTTCCGTCCGCTTCCGCCAGTACGGGAGGCCCGGGGGCCGGGTGCACCGGCCCCGCCACCCGGCGGTGGCGCCGTACGAATCCTCGTAGATCCGTTGGAGAAAGAATTCCGATGAGCCCGACCAATCGCACCGTGGTCGTCACCGGTATCGGCGCAACCACACCGCTGGGTGGCGACGCAGCCTCGACCTGGGAGGGACTGGTCGCCGGACGTTCCGGCGTCAAGGCCCTCACGGAGGAGTGGGCCGCCGAGCAGGCGGTCCGCATCGCGGCCCGGGTGGCCGTGGAGCCCACCGAGGTCATCCCCCGGCCGCAGGCCCGCCGCCTGGACCGCTCGGCGCAGTTCGCGCTGATCGCGGCCAAGGAGGCATGGGCCGACGCCGGTTTCGAAGCCAAGGCCGGTGAGGACCCGAACGTCGACCCCGACCGGCTCGGCGCGGTCATCGCCTCCGGCATCGGCGGCGTGACGACCCTGCTGGACCAGCACGACGTGCTGAAGGAGAAGGGCGTACGCCGCGTCTCCCCGCACACCGTCCCCATGCTGATGCCCAACGGCCCGTCCGCGAACGTGGGTCTCGCGGTCGGCGCCCGCGCCGGAGTCCACACCCCGGTCTCCGCGTGCGCGTCCGGCGCCGAGGCCATCGGCTACGCCATCGAGATGATCCGCACCGGCCGCGCCGACGTCGTCGTCGCGGGCGGCACGGAGGCGGCGATCCACCCGCTGCCGATCGCCGCGTTCGGCAACATGATGGCGATGTCGAAGAACAACGACGACCCCGAGGGCGCCTCGCGTCCCTACGACGCAGGCCGGGACGGCTTCGTCATGGGCGAGGGCGCGGGCGTGATCGTCCTGGAGTCCGCCGAGCACGCCGCCGCGCGCGGTGCCCGCGTGTACGCGGAGGCGGTCGGTCAGGGCATCTCGGCCGACTCCCACGACATCGTGCAGCCGGAGCCGGAGGGGCGGGGCATCTCGCACGCCCTGCAGAACCTGCTGGACCGGACGGACCTGGACCCGGCGGAGATCGTGCACGTGAACGCGCACGCGACGTCGACGCCGGCGGGTGACATCGCCGAACTGAAGGCGCTGCGGAAGGTGTTCGGGGACGACACCGACCACATGGCGGTCTCCGCGACCAAGTCGATGACCGGGCACCTGCTCGGGGGTGCGGGGGGTGTGGAGTCGGTGGCGACGGTGCTGGCGCTGTACCACCGGGTGGCTCCGCCGACGATCAACGTCGAGAACCTCGATCCCGAGGCCGAGGCGAACGCGGATGTGGTGCGGGGGGAGGCGCGGAAGCTGCCCGTGGACGGGCGGATTGCCGCGCTGAACGACTCGTTCGGGTTCGGGGGGCACAACGTGGTGCTGGCGTTCCGGACCGTGTGACCTGCGTCGGCTGTGTGAAGGGCCTTCACCCTCGCGGGGGTGGGGGTCCTTTGCTGTGCTGTGGGGCGGTGAGGGGGGTGTGGGGGGCTCGCGGGTTTCTTCGCCCCCGCCGCCCCTTCCCGTCCCGTTCCCGGGGGCTGCGCCCCCGACCCCCCCTTGCGCCCACGCGGCGGAGCCGCATATCGGCACAGCCCCGCGCCCCTTTCAGACCACCTGGTGGAGCCAGCGGACCGGGGCGCCCTCGCCTGCGTATCTGAAGGGTTCGAGTTCGTCGTCCCAGGGTTTGCCGAGGAGCTTGGCGATTTCCGCTTCCAGGTCGGTCTGCTCGGTCTGGGAGCGGACGAGGGCGGCGCGCAGGCGGTCCTCGGGGATGAGGATGTCGCCGTGGACGCCGGTGACGGCGTGGAAGATGCCGAGGTCGGGGGTGCAGCTGTAGCGCTCGCCCTCGGTGGTGGCGAAGGGCTCGGCGGTGACCTCGAAGCGCAGCATCTGCCAGCCGCGCAGCGCGGAGGCGAGCTGGGAGGCGGTGGCGGGCCGGCCCTGCCAGGAGAACTCCGAGCGCCAGGTGCCGGGGGCCGCGGGCTGGCGGATCCAGTCCAGGCTGACGCGCGTGCCGAGCACCCCGGCGACGGCCCACTCGACGTGCGGGCACAGCGCGCGGGGCGCGGAGTGCACGTACAGAACTCCACGAGTCGTCACCGGAACCTCCGGGCTGAGCGGGTCGTCTTGGATCGGGCGGAACGGCCGTGGCCCGCAGGCCACGTTGATGGCGAGGCTACCGTGCGACGGCGCAAGGAGTGTGACGTACCGTCCGTCCTGGTGCCGGGAAACGCTCGTCATTCACCCGGCAGGACGCCTGTGCGGGTGGGCGGTGTCGCTTTCGGACGGGCGCTGCGGTGCGCTTCGGACGGGTGCTTCGGACGGGCGGGAACTCCCGTGCGTTGTTAAGGGTTGGGGACGGACACACCGGTACGGCGCGGGGAGGCGACGGATGGAGCAGGCGACGCGGAGGGGGCTCCGCTCACGGGCCGTGGCCGCGGTGGTGGCGGCCGCCGCGCTCGGCGTGGCGGGCTGCGACGCGGTCGGCGGCGACTCCCCCGCCCCGTCCGGCACGGCGGCGCAGCAGGGGCGGCCGTCCCCGAAGCCGACGCCCGTGTGGGACACCCGCCCGGACTCGGTCGCCGCCGTGGGCGACTCGATCACCACGGGCTTCGACGCGTGCGCGGTGCTGTCGGACTGCCCCGAGGTGTCGTGGGCGACGGGCGGCAGTGAGCGGGTCGACAGTCTCGCGGTCCGGCTGCTGGGGCGGGCCGGGGCGGAGCAGCGGAGCTGGAACTACGCGGTGACCGGGGCCCGGATGGCGGATCTGCCGGAGCAGATGGCGCGGGCGGTGCGGCGCTCCCCGGAGCTGGTGACGGTGATGGCGGGGGCGAACGACGCCTGCCGGGAGACCACGTCGGCGATGACCCCGGTGGCGGACTTCCGCGCCGGCTTCCGGGAGGCGATGCGCACCCTGCGCGAGGCGCTGCCGAAGACCCAGGTGTACGTGGCGAGCGTGCCGGACCTGAAGCGGCTGTGGTCGCAGGGGCGGACCAGCGCGCTGGGCAAGCAGGTGTGGAAGCTGGGCATCTGCCCGTCGATGCTGGGCGACGCGGACGCGCTGGACGCGGCGGCGACGCAGCGGCGCGAGACGGTGCACAGCCGGGTGGAGGACTACAACGAGGTGCTCGAGGAGGTCTGCGCCGAGGACCGCCGCTGCCGCTTCGACGGTGGCGCGGTGCACGACTACCGGTTCGGCACGGGGCAGTTGAGCCAGTGGGACTGGTTCCATCCCAGCGTCGACGGGCAGGCGAAGCTGGCGGAGATCGCGTACCGGACGGTCACGGCGACGAGGCCGTGACCTATTGTTCCGCACATGAACGAACTCATCGGCACACTTCCCGACGGCACGCCGGTGCACCGCTGGACTCTGGAGCGGGCGGGCGTACGGGTGCGGATCCTGTCGTACGGCGGGATCGTGCAGGACGTCGAGGTGCCCGACCGGGACGGGCGGACCGGGAACGTGGTGCTGGGGTTCTCCGGCCTGGACGGCTATCTCCGGCATCCTGAACCCTTCCTGGGCGCCCTGATCGGCCGGTACGCCAACCGGATCGCGGGCGCGCGCTTCCTCCTGGACGGGTACACGTACGCCCTCGAACCGAACGACGGGCCGAACTCGCTGCACGGGGGTGAACGGGGCTTCGACAAGCGGGTGTGGGACGCCGCCCCGGTCGAGCACGGCCTGCGTCTCTCCCTGGTCGGCGCGCACGGCGAGGGGGGCTTCCCGGGACGGCTGGAGGTCTCGGTGACGTACACGCTGGACGAGCGGGGGGCGCTGGGGATCGCCTACGAGGCGGTCACGGACGCGCCGACGCACGTGAACCTGACGAACCACGCGTACTGGGACCTGTCCGGCTCCGGCAGCGCGGCCGGGCACGAGCTGCGGATCGCGGCGTCCCGCTACACCCCCTCCGACGCGGAGCTGATCCCGACCGGTGAGCTCGCCGATGTCTCCGGCACCCGGTTCGACTTCCGCGAGGCCCGTAAGGCCGGGACCGGGTACGACGACAACTTCGTGCTCGACAAGGGGGTGACCCGCACGCCGGAGGAGGTGGCGGAGCTGTACGACCCGGCGTCGGGCCGGGTGCTGACGGTGGCGACCACCGAGCCCGGGATGCAGCTCTACACCGCCGACCACATCGGGGAGCCCTTCCTGCCCGGGGCCGGCATCGCGCTGGAGACCCAGCACTTCCCGGACTCGCCCAACCGTCCGGAGTTCCCGAGCACGGTGCTGCGGCCGGGCGAGGTGTTCCGTTCGGAGACGGTGTACGGCTTCTCGGTGCGGTAGGCCCCGCCGGCGGGCCTCGCACGCGCATGAGCCCCGGTCCGGGGTCAGGGTCCCGGGCCGGGGCTGCTCATGCGGGCACTTCCCGGACCGACGGTAACCTCCGCCGTGGTCCGGTGGCCCCCGATCAGACTGCCCGCTTCAATCCCGTACGAACCTTTCACATCTGTTTTCCGTCCCGTCCGGACCGGGGCCCCGGGTGATCGCCCCATGGCGTGATCCACTCCGGGCGCGCGATACTGCGGACTCCGGCATCCATCCGTACCCCCACGACGACGGAAGGCCCCAACCCCCTTGAACTCCCTACGTGTTCGCATAGGTGTCCTCGGTCTGGCCCTGCTGACGGGTCTCGCCGCCCCCACGACCACGGCGAGTGCCGCCGGCACCGCGCCGGGCCCCACCGTCGAGGAGCGCCGGCTCGACGGGGCCGCCCCGCAGGAGATCCTGCGCCGCTCCGGATTCGACGCCGCGGCACCGGACTTCGCCCGCGCCCTGGACCGGGCACACTCCTACGCCCAGGCCCGGCGTGCCGTCGTACGCGAGGGAACGCGGCTGTGGCGCCGGGCCGTCGACCGGGCGCAGGGGCGCGGTCCGGCCGCCGGTGACCTCAGCCGGGACGACGACCGGCCGCTGTACTGGGCGCGGCTCGGCATGACCCGTGAACTGCGCGCCTGGGATCCGGGTTTCCGGCTGGGGGACGGGCAACGGGCGCGGCTGCTGGACGCGTTGGAGCGGGCCTCGCGCGGGCAGGGCGACGTACGGTTTCCGCACGGCAAGGGGATGAAGCGGGTCCTGGTGACCGGCTTCGACCCGTTCACCCTGGACCGGGACATCCGTATCTCCAACCCGTCGGGGGCCGTCGCGCTCGCCCTGGACGGCACGGTGATCGAGACGCCGCAGGGTCCGGCGCGCGTCGAGACGGCCGTGTTCCCGGTGCGCTGGCGGGACTTCACCGAGGGGACGGTGGAGCGGGCGCTGCGGCCGCATCTGCCGGAGGTCGACCTGTTCGCCACGGTGAGCCAGGGCCGGGAGGGCCGTTTCGACATCGAGCGCACCAACGGGGCCTGGCGGGGCGGCTTCGGGGACAACGAGAACATCGGCCGCACGGAGACGGTCCCGGTGACCGACCCGGCCTCGCAGCCGCAGTGGACGTCGACCACGCTGCCGTACGCGGAGATCGTCGCCGCGGACACCGGACGGTTCCCCGTGTACGACAACACCGCCGTGACGGAGATCCCGGCGGGAGGCGGCGAGCCGGTCGTCCGGCCGGACGGGCCGACGCCCGGTTCGACGGCGCGTGCCGGCGGCGGCGGGGACTACCTGTCCAACGAGATCGCCTACCGGGCGACGCTGCTGCGTGACCGGCTCGGGCTGCGCGAGGAGCTGCCGGGCGGGCATGTGCACACGCCCGTCCTGCGGTTCGGCGCCGGGAACACCACCGAGGTCACCGACCCCGAGTTCGTGCGCAACCGGCTCGACATCATAGGCCAGGTCCGGTCGATCGTGAGCGTGGCGGTCGGTGCGACGGAGCGGACGCGGGGCTGACCCCGCGGCCGGCCGGGACGGTGGTGACGGCGCCGGCGAGCGGCTCCGTCACCGGGTGACGCCCTGCTCCTCGGACGCGCCGGGCGCCCCGGCGCCGTCTTCGGCCGTCTCCTCGCCGAGCAGGTCGCGGGCCATGAGGGTGGCTCCGGCGACCGCGCCCGGCATCAGGAACACGGCGACGAAGGGGACGAGGAACGCGACCGCCAGGGGGGTGCCGAAGCCCCAGACGAGGGTCTTGCGCGACCTCAGCAGGCCGAGCCGCTGGCGCAGTTCGACGCCGCGGCGCTGGAGCGCGACGGCGGTGAGTTCCTCGGTGAGGAAGAACCCGGTGACGAAGAAGCCGATCACCGGGACGACGGTCTGGCCGGCCACCGGGATGAATCCGAGGGCGAACAGCAGCACGGCCCAGACGAGGGCGCGGGCGACGATGCGGAGGCTGTCCCGGCCCGAGATCCACAGCTCGCGCAGCAGGGGCAGGTCGGACTCGGGGGCGGTGCCGTCGGGCGAGACGTCCCGGTCGACCTTCTCGGAGAGGCTCTCGTAGAAGGGTTGGCCGATGAGCAGGGTCATCGCGGTGAAGGTGAGGACGGACAGCAGCAGGCCGAGGGCGAAGAGCACGACGGTGAGGAGGCCGCGGAACAGGCCGGACCAGGTGTCGGACCAGTCGTCGGCGAAGGGGGTGGCCCAGGTGACGAGGTCGGCGCCCCACAGGGCGAGGGCGATCAGCGCGGCCGCGTAGAGGACGAGTGTGATCAGGCCCGGCAGCAGGCCGAAGCCGTACTGCTTGCCGTGCCGGGCCACCCACTTGTGGCCCTTGAGCAAGTACCGGAAACCCACCCCGAGATCGCGCATGGGAGCACTGTATCGGGGTGGGCGGCGGCCGCCGCGGGCAGGCGGCCGGGGTCAGACCAGCGTGACCGTGACGTCGCCGCGCATCGCCTTGGAGTACGGGCAGACCCGGTGGGCCGCCTCGGCGAGGGAGCGCGCGGTGGCGGCGTCCACGTCCGGGATGTGCGCCGCGATCTCGACGATGAGGCCGAAGCCGTCCCCGTTCCGGCCGAGGCCGACCCGTGCGGTGACCGTCGAGCCGGAGACGTCGGCGCCCTCCTGGCGGGCGACCACTCCGAGGGCGCCCTGGAAGCAGGCGCTGTAGCCGGCGGCGAAGAGCTGCTCCGGGTTGGTCCCGGTGCCGCTGCCGCCCATCCCCTCGGGCGGGTTGACGATCAGGTCGAGCGTGCCGTCCTCGGTGGACACCCGTCCGTCGCGACCGTTCTCGGCGGTCGCGACGGCGGTGTACAGGACGTCGGTCTGCTGGATGGGCATACGGTGCGTTCCTCCTCGGTCCGTCGCGGCTCGCGCCCACGACCGCGACGGCTTCGGAAAGAAGTTACCGCATGACGGAAATCCCGGGAAGCGTCAGAGCTTGACGATCATCTTCCCGGTGTTGTCGCCGCGCAGGACCCCGAGGAACGCCTCCAGGTTGTTCTCGATGCCCTCGACGACGGTCTCGCGGTACTTCAGCTCGCCCGAGCGGACCCACGGCCCGACCTCCTGGACGAACCGCGGCTGGAGGTCGTAGTGGTCGCCGACGAGGAAGCCCTCGATGCGGCCACGGGTCTGGATCAGCCGGGCGAGGTTGCGCGGGCCGGGCGCGGGCTCGGTGTTGTTGTAGACGGAGATCGCTCCGCACACCGCGATCCGGCCGTCCCGGTTGAGGGAGCCGATGGCCGCCTCGAGGTGGTCGCCGCCCACGTTGTCGAAGTAGACGTCGATCCCGTCCGGGGCCGCGGCGCGCAGCTGCTCGCTCACGGGGCCGTTCTTGTAGTTGAAGGCGGCGTCGAAGCCGTACTCCTCGACGAGCAGCTTCACCTTCTCGTCGGAGCCGGCGGAGCCGATCACCCGCGAGGCGCCCTTGAGCCTCGCGAGCTGTCCGACCTGGCTGCCGACGGCGCCGGCGGCACCGGAGACGAAGACGGAGTCGCCCTCCTTGAAGGAGGCGGTGCGCAGCAGGCCGGCGTAGGCGGTGAGCCCGGTCATGCCGAGTACGCCCAGGTACGTGGAGAGGGGCGCGGCCTCCGGGTCCACCTTGACGGCGTTCTTCGCGTCCACGACGGCGTACTCGCGCCAGCCGAAGAAGTGCAGGACGTGGTCGCCGACGGCGATCCCCTCGGCGTTCGAGGCGACGACCTCGCCGACGGCGCCGCCCTGCATGGCCTTGCCCAGCTCGTAGGGGGCGACGTAGGACTTGGCGGCACTCATCCGGCCGCGCATGTACGGGTCGACGGAGAGGTACTCGTTCCGTACCAGCACCTGGCCCTCGCCCGGGGCGGGCACCTCCGCCTCGACGAGGGCGAAGTCCTCGGGCTTCGGCCAGCCGACGGGCCGGCTCAGCAGCTGCCACTCGCGGCCGGTGACGGGGGGCGTGGGGGCGTCGGACATGAGCGGGCACCTTCCTGGAATGTTTCACTACCTGAAACAACCATGCGGCTGAATATTTCAGGATGTCAAGCAAGTGGGTACCCTGGAGAGCATGGCCACACCCCGCGACACGCCCAGCCGCCCCGACGCCCTCACTCTCGAGGTCGTCGAACTCATCGGTTCGGTGGTGGCCCGCTACCACGAGGAGTACGAGGAGGCCGCGGCCGGTCACGCGCTGACGGGCGCCCAGGCGCGGCTGCTGAGCCTGCTGTCCCTTCAGCCGCTGCCGATGCGGAAGCTGGCGCAGCGGCTGAAGTGCGAACCGTCGAACGTCACGGGCATCGTGGACCGCCTGGAGTCACGGGGCCTGGCGGAGCGCCGCCCGGACCCGGCGGACCGGCGGGTGAAGCTGGCGGCGGCGACGGCCGAGGGGCGCCGGGTGGCGCGGAGCCTTCAGGAGTCCCTGCGGTTCGCGCGCGAGCCGCTCGCGGGGCTCTCGGAGGGGGAGAGGGTGGCGCTGCGGGACGCGCTGCGCAGGATGCTGAGCACGGACTGAGCGCCGCCGCGCCCCGCCGCACCGGCCCGGCTCAGGTGCACCACCACAGGAAACGGTCGCACGTCTCCGAGGGCTCGGGCTCCGGTTCGGGCTTCTTGGTGGTCGGCTCCGGTTCGGGGCTCTCCGGTTCCGCCGGCGGCTCCGCCGGAGGGGGTGTCGCCGGGTCGGCCGGGGGCACGTCCGCGGGCGCGGCCGGGGCCTCCTCCTCGGTCTCCTCCGCCGTCGGCGACTCCTCGTCCTCCGGGGACGCGGAAGCCGACGCCGACGCCGAGTCGGACGCGCCGGGACCCGGGGTCTCTCCGGGTGTCTCCGCGCGTGCGGCGCCGGTCTCCGGCGCGGTCGTCTCCACCTCCGCCGAGCCGCCGTCGGGCGACTCCCCGGCCGTCGCGGGTTCCGGCTTCGATCCGGGCTCCTCCAGGCCGAGTTCGGCGAGGCTCAGGGCGCCCGCCGCGAGGACGAAGCCCGCCGCGACGATCAGCGTGCGGTTGCGCCGCCGGCGGTGCGCGGCGGCCTTGCGGTCCCGTCGGCTCTGCCCCGCCGAGGGGTCCCCGCCCGCCGGTTCGCGGCCCCGGCGCCGGTCCGCCCGCCGTCCGCGCGGCGCCTCGTCGCCGTAGCCGTCGGACTCCGCGGCGCCGGGCCCGGCGACGGGTTCCCCGGCGGCCTCCGCGGCGTCCTCCGCGGCTCCGTCCGGCCCGTCCTCGTACCCCGGTGTCGCGGCGGGCTCCTGGGGCTGCCGGGCGCGGAGCGTTTCGACGGGCGTGCCGCAACCGGGGCAGGCCAGCGCGCCATTGAGGTGCCGTCGGCACGGGTGGCAAAAGTCCATGACGCGGGAAGGTTAGGTTCCGCTACGGTCCGGTTCCTAGGCCTTGCTGTGAAGGTTTGGTGCGAACCATTGCCCAAAGGTTTCTCATCTGCCGAAACCGTTGTGCGCGCGACCCATTGACACCCCCGCCACGCCGTCCTTACTGTCACGCCAGCATTTCGAACGTGTGCCGAAATATCGAACACAGCGAGGGGCGAACTGCCGTGCGCATCACCGGAATCAGCACACACGTGGTCGGGACGCCGTGGCGCAACCTGACCTACGTCCAGGTGCACACCGACGAGGGGATCACGGGAGTCGGCGAGACCCGGATGCTGGGCCACACCGACGCCCTCCTGGGCTATCTGAAGGAAGCCGAGGCCAACCACGTCGCCGGCTCCGACCCGTTCGCCGTCGAGGACCTGGTCCGCCGGATGAAGTACGGCGACTACGGCCGCGCGGGCGAGATCGTGATGTCCGGGATCGCGGTCGTCGAGATGGCCTGCTGGGACATCAAGGGCAAGGCCCTCGGCGTCCCCGTCTGGCAGCTGCTCGGCGGCAAGGTCACCGACAAGGTCAAGGCGTACGCCAACGGCTGGTACACCACCGAGCGCACCCCGGAGGCGTACCACAAGGCCGCGCAGGCGGTGATGGAACGCGGCTACCGGGCGCTGAAGATCGACCCGTTCGGCACCGGCCACTTCGAACTCGACCACCGGCAGACCCTGTACGCCGTCTCGCTGATCGAGGCGGTGCGCGACGCCATCGGCCCCGACGCCGAGCTGATGCTGGAGATGCACGGCCGCTTCTCCCCCGCCACCGCCGTCCGCCTCGCCAGGGAGCTCGCACCGTTCGACCCGGCCTGGCTGGAGGAGCCGGTGCCGCCGGAGAACCTGAAGGCGCTGGAGAAGGTCGCCGCGAAGGTCGACATGCCCCTCGCCACCGGCGAACGCATCCACGACCGCATCGAGTTCCGCGAACTGTTCGAGAGCCAGGCGGTCGACATCCTCCAGCCGGACGTCGGCCACATCGGCGGCATCTGGGAGACCCGCAAGCTCGCCGCGACCGCCGAGACCCACTACATGCTCGTCGCGCCGCACAACGTCGGCGGCCCCGTGCTCACCGCCGCCTCCCTCCAAGTCGGTTTCACCTCCCCCAACTTCAAGATCCTGGAGCACTTCAACGACTTCGCGGACGCGGAGATCAAGAAGGTCGTCCGGGGTGCGCCGCGGGTGAACCCGGAGGACGGCTGCTTCCACCTCTCCGACGCCCCCGGCCTCGGCGTGGAGCTGGACGTCGACGCGGCGGCCGAATTCCCGCAGCAGCAGGCCCGGTTCGACCTGTGGGCCGAGGGCTGGGAGCAGCGCAGGCCGCAGGGCACGCGGTGAGCACCGCCGTCGTCGTCGAGGGACCCGGCGAGCACCGCCTGGTCCCGCACGAGCCGCGCGACCCCGCGCCCGGCGAGGCGCTCGTCCGCGTCCACGCCGTCGGCATCTGCGGCAGCGACCGCGAGGTGTACCAGGGCAACCGGCCCGAGGGGTACGTGCGTTACCCGCTGACGCCGGGGCACGAGTGGTCCGGCACCGTGGAGCGGGTGGGCGCGGGGGTGCCCGGGGCGCTCCTCGGCCGCAAGGTCGTCGGTGAGGGGTTCCGCAACTGCCAGGTGTGCGACCGCTGTCACGCCGGTGAGACGACGCTGTGCTCGGCGGGGTACGAGGAGACCGGGTTCACCCGGCCGGGCGCCATGGCCCCGACACTGACCCTGCCCGCCCGGCTGCTGCACGTGCTGCCGGACGACGCCGACCTGAGCGCCGCCGCGCTGCTGGAGCCGGCCGCCTGTATCGCGGCCGCGGCGCTGAAGGCGAACGCCGTGCCCGGTGAACGGGTGGCGGTGGTCGGCACCGGCACGCTCGGCATGTTCGCGGTGCAGTTCCTCAGGGCGTCCTCCCCCGCCGAACTGCTGGTGGTCGGGACCCGCGACGACCGGGAGGCGCTGGCGCGGCGGTTCGGGGCGACCGGCTTCCGCACCAGGGACCAGCCGCTCCCGGACGGCTTCGACGTGGTGATCGAGACCGCCGGTTCGGCCGACGCGGCCCGTACGGCCGCCGCGCTGCCGCGGCGCGGGGGGCGGCTGGTGCTGACCGGGATCCCGGCGCCGGGCGCCGACGGGCTCGACCCGACGGACCTGGTGGTACGGCAGCTGGAGGTGCACACCGTCTTCGGCGCGCCGCCGGCCGCCTGGGCGCACACCGTGCGGGTCTTCGCCGCCGGGCTGCTCGATCCGCTGCCGCTGGTGACCCACGAGCTGCCGCTCACCGGTTTCGCGGAGGCCATCGCGCTGGTGGGCTCGGGCGACCCGAAGGTCGGCAAGGTCCTGCTGCGTCCCTGACCGCGCACCGGTGCGGGGGCGACCCGACGGCCCCCGTACCGGTGCACCCCGGCCCCGCGCCCCCTCCGCGTCGCGGACCCGGCCGGCCCGCGCGCCCCGAGCCCCGAACCCCGTACGACATACCGAACACGAAGGACACCCTGTGACCCACGCTTCCGCCCAGGCGCCCCGCCGGCCCGGCGAGCGGGCGCTCGCCGCGCTCGGACTGAGCGCGCCCGCCCCCGACCCCGTCGACTCCTCGCCGTACGCCTTCCCCGGTGGTGGCCGCTGGCGTACCGAGATCCCCTCGTGCGAGGGGCCCGAGGCGCTGGCGGTGGTACTGAAGGAGGCCGCGCGCCTGGATGTGCCGATCCACCGGATCAGCCAGGGCAGCGGTGTGTGGATGCTGACCGACGCGGAGATCACCGAGATGGTCGAGTCCACGGCGGAGCGGGACATCGAGCTCTGCCTGTTCACCGGCCCCCGCGGCACCTGGGACACCGGCGGCTCGACCCGGACCGACTCGCGCGGCGCGGGACCGCGTGCCCGGGGCCACGACGCGGTCGCCGGCTGTGTCGAGGACGCCGTGCGGGCCACGGAGTTGGGCGTCAGGTGCCTGCTGGTCGCGGACGAGGGGGTGCTGTGGACGCTGCACCGGGCGCGGGCCGCCGGGCTGCTCCCCGCCGACACCACCCTGAAGGTCTCGGCGCTCGTCGGGCCGGTCAACCCGGCCTCGTACGCGGTCTACGAGCGGCTCGGCGCGGACTCGATCAACGTGCCCAGCGACCTGACGCTCACCCATCTCACGGAGATCCGCCGGGTGTCGGCCGCCCCGATGGACATGTACATCGAGGCCCCGGACGACCTGGGCGGCTATGTGCGGATGTACGAGGTCGCCGAGCTGATCCGGCGCGGCGCCCCGCTGTATCTGAAGTTCGGCCTGGCGAAGGCGCCCGGGATCTACCCGTACGGGCACCAGTTGCGGGAGCTGACCCTGGCGACCGCGAAGGAGCGGGTGCGGCGCGGCCGGCTGGCCCTGGACCTGCTGGCCCGCCATGGCGCGGGCGGTGACATGGCGCCGCTCGGCACACGGCTCCCGGGGCAGCTCAGCCGGTTCGACGTCCCGTCATAACACTTCGGAAACTCGACTTCACAGAAGCAGACACAGTCGCGCACAATCCCACACAACCGTTCGCGACCCACCGGCTCGACCCCCCGCACACGCCTCACCGTCCCGACCGATGCCGCCCACACACCAAGGATGTTGATCATGCGTAATCGCAGAGCCGCACTCGCCGCCGCGGCCACGGCCGCCTCCCTCGCCCTCACCCTGACCGCCTGCGGCCAGAACAGCGAGGGCGGCAGCGAGGAGGACAAGGGCGGCTCCGAGGGAGCCACCATCGGCATCGCGATGCCGACCAAGTCCTCCGAGCGCTGGATCGCCGACGGCGACAACGTCGTCAAGGACCTCGAGTCCAAGGGCTACAAGGCCAAGCTGGTCTACGGGGAGGACGACCCCGACCAGCAGGTCTCGCAGATCGAGAACCTGATCACCCAGGGCGTGGACGCGCTGATCGTCGCCGCCATCGACAACAAGTCGATGAACAACGTCCTCCAGCAGGCCAAGGACGCCGACATCCCGGTGATCTCCTACGACCGCCTCATCCTCGGCACCGAGAACGTCGACTACTACGCCTCGTTCGACAACGAGAAGGTCGGCGAGCTCCAGGGCACCTACATCGTCGAGAAGCTCGGCCTGAAGGACGGCAGCGAGAAGGGCCCCTTCAACATCGAGCTGTTCGCCGGCTCCAACGACGACAACAACACCCGCTACTTCTTCCAGGGCGCCATGAACGTCCTGCAGCCCTACATCGACAAGAAGCAACTCGTCGTCAAGTCCGGGCAGACCGAGCTCAACCAGGTCACCACGCTGCGCTGGGACGGCGGCACCGCGCAGAAGCGCATGGACGACGTGCTCACCGCGGCCTACCGCAGCGACCGCGTCGACGCGGTGCTCTCCCCGTACGACGGCATCTCCATCGGCATCCTGTCCTCCCTGAAGTCGGACGGCTACGGCACGGCGGACAAGCCGCTGCCGGTGGTCACCGGCCAGGACGCCGAGGTCGCCTCGGTGAAGTCGATCATCGCCGGCGAGCAGTCGATGACCGTCTACAAGGACACCCGCGAACTCGCCAAGGTCGCCTCCGCGATGGTCGACGCGCTGCTGAACGACAAGAAGCCCGAGACCAACGACACCAAGACCTACGACAACGGCGCCAAGGTCGTCCCGGCCTTCCTGCTGGAGCCGGTCGCGGTGGACGAGGAGAACTACCGGAAGGTCGTCGTCGACTCCGGCTACATCAAGGAAGGCGACCTCAACTGACCGCCGTTCACCACTGACTGGAAGGCACGACCATGGCGGGACCCGTCCTGGAAATGCGCTCGATCGTCAAGACCTTTCCCGGCGTCAAGGCGCTGTCGGACGTCACCCTGACCGTCCGGCGGGGCGAGGTCCACGCCATCTGCGGCGAGAACGGCGCCGGCAAGTCGACCCTGATGAAGGTCCTCTCCGGCGTCCATCCGCACGGCAGCTACGAAGGGGAGATCCTCTTCGAGGAGGAGCTCTGCCGGTTCAGGGACATCCGGGCCAGCGAACGGCACGGCATCGTGATCATCCACCAGGAACTGGCCCTGGTGCCCTATCTCTCCCTCGCCGAGAACATCTTCCTCGGCAACGAGCACGCCACCCGGGGCTTCATCAACTGGAACGAGACCCTCAGGCACGCCGCCGAACTGCTGCGCCGCGTGGGGCTGGACGAGCACCCCGAGACCCGCGTCGCCGACATCGGCGTGGGCAAGCAGCAGCTCGTGGAGATCGCCAAGGCGCTGTCGAAGAAGGTGAAGCTGCTCATCCTCGACGAGCCGACCGCGGCGCTCAACGACGAGGACAGCGGCAAACTCCTCGATCTGATCCTGCAGTTGAAGGACCAGGGCATCACCTCCATCATCATCTCCCACAAACTGAACGAGATCCGCAGGGTCGCCGATTCGGTGACGATCCTGCGCGACGGGAAGACCATCGAGACGCTCGACGTGAAGGCCCCCGCGACCAGCGAGGACCGGATCATCAGCGGCATGGTCGGCCGGGACCTGGAGCACCGCTTCCCCGAGCGGACCCCGCACCACCCCGAGGAGGGCACCGCCCCGGCCCTGGAGGTCCGCAACTGGACCGTGCACCACCCCATCGACCAGCAGCGCAAGGTCGTCGACGACGTGTCGCTGACGGTCCGGCGCGGCGAGATCGTCGGGATCGCCGGCCTGATGGGCGCCGGCCGCACCGAACTGGCGATGAGCGTCTTCGGCCGCACCTACGGCCGGCACGCGGACGGCACGGTCCTGAAGGACGGCCGGGAGATCCGTACGAGGACCGTCCCCGAGGCGGTCGGACACGGCATCGCGTACGTCACCGAGGACCGCAAGCACTACGGCCTGAACCTCATCGACACCGTCCACCGCAACATCTCGCTCAGCGCGCTCGGCAAGGTCGCCCGGCGCGGTGTGGTCGACGAGCACGAGGAACGGAAGGTCGCCGAGGGCTTCCGCGCCTCCATGAACATCAAGACGCCGACCGTGTTCGAACCGGTGGGCAAGTTGTCGGGCGGCAACCAGCAGAAGGTCGTGCTCAGCAAGTGGATCTTCGCCGGTCCCGATGTGCTGATCCTCGACGAGCCGACGCGCGGCATCGACGTCGGCGCCAAGTACGAGATCTACACGGTCATCGACCAGCTCGCCGCCCAGGGCAAGGCGGTCGTCTTCATCTCCTCCGAACTGCCCGAGCTGCTCGGCATGTGCGACCGCATCTACACGATGGCCGCGGGCCGGCTGACCGGTGAGTTCTCGCGGGCCGAGGCCTCCCAGGAAGCGCTGATGCGTCAGATGACGAAGGACAAAGAGGTGTCCCGATGAGCACAGTCACCGACAAGAACCCGGCAGCCGCGCCGCCGGGCGGGAACGGACCGGGCGGTGACGGCCTGCTCCGGCTGGTGCTGGACGGCATGCGCCGCAACATGCGGCAGTACGGCATGCTGTTCGCGCTCGGCCTGATCGTGGCGCTGTTCGCGGTGTGGACCGACGGCGACCTGCTGCTGCCGCGCAACGTGTCCAACCTGGTCGTGCAGAACAGCTACATCCTGATCCTCGCGATCGGCATGATGCTCGTCATCATCGCCGGCCACATCGACCTGTCGGTCGGCTCACTGACGGCGTTCGTCGGCGCGATGGCCGCCGTGTTCATGGTCAGGAACGACATACCGTGGCCGCTCGCCGTGGTGCTGTGCCTGCTGGTGGGCGCCGTCGCGGGCGCCGTCCAGGGCTGGTTCATCGCCTACGGCGGCATACCGTCGTTCATCGTGACCCTCGCGGGCATGCTGACCTTCCGCGGTCTCACCGAGATCTTCCTCGAGGGCCAGACCCTCGGCCCGTTCCCCGACGGCCTGCTGAAGGTCACCAACGGGTTCCTGCCCGAGACCGGCCCCGAGACGAACTACCACAATCTCACCCTGCTCCTCGGTCTGGCCCTGATCGCGCTGGTCGTGCTCCAGGAGGTCCGCGACCGCCGGCGCCAGCAGGAGTTCGCCCTCGAGGTCCTGCCCGCCAAGCTGTTCCTGCTGAAGCTCGTCGCGCTCTCCGCCGCCGTCCTCGTGGTGACGATGCTGCTGGCCAGCTACAAGGGCGCCCCGATCGTGCTGCTGATCCTCGGGGCGCTGCTCGTCGGCTTCGGCTACGTCATGCGCAACGCCGTCATCGGCCGCCACATCTACGCGATCGGCGGCAACCTGCCCGCGGCCAAGCTGTCGGGCGTGCGGGACAAGAAGGTCACCTTCCTGGTCTTCCTGAACATGGGCATGCTCGCGGCGCTGGCGGGTCTGGTCTTCGCCGCCCGCCTCAACGTGGCCTCGCCCAAGGCCGGCCTCAACTTCGAACTGGAGGCCATCGCCGCGGCGTTCATCGGCGGGGCGTCGATGAGCGGCGGGGTCGGCACGGTCCTCGGCGCGATCATCGGCGGCCTGGTCCTGGGCGTGCTGAACAACGGGATGAACCTCGTCGGCATCGGCAGCGACTGGCAGCAGGTCATCAAGGGCCTGGTGCTGCTGGCGGCGGTCGGCTTCGACGTGTGGAACAAGCGCAGGGTCGGCTCGTAGGCAGCCGGCCCCGACCGGCCGCCGGCCGACCTCCCTCCACCATCACATCTTCCTCACATGGAATGAACGGCGGGGCGCTCCGCTCCGTACTCCTCGGTGGCCCGTGCTCCCCCGCGCGGGCCACCCAGGCATGACGGGCCCGCGACGTCCCCGGCGGGCCCGCCGCACACGGAGGTTCCATGGCCGACAACGTCACCTCGTTGTTCCGCAGCACCGCGGCGCACAGTCCGTCGATGGCGGCGCTGACGCGGGAGAGCGACGGGGCCGGCCCGGTGGACTTCTGCATCCCCTGCAATCCGTACTTCCCCACCCCCGCCATGTTCGAGGACATGGCGGCCCGACTGCGCGACATCATCACGTACTACCCGAGCAGCGCCGACACCATCACCGCCGAACTGTGCAGCCTGCTCCGGCTGCCGCCGCAGTGCGTGGCGATGGGCAACGGGTCGACGGAGCTCATCACCTGGATCGACCACCTCCTGGTCCGCGAGTCCCTCGCCGTGCCCGTCCCCACCTTCGGCCGCTGGACCGACCAGCCCATGGAGACCGGCAAGCGGGTCGACATGTTCCCGCTCCAGGAGTCCGGCGGCTTCGCCCTCGACCTGGCGCAGTACGCGGAGTTCATCCGGGCGCGCGGCACCCGGGTCGCCGTCGTCTGCAACCCGAACAACCCCGACGGCGGCTTCCTCCACAAGCACGCGATCGTGCAGTTCATGGACGCGATGGCCGACCTCGACCTGGTGGTGATCGACGAGTCCTTCCTGGAGTTCGCCGACGCGGAGAACGAACCGAGCGTGGTGCAGGAGGCGATGCTGCGGCCCAACGTCATCGTGCTGCGCAGCCTCGGCAAGAACTTCGGCCTGCACGGCATCCGGTTCGGCTATCTGGTCGCCAACCCGGCGCTCGCGGGCCGGATCCGCTCCATGCTCCCCAAGTGGAACCTCAACTCCTTCGCCGAGCACGTGGTGTTCATGCTGAAGGAACACGGCGCCGAGTACGCCCAGAGCCTCCACCAGGTCCGCCGCGACCGGATGGACATGTCCGGCCAGCTCTCCTCGCTGCCCGGACTGACGGTCTACCCGTCCCAGGGGAACTTCCTCTTTGTGCGCCTGCCGGTGGGCGCCGAGGGGACCGTGGTCCGGGACCGGATGCTCACCGAGCACCGGATCCTGGTCCGTGAGTGCGGCAACAAGATCGGCTCGTCCAGCCGCTTCCTGCGTCTCGTGGTACGCCCCCAAGTGGACGTGCGTCGCCTGGTGTCCGGCCTGGAACAGGTGCTCTACGGGACGTCCAGGAGGGGAGCCGCCGTGCCCGAGCAGGCCACAGGGACCGGCTACAGCTCGGGTACGGCGGCGGTGGACCGTCTGGTGAGCGAGACCAACGGGTCGGGCATGCGGGGGCTCGCCGCTCAGGCCGCCGTCGCCGCCCCGGGGCTCGCCGCCGCTCCGGCCGCCGGCACCGGCATGCCGCTCCCCGCCGCCGCGTCCACCGTGACGGGGGACCCGGCCGGCGGGATGCCGGTGCCGGCCGCGGCGTCGATGGGGGCGGCCATGGGGGCTCAGGGCGTGTCTCAGGGCGTTCCCCCTGGCGCCCTTCAGGGCGTTCCGCAGCCCCTCGCCCAGCCCGCGCCCCAGCAGATGCCGCAGCCCGTTCCCCAGCCCGTTCCCCAGCCCGTTGCCCAGCCCGCGCCCCAGCAGTTCCCGGAGCCGGCCCCGCAGCCGCCCGCGCCGATGCCCGCGACGGCGTTCCCGGCACCCGCACCGGCCGCTCCGGTGCCGCCGCCCTCCGGTCTCACCCCGCCCGGCGTCCCGGCCCGCGGCGGCCTGACCGCCGCCCAGGTCAGGGGCACCGACGGCCTCTCCACGGCCCCGGCAACGGGCTGGCCCGGCGCACAGGCCGCGTGGCCCAGCGCGGCGGGCATGGGCCAGGCGGGCTGAGCCACCGGACGCCCGTCGGTTCCCCTGCTCCTCTACTCCTCTACTCCTCGGAGGAGGTGGCCGACGGGGTCGGGCAGGGGGAGCCGGGGTCGTCCGGGGAGGCCGTGGGGTCGGGCGACGGGGAGCCGGGCTCCGAGGAGCAGGGGTCCGGGTCGGTCGGCGAAGGGTCCGGGCCGGTCGGGTCCGGCGACGGATCCGGAGTGGCGGTGGGGGTCTCCTCGGGCGGATCCGAGGGCTCCTGGCTCGTCGGAGGGTCCGTCGGGGAGCCGCTGGGCCCCGGTGAGGGGGAGGTGGGACCCGGAGTGGGCGAGGAGGAGGGGCCCGGGGACGGCCGGGGCGGTCCTGAGCTGCCCGGAGCGCTCGGCTGCGGGCCGATGTCGATGCCGCCCCCTTCGCCCCCGCCTCCCTTCCCGCCGTCGACGGGTTCGGTCGCCGGGGTGTCGCCGCCCGCGCCGGGGCTCCGGGGGACGGCGCCCTTGCCGTCGGGGACGGTGTGGACTCCCCGGCTGTAGAACTCCAGCCAGTGTCGGACCAGTTCCAGGTAGGAACGGGAGCGGTTGTAGCTGAGGACCGCCCGCTCCAGGTCCGCCGGCCGGCCCAGGTCCCGGCCGCCCGCGCACAGGTAGTGCCCGGCCGCCCGCGCCGCGTCGAAGATGTTGTTCGGGTCGGCGCGGCCGTCGCCGTTGCCGTCCGCGCCCCAGCCGGCCCAGGTCGACGGCAGGAACTGCATCGGGCCCACCGCCCGGTCGTAGACCGTGTCGCCGTCGTGGGCTCCCCCGTCCGTGTCCCGGATCAGGGCGAAACCCCGGCCGTTGAGCGGCGGTCCGGTGATGCGGCCCCGGGTCGTACCGTCCCGGTCGACCGCGCCGCCTCGCGCGTGACCGGACTCGACCTTGCCGATCGCCGCGAGGAGCTCCCAGGACAGCCGGCAGCCGGGGTCCGTCCTGCCCACCGACGCCTCGGCGGCGCGGTAGGCGCGCAGCACGGTGGCCGGGATGCCCGACTGGACGCGGACGTCCCGTCCGAGCGCGGGGGAGGCCGACGCGATCTCCGGAGGCGCGAGCGGCGGGAGTTCGGTGTGGTACGAGCCGTCACCCGGTGGAGCGGGCTCGGCGTACGGGCCGCCCGCGGACGCCGGTCCCTCGTCGGCGGCCGGACCGGCATGGGCGTCCGTGGCGCCCTGGCCGAAGCCGGGCCCCTGGGAAGCGCTGAGGGCCGTCATGGCCGCCACGGCGAGGACGGTGGTGCGCAGTCCCCTGCGGGCCCGGCCGGAACGCAGGCGTCGGGCACGGCGTATGGACATGGTCGTCACTCCTGTCGGAACCGTCGGAGGTACGGCGAGATACGGGGAGGGGCTGGAGGTGCGGAACCTGCACGGGCGGGCGCGAGCGTCGCTACGAGCCGACGCGAGCCGGTACGGGCAGGTGCGGGGCGGTACAGGCGGGTGCGGACAGATGCGGGGCGGTGCGGTACGGGCGGGTGCGGACAGGTGCGGGGCGGTGCGGTATGGGTACAGCGCGGCGCGAGCCGGTACGGGCAGGTGCGGGGCGGTACGGGCAGGTGCGGGGCGGTTCGGGCAGGTGCGGGGCGGTTCGGGCGAGTGCGGGACGGTACAGGCGGGTGCGGACAGATGCGGGGCGGTGCGGTACGGGCGGGTGCGGGGCCGTGTAGGCGGGTGCGGGCAGGTGCAGCGCGGTGCGGTTCGGGCGGGTGCGGGGCCGTGTAGGCGGGTGCGGGCAGGTGCGGCGCGGTGCGGTACGGGCGGGTGCGGGCAGGTGCAGCGCGGTGCGGGCGGGTGTGGGGCGGTCGTGTGGTGTTCAGCGGCCGAAGGTGTCGATGGCGGAGACGAGCCAGCGTCCGTCGCGGTGCACGACGTCCACGGCGAGCATGGCCGCCGCGTACACGCCGTCGTCCTGCGCGGCCTTGTTCCCGGCGGTGGCGACGCTGCTCTGGTCCGCGTAGACGAGGACCCGGGCCCGGTCGCCGTCGATCCGCTCGACCGCCGTCTCGGTGACCGTCGTGGTGATGACCGCCTTCTGCTCGTCGGCTCGCGCACGGACGTCGGCGAGCAGGTCCTCGTGCTGGTCGGCGGCCTTCCCGGTCAGGAGGTCCTTCGCGGCCTTCTCGAGAGCGCCGGGTTCGGCGTGGTCGTAGGAGAAGAGCCGGTCGACGGCCTTGGCCGCCTGCCCCTTGATCTCACTGGTGCGGGCGAGGTCGGTCAGTGCGGTGTTGCTCCGCGCGGGTTCGGCGCGCAGTGCGCCGGCCTCCGCGTGCGCCCAGCCCGCGAAGGCGCCGAGGAGAACCGTCAGCGCACAGAGCAGCGCGGGCCCGAGGGGCCGGCGCGGGCGGGTTCGGACGGTCCTCCCCTTCCCGGGCGCGGCCGGCTCGGGCTTCCGCGACGCGGAGCGCGGGGGCGGCGCGTCCTCGGGAGACAGGACGGCCGTGCCGCGCGTACCGGTACGGCTTGCCGGACTCTCCGGGCTCCCGGTGGGCCGGAGCTCGCGGGCCTGACGGCGCCGCTGGCGGTTGATGTGGTGACGGGTCGTCGACATGGTGCGGTGTCCTCCTCGCTGCGGCCGGCTTCTGCGGTACGGGACCGGTCAGCCGGCCGGTGTGCCGCCCACGGGGGCCTGGCCCAGGGCGCTCAGCTTCCACCGGCCCTCGGTCCGGGTGAGCTCGCCGAGCATGCGGCTGTCCTTGTCGGTCCGCGCCCCGTCGGACGCCTTGACGGTGACGCGCAGGGCGACCAGCACCCGGGCGCGGCCGGCGCGGTCGTCGAGTTCGGTGACGGCGCCCGACAGCACCCGGGCGGTGCTGACCGTCTTCGCCTCCCTCACCTGCTCGGCGAACTCGGCTCGCCCGGACGACAGTTGCTCGTGCAGTTCGCCGGTCGTCGACGATTCCCAGAGGTCGAGTCCCCGGTTCAGGTCGCGGTGGTCGAGCGTGTTCAGGTTCTGCACGGCCTGCTCCCCGGCGGCGAGCGCCCGGTCCCGCTGCGCGGCGTACGCGGCCCGGTCGTCGTGGGCCGCCCGGTACCAGTCCTGGCCGGTCCACGCGGCGAAGCCGCCGGCGACGAGGGTCAGGGCCAGTGCCAGGGCCGGCAGCGGCCGGCAGCGGGTTCCGGTGAGGACGCGGACCGCGCTTCTCATGGGGTGCTCCAGTCTCCCGCGCATGGTCAGCGGGCCTTGATGTCGACGATCCGCCACCGGTCGTCCTCGAGCCGTGCCGTGACCGTGAGCTGGGCCGCCGCGGTGGTGACCTCGTCCTTGCCCCGGCGGGAGGTCTGGTCGAGGAAGACCAGCAGGCGGGCCCTGTCGCCGTCGAGTTCGACCACTCCGGTACGGACGGCCCGGGTGCTCAGGGTGACGCGCTGCTCGGCGAGGTCGTCGCGGACGCGGTCGAAGAGGGTCGCGTACTGGCGGGCGGCACGGCCGTCGAGGACGGTGCGTGCGGAGCGCTCGGCGGCCGCGGTGCCGTCCGGTGTGTAGGAGAAGACACGGGCGAGGGCGTTGCCGACCTCTCCGGCGACGCGGTGGGTGGCCTCGGTGTCGGTGAGCGCGCGGTTCTGGGCGGGCGCGGCCGACCTCAGCTGGTGGGCCGCGTGGAAGAACCCGCAGCCGCCCAGGACGAGGGCCGCGGCGGTCCCGGCCAGGACGGCCCGCCGCAGGCGCCGACCCGGCGGGCGGAGGGCGGGCGCGTCCCCGGACCCGCCCCCGGACTCGCCCTCGGGCCCGTCCTCCGCCCCGCCCGCGTGCACCGCCTCCGGCTCGTCCGCGGACCCTTCCCCGGACCCGTCCCCCCGACGCGGAGGCGTCTCCGCACC
The DNA here is from genome assembly GCF_055571535.1 of Streptomyces sp. NPDC030893. Taxonomy (NCBI): domain Bacteria; kingdom Bacillati; phylum Actinomycetota; class Actinomycetes; order Kitasatosporales; family Streptomycetaceae; genus Streptomyces; species Streptomyces sp. NPDC030893. Next base: position 689,914 of record NZ_JBVIFC010000001.1, on the reverse strand, counting down.
CGTGCCGGGCTCCGGTGAACCGGTGCCGCGCAGCAGTCGTGTCGGTGTCATCGGTCGCTGTCCTCCCTCTCCCCTTCCACCGGTACGGCGTTCAGTGCCCTCACCTTCCACTCGTCCTCGCCCGTGCGGGCCAGGACCGCCTCCAGGCGCTTGCGGTCGGTGGTCGGCTTCTTCGTCCCGGCGGGTGTGACCTCGACGCGGACGGTGGCGATGAGCTTGGCCGTGCCGGCGCGGGTGTCGAGCGCGGTGACGGCGGCCTCGGTGACCGTGCCGCGCGCCGAGGCCCCCGCCTCCGCCTCGGTGCCGGACAGCTCTTTGCGCAACGGCCCGGTGGAGACGTCGCGCCAGTCCCGGATGCTCCGCTCCGCCCGCTGCCGGGTGGAGGCCTCCAACGTGGTGAGCACGGCGATGCCCTCACGTCCGTCGGCGAGCGCCTCGTCCCGCTCCCGGCCGTACGCGAGCGCGTCGTCGGTGCGTGCCTGGGCGTACGTCCACGCGCCGGTGGCGCAGACGCCGAGGGCCAGCGCGAGGCCCGCAGAGGCGACGATCCCGGCCCGCCTCATCGCGTACCGCCGGTGGCCGGGGCGAGGATGCCCGTCAGGTCCCGCGGTGCCTCACCGCTCTGCCCGGGCAGGGCGAGGGCGCCGGGAAGCGCCGCGGCCCGGTTCCCCGCCGCCGTCCCGCTGCCCGAGGGCAGGGAGCCGGGCCTGGCCGGATCGGGCACCGGGCCGCCCTTCGGGGCGTTGGCCGAGCCGCGTACGTTCGCTCCTCCCGAGGCCGGTGCGGTGCAGGCCGCGCCGGTGTTGAGGGCGGGCGCGGTGCCGAGGTCGAGGCCGTTGCGGTAGCGCGTGGCGCCGTAGCCGGCCGTGCAGGGCAGGGGGTCGAAGAAGGTGACGGCCATGCCGAGGTTCAGCTTCCCTCCGTCGACGGCGGTGGCGCCGGCCGCGACGGCCGCCGGATACTTCACGAGGAGTTCCTCCATGCCGCGCTGCCGGGTGACGGCGACCTCGGCGGTGGTGAGAAGGTTGGCGAGCACGACGCCGAGGCTCGGGTCGAGGTCCCGCAGTACGCCGCTGACCTGGGTGGCGGCCTCGGGCGTGACGGCGAGGAGACGGCGCAGATCGGCGTCGGAGCCCTTGAGGGCACGGGCCAGTTCCTCCGCGCCCACCGCGAAGCCGCGGATCGCCTTGGCTTCCTGGGCCTGGGTGCGCAGGACGGTCTCGCCGTCGGTGATGAGCAGGGTGGTGGACGGCAGGGCCCGGTCCGCGGCCTCGACGAAGTCGCTGCCGCTGTCGAGCAGCACCTGGAGGTCGTCGCCGTGCCCTTCGAAGGCCTTGCCGAACTCGTCGACGACCGTGCGCAGGTCGTCCAGCGGGACGGAACTCACGAGGTCGTCGACGCTGGTGAGGACGTCGGTGACGGGTGCGGGCACCTGGGTGTCGGCCTGTTCGATGCGGGCGCCCTCGGCGAGGTAGGGGGAACCGTCGCTCTCCGGGCGCAGGTCGATGTACTGCTCGCCCACGGCGGAGAGTCCGGCGACCACGGCCTTGGTGTCGGCGGGGATACGGGGGGCGGACTTCTTGATCCGCAGTTCGGCGACGACACCGTCGGCGGTCAGGCCGATCGGGCCGACGCGGCCCACCGAGACGCCCCGGTAGGTGACGTCGGAGTGGGTGAACAGGCCGCCCGTACTCGGCAGTTGCACGTCCACGGTGTAGTAGTCGGCGACGCCCACGTACCGGCCGAGGTCGGCGTAGCGGATGCCGAGGAAGGAGAGGGCGAGGACGGCGATGAGGAGGAAGGCGAGGTTCTTCAGCCGTACGGCGAGGGTGATCACCCGCGCTCACCTCCGGACCCGGACACGGAGGGCAGCGGCAGCGGCGAAGAGCTCCCCGGCGGCGACGCGGACGACGACGGCGACCCGGAGGACGAGGCGGACGACGCCCCGGAGCCCGTCTCCCCGCCGTCGTCCTCCCCGGAGGACCGCTTCTTCCCCGCCGCATCCGTCCCGCCGCCCACCGTGAAGGTGGGGGAGGGGGAGGGCGAGGACGGGTCGTCGATCGGCGGGATCACCCGGGTCCCGGGCAGGGCGACCATGCTCAGATACGCGTTCAGGTAGTCGCCCTTCACCCCGCTCAGCACCTCGTCGGTGAACGGGTAGGTGAGCAGCACCTGGAGCGAGTCGGGCAGGTCCGCGCCGGCGTCGGCGAGCGCCTTCAGCGTCGGCGCGATGGCCTTGAGGTCGGCGATCATGTCGTCCTTGCTCGCGTCGATGGTGGAGACGGCGACGCCGGAGAGCGTGTCGAGGGAGCGCAGCATGGTCAGCAGGGAGCCGCGCTGTCTCTCCAGCGTCTTCAGTCCGGGCGAGAGGTCGGTGAGGACCGTTCCGACGTCGTCCTTGCGGTGGGCGAGGGTGGAGGAGAGCCGGTTGACGGCGTCGAGGGCGTCGGTGATGTCGCCCCGGTGGTCGTCGAGGTCGGTCACCAGGGTGTTGACCCGCTTCAGCATGGAGCGGACCTCGGGCTCCCGGCCGCCGAGCGCCGTGTTGAGTTCCCGGGTGATGGTCTTGAGCTGGTTGACGCCGCCGCCGTTGAGGAGCAGGGACAGCGCGCCGAACACCTCCTCCACCTCGGTGTTGCGGCTGGTCCGGGCCAGCGGGATGACGCTCCCGTCGGCCAGCCTGCCGCCGGTCCCCTCGGCGGGGGCGACGAGCTGGATGTACTTCTCGCCCAGCAGGCTGGACTGTTCGAGCCGCGCGGTCGCGTCGGCGGGGAGCGCGACGTCGCCGTTGATCTCCATGGTGACGCGGGCCGACCAGTCGTCGTCGCCGAGCTCGATGCCGGTGACCCGGCCGACGGCGACGTCGTTGACCCGTACCGCGGAGTGCGGGACCAGGCTGAGGACGTCGCCGAGTTCCGCGGTGACGGTGTAGGGGTCGTCGCCGAGGTCGGCGCCGCCGGGCAGCGGCAGGTCCTCGATGCCGTCGAAGCCGCGGGGCGCGGCGGCGACGCCGCCGACGGCGAGCGTGAAGCCGAGGCCGAGGGCGATCAGTCCGCCGACGGTGAGGCCGACGGCCCGGCCCGTGGTGAACGCGCCGCGTCCGAGCGTGGCGGCGACCCGTCCGGTGTTCCGTTCGCCGCGCTTCATCCCTCCCCCCTCCCGGAGGCCGCCGACGAGGCCCCGGTGACGGGCAGCGGCAGCAGTGGGCCGCCCATGCTGATCTCGTTGAGGTTGGCGCGGCCGTCGAGGGTGCGGGTGTCGGGGTTGTAGGCGTTCACGACGTTGCCCGCGGCCAGTGGTGCCACGTCCAGCGCCTCGGCCAGCGAGGCGCGTTGCTCGACCAGGGTCCGGGTGATGGGGGCGAGCCGGTCGACGTTCTTCTTCAGCTCGCCCCGGTTGTCCTCGATGAAGGTCTTGACCTGGCCGAGGGCCTTGCCGAGTTCCTCCAGCGCGCCGGTGAGGTCGTCCTTGTTGTCGGCGAAGAAGCCGACGACCTCGTCCAGGCGTTCCTGCGCGGTGCGCACGTCGGTGTCCTTCTCCTTCAGCATGGTGGTGAAGGTCTGGAGGCTGCCGAGCGTCCTGAACAGGTCGCCGCTGCCGCCGTCGAGGGTCTTGGCCGCCTTGCCGAACTCCTCGACGCTGTCGCCGATGGCCTCGCCGTTGCCGTCGAGGTTGTCGGCGCCGGTCCGCAGCAGCGCGGACAGGGCGCCCTCGGCGTTGGCGCCGTCCGGGCCGAGGGCCTTACCGAGTTCGGTGATCGAGTCGTAGATCCGGTCGATCTCGACGGGGATCCGGTTGCGCGCGGCGGGCAGTACGGCGCCGTCGGCGAGGGCGGGGCCCGTGCTGTGGGCTGGGGTGAGCTGCACGTAGCGGTCGGCGACGACGCTCGGCGCGACGACGACGGCCCGCGCGTCCTCGGGGACCTTCACCCCCTCGTCCAGGCGGAGGACCACGCGGACGGTGGTGCCTTCGGGCCGCACCGACTCCACCTCGCCGGCCCGTACGCCGAGGACGCGCAGGTCGGATCCGGCGTAGACGCCGATGGCGCGGTCGAAGTAGGCGGTGACGCGGATCCCGTCGGGGGCGAGGACCCTGGTGGCGACCAGGCCGCCGGCGGCGAGCACCACGAGGGCGAGCAGGCCGGTGAGGATCTTTCTGCGTCGGCTCATCACTCACCGCTCCCCTGGGCCGCCGCCGGCTGTTTCGGCGGCAGGCATCCGGTCTCGGGCTGGGAGGTCTCGGGCAGGTAGTCGCGGGGCACGACACCGCACAGGTAGCTGTCGAACCAGCGGCCGTTGCCCAGGGTGTTGCCGACCAGGCGGTAGTACGGGCCGACCAGTGCGAGGGTCTTGCCGAGCTGGGTGTTGTTCTTCTCCAGGACACCGGTCACCCGGCCGAGGGCCTTGAGGGTGGGTCCGAGCTGCTTCTCGTTGTCCTCGACGAGGCCGCCGAGTTCGGTGCCGAGATCCCGGCTGCCCTTGAGCAGGGCGCCGATGGCGGCGCGCCGGTCCTGCAGTTCGCCGAGCAGGGAGCCGCCGTCCTCGATGAGGGTCTCGAAGCTGGACTTCTTGTCCTCCAGCGTCTTGGTGAACCGGGCGCTGCCCTTGAGGAGCCGGGTGAGTTCGGCGTCCCGCTTGGAGACGGACCGGGACAGGTCGGACAGGCCGGTGGCGGCCTTGCTCACGTGGGGCGGGGAGTCCTTGAAGGTGTCGGAGATGGCCGCGAAGCTCTCCGCGAGCCTGCGGGTGTCGATGTCGTCGACGGTGCCGCTGAGGTCCTGGAACGCCTGGGTCACGTCGTAGGGGGAGGTGGTGCGGGTCAGCGGGATGCGGCTGCCGGGGTCCTGCCGGCCGGAGCCGAGCGGGTCGAGCGCCAGGTACTTGTCGCCGAGGACGGTCTTGATGGCGATGGCGGCGGTCGTCCGGTCGCCGAGCCAGGCGTCCTCGACCTCGAAGGAGACCTTCACCTTGGCGCCGTCGAGCGCGACGCCGGTGACCCGGCCGACCTTGACGCCGGCGATGCGCACCTCGTCGCCCTCGTCCAGGCCCGCCGCCTCGGAGAAGTCGGCGCTGTAGGCGGTGCCGCCGGTGAAGGGGAGCCGGTCGGCGCTGTAGGCGAGGCCGCCCAGCAGGGCGAGGAGGAGCAGGCCGGCGATGCCGACGGCGACGGGGTCGCGTTCCTTGACGGGTGTGATGCGGGGGCGTCTCATCCGCGGCACCTCGATTCGGTGATCGCGATACCGGTGGGCGGTTCGGAGCCGTCGGAGGTGGTCACTCCGCTCACGCGCGCCTCGCAGAGGTAGAGGTTGAACCACGATCCGTAGGAGGACAGTCGGGCCAGGGCGGTCATCTTGGCGGGGGTCCGCGCGAGGAAGTCCTCGATCTGCGGGGTGTGTGCGCCGAGGTTCTCCGAGAGCCGGCCCAGTTCGCGGATGTCCCGCTTGAGGGGTGCGCGTCCGTCCTTGAGGAGGCCGGCGGTGACGGTGGTCAGGTCGCCCATGGCGGCGACGGCCTTGCCGAGGGGTTTGCGGTCCTGGTCGAAGCCGGTGACGAGCTTCCGCAGGGTGACGACGAGGTCGTCGAAGCCGTCCTCGCGGTCGTTGAGGGTGTCCAGGACGGTGGTGAGGTTGCCGACGACCTGGCCGATCACCTTGTCCTTGGCGGCGACGGTCGTGCTGAGCGAGCCGATGTGGCGGATCAGGCTGTCGACGGTTGCTCCCTCGCCCTGGAGCACCTGCACGATCGATCCGGCGAGTTCGTTGACGTCCTTGGGGGAGAGTCCTTCGAACAGCGGCTTGAAGCCGTTGAAGAGCAGCGTCAGGTCGAGCGCGGGTGTGGTGCGCTCCAGCGGGACGGTGCCGCCCTCCTCCAGGGTGCCGCTGAGGTCGCCGCTGCCGCGGCCGAGGGAGACGTAGCGCTGGCCGACCATGTTGAGGTACTTCACGGCGGCGGTGGTCGACCGGGGCAGCCTGCGGTCGTCGCGGACGGTGAAGGTGACCTGGGCGGTGCGCCGTTGGACGACCCGTACGTCGGTCACCTCGCCGACGCTCACCCCGGAGATCCGTACGCTGTCCCCTTCCATGAGGCCGGTGACGTCGGTGAACAGGGCCTTGTAGGTGGTGCCGCCGGTGCCGGCTCCCGCGCCGCCGCCCGCGACGCCGAGGCCGAGCAGGGTCGTGGCGAGGGCGGTGACCACCACGAAGACGAGGGACTTGAGCACCGGCCCGGTCAGCGGGCGGCGCCGGGTGTGCGCGTTGTCGGCGCCGGTCATCCGAGGGTCACCTCCGTACCGCGGTAGACGGGGCCGACGAGCAGGCTGCTCCAGTCGGGCAGGTCGCCGGGGCTCTCACCGGCGGCGGGGGCGAGCAGTTCGTTGACGAGGTCGTTCTCCTGCGGGGAGTTGGCCGGTCCGAGGTCCTGGGCGGCCGCGGCGGAGGCGGCCGGCGCGGTGGGCCGGGGCAGCGAGCCGACGTAGGGCACGGTGGGGCAGCGGGGTCCGCCGCCGGAGTCGTAGACCGGGGTGTCGCGGCCGGGGCGGTAGGCGCCGCGCGCGGCGACGGAGGTGACGTCGACGTGGACGCCGGGACGGCCGGTGCCCTTGCCGAGCGCCTTGTCCATGGCCGGCACGAACTCGGCGAGGGTGCGCAGGGTGCAGGGGAAGGCCGAGGAGTACTCGGCGAGCAGTTCCAGGGTGGGCCGGCCGGCGGCGGAGAGCCGGATGAGGTTGCCCTCGTTCCTGCGCAGGAAGGCCGTCATGTCCTCGGCCGTCCGGGTCGTGGCGCCGAGGGTGCCGGCGAGTTCGGCCTCCTTCTGGGCGAGGGTGCCGCTGGTGGTGGTGAAGTCGGTGAGCGCCGTGATGATGTCGGGCGCGGCGTCCGCGTAGACATGGCTGACCTTCACGAGTTCCCTGAGGTCTCGGTTGAGGGCGGGCAGGTGGGGGTTGAACTCCGCCAGGTGCCGGTCCAGCAGGCTCAGCGTCTCGCCGAGTCTGCCTCCGCGCCCTTCCAGGGCCTGCGAGACGGCCGACAGGGTCGCGGAGAGCTTCTGCGGCTGGACGGCGGTGAGCATCGGCAGGACGTTGTCGAGCACCTGCTGGAGTTCGATGGCGTTGGCGGAGCGGTCCTGGGGGACGACGGCTCCGGCGGCCAGCGGCCGGGGCGAGGGGTTCTCGGGCGGTACGAGGGCCACGAACCGCTCGCCGAACAGGGTGGTCGGCAGCATCTGCGCGCGTACGTCGGAGGGTACGTCGTCCAGCGCGCCGGGCTTCATGGCGAGGGTGAGCCGGGCCCCGTCGCCGGTGGCGTCGATGGAGCGGACCTCGCCGACGACGACGCCGCGCAGTTTCACCTCGGCGCCGGGGTGCATCTGGTTGCCGGCGCTGCCGGTCTCGACGACCACCGGATCGGAGTCGGTGAACTTCTTGTCGTAGACGGCGACGGCCAGCCAGATCAGCAGGGCGGGCACCAGCACGAACACCACTCCGGCGAGCCGGTGGCGCAGCCTCCGTCCTCGTGATGCGCTCATCTCACCCCGCCACCTTCACGGTCGTGGTCGCGCCCCACAGGGCCAGCGACAGGAAGAAGTCGGTGACGCTGATCAGCACGATGGCGTTGCGCACCGAGCGGCCGACGGCGACGCCGACGCCGGCCGGTCCGCCCGAGGCGCGGAATCCGTAGTAGCAGTGGGCGAGGATCACCATCACGCTGAAGATCAGCACCTTCAGTACGGAGAGCAGCACGTCCGTCGGGGAGAGGAAGAGGTTGAAGTAGTGGTCGTACGTCCCCCGGGACTGTCCGTTGAACAGGACGGTCACGTAGCGGGAGGCGAGGTAGGAGGAGAGCAGCCCGATCGCGTAGAGCGGGACGATGGCGACGACGCCGGCGATGATGCGGGTGGTGACCAGGTAGGGCATGGAGCGGATGCCCATGCCCTCCAGTGCGTCGACCTCCTCGTTGATGCGCATGGCGCCGAGCTGGGCGGTGAAGCCGGCGCCGACGGTGGCGGAGAGGGCGAGTCCGGCGACGAGGGGGGCGATCTCGCGGGTGTTGAAGTAGGCGGAGACGAACCCTGTGAACGCGGCGGTGCCGATCTGGTCGAGGGCCGCGTAGCCCTGGAGTCCGACGACGGTGCCGGTGAACAGCGTCATCGCGATCATCACGCCGATGGTGCCGCCGATGACGCCGAGGCCGCCGGAGCCGAAGGCCACCTCGGCGAGGAGGCGCTGCACCTCCCTGAGGTAGCGGCGCAGGGTCCGCGGGATCCACAGCAGGGCCCGTAGGTAGAACAGCAGTTGGTCGCCGGAGCGGTCGAGCAGGGCGAGCGGGGAGGCCATCGGACCTCAGCCTCCCTTCGGCGGGACGATCTGGAGGTAGACGGCCGTCATCACCATGTTGACGAAGAAGAGCAGGAGGAAGGTGATGACGACGGACTGGTTGACGGCGTCGCCGACCCCCTTGGGGCCGCCGCGCGGGTTGAGGCCCCGGTAGGCGGCGACGATGCCCGCGATGAACCCGAAGACCAGCGCCTTGAGTTCGCTGATGTACAGGTCGGGCAGCTGGGCGAGGGCGGAGAAGCTGGAGAGGTAGGCGCCGGGGGTGCCGCCCTGCATGACGACGTTGAAGAAGTAGCCGCCGAGGATGCCGACGACGGAGACCAGTCCGTTGAGCAGGACCGCGACGCCCATGGCGGCCAGCACCCGGGGCACGACCAGTCGCTGCACCGGCGAGACGCCCATGACCTCCATGGCGTCGAGTTCCTCGCGGATCTTGCGGGAGCCGAGGTCGGCGCAGATGGCCGAGCCGCCGGCGCCGGCGATCAGCAGGGCGACGATGAGCGGGCTCGCCTGCTGGACCACGGCGAGGACGCTGGCGCCTCCGGTGAACGACTGGGCGCCCAACTGCTGGGTCAGGGAGCCGACCTGGAGGGCGATGACGGCGCCGAAGGGAATCGAGACGAGGGCGGCGGGCAGGATGGTCACGCTCGCGAGGAACCAGAACTGCTCGACGAACTCCCGGAACTGGAAGGGTCTTCGGAAGACGGCGCGGCTGACTTCGGCGGCGAGCGCGAAGAGCCGGCCGGTCTGCCGCAGCGCACCGGTGATCATGCGCCGCTCCCGGGGGCGGGCATCGTCAGGGTGGTCGCCCGGGCGTGGTTCGCGTAGGTGTCCCGGATGGCGGAGCGCGCGGCGGGCGGCAACGAGTCGATCATGCCCATGACACGTTCGTGCCGTCGGGCGACGGCCCGGCGCGCCGGGAGGCCGGGCGAGGGCTCCAGCTGCGGGACGATCACCCGGGGCGCGGCGGGGGCGGCGTTCGCCTCGGCGGCGAGGGCGGCCGCGTCCTTCTCCTCGGACATCCCGATGGGCCCCTCGCGCCGGCCGCCGAGGAACTGGGAGACGACCGGCTCGTCGCTGGTGAGCAGCACCTCGCGCGGACCGAAGGCGACGAGCTCGCGCCGGAAGAGCATCCCCATGTTGTCGGGCACGGTGGCGGCGATGTCGAGGTTGTGGGTGACGATCAGCATCGTCGCGTCGATCTGCGCGTTCAGGTCGATCAGCAGCTGGGAGAGGTAGGCGGTGCGGACCGGGTCGAGTCCGGAGTCCGGTTCGTCGCACAGGATGATCTGCGGGTCGAGCACGAGCGCGCGGGCCAGGCCGGCCCGCTTGCGCATGCCTCCGCTGATCTCTCCCGGAAGCTTGCCCTCCGCGCCCAGCAGCCCGACGACCTCGATCCGCTCCATGACGATACGGCGGATCTCCGACTCCTTCTTGCGGGTGTGCTCACGCAGCGGGAAGGCGATGTTGTCGAAAAGGGACATGGACCCGAAGAGGGCTCCGTCCTGAAACATGAGACCGAACAATTTACGGGTCTCGTAGATATCCCTTTCCGGACTGTTCACCATGTCCACTCCGTCGATGAGGACACGGCCCTTCTCGGGTTTCAGCAACCCTATGAGCGACTTCAGGAAAACGGTCTTCCCGGTGCCGGACGGGCCCAGCATCACACTGACCTCTCCGGCGGGAAGAGTGAGTGACACGTCCCGCCAGATGCTCTGCTTACCGAAAGACTTGGTCAGGCCCTCGACCACTACTTCGATTCCCATATCACCTCCAGCGGACGTCCATCGAATACGCGTTGCGGGCGCACGTTAAGTCGGTGCAGAGCCCATCGACAATGGGTGCGGCACCGGATCCGCGCCGGCTCCCCGGAACTTGTCACCGCGCAGACAACACCGCGCCCCCGCGCTTGTCTCCGGGGAGACAGGCGGGGTCTCGCCGCTCCGGGGGGTGTGGAGGCGGGCGAGACCCCGCCGACGAACGCCCGAACCGAGGAAGGGTGGGCCGGAAAACGTCCGTCGCGGTTCCGGCCGACGGGGGCCACCGGCCTGGAACCGAGCACCGCACCGGCACGTTACGGCCGAGTAACCTCGGCGGGCAACACCGGAATCCGAGTTTTCCGGGATACCGACTTCGGCCATCCGAAATTTGTCAGAAAGAGCGCAACACGACCTCGGAACCTTGTCAGCCGGTGAGCATCACGGCTCGAAGGGGAAGGCGGCGGGAGCGGACCGCCGTACCTCGGCAGCACCTTTCGTCCTTGGCGGCACCTGAGTAAGGTGAACCGCGGACCACTCACCCCGGAAACAGCTTGTTCCGCTTTTGAAAGAATCATGGACCGCCGCATTGTTCGGCCAAGTTTACCGCCGGTAACGTCACGGCTCACGGACAGGCCGTGTCCGGCCGCGGGCCGTACATCCGCTGCATCTCCCCCGTCGGCCACGGCCCGTCTCCGCCGGCCAACCCTCAAGGAGATTCCCGAGCCATGAAGAAGACCCTCAGAAGGACCGCCGTCGTGGCGGGTGCGGCCACGGCCGCTTTCGGCCTCGCCCTCTCCCCCGCCTCGGCGGTGCCGTCCACGACGTGGACCGTCACCCCGTCGGGCAGCTACACGGCGACGAACAGCGGCAACATCGTGCTGACCGCGACGATCCCGATGACGTGCACGACCTCGGGCGCCTCGGGCACCATGGCGAGCAACACCGGCAACCCGGCCCAGGTCGCCACCATCAACGCCATCAACTTCGGCACCGCCGCCACGCCGTGCACCAGCGTCCTGGGCAACGTCAGCACCGTGCCGGTCACCCCCTGGTCCGTCGTCGCGCAGGACTACACCGCCTCGACCGGCGTCACCAAGGGCTACGTCGGGAACGTCACGGCCAACGTGACCGCCGGCATCTGCACGTTCACGGTGAAGGGCAAGGCCTCGGCCACCTACACCAACTCCACCGGCATCCTGGCCGTCAACAGCGTCGCCGGCGAACTGGTCGTCAGCAACCCGGTGAACTGCGGCTCGATCATCACGACCGCCACCAAGCCCCTCTTCAAGGGCAACTACGCCATCAAGGCGTCGAACGGCGCCATCCCGAAGATCGTCGGCACCAACCCGTAAGGCGCCACCGCCCGCGAATGCCCGGCCGGCACCCCCGGCCGGGCGTTCGCGGGCCACCCGCGCCCGAGCCCACCGGTGCCGGCCGCCGGTCCCCGATTCCGACCGCCCTGAACGGAGCAGCATTGAGAGGCAGCCGTACCGCCGCATCGCGTCCCTCCCGGGTCCGCGCCCGGAGCGCGGCGATCGCCGCGTTCGTCGTGCTGGCCGCCATGGTCCCGGCCGCGGCCTCCGCCGCGGGCGCCCAGGAGATCGACGCCGCATTGCCCTACGTCTGCGACCTCCCCTCGGGGGAGCGCGCCGCGACGGTACGGATCTCGGCGGAGTTCCCGGACCGGGCGGCACGGGGCGAGCCGGTCTCACCCACCGGTGTCACCACCACCGTGGAACTCCCGGCCGAGGCGGTCGCGGACCTCACGGCCCTCGAGGCGACCACCGCGCAGGCCGGCACCCGGCTCACCGTCGGCGTCACCCAGGACAAGGCCACGGCGGAGGCGATCTGGCACGGTACCTCGCGGCCGGTCGACCTTCCCGGATCGGGACCGCTGACGCTGACCGCGACGGGCGACGTGCCGTCGGTGACCGGACGGGGCGAGGGCGATCTGAGGTTCTCCGCCGGGGACCTCGCCCTCGATCTGGCGCTCGGCGGGGCGGACGGGACCGCCACCGGTCCCGGGACGCTGACCGTCGCGTGCTCCCTCGCGGGGAACACGCCTGAGGACGGGCTGCTGGCAGCCGTGCCGGTCGGTACGGACGCGGCGGCGCCGAGCGGCTCGCCGTCCTCGCCCGGCACCTCCTCCGGAACGCCGGGACCGTCCTCCGGGACACCTGGGGACCGGCAGGGGGACCGGGCACCGGAGGTGGCGCAGGACCGGGCCGACTCCGCGTCGGACCGCGAGGCACCGTTCTGCGGCTACACCGAGGAGAACCCGTCCCAGCCCCAGTCGATGGCCGCGTACATCACCGGCTACAGCAACGTGAAGAAGCAGAAGGGCGCTTCGCACCTGCCGGTGAGCTGCGTACTGCTCGAGACGAAGGAGATGCTCGCCGAACCGGACGAGAACGGCAATTTGGTCGTGACGATCAAAGCCGAGGGCGAGCTGTACCACGAGGGGCGCATGCGGACGCCCCCCTTCCGATCCACCTTCCTCGCCTTCGGGTTCGTTCCGACGACAGCCACCATGGTGCTGGAACAGACCGGTCCGATGACCATCCGCTTCGACACCGTCTACGTGCCGGACGGCCTGGAGGCGGAGACCTTCGTCCGGGTCCCGCTGAGACTCCGGGTGCTCGGTCTCGAGGTCAACGGCGCCCCCCTGGACGTCGGCACCGACTGCCGGACGGAGACGTCGCTCCGCTCCACCGAACCGGACCCCGCGAACCATCCCGGCGACCACCTGGTCATGTACGGAAAGGGCGAGCACAAGCTCCCCGCGGACGCCACCGGCTACATGCTCCTCTCGGGCGGCCCGCTGACCGGCGAGGCGACCATCCCCGCCTTCACCGGATGCGGCAGCGGCGGCGAGGACCTCGACCGCCTCCTCACCGCCTCCGTCTCCGGTCCCGGCAACCACATCAAGCAGATACAGGGTCAGACGTGCTCGGTGCAGGTGCCCAACCCCAATGAGTGCACCGACGACCTCCAGCCTCTCAAGATCCCCGTTGCCGAGCGCTGAGCCGCACCCCCTCCCTCCTCCACGGAAGGCCACCACCCATGCCTCTGCTCACCACCCGCACCAGGATCGCCACCGTCTCCGCCCTGACCGCGCTCGGCGCCCTCGCCTCCCTGGGCACCGCCACCGCCGCCGACCCCACGCTCAACGGCGAGTGGGGTCCCTTCACCCGCTGCCCCGTGGACGCCCCGGCGATGCTGGCCGCCGACGGCTTCGCCCGGACCCCGCAGTGCGTGGTCTCCACCTCCGCCAGCGGCACCATCAAGCTGGGCAAGACCACCGTGGTCACGGGCCGGACGAACCTCCAGATCGGCGTCGTCCAGAACGCGGACGGCACCAGCAGCGTCGTCGCCCCGCCCTCCGGCGCGCTCGACGCCGAGTCCGCCACCGTGCCCGGCGGTCTGCTCGGCATGATGTGCCCGAGCGACATACCGGTGATCACGAGCATCTGCAGGACGCTGGAGAACTCCAGCCTCAACAAGATCACCGCGACCATGGAGTCCGTCGGCGCCCCCTACGCCTTCGACCAGACCGCGGGCGTCCTGACGGACATGCCCATCATCGCCCTCCCGGTCCGCATCCACCTGGAGAACCCGCTCCTGGGCAGCAAGTGCTACATCGGAACGGCCGCCGACCCCATCCTCCTGCGCCCGCGGAACCTCGACTACCCGGACTTCGGGATGACCTTCTTCCAGGGCGACGGCACCCTCGACGACGCCGGCGAGATGAGCCGGATCAACCTCACCGGCGCCACCCAGAACGACAGCACCTTCGCGGTCCCCGGCGCCACCGGCTGCGGCCTGAACGTCGGACTCATCAATCTGGCGGTCAACGCGAAGACCGGGCTGCCTTCCGCCTCCGGCGAGAACAGCCTCACGCTCGACGACACCCAAACCCACCTCACCGGCCTCAACGCACCCGGCACCGCGGCCCCCCGCGCCGGCGAGGTCCTGGCGGAGAACTGGCACTCCGCCACCGGGTGACGCCCTCCGGCCCGGCGCCGCACGGCCTGCCCGGGAACCGGCACCTCTCCGCGTGAAGCGGTTTCCTCCCAAGAGGTGTACATCACAACGATGTTGACCTACCGTCAGGTTTTCGGACCGGTGCAGGTGGCGGGCCGGCCAGGCTCCGCCCGGCGGGGCGGAACCCGGCCGGCCGCCCCGCCGGACATGTCGGAGAGCAAGGGATCACTCATGCCCTCAATCGCACGTCCTTCGGTGCTCGGTGAACCGCTCGACCCGCTTCCCAGGAACTTCGCCGCCTTCATGCGACCGCTGCTCCCGGGGCTGCTGAACGAGATACGGACCGAGGTCACCCGCGCCTACCCGGTGTACGGCCGACTGCTCAACGGCCCGGACGGGCACGCGATCCGACAAGGCGTGGAGCAAGCGCTCACCGCCTTCGTGGACCGGGTCGCCGATCCCGGCAGGAGCGCGGAGCTTCGGGACGACCTCCTGCGCCGGTTCGGCCGGGTCGAGGCCTACGAGGGCCGCGACCTGGAGGTCCTGCAGGGCGCCTACCGGCTCGGCGCCCGCATCGCACTGCGCCGGGCCAAGACCCTCGGCCGGCAGCACAGCCTCTCCCCCGCGCTCATCCTCGCCTTCGCCGACGCCCTGTTCGCGTACGTCGAGGAACTGGAGGCCGTCACCCGCGAGGGATACGCGGAGGTGCGGGGCCGGGCGGCGTCCGAGGTGTCCGCGTTACGAAGACAGTTGTTACATCTTCTGCTCGCCTCCTCCCCGCTCCCCCAGGCGACCGTCTCCGAACTGTGCACGGCCGCCGCCTGGGAGCTGCCCCGGACGTGCTTCCTCGTCGCCCTGCGCCCTCCGGTGCCCGAGCACATCCAGGCGGGACTCGACAGCGATGTCCTCGCCGACCTCGACATCCCGCAGCCGCATCTGCTCGTCCCCGGTGACCTCACCCCGGGACGCCTCGACATGCTCCGTACGGCCCTGGCCGGCACCCGTGCCGCGGTGGGCCTCACCGTTCCGGTCGCGGGGGCCGCGCACTCCGTCCGCTGGGCGCGCCGGGCGCTCCAGCTCGTCGACGAGGGCGTCGTGCCCGACGCCCCGCTGGTCCACTGCGAGGATCACCTGGCGACCCTGTGGCTGCTGTCCGACTCCGCCCTCGTCGACCGTCTCGCCGCCCGTGAACTGGCGCCGCTGGACGAGCTGCCGGCCAAGCGGCGTGAGCGGCTCGTCGAGACCCTCCGGGTCCACGTCTCCACCCGCGCCCCCGCCGAGCAGGTCGGCGAGATACTGGGCGTGCACGCCCAGACCGTCCGCTACCGGCTGCGGACGCTCGACGCCTACCTGGGTGACCGGCTCGCCGATCCCGATCACCGGTTCGCCCTCGAGGTCGCCCTCCGCGCACTCCACCTGCGGGGCGCCGGCGGCGCGGAGTGACCCACGGGGCCGGCACCCGGCCCGGTCCGCGGGCCGTGCGGCCGGAAGCGGGCGGGCCCGCGCACGTGCACGCCGGCCCGCCCGCCGCTCGGACGACGGTCAGTTCTCCGGGCACTCCTTCCATGCCAGGTGGTACACCGTGCTGATGTCTCCGTCCGTGGAGTCCATCGTCATGAAGCTGACCTCGTCGGACGAGGACCCCGCGCTGACGCGCAGCTCCGTGTTGATGTTGAAGTTGCGCTGGACCCCGCAGGGCGCGTAGACCAGCTGCGCCCAGTCGGTCTCGTCCGTGGCCTGCCAGTTGTCGTCGTAGGGGCCCGCGAAGGGGTGGCTGCGGTACTCGGTGTTCGGTGAGCCCTGGAAGTAGTACGACGCCCGCTGCGTGCCCCGCGCGCCGGGCTGGAGCGAGGCGAAGCCCCGGTAGTCCGCGCTGGCGATGGCGTAGGTGAAGCCGTGGGGGACGTGGACCAGCAGGCTGAGCTGGCAGTTCTTGCGGAAGGCCGTGGGGTCGGAGTTCCCGCCGGCCTGGGCGAGGTAGTCGCTGTACGTCACGGTGAACGCGGTGTTGTCGGCCGAGACGGCGACGGCCGCCGTGCCCTGGGGGCATCCCGATCCGTTCACCGTGGCGACCTTGATGACGATCTTGTCCGGCGGCGGGTCCTCGAACCCGGTCGACGGGTTGTGCGCGGGTAACGCGGCGGTGATGAGCGCGGCCGCCGCCGCACTCATGAGCAGGCCACCAGCCATGGTTCTCCGTCCTTCGGTGGGGGGTGGATGAGGGAAGAACGATGAAAACTTCATGTACATGCCAACATGGCGCGCACATGTGCTCCCGGCCTCGTGAAGGAGGCATGAAGGTGCGGTGAAGGCCGGGAGCGCTCGCATCGTATGGAGCCCCGCGACCCCCGCACAGAGCGAACTCCGGCCATTCACTTCCGCCCCGGACGGAGCGGACGGAACGGACGTACCGGGACGGGCGTGTGAACGGGAGGCGGCCGTTCGTAGAGAATGGCCCACCAGCACCGCTTGTGGCATCACACCAGGAGGCGCTCCCTTGGAGCTCAGCAGGCGCACCTTCACCGCCTTGGCCGGCACCGCCGCGCTCGGTCTCGCGCTGGCCGGCAGCGGCGCGGCGGCGCCCGGCACGGACGGTCCGCGGGTCGTGCCGACCGGCCCCCCGCCCCCCGCGCCGAGCGCGGACGGACGGCGGCACCGGATCGGCCACGACGGGCACTCCCTGCTGGTGGACGGCCGGCGCCTGGTGCTGTGGTCCGCCGGCATGCACGCCTTCCGGCTGCCCAGTCCCTCCCTGTGGCGGGACGTGCTGCAGAAGCTGCGCGCCCACGGGCACAACGCGGTGACCGTCCCCGTGCCGTGGAACCACCACTCCCCCGCACCCGGCACGTACGACTTCACCGGGGTGCGGGATCTGAACCGGCTCCTGGACATGGCCGCCGAGGAGCGGCTGTACGTCATCCTGCGCCCCGGGCCCCACCTCGGCCCCGAGGTGGACGCCGGGGGGCTCCCCGGGTGGCTGACGGCCGTCGGCGGGACGGCGCGCACCGACGATCCGGAGTATCTGCGGCACGTCGACGAGTGGCTGAGCGCCGTCCATGCCATCGCCGTGCGGCATCTGTTCACCGCGGGCGGCGGCACCGTACTGCTGTACCGGCTGGAGGCGGGCGGCGCCCCGGCCGACGGACCGGCGGCCCGCGCCCATCTGGCGCACCTGTACGCGAAGGCGCGCGCCGACCGGATCGACGTACCGATCCTCCACGGCGACGGGGTGTTCGGCCTCCGGGAGCGCGGCCCGCGGGCACCGGGGTTCCGCGTCGACGCGGGGTGGGAGCGGACCGGTCATCTGTCCGACCTCGCGCACGGCATCACCGCGCATGACGTCCGTACGGTGTTCGGCGGGACCTCGTGGGGATGGCTGCCCGGCACCGGCGACCTCACCGCGTACGGCTCCGGCGCGCCGATCGACGAGGGCCGCCGGCCCACCCCGGAGCTGGCCCCGCTCCAGCAGTTCGGGCATCTGGCGCGGACCGTGCCCGACCTCGCCCGGCTGGAACCGGCGGACGAGGTGCGGGGGGCCGACGAACGGCTGGCCGTGGAGCACCTGGCCAATCCCGACACCGGCGCCCAGGTGTACGTGCTGCGCAACGACTCCGGCGAGCGGGTCGACTCGATGCTGCCGGGCACCGGGGTCGAGGTGCCGGTCACCGTGGCACCGCACGACGCCAAGCTGCTGTTCACCGGGCTCGACCTGGGCCGGCGGAAGCTGGCGTACACCACCGCGCAGCCCCTGCTGAACATGGCCGCCGGACGGCAGGACGTCGCCGTGTTCGTCGGCCGCAGCGGCGAGACGGCCCAGGTCGTGCTGGACTGCGACAGCCAGCCGGAGGTCTTCCGCGCGGACATCGAGCCCGCCTGGACCTACGACCGGGGCAGGCTGAACGTCGTCGCGCCGCTCGGCAGGGGAGGACTGGGCCGGGTCCTCGTCCAGAAGGGCGACTCCGACGTCCCCCTGGTGCTGCTGTTCGCCGACGACGCCACCGCGCTGCGCCTGTGGCCGTACGAGACCCCGTCCGGGTCCCTGCTGGTCTACGGGCCCGCGATGCTGCGCTCGGCGACCCTGCGCGGCTCCACCGTCCACCTCACCGGTGATGTCGTCGGCGAGACCGGGGTGGAGGTGTGGGGGCCGCGCGGGATCACCTCGGTCACCTGGAACGGTCAGGAGGTGCGCACCTATCTCGGCCGGGCCGGGAGCCTGGTCATGGAGGGGATGGTGCCGGACGCGCCCGACGTGCCGCTGCCGGAGCTGCGCGGCTGGCGGCGACGGGCCGGGGACCCGGAGTCCGGGCCGGACTTCGACGACTCGGCGTGGACGGTCGCCGACCGCACCTCCTCCCACAGCACCACACCCGTGCCGGAGAGCGGACCGGTCCTCTTCGCGGACGACTACGGCTTCCACTACGGCGACGTCTGGTACCGGGGCCGTCTGACGGACACGCGCGGCACCACGTCGGTGTCGCTGCCCTACAGCACCGGGCCGCACGGCCTGCTGATGGCCTGGCTGGACGGACAGCCGCTCGGCACCCACCGCATGCCGGCGCCGGACGGGGACACCGCGGACCGGGGCACCTGGACGGCCACCGCGAGGTTCGCCGTGCCGGAGGAGCTGCGCGAGCGGGGCCGGCACGTGCTGTCGGTGCTCGTACGGCCGATGGCGCACGACGGGGACGAGCGGACGCCGGACGCCTACAAGGCCGCGCGCGGGCTGACGGCCGCCGAGTTCGCGGGCGGACCGCGGACCGTGGAGTGGCGGATCCAGGGCGCCGCGGCGCCGGACCGGGCGCGCGGGCCCCTCAACAACGGCGGACTGCACGGGGAGCGCCACGGCTGGCATCTGCCGGAGCACGACGACCGGGACTGGCGGCCCGTGGACTTCCCCCGCGAGGAGCGGCGGCAGGGCGTCGCCTGGTACCGGACGGACTTCCGTCTCGACGTCGACCCGGAGATCGACGCCTCCGTCGGACTCACCCTGGAGGACGACCCGGAGCGCGCCTACCGCGTCCAGATCTTCCTCAACGGCTGGAACATGGGCCAGTACCTCAACGATGTGGGCCGGCAGCACACCTTCGTCCTGCCGAACGGGATTCTGCGCACACGTGGCGCCAACACACTGGCCCTGGCGGTGCTCTCCGACGGGACCACGCCCTCGGGGCCGGGCGACGTACGGCTGACGCTGCTGCGGGCGGCGCGGGGCGGGGTTCCGGTGGAACCGGTGCGGACGAGGGAGACGGTGGACTCACCGGAGAAGTGAGCCCACCGCCAGGGTCGCGGCTCACGCCGGCCGGCTCACGCCAGCCGGATCACGTTCCAGGACAGCGGCTCCAGCACGGCCGAGAGGCGGCCGCCGTCCAGGGCCGTGCCCTCGGCCGCGTGCGGGGCGACCCGCTCCGGGTCGGCGAGGGTGTTGCGGGCGTCGGGGTCGGCGTCGGAGAGGACGCTGTGCCCGACGACCGAGGTGAGGCCGAGACCGCCCAGCGTCACCTCCAGCGGCAGCGGCTCGGTGCGGCCGCGGTTGACGGCGAAGACGGTGACCGTGCCGTCCTCGGCGCGCACGGCGGTGGCGTGCAGCAGATCGGCCTCCCCGTACCGCCGCGTCCCGTACGTCGGTGAGTCCACCCGCACGTCCAGCACCGTGCCGCGGCCGTACTTCGAGGCCTGGGCGAACGGGAAGAACGTCGTCTGCCGCCACGCCGGGCCACCGGGCTCGGTCATGATCGGGGCGATCACGTTGACGAGCTGGGCGAGACAGGCCACGGTCACCCGGTCGGCGTGCCGGAGCAGGGCGATGAGGAGCGAGCCGAGGACGACGGCGTCGGTGACGCTGTAGTTGTCCTCCAGGACGCGCGGCGCCTCGGGCCAGTCCAGGGCACCGATCTGCTCCTCGGTGCGGGACATGTACCAGACGTTCCACTCGTCGAAGGAGAGGTTGATCCTCTTCTTCGACTTGAGGCGGGCGCCGACGTGGTCGCAGGTGGCGACGACGTTCTCGATGAAGGACTCCATGTCGACGGCGGAGGCGAGGAAGGAGTCCACGTCACCGTCGAGCGGCTCGTAGTAGGCGTGCAGGGAGATGTGGTCGACGAGGTCGTACGTCTCCCGCAGGACCGTCGCCTCCCAGGCGGCGAAGGTCTCCATCGACTGGTGGGAGGAGCCGCAGGCCACGAGTTCGACACCGGGGTCGAGCCGGCGCATCGCGCGGGCGGTCTCGGCGGCGAGACGGCCGTACTCCTCGGCGGTCTTGTGGCCGGTCTGCCACGGGCCGTCCATCTCGTTGCCCAGGCACCAGAGCCTGATGCCGAAGGGGTCCTTGTCGCCGTGCTCGGCGCGCAGGTCCGAAAGGGCGGTGCCGGAGGGGTGGTTGGCGTACTCCTGGAGTTCCAGGGCCTCCGCGACGCCCCGGGTGCCGAGGTTGACGGCCAGCATGGGTTCGGTCCGGGGGCCGATCCTCCTGAGGAACGCCATGTACTCGGAGAGGCCGAAGCGGTTGGACTCCGTCGTGCGCCAGGCCAGGTCGAGCCGGCGCGGACGCCGCTCCACGGGGCCGACGGAGTCCTCCCACTTGAAGCCGGAGACGAAGTTGCCGCCGGGGTAGCGGATGACGGTCACGCCGAGTTCCCGCACGAGGTCCAGGACGTCCTGGCGCAGGCCGTCCGCGTCCGCGGTGGGGTGGCCGGGTTCGAAGACGCCGGTGTAGACGCAGCGGCCGAGGTGTTCCACGAACGAGCCGAAGAGGCGGGGGTTGACGTCGCCGACGGTGAAGGCGGGGTCGAGGGTGAAGCGGGCGGTTCGCATGGACACCTTCCGGAAGCCTTCCTGTTGTTCGACATACCGAATGACACTCGTCATGCCGAACGGGACCGTAGGTGTGATGCGTGGGCGCGTCAATGGTCCCGGCGGGAACCCGCTGTTGTGTCCCCGCGCGCGGGCGTCCTCGCATGACGCGGGCGCGCCCGGCCGCGTAGGCTCGAACGGCCTTGTGTGCGGCGGCCGATGGGAGTGAGGGGACGCGATGCGGTACGCGGACGCTGCCCTGGCCCCCGCCTCGTCCCTGAGCGCCTTCTACACGTCGTTCTGGTGGATCCCGGCCGGTGTGCTGGCCGCCGCCCTGGCGATCAAGCTGCCGACGATCATCCGGCTCTGGAAGGACCCCCTGCTGCGCGCGGTCGGCGGGCTGCTGCTGCTCGCCTGCGCGGTGTTCGTCTTCGTCGCCCCGTCGACCATCGCGTGGGTCAACCGCGTCACGGGCGTGCCGAACATCTCGGCGCCCTGGGTGTACTCACTGCTGACCGCCTTCTGCGCCTCCTGCCTGGTGCTGATCATCGCCTGGCGGGACGGTCTGCCCGAGCACTCGGCCTCCACCCGCCGCGCCACCCGCTGGGTCGTCTCCGTCTACGGAGGTGTGATCGCCGCGCTGTGGGTGCTGTTCGCCCTCGCCGACGTACCGGTGGAACGGACCCGTGACCTCGACACCTACTACGCCACCACACCGTTCATGCGCGAGGAGATCCTGCTCTACCTCCTCGCCCACACCACCGCCGTCCTCATCACCTCGAAACTGATCTGGAACTGGATCCGCACCGACGGACTCGACGCCTGGCTGCGCTGGGGACTGAAGTTCCTGGGCATCGGCTACGCGCTGAACCTCGCCTTCGACGCGGCGAAACTCACCGCCGTGGGGGCCCGCTGGACGGGCAACGACCTGGACTGGCTCAGCCTGCACGTGGCCCCGGCGCTGGCCTGTCTGTCGGCCGTGTCGATCGCGGTCGGCTTCATCCTGCCGCACGCCGGCCAGTACCTGCACGAGCGCTGGCGGATCCGGCTGGCCCACCGCCGGCTGCGGCCCCTGTACCTGCTGATGCGGAACGTGCACGGTTCCGGACTGCCGTTCGTGCTGCGCGCCGGCTCCGGGCTGCGCCTGACCCGGCGCGAGACGTTCATCCGGGACGTGCTGCTGCCGCTGGCCCGGCGCACCGACGAGCGGCTGCGCGAGCGGTCGTACGACGCCGCCCTCGGCCTGGGCTTCCCGCCGGAGCGGGCGAGGGCGTTCGCCGCGGCCGTGGTGATCCTCGACGCGGTCGCGGCCGGGAGCGACGCCGGCGACCGCGGCCACGAGGCCGACACCACGGAACTGCTCCACGAGATCGGGGCCGTCTCCCGCGCCCTGCGCCACCCCGACGTGATCCGGGAGGTCCGCGCCCGCGCCGCGGCACCCGGGGACACCGTGGCGGTCACCGAGTGACCGTGCCGCACGCGGAACTGGCCCTGACGGCACCCGTCTTGGCATATTGCACAGGTGACCGAGCGACGCCCAGGGGAACAGGGAGACAGCGGTGCGTACCAGGAAGGAGATGCGTCGACTCGCTGACGCCCTCATCGACCCCATCGACGTGGCGGTACCGGCCGACCCCGAGGTGCTCTTCGACGCGCTCGTCGCCTCCGTCAGCGCCTGGCGGGGGCGCGAAGTGGTCGTCCACCGGGCGGCGTTCCCGCCCCGCACCGCGAGCGGGCTGTGGCTGGAGCGCGAGGGCCACGACGACGTGGTGGTGGACGAACGGGCCGCCGTGTGGCACCAGATCGTGATCTTCTGCCACGAGGTGTGGCACATGAACCGCCGGGACGCGGACCCCGGACCCGGACCCGCACGGCACCCGCAACCGGTCGCCGCGCGCACCGACTTCAGTCTCGCGGAGGAACAGGAGGCCGACCGCTTCGGCATGCTGATGGGCCGTCGGCTGCGCACCTGGCTGGACAGCTCCGCCGACCCTCGGTACGAGGCGGAGGGCGGCGCCCGGGATCCGCAGGACCTCGCCGGGCGCATCGGGGCCGCGCTCAACTACCGCGGGGCCAAGAGATGAGCGGCCTGCTCAACTACGTCAGCTGCGGGGTGCTGTGGCTGGGGCTGCTGGTGAAGGCCCCCGATCTGCTGCGGCACCGGCGCGACCCGTATCTGCGGGCGATCTGCGCGGTGCTGGGGCTGGCGGGGCTGTGCTTCTTCCTCGGGGCGCCGCCGACGGTCGGCGCCGTCAACCGGCTCGGCGGCGTGCCCAACCTGGCCGCGCCCCTCACCTACGTGGCGATCACCGGATACTGCGCCGCCTCCCAGGTCCTGATCGTGCACTGGCGCGGCGGGCCCCGGGTGCGCCGCACCGCCCGCCGCTGGCTGCTCGCCTACGCGGTCGTCGTCCTCGGCATCACGGTGACGTTCGCCCTCGGCGAGGCGCCGGTGGAGCGCCGTACCGACCTGGACACCTACTACGCGTCCACGCCGTTCATCGGCCAGATGATCCTGCTGTACCTGCTGGCCCACCTCACCACCGTCACCGTCACCACGGTGTCCGCGCTGCGCTGGGCGCGCCGGGTGCGGGGCGGGCTGCGGGCGGGGCTGGTCCTGCTCGGCACCGGGGCGCTGTGCGGGGCCGGGTACAGCGTGGCCAAGCTGATCGCGGTGGGTGCCGGCTGGACCGGGCGGGACTGGTCGGCGCTCGGCACCACCGTCTCCCCGGCCGCCGCCGGACTCGGCGCCCTGCTGACGGTCGTCGGGGTGCTGGTGCCGCTGGCGACACCCCGGGCCGTCGAGTGGCGGCGGGCCCGGCGCACGTACGCGCGGCTCGCGCCGCTGGAGCGGACGCTGGACGATCTGCTCACCCGCCGGACCCTGCGGCTGCCCCGCCCCCGGTTCGCCACCCCGGGCACCCGGCTGATGTGGCGCCAGACCAGCATCCACAACGCTCTCGGCCACCTGGACGCCTACTTCGACCGGGAGTTGTACGACCGCACCCGCGCCGGTGTGCTGGCGGCGACCGAGGACGCCGAGCGGGCGGAGGCCGCCGCCTGGGCCGCGGTGATCACGGCGGCGGTACGGCGGGAGGCGGACCCCCGGGAGCCGGCCCCGGTCCCGCACGGCGACCGCCCGCTCCCCGGCCGGGTGCCGGAGCCGGCCGTGCTCGCCCGGATCGCCGACGCGCTGGCCGGCACCGTACCGGCGCCCGCGGTGCCCGCCGTCGCGAGCGGTACGACGACGGCGGGGACGGCGTGAACCGGCGCCCGGCGGAAAGGAGCCGGCCGGCATGAGTCTCGTCGTCTACCTGGCGGCCTTCGTGTTCGGGATGACGTCCGTGCTGCTGTTCCGCCGCCCGCGCAGAGCCATGCGGAACCCGCTGACCGTCTCCACCTGCGCGGCGATCGTCCTCGGCGCGCTGGTCTTCGTGTGCGCCGCCCCGGCCACCCTGGCCACCGTCAACGAGCTCACCGGCGTCCCCAACTTCGGGGCCCCGCTCACCTACGGCATGCTCTGCGCGTACAGCTGCGCGGTGCTGGTGCTGCTGATCAACTGGCGGGGCGGCACCCGGGAGCGGGTGCGGCGCAGGGTGCTGCGCACCATCACCGCCTACGGCCTGGTGATGGCCGCCGTCGTCGTGCTGTTCCTGCTCGCCGAGGCGGACACCGAGCGGCTCACCGACCTCGACACCTACTACGCCAACACGCCGTTCATGCGGGAGATGATCCTGCTGTACCTGCTCGGGCACAGCGCGGCGATGCTGGTGATGTGCGCGGTCTGTGTGAAGTGGGGGCGTGAGGTCGGGGGCCCGCTGCGGACCGGGCTGCGGCTGATCCTCGTCGGGGCGCTGCTGGACGTCGTGGGATTCCAGGCGGCCAAGTACACGGCGATCGTGGCCCGCTGGAACGGGCACGACCTCGACTTCCTGTCCACCACGGTCGCCCCGCCGATGGCGTCGCTGGCCGCGCTGCTGTGCTCGGCGGGGTATCTGCTGCCGTCCGCGGTCGCCCAGCGGCGGGCGCTGGGCGACCACCGGCGGCTGGCCCCGCTGTGGTCCCTGCTGAAACCGGTGCCGACCGCGCCCAAGCCGCCGGCCGGCTGGTGGCAGCTGCCCCGGGCCCGGCTGCAGTGGCGCGAGGTGTCGATCCACGACGCGCTGCTCGCGCTGGCGCCGTACTTCGACCACGAGGTCCGTGAGCGGACGCGGGACTCCGCGCTGCGCGCGGGCCGCTCCCCGCACGAGGCGCGGCTGGCCGCGGAGGCGGCCATGCTCACCGACGCGGCGCGGCGGGCCGCCGGCCGCGAGGAGCCTCCCGAGACCGCCGGCACCTACCGGCTGCACGCCACCGAGGTCTCCGGCACCGGCGGGCTGGTGGAGCTGGCCCAGGCCCTGCACCGGCCGCCCTCCCGGCCCGCCCCGCCCGACGGCGCGGCGGCGCCCTCCCTTCCTGGATCCGTGACCGAACCCGAGGAGCCCCATGTCGCGTAGAGCTGTCGTCATCGGTGCCGGACTGGCCGGCATGCTGGCCGCGGCCGTCCTGTCCGCCGCGGGAGCGGACGAGGTGATCGTGCTGGACCGGGACGAGCTGCCCGACGGGCCCGAACACCGCAAGGGGCTGCCGCAGGGGCGGCACGCGCATCTGCTGATGCCGGGCGGCATGGACGCCATGGAGGAGCTGCTGCCGGGCACGGGACTGCGGGCGCGGCTGCTCGCCGCCGGGGCGCACGAGATATCGCTCAGCTCGGGCATGCTGGCCCTCACGTCCGAGGGCTGGCTGCGGCGGTGGCGGCGCCCCGGCCCGGTCATGATCACGTGCAGCCGGGCGCTGGTGGACTGGGTGGTGCGGGAGACGGTCCGGGAGCGGACGGCGGTGGAGATCCGCCGGGCGGCCGTGGTGGGCCTGACGGGTTCCGCGGGGCGGGTGCGCGGGGTGCGGATCGCGGCACCGGGCGGGGACACGGACCTGGACGCGGACCTGGTCGTGGACGCGAGCGGGCGCGGGACGCGGGTGGTCAGCTGGCTGGACGGGCTGGGGCTGACCGGTGTGCGGGAGCGGGCCGTGGACTCCGGGCTGGTCAACGCCTCGCGCGTCTACCGGGTGCCGGAGGGGGCGGAGCGGTTCCCGCTGACGGTCGTACAGGCCAATCCGTACGTGTCCCGGCCGGCCCGGAGCGCGATGGTCATGCCGATCGAGGGGGACCGCTGGCTGGTGAGCTGCGGCGGCTCCCGCGGGGGTGAGCCGCCGGCCGACCCGGAGGGGTTCCTGCGGTACGCGCTCGCGCTGCCCGACCCGATCGTGGGGCAGCTGATCTCCGGCGCGGAGCCGCTGACGGATGTGCATCTGAGCCGGTCGACCAGCAATGTGCGGCGGTACCTGGAGGAGTTGCCGCACTGGCCGGAGGGGTTCGTGGTGCTGGGGGACGCGCTGGCCACGTTCAACCCGGCGTACGGGCACGGCATGTCGGTGGCGGCGTTCGGTGCGCGGGTGCTCGGCCATGAGCTGGGCCGGGCCGGCGGTCTCGCCGCGCCGGGGCTGGCGCGGCGGGTGCTGCGGGGTGCTGCGCGCTCGGCGGACGCGGCGTGGACGATGGCGGTGAGTCAGGACGTGCTGTACCCGGAGGTGCGCGGGGGGCGGCCGACCGCGGCGGAGCGGGTGCTGACGGCGTACAGCCGCCGGATGATGAGCGCGGCGACGGGTTCGTATCCGGCGGCTTCGGCGATCTGGGACGTCACGAGCCTGCGGACGCCGCCGACGCGGATGTTCCGGCCGGGCGCGGTCCTGGCCGCCGTGGCCGGCTCCCCGCTCCCCCCGTCGACGGAACCGCCGTTGACGCCGGGCGAGCGGAAGATCCTGCACGCGCTGGACCGCACGGGCCTGTGACACCGGGGCAGGGCCCGCCACGGGCCCTGCCCCGACCCCGTCACGGGCCGCGCCCCGGGCCCGCAATTCGGCCCTGCCCCCGAAGCCGCCCCCCGGCCCCCGCTCCGGCCGTCCCCGCAGACCCTTGCTCGCCCCCGCCGCCCCTTCCCGTCCCGTCCCCGGGGCTGCGCCCCGGCCCCCGCACAGCGGTCGCCCGCCCGGACCCGGGCGGGCGACCGGCACAACACCCGACCCCGCACGCCGGCCAGGCGACCACCACCGCTCCCCTCCCTCCCGGCTGCGGAGTCGATCATCCGGTACCCCCGGAGCCGCCGCCCCGCCCCGGCCCGCGCGGGTGCCGCCTGGGGCGAGGCCGGCCACCGACGCACCACCCGACCTGCACACCGGGCAGGCCACCGTGGCTTCCCTCCGCAGGGCCTTCCCCGTCCCGCCCCCAGGGCTGCACCCCGGCCCCCGCACGCCGGGCAAGCGCCCACGGCTCCTCGCCGCCGCCCCTTCCCGTCCCGCCCCGGCCCGCGGGTGCCGCCTGGGGTGAGGCGAGCCACCGACGCACCACCCGCCCTGCACACCGGACAGGCCCCGCGGCTCCCCCGGCCCAGGACCCCGCCGGGGCGGTGTGGCACCGCGGGTCTGGCCGACCGGGAGGGGTGGGGTGTCGGGCCGGGGGCGTGGTTCGGTGTGTGGTCGGGGCGGGGGCATTGCCGGTGGGAGTGGGGTGTGGCTAGCCTGTGTTCGTCATGCCGATCGGCTGTTGAAATCTCGAACGACACGTACAGGAGGGGGCCGGTCGTGGGACGCCTCGTACCAGCCGTGACCCGGGCTCTCGACATCCTCGAGCTCTTCCTCGACGGGGACGGGACGCTCTCCGCCCCGGACATCGTGCGCCGGCTCCAGCTGCCGCGCACCACCGTCCACGAGCTGGTGACCACGCTCGCCGCCCGTAAGTACATCGTCCCGGTGACCGGCCGGCCCGGACGGTACCGGCTCGGCGTACGCCCGTACCAGCTCGGCGCCCGCTACGCCGAGCACCTCGACCTCGCCGCCGAGGGCCAGCAGGTCGCCCGCTCCGTCGCCGAGACCTGCGACGAGACGGTGCACGTGGCGATCCTGGAGGACACCGACGTCATCTACATCGCCAAGGTCGACTCCACGCACGCGGTGCGGATGGTGTCGGCGGCCGGCCGCCGGCTGCCCGCCCACTGCACCTCCGTCGGCAAGATGCTGCTGGCCTCCCTCCCCGAGCAGGAACTCGCCGCGCGGCTTCCCGACGGCGCGGAGCTGGCCGCGATGACGCCGAACAGCATCACCGACCCGGCCGCCCTGCGCGAGGCCCTCGCGGAGATCCGCGCCCGGGGTGTCGCCGTGGAGAGCCGCGAGTCCAATCCGGACGTCTCCTGTGTCGCCGCGCCGGTGCGCGACCGCGCGGGACAGGTGGTGGCCGCGCTGTCCATCTCCGTACCGATGATCCGCTGGAGCGACGAGCGGCTGGGCGAGCTGGAGCGGCTCGCCGTCAAGGGTGCCGCCGAACTGTCCGAGCGGCTGGGCCACAGGAGCAACGCATGACGAGCACGTTCGACGTGGCGGTCCGCGCGGAGGCGGAACTCGGTGAGGGGCCCACCTGGGACCCGGCCACGGGACGCCTGCTGTGGATCGACATCCTCGGCTCCCGCGTCCACACCTACGACCCGGCCACCGGCCGGCGCACGGTCCGCCGCACCGACCAGCACGTGGGCGCCGTCAAGCCCCGCGCGGGCGGCGGCCTCGTGCTCAACCTGCGGGACGGCATCGGCCTGATCGACCCCGACGGCACCTTCCGCTGGCTGCACCGCGAGCCCGTCCCCGGCCGCCGCGGCAACGACGCCGCCGTCGCCCCCGACGGCAGCCTCTTCGCCGGCACCATGCGCTACGACGAGGCGCCCTGCGGCGGCACCCTGTCCCGGGTCGGGGGCGACGGCACGGTCAAGGTCCTCCTGGACGACGTGGCGGTGAGCAACGGCACCGGCTGGAGCCCCGACGGCCGGCTGATGTACTACATCGACTCACCGACCCGCCGTCTCGACGTCTTCGACGTGGGCCGGGCGGACGGCCGCATCGGCAACCGCCGTTCGGTCGTCGCCGTCGAGCACGGCGCCGGCTTCCCCGACGGGCTGTGCGTCGACGCCGACGGCTGCGTCTGGGTGGCTCTGTGGGACGGCGGCGCGGTCCGCCGCTACACCCCCTCCGGCGACCTGGACCGGGAGATCCGTCTGCCCGTCCCCCGGGTCACGGCCTGCGCCTTCGGCGGCCCGGACCTGACCGACCTCTACATCACCACGGCCCGGGTCGGACTGACGTCCCCGCACCCCCTCGCGGGTTCCCTGCTGGTGGTGCCGGGGGCGGGCAGGGGCGTGCCCCAGCCGCCGTTCGCGGGCTGACGGGCCCACCGGCGACCCGGCCGTCTCAGGCGCCGGACGCGCCGGACGCGCCGGGCGCGCCGGGCGCGCCGGGCGCGCCGGGCGCGCCGAGGGCGCCGCGCAGCCGCTGGGCTGGGGCGTGCCCCAGCCGCCGTTCGCGGGCTGACGGGCCCACCGGCGACCCGGCCGTCTCAGACGCCGGACGCGCCGGACGCGCCGGGTGCGCCGAGGGCGCCGCGCAGCCGCTGGGCGCGCAGGACCAGCTCCAGTTCGAAGCGGCGGTCCGGGTCGTCGATCGCGTCGCCCCACAGCTCGCGGATCTGGCGCAGCCGGTAGCGGACGGTCTGCGGGTGGACGCCGAGCCGCGCCGCGACCTCCGGCGCCCCGCCCCGGGTCTCCAGCCAGGCCAGCAGCGTCTCCGCGAGGCGCCGGCCGTGCGCCGAGCCGCACTGCGCGAGCGGGGCCAGGCACCGCGCCGCGAGGTCCTCGATCAGTTCCTCCGGCTGGAGCAGCACCAGCGCCTCGGTGTGCTCGGTGCAGTACAGCACCTCACCGGCGGGCAGCAGCCCGCGCCGCATCAGCCGTACGGCGGCCTCCGCCCAGCGCAGCGACTTCGCCGCGTCGGCGACCGGCACGGGCGGTCCGATCGCCCCGGACCAGCCGGTGAGCGCGCGGTGCAGCAGTTCGGGGCGGCCGGCCGCGTCCGGTTCGGGCACGACCATGCGGGGCTGCTCGTACTCCATGTCGAGCAGCACTCCCTGCCCCACGGCGGGCGCCACCGCCTCCCGGGCCGGGCGCAGCAGCACCCCCACCGCGACCTTCCCGGGCAGCGGCCAGCCGATGCGGGCGGCCCGCTCGGCGAGGGCGTCGGCCGGGTCGCCCCGGTGGTGTTCGACGAGGAGCAGCTCCATCAGCCGGCGCTGCAGCCGCAGCCGTTCCCCGGCCTGGCGGGCGGCGGCCTCGGCGTATCCGCGCACCGACTGGTCGACCAGGCCGTCCAGGTACTCGTATCCGGCGTCGACGAGTTCGTACATGGCGGGTGGCGGGATGTCGATGCGCTGGCCGATCTCGGCGAAGCGGCGCCAGGCGAGGCGGACGCCCATGCGGTAGGTCGCCTGGAGGGCGTCCAGCGACCGTCCGCCCCGGCCCTCGCCCCGGCCGAAGTCCTGGAAGACGCCCGGCGGTACGGTGGGCCGGCCCACCGAGTAGTCGGCGTGCGCGACCTGCTGGACGAAGGCCTCGATGGCGCGGCGGATGCCGACGAGGGCCATGGGGTCGCCGGAGTCGTCGAGGACGACCGGCAGATGGGGGTACTCGCGCTGGATCTCGCTCATGATCTCCTCGGCCAGCGCGGGCGCGTCGGCCATGGCGATCTCGGCGAACCTGCGCACCTGGTGGCGCGGTACGTCGTGCCAGGCGGAGCGGGCCGTGAGGGCGCGGGGTGGCGTCACCGGTCAACTCCCCTGGCCGGCCTGCTCGTAGGTGATCAAGGGGGTGTTCGGCTGGTCGGGCGTGGCTTCGAGCAGCGCAACGACACCGACCGCGGCGCCCACGGCGAGGGCGGCGGCGAGCGCGACCGTCAGGGCGGCGGCGAGCAGTCTGGACATCGCAGGGTCAGCCTCTCTGTCGGGAGGTTCCCCACCCCCCACCGTGACCGACCACCCCCGTGTGTCGTGCCCACAGTGTCGACATGACATTGACACCACGTCAAGGGGCGCCTACGGTTCCCAGCCCGTAGGGGGTGGGGAACTCCCGCACGCGCACCTTCCCGAACGGCGTCGGCCCGTACGTGCCGCGCCGTCCCAAGTCACTGGAGTGCCCGGATGCGCCGTACAGCTTCCCCATTTTCCCTCGTTCTGCTGGGTCTCGGCACGTTTCTGCTGGTCCTGGCGCCGCTGTTCGCCTGGTACGTGCAGCCGCGGGCGGCGGTGAACCCGGTCGACATCGACACCACCGCCGTCTACACCGGCCGGGGCAGCGTCTTCGACCTGGAGCAGGTCGAGACGGTTCCCGACCAGAAGATCACCATCACCCAGCGGGTGCGCGGCAACGTCGGGGAGAGCGAACGCAGCGGCAACGCGGTGTGGGACGTGACGACCTCGGTCGACACGGACAAGTCACTGCCGGCCGCCGACCCGCACGACGCCCTGAGCTTCACCCCGCACCGCTGGGTGCTGGACCGCAGGACCACCAAGCCCGTGCGCTGCTGTGAGGCGAAGCCGCACATCGAGGGCGAGGCGTATCTGAAGTTCCCCTTCGACGTGCAGAAACGCTCCTACCAGTGGTGGGACAACACCCTCGGCGACACGGTCGTCATGCGCTACCGCGGCACGGAGAAGGTCCAGGGCTACACCGGCTACCGGTTCACCGCCTCGGTGCCGCCGACGCGGTCCGGCACCCGGATGGTGCCGGGCAGCATCGTCGGCCTGCCGGACCGGCCGCAGGTGCTGGCCGAGGAGTGGTACTCCAACCACGGCGTGGAGCTGGTCGTCGACCAGCGCACCGGCCGGGTCGTCTACGCGCGGACCTCTCCCCGGCAGACCCTGCGGGCGCCGGGCGGGAAGACGGACGCGGCGGTGCTGCTGGACGCCGAGAAGGGCGTCGAGTTCACGGACGGGACCCAGCGGGAGGCCGTGCGGCAGGCCAAGCGCGACAGCGGTCAACTCCGCCTGGTGGGCGAGACGTTGCCGGTCGGTGCGGCTGTGGCGGGATCCCTCCTCGCGGCGATCGGTGCCGCTTTGGTGATACGCGGACGAAAGGTCGCGGAAGGTCCGGATACGTCCGGTACGCCCGGGCAGCCACTCACCAAGTGAAGTGACTGGCGAGTAAGAAAAGCGGGAAATTGTCACGCCCGTGAGTAGCCGTGGGGGACGGCTCGGCGAAAACTGTCCCAACCCCACCCCACCACAGTCCGTCCACACCCTTCACTCAGAAACCCGTCGAGCCCTCACCGGGGGCTCGTTCCCACACCCCACCTCTTCACCTCCTCGCGTTCCCCACGCCGAGTTCCCCTAGACGAGTTGGAGCACCGATGCCCCAGCACGTGCCGTCCCGTTCCCCTCTCTCGACCGCGTTCGAGGAGGGGGACCCCCACCGCACCGCGCTCCCCGGCGCGGCGCAGCACTCCCCGGCGCTCCCCCCGCATCCCCGCCGGATCGTCTTCCTCGCCCATCGTGACCTGGGCAATCCGTCCGCCGGCGGCTCCGAGCTGCTGGTCGACCGGCTTGCCGACGGTCTGACCCGACTGGGCCACCAGGTCACCCTGCTGTGCGGGGGGCCCGCGGCCTACCGCGACTACCGGGTGGTGTCGGCGGGCGGGGCGTACGGCCACTACCTGCGCGCCCGTTCCGCCTTCACCCGTCAGGTCGGCGACTGCGACCTGCTGGTCGAGGTGTGCAACGGCATGCCCTATCTGGCGCCGCTGTGGCACCACGGGCCCACCCTGTGCCTGGTCAACCATGTGCACACCGATCTGTGGAAGATGCGGTTCGGCGGCCCGCTGGCCCCGGCCGCGCGGATCGGCCGACGACTCGAGCACTGGGCGCTCACCGGCTCCCGGCGGCACGGGCTGGTCGTCGCGGTCTCGCCGTCCACGGCGCACGCGCTGCGCGGCATCGGCGTACCGCGGGAGCGGATACGCGTCGTGCACAACGGTGTGGCCGAGCCCGGCCCGCGCACCGAACGCTCACCGGAACCGCTGTTCGTGGCGGTGGGCCGGCTCGTCGAGTACAAGCGGATCGATCTGCTGCTGCGGCTCTGGGAGCGGGTGCGGCCCGTCACCGGCGGCCGGCTGGTGATCGTCGGCGACGGTCCTGAGCGGGAGCGGCTGGAGCGGCTCGCCGGCCCCGGGGTCCGGTTCGCCGGGCATGTCTCCGAGGCGGAGAAGCACCGGCTGCTGTGCGCGGCGTGGCTGCTGCTGCATCCCTCCGCCGTGGAGGGGTGGGGGCTCGTCGTCACCGAGGCGGCGGCCCGTGAGACACCGGCGATCGCCTTCGACGTGCCCGGGCTGCGGGATTCCGTGCGGGACGGCGAGACGGGGGTGCTGGCGCGGGGGGAGTCGTCGTTCGCGGCGGCGTGGATGTCCCTCGCGCTGGCCACGGAGCGGCGGGAGTTCATGGGCAAGGCGGCGCGGGAATTCGCGGCGCGGTACCGGTGGGAGCACACCGTGCGGCGGTTTCGGGCGGTTGCTCGTGAGGCGGTCCGGTGAGGCGTACGGGGTGGGGCGGTTCGGTCGTTTCGCGGCTGCGGGCCGGTGGGGGTTTGCCGCGCCCCGCGGCGGAGCCGCACAGGGGCACGGCCCCGCGCCCCGTCAGGTCTGCTGCTCAGCCCGGAGTCGCCAAGGATCCCTCTCTTCGGCGGTCGGTCGCTCTCTTCCGTGCCTTCATGCGGGAGCAGGAGGAGCCCGAGGTCTGCTATTCGCTGCTTGCCCGGGACGCGGTCGGTCAGGTCGAGGCGTACGGCGGGGCCGTGGCCGGGCGGGTGGTCGTGGACGTCGGGGGCGGCAGCGGGCACTTCGCCGAGGAGTTCCGCCGGCGGGGGGCGCAGGCCTATCTGTTCGAGCCCGATGTGCGGGAGCTCGGCGAGAAACCGGTCGACGGGGCCGTGATCGCGGACGGGTATCTCCTGCCGCTGGCCGACGGGGTCGCGGACGTCACCTTCTCCTCCAACGTGCTGGAGCACGTGGCCGATCCCCAGACGTTCCTCAGTGAGCTGGCGCGGGTCACGCGGCCCGGCGGGCTGATCTACGTGTCGTTCACCAACTGGCTGTCCCCGTGGGGCGGTCACGAGTGGGCGCCCTGGCACTACTTCGGCGCCGAGCGGGCCCGCGCCCGCTACCGGCGCCGTACCGGCAGGCCCGCCAAGCACACGCTCGGCGAGAACCTCTTCCCGGTGCACATCGGTACCACCCTGCGGCAGGTGCGGGCCCGCGACGACGTGCGGATCGTGTCGGCGCGCTCCCGCTACTGGCCGTTCCTCACGCGGACCGTGGTCAAGGTGCCCGGTCTGCGCGAGTTCGCCACCTGGAACCTCCTCCTCATCCTCCGGCGGTGTCCCGAATGACGACCACGGTCCAGGCTCCTCCCCCGGCAGCCGTTCCCTCACGCAGTGCCACCGCGGGCCCTCCTGAGGGCCCGCGGTCACGCCGCTGGCTGCTCGGCTTCTGGGCGGTGGTGTTCGTCCTGTTCCTGGCGGTGCAGCCGGGGCGGCAGACCTTCGACACCAAGCTCGGCGTCACCGTCGACCCGGGTCAGTTCCTCGCGGACCTGGGCCAGTTGTGGCACAACAGGGGCTCGTTCGGCGGGATCTCCGACCAGTACATCGGCTATGTGTGGCCGATGCTGCCGTTCTACTGGCTGGCCGACCTGGTGCAGTTGCCGGTGTGGCTGGCGGAGCGGCTGTGGATGTCGCTGATCGTGTCGGTGGCGTTCTGGGGCGCGCTGCGGCTGGCGGAGCGGCTGCGCGTGGGCAGCGGGCCGTCGCGGCTGCTCGCGGCGGGCGCGTACGCGCTGTGGCCCGTGTTCACGACGGTCGTCGGCTCGACGTCGGCGGCCGCCCTGCCGGGCGCGCTGCTGCCGTGGGTGCTGCTGCCGCTGGTGGACGAGCGGTACACGGCCAGGGTGGCGGCGCTGCGTTCGGCGCTGCTGGTGCCGTTCATGGGCGGGGTCAACGCGGCCTCGACGCTGGCGTCCCTGCTGCCGGTCGGGCTGTACCTGCTCTCCCGTCCGCCGGGGCCCCGGCAGCGCAAGCTGATCGCCTGGTGGACGCCGGCGGTGATCGTGGCGACGGCGTGGTGGTGGATCCCGCTGCTGCTGCTCGGGGCCCACGGCGAGAACTTCCTGCCGTACATCGAGACGTCGCGGACGACGACGGACACGATGGCGGCGACCGAGGCGCTGCGCGGCGCCGGCAACTGGGTGGCGTATCTGCACTTCGGTGAGGCGTGGCTGCCGGCCGGCTGGGCGGTCGCCTCCTCGGCGGTGGTGATCGTCTGCTCGGCGCTCGCGGCGGGGCTGGGCCTGGCCGGGCTGGCCCGGCGGGACATGCCCGAGCGGCGCTGGCTGGTGCTGACCGTGCTGGTGGCGGCGCTGGTGCTGCTGGCCGGGTACGGGGGCGCGTTCGGTGCCCCGTTCCACTCGGTGGTGCAGGGCTGGCTGGACGGGTGGCTGGCGCCGTTCCGCAACATCTACAAGTTCCAGACGGGGCTCGCGCTGGCGTTCGTCCTGGGGCTGGCGCATCTGGTCGGGGTGGCGGCGCGCTCGCGCGGCACCGGCCGGGCGCGCAGCCGGCGGTTCGCGCCGCTGGTCGCGGCGGTGCTCGTGCTGCCGGGGCTGATGTGGCCGTATCTCAACGGGTCGATCCTCGCCCCGGGTTCGTTCCGGGAGATCCCCGAGTACTGGCGGGCGACGGCCGACTGGCTGAAGGACGAGTCCCCCGACTCGCGTGCCCTGGTCGTCCCCGCGACCGCGCACGGCATCCACACCTGGGGCTCGACCATGGACCAGCCGCTGGACGTGGTCGCCGACTCCCGCTGGGCGCAGCGCGATTACGTGCCGTTCGGCACCCCGGGCAACCGGCGCGCCATGGACGCGGTGGAGCGTGCCCTGCTGACCGGCGGCGAAGTGCCGGGACTGGCCGACTACTTGAGTAGGGCGGGCCTCTACCACGTCGTCGTCCGCAACGACCTCGACCCCGACCAGATCGGCCAGGTGCCGACGGCGACGGTCAAGCGCACCCTGGAGCAGTCCGGGTACGAGCGGGTCAAGGGCCTCGGGCCGGTGATGACCGGCGGGGTGATCGCCGACGGGACCCCGCTCCAGGTCGAGGGCCTGTACCCGAGGCAGCGGGCGGTGGAGATCTACCGTCCGTCCGGTGCGGACGTGCCGCGTCCGGGGCAGGCCCGGCTGCTGCCGGTCGCCGACACCGCCGTGGTGTCCGGCGGGCCCGAGGCGCTGCTGCCGCTGGCGGACGAACTGCGCGGCCGGCCGGCCGTGCTGACCGGGGACGGGCACCCGGGGCTCGGCACCCCGCCGGTGCAGGTGATCGGCGACGGGATGCGGCGGGCGGACACCCGGTTCGGGCTGGTCAACGCCAACACGTCGTACACGTACACGCGGGACGAGCGCAACGCGCCGGACTCCGCCCAGAACGCGGGTGAGCGCCCGCACCAGATCCTGCCGGCCGAGGGCCTGGAGCATCAGACGGTGGCCGAACTGCGCGGCGCCCACTCGGTGACCGCCTCCTCCTACGGCAACTGGCTGTTCCACCTGCCGCAGTACGACCCGGTGAACGCCTTCGACGGCAACCCGGACACCGCGTGGACGGAGGGCGCGGCCGGTTCCCCGGACGGGCAGTGGCTGCGGATCGCCTTCGACGGCACCTATGACATGCCGGACTCCATCGGCCTCATCCCGCTGCCGCAGGACGGTGTGCGGGCGGCGGCGACCCGGGTGCGGGTGGAGACCGAGAACGGGTCGAAGACCGTCTTCCTGCGGGCCAACGGCACCAAGCAGCAGATCGAGGCGCCCGAGGGGCCCACGGACTGGATGAAGCTGACGATCGTCGACTCGACGGCCGAGCGCCCCGGTCTCACCGGTGCGGGCTTCTCCGAGGTCGACCTGCCCGGCGTCCAGGTGACCCGGCTGCTGGCGCTGCCCACCGACGCCGAACGGTCCACGGCCTCCGCGCGGATCGTCTCCCTGCACCGTGCCGCCGACCCCACCGGGATGTCCCTCACGGGCAGCGAGGCGGGCCTGCACCGGCGGTTCGACACGGACGCGGCGGGGACGTACGAGGTGACGGCGAACGCCGTGGCGGTGCCCGGCGAGGCACTGGACCGGCTGCTGTACGAGGTGGCGCCCGAGCAGCGCGGCCGGATCACCGCCACCGCCGACTCCACGGCCCGGCTCGGCGCGGGACTGTCCGCGCGCAACCTCACCGACGGGGACCTGACCACCGCGTGGGTCGCGGGCAGCCGGCCGACCGTCCATCTGAGCTGGACGGGCAAGAAGGAGGTCGGTGAACTGGTGCTGGCCCCGGCCGGCGGGCTGTCCGCACGGGCCGTCGAGGTGCACATCAGCTCCCCCGACGGCGCGGTGATCGCCGGTGTCGACGACAACGGCTGGGTCCGCTTCCCCGCGATCACCACCGACCGGCTCGACATCACGGTCACCCGGACCGCCCCGCTCACCCTGCACAACCCGGCCGTCGACGCGGACATGCAACTGCCGGTGGGGCTGACCGAGGCGTACGTCCCCGCCCTCGACGACCACCGCACCCCGCAGCCGGAGGGGACCACGGAGTTCGCGCTGGAGTGCGGCAAGGGCCCGGTGCTGGCGGTGGACGGCACGCTGTACGAGACCGGCGTGCGGGGAACCGTACGGGACCTGGTGGAGCGGCGGCCGGTCGAGGTGACACTCTGCCAGGGCGGACGGGACACTCCGGCACTGGAGCTGCCGGCGGGAACGCACCGGGTGGAGGGCGGTGACGCCGGCCCGCTGGTGCTGACGGAGGTGACCCTGACGCGCGGGACCGTGCCGGAGGTGTCGGCCGCCGACCGTGAGCTGCGGATCAACGACTGGCTGGGCGACCGCCGTGAGGTGGCCGTCGGCTCGGGAGCCGCCTCGTACCTCACGATGCACGAGAACCACAACGACGGCTGGAAGGCCACGCTGAACGGCGAGGAGCTCACGCCGCTGCGGCTGGACGGCTGGCAGCAGGGCTGGCACGTCCCGGCGGGCGAGGGCGGCACGGTGAAGCTGTCCTACGAGCCGGCGACCACGTACGACGCCGGTCTGATCGCGAGCGGTGCCGGGATCGCGGTGCTGATCGGTCTGGTGCTGTGGCGCCGCAGGGCCGAGAACCCCGACGCGCCGCAGCCGGTGCCCCCGGCGCCCGGGCTGTGGCTCGGCGCGGTGGCGCTGACGCTGGTGGGCGTGGTGATCGCGGGCTGGTGGGCGCTGCTGGTGCCGGCCCTGGCGGTGCTCGCGTGGCGCCGGCCCGGGCTGCTGGTGCCGATCGCCTTCGCGGGGCTCGCGGGAGCGGGTGCCGCCGCGGCGCTCGGCGCGGGCGAACCGGTGGGCGCGGGCGAGGGCGCGTACGGGCATGTGGCGCAACTGCTGGCGCTGACCGGCCTGTTCGCCGCCCTGGTGAGCCTCGGCGGGTCGCGCGGGCGGGAAGCGGATCCGGGCGGCGGGCAGCCGCGGGACGAACCGGGCACCACGGCGGTGCTGCCCCCGGTTCCGGCGCCCGGCGCCGGACCTTACCCGGCACCACCGCCTCCGCCACCGTCGGCCGCCCGGGTGCGTCCCTTCGTGCCGCCGCCCCCGCCGCGGGGCGGGCCGGGAGAGGGCCGGCCCGGATGAGCGCACCCCTTCGCATCCCCTTCCCCGTCGTCGACGAGGTGTCCCGGCACTGCCTGCGGGACGAGGAACCGGAGACGGTGCTGATCGAGGTGCGCCTCCCGGGCGTGCTGGACCCCGGCCGGCTGCGCAAGGCGTTCACGGAGGCGCTGCGGCGGCACCCGCGGATCCTCGTGCGGGAGGCGCCGGGGCCCTGGTACCGGCGTCGCTACGAGTGGGAGCTGACCGACGGGCCGGACCGGGAGGTGGTGCACTTCGCGCCGCCGGGGCGGCACGCCCTGCGGGACGCGCGGACCCGGGCGCTCACCCAGGCACCCCCGCTCAGCGCGTCCCCGCCGGTCCGGCTGGACGTGGTGAGCGGGGAGGACGAGGTGGGCGCGGAGGGCGGTGAGGGCGGAACCGTTCTCCTGCTCACCATCCACCACACCGCGCTGGACGGTCCCGCCTGCCTGCGGGTCCTGGCCACGGCCGCCGAGCTCTACGGCGGCCGGGACAACGCCCCCGCCGCCCCGCCGGTCCGTGCCCCCGACGCGCCGCAAAACCCGCCGGACACCCCCTCCCCGTGGGCGCGGCCGGCCAGGGTGGCGCGGGGCACGCCGGAGTCGTCGCCGGGCAACGGCCTGCTCGTCACCGAGCTGCCGCTGCCGCACCGGCCGAAGGGCTCCCCGTACACCGTCAACGACCAGCTCATGGTCGCCACCGCGCTGACCCTCGCCCACTGGAACCGGGAGCAGGGCGCCGCACGCCGCCCGCTGCGCATCACCATGCCGGTCGACGACCGCCCCCGGGACGCCACGATGCCCATCGGCAACGGCACCCGGCTGGTGGAGGTGCCGTTCGCGCCGGAGGAGCTGGAGGGTGCCGACCTGCGGGACCTGCTGCGTCGCACCGCCTCGCGCACCCGCGCCCTGAAGTCGCTCCCGCGCCCCCAGCTCGGCCACGGCGCCGCCCTGCTCACCGCCCCGTGGGCGCCGGTCGCCTGCCGTGCCGCGCTCACCCGGGGGCTGCGCAGGGCGGTGGCGCCCTGGACGTCGACCACGCTGCTCAGCAACATCGGCCGTATCCCGTACGCGCTGGACTTCGGGGAGGAGGCGGGCCGGGCGCGGGCCGTGTGGTTCGCGGCGCCGGCCCGGATGCCCCGCGGGCTCACCTTCACCACGGCGTCCACGGCGGGCCGGCTCCATCTGGCGCTGCGCTGGTCGCGCGCCCTGCTCGGCCAGGACGACGGCGAGCATCTGCACGACCTGTTCGAGCACTATCTGCACACCACGGAGGCGACCTGAGTGACGACCACCGCTCCCCCTCCCCGCGACCTGCGCGACTTCTACGAGAACCCGGCCGTGCCCGTCGCCTCGGGCCCCTCCCGCAGCCGCCGCCAGGCCCGCATGCTGGCCCGCGCGCTCGGACCGGCGTCCGCCGCGGGCGGCCCGCGCACCGTCCTCGACATCGGCTGCGGCGACGGCACCGCGGCCGCCACCGCCGCCCCCTATCTGCGCGGCCACCGGCTGGTCGGTGTCGACTGGTCGCAGGACGCCCTCGCCCGCGCCCGCACCCGGCTGCCGTACGCGGTGCGCGGTGAACTGGGCGGCGGCGGGCTGCCGTTCGCCTCCGGGTCGGCGGACGCGGTGCTGTTCAGCGAGGTGATCGAGCATCTCGTCGACCCGGACGCGGCGCTCGACGAACTCCGCCGGGTGCTGCGCCCCGGCGGTCATCTGATGCTGTCCACGCCGAACCTCGCCGCCTGGTACAACCGGATGCTGCTGCTCGCCGGGGTGCAGCCGGTGTTCTCCGAGGTGAGCCTGCGCGGCATCCACGGGCGTCCGGGCGCGGAGGTCGTGGGCCATCTGCGGCTCTACACGGCCCGTGCGCTGCGGGAGTTCGTCACCGCGTCCGGTTTCACCGTCGTACGTCTGGAGGGCGCCCCCTTCCACGGGGTGCCGCGCGTGCTGCGTCCGCTGGACCGGCTGGCCTGCGCCCGGGCGCCGCTCGCGTCGATCCTGCTGCTGCACGCACGGCGCACCTAGAGGGGGCGGGGGGAGCATGTGGTGGGGAGTGGCCGCGGCCCTGGTGGCGAACGTCCTGTACAGCGGCGGGTTCGTGCTGGAGAAGCGGGCGCTGGCGAGCCTGCCCGAGGTGTCGGTCCGCCAACCGGTGCGGCTGCTGGGGCTGGTGGTGAGCAGCCCGCTGTGGGTCGGCGGCTCGCTGGCCCTCGCGGCCGGTTTCGCCGCCCAGTTGGCCGTGTACCGCACGCTGCCCATCGCCGCCGCGCAGGGCCTGTTCGTCTCCGGTCTGGTGCTGCTGGTGCTGCTGTCGGCCCGGCTGCTGGGCGAGGAGACCAGCGGCCGGGAACGGTACGCGCTGGGCGCCATCCTGCTCGCCCTGCTGATGGTGGTGCTGTCGCTGAAGGAGAGCGGCGCGGGCGCCGACACCGTGGGACGGGACGCGCCGTACCCGCTGATCCTGCTGGTGTGCGTGCCGGCGCTGGCGACCGGGGTGTGGCTCTACACCTCCGCCGAGCGCAACGCCCGCCACCGGCACCGGCGGCCCACGACGGGCGTCGAGTACGGGGTGGCCGTCGGCCTGCTCTACGGGGTCAGCTCGCTCGCCATCAAGGGCGTGTCGAGCCATCTGACGGCCGGCGGGTTCGGCGGTGCCGTCGTCGGCCTGCTGCGCTCCCCCTACCCGTATCTGCTGCTGTTCACCGGTGTGTTCGGGCTGGTCATGTCGCAGGCGGCGCTCCAGCGCTGCCGGGCGTCGCTGATCGTGCCGGTGTGCACGACCGTGACCTGTCTGTTCACGGCGGTGCTCGGCACCCTGTCGTTCGGTGAGCAACTGCCGGACGAGCCACTGCGGCTGGCCCTGCGCGTCACCGGCACGGTGCTCGCGGTCGCCGTACTGCTGGCCATGCCCAAGCACGACACCGCACCACAACCGTCCGTCCAGGCCAAGGAGTTGACGCCACCGTGACACCCGACGACCCGCTGCTGAGGATTCTGGCCTGTCCGCTCGACAAGGGACCGCTGCACCTGCTCGCAGCGGACGGCGAGGGCGGTGAGGGCGGTGAGGCGCTGTACAACCCGCGGCTGCGCCGCCGTTACCCGATCCTCGACGGTGTCCCGCAGCTGCTGCCGTCGTCCGGGGAGCAGGTGGCGGAGGACGAGCACGAGCGGCTGCTGACGCGGGTCGCCGAGGCCCCGGGGCCGACGCCGTGACGGCCGCCGGCCGTACGGTCGCGGCCCGGGCGGCGTCCTTCCTGCCCACGCGCGTGGTGGCCGCGACGGCCCGGGCGGTCTACCCCCGCTACGAGCCGGAGCTGGCCCGCCTCGCCGACCTGTGCCCGCCGGACTGCGACACGGCGGTGGACGTCGGCGGCTGGTACGGCCCCTGGACGCACCGGCTGGCCGGGCGCGCCCGCCGGGTGGTGACCCTGGAACCGGTCCCGCACCTGGCCCGGCTGCTCACCGCGACCGCCCCGCCGAACGTGCGGGTGATCCGCGCGGCGGCCTCGGACCGGCCCGGCACCGCCCACCTGTGGCTGCCCCCGGACGACGGCGGCGACCGGGGCGTGTCCTCGCTGATCCGCCGGGACATCCACGGCCACGCCCTCGACGTCACCTGTGTCACGCTGGACGAACTCGGCCTGCGCGGCGTGGGGTTCATCAAGATCGACGTGGACGGCAACGAGTCGGCGGTGCTGCGCGGCGCCACCGGCGTCCTGGCCCGCGACCGCCCGGCCCTGTTCGTGGAGCTGGAGTCCCGCATCCAGCCGGTCGCCCCGGTGGTGACGTATCTGTCCATGCTGGGCTACGACGGCTGGGTGCTGCCCGCCGGTACCTGGGTCCCGCTGTCCCGCTTCCCGCTGGAGGCCCACCAGGCACGCACCTCGTACGTCGTCACGCACGGTCTGCTGCGCCGGGTGCTGCCCCACGCCGCACTCAGGGGCCCGCGGTACGTCAACTCGGTGCTGTTCCTCCCGGACGGCCGCCGCCCCGGAACGCCCCCGGTGAGCGACGATGGTTCCCGTGCCGACCGGACGCCACCCCAGTAGACCGTTCACCCCGCGCGACTTCCAGCTCGTGCTGCTGCGCCGCATGGCCGACCACAGTCCCGGCCCGGTGGAGGACGCCCGGCGCGCCCTGGGCGCCTCCCTCGCGGACATGCGCGAGGCCAACAGGCGCTGGCAGGCGATGGTCCGCTCACCGCGCCCCCGCCCGGCCCTCTCCGGCTACCGCTCCGTGCTCGGCGAACCGGAGTCCCGCACCCCGCGCAGGGTCGGCGACCTGGACTGCGAGGCGTGGCAGTGGCCGCTGCCGCTCTGGCCGGACCTGCGCTTCGAGGTGCTGACCCCGGCGGGCGGCGGCGCGGTGTGGAACGCGTGGCTGGTCCGCGCGCCGGGCGCCGAACCGCCCGCCCTGCGCACGGTGGAGGACCTCACCCCGTGGTCCTGCACGGTGGACGAGGCCGCCCGCGCCTTCGCGCCCGCCCGCCCCCTGGAGGGGACGGCGCCCACCCGGTGGGGTCTGGCCTTCACCGCCCCGGACGCGGCGGGCGTGCGGCGCGAGGTCGTCGCCGAGTTCACCTGGGGGCTGTTGCAGCGGACGGCGGTCAGCGGGCGGCGGCCCTGAGGATCTCCTCCGCCACGCGCGGCAGCGACTCCGGGTGCAGCCACAGGAACAGGTTCGGTTCGACGAGCTCCAGCTCCATCACCCGGGGCAGTCCGTCCTCCCCGTCCACGAGGTCGACGCGCGCGTACAGCAGCTCGGGCGCGCCCGGTACGGCGGCCAGCGCCTGCCGGGCGACGGCGGCCTCGGCGAGGCTCGGGGTCCAGTCGGTCAGCCCGGGATGGGCGACCTTGCGCCGGTCGTAGGGGGTGCCGGAGGCGAGGACGGGCCCCTTGCGGCTCGCGTGCAGCAGGCTCCCGCCGACGTACTGCAGCGCCCGCTCGCCCGTGGTGTCGATGCCGCGCGCGTAGGGCTGCACCATCGCGGTCAGGCCCTCGGCGTGCATGCGCCTCAGGTGCCGTACGGCCGTGGCGTGCTCGTCGGGGGTGTAGCGGGCGGCGTACCGGGCGCCGGCGCCGGAGGCCGGCTTGACGACGTACTCGTGGCCGTCCGGGAGGTCGAGGGCGTCCCCGGGTGCCAGGTAACGGGTGTCCACCACGGGCACCCCGGCGCGGGCGAGGTCCCCGAGATACCGTTTGTCGGTGTTCCAG
Organism: Streptomyces sp. NPDC030893; assembly: GCF_055571535.1. Taxonomy (NCBI): domain Bacteria; kingdom Bacillati; phylum Actinomycetota; class Actinomycetes; order Kitasatosporales; family Streptomycetaceae; genus Streptomyces; species Streptomyces sp. NPDC030893. The sequence continues at coordinate 646,194 of NZ_JBVIFC010000001.1, read as the reverse complement.
CGCACCACGTCCGCCGGATTGGCCAGCCGGGTCACCCCGGCGCACCGCTGCGCCCACGCGGTGAACTCCGCCGCCCGCCAGCTGTAGTCCCAGGTGGAGCGGATCACGGCGAGGTCGAAGCCCGCCCAGTCCACCTCGCCGTCGTCCCACACCTCGGCGGACGCCTCGGCACCGGCGTCCTCCAGCGCCCGCACCAGCGCCGGCAGGTCACGGTCCTCGGCGACCTCGGGGCCGGGGGCGCAGGTCACGAGCGCGATACGGGGCACGACGACTCACTCCTCGTACGAACAGTTGATCGACGAGCAGGCTAACAGCGGGGCCGCCGGGGACGTACGGGAAATCCCCCGGACGACCCGCGCTTGACCTTCCCCTTCGGGAAAGCCCCAGCATCGGTGGCGGAACGAGGCGAAAGGGAGCCGATGGCGACGGAGATGCTGACGATCGGCGCGTTCGCGAAGGCGTGCCGGCTGTCCCCGAAGGCACTGCGCCTGTACGACGAGCTGGACCTGCTGCGGCCCGCCCGGGTGGACCCGGACACAGGCTACCGCTACTACGCGGCCGAGCAGCTCGAACAGGCCCGTCTGGTGGCGTGGCTGCGCCGCCTGGGCATGCCGCTGGCCGAGATCCGCCGCGTCCGCTCGCTGGACGACGGCGCCGCCGCCGTGGAGATCCGGGCGTACTGGGCCCGGGTGGAGGCGGAGACGGCCGTGCGGCGGGACCTCGCCGCGTTCCTGGTCGATCACCTGACGGAAGAGTCGAGAAGGGACACCACCATGAACACACTCGAACTGCGCTACCGCGCCCACTCCGACCGGGGCCGGGTCCGCCCCGCCAACCAGGACACGGCGTACGCGGGCGGCCGGCTGCTCGCCGTGGCCGACGGCTTCGGTCCGGCGGGGGCGCCCGCGAGCAGCGCGGCGGTGGAGGCGCTGCGGTTCCTGGACACGCGGGAGGTACCGGCGGGCGGGGTGCTGAACCTCCTGGAGGACGCGGTGCGGGGCGCGGCGCAGGCGGTGCGCGACGCGGCGGACGGCGCGCAGGAGGCGGGCACCACCCTCACCGCCCTCCTGTGGACGGGCTCCCGCCTGGCCCTGGTCCACATCGGCGACTCCCGCGCGTACCTCCTCCGCGACGGCGAGCTGTTCCGCATCACCCACGACCACACGGTGGTCCAGTCGATGCTCGACGAGGGCCGGCTGACGCCGGAGGAGGCGGTCTCCCACCCCCAGCGCACCCTCCTCCTCAAGGCCCTCACCGGCACGGAGTCCACCACGTCCTCCCCCGACCTCCGCCTCCACGACGCCCACCCCGGCGACCGGTACCTCCTCTGCTCCGACGGCCTCCCCACGGTCGTCCCCGACGACACGATCCGGCACCTCCTGACCACGACCCCCACCCCGGACGAGGCCGTCCACACGCTGATCACCACCGCCAACGAGGCCGGCGGCCCGGACAACATCAGCTGCGTGGTCGCGGACGTGGTCGTGTCCGAGCGGGGGTAGGTCACAGGCGGCAGACACTCTCAGCGAAGGAGTACGACGCGTGTCCTCTCTCTTCCCGGCCCTGACCGACGGCCCCGCCGGCCGGCCCGCCCTGCGCTTCGGTGAGCGCTCGCTGACGTACGGGGAACTGGCCTCGGCGGCCGGGGCGGTGGCCGGGGAGCTGAGGGGGGTGCGGCGGGTCGCCCTGTGGGCCGCGCCGGCGCTGGAAACGGCCGTCTCGGTCACCGGGGCGCTGGTCGCGGGGGTGACCGTCGTGCCGCTCAACCCCAGGTCGGGCGGGAAGGAGCTCGGTCACATCCTGACCGACAGCGCCCCGGACCTGGTGCTCACCGCGCCCGGCGAGCAGCTCCCCGCCCCGCTGCGGGACGTGCCCCGCGTCGACGTGGACCCGTCGGCGCGGGGTGCGCTCCCCGACGACGGCGGGCGGGACCCGGAGGAGCCCGCCCTGATCGTCTACACCTCCGGCACCACCGGCCCGCCCAAGGGCGCCGTCCTCCCCCGCCGTGCGATCGCCGCGACGCTGGACGCCCTCGCCGACGCCTGGCGGTGGACCGGCGACGACGTGCTGGTGCACGGGCTGCCGCTGTTCCATGTGCACGGGCTGGTCCTCGGCACGCTCGGCCCGCTGCGCCGCGGTGGCTCGGTGCGTCACCTGGGCAGGTTCAGCACCGAGGGCGTGGCGCGCGAGCTGAACCGCGGCGCGACCATGCTGTTCGGCGTGCCGACGATGTACCACCGCATCGCGGAGGCGCTGCCCGCCGAGCCGGAGCTGGCGCGTGCGCTGGCCGGGGCGCGGCTGCTGGTGTCGGGGTCCGCCGCGCTGCCGGTGCACGACCACGAGCGGATCGGGGCGGCGACCGGACGCCGGGTCGTCGAGCGGTACGGCATGACGGAGACCCTGATGCTGTGCTCGTCCCGGTGGACACCCCCGGACCCCCGGCCCGGCGTCCGCGCGGACGGCGAGCCCCGCCCCGGCACCGTGGGCGTGCCGCTGCCGGGGGTGGAGCTGCGGCTGGTGGAGGAGGACGGCTCGCCGGTGACGTCGTACGACGGTGAGACGGTCGGCGAGATCCAGGTGCGCGGGCCGAACCTGTTCACGGAGTACCTCGGCCGGCCGGACGCCACGGCCGCCGCGTTCACCGCCGACGGCTGGTTCCGCACCGGGGACATGGCGGTGCGCGACCCCGACGGCTGTGTCCGCATCGTCGGCCGCAAGGCCACCGACCTGATCAAGAGCGGCGGTTACAAGATCGGCGCGGGGGAGATCGAGAACGCGCTGCTGGAACATCCGGGCGTGCGGGAGGCGGCGGTCACCGGGGAGCCGGACGCGGATCTGGGCGAGCGGATCGTGGCGTGGGTGGTGCCCGCGGATCCGCAGGCACCGCCCGCCCTGGAGGAGTTGGCCGATCATGTCGCCGGGCGTCTCGCCCCGCACAAGCGCCCGCGCGTCCTCCACCACCTGGACGCCCTCCCGCGCAACGACATGGGCAAGATCATGAAGCGGGCGCTGTCCCATGGCTGACCGTTTCTCCGCCCGCGAGGCCGTCACCGCCCTCACCGGCGACTTCACCGAACTGCCGTATCCGGAGCGGCAGTCACCGCCGGACGGCCCGCTCGGCTGGCCCGGCTACGACACCGCCCGCGCCCGCGCCGCCGAACGCACCGGCGAGCGGGAGTCCGTGATCTGCGGCACCGCGAGCGTCGACGGCACCCGGGCGGTCGTCGTCGCGTTCGAGTTCGGCTTCCTCGGCGGCTCCCTGGGCGAACGCACCGGTGACCGGCTGGAGGCCGCGTTCGCGCGGGCCCGCGCGGACCGGCTGCCGGTGGTCACGCTGGTCGCCACCGGGGGCAGCCGGATGCAGGAGGGCATGCTCGCCCTCACCCAGCTCCAGCGGGTGGCCCGGGCAGCGGCGCTCACCGCGGAGGCGGGGCTGCCCCGGATTGCGGTCCTGCGGGACCCGACGACCGGCGGCGGATGGGCCACCCTGGGCGCGGGCGCCGACGTCGTCCTGGCGCTGCCCGGCGCCCAGGTCGGGTTCGCCGGTTCGCGGGTGCGGCCGGCCGGCGCGGACCCGTCGGCGTACACGGCCGAGGCGCAGGTGGCGGCGGGCGCGGCGGACGCGCTGGTCCGGCCGGAGGAGCTGCGGGACACCCTGGGCCGCTGGCTGCGCCTGCTGACCCGCCCCTCCACCGCGCCCGCCCCGCCGCCCCCCGCCCTGGGTGCCACGGACCTGCCGGCCACCGGCTGGGAGGCGGTCCGCCGCGCCCGCTCCCCCGAACGCCCCCGCGCCGCCTACCTGGACGCCTACTTCACCTCCCGCGTCACGCTCAGCGGCGACCGCTGCGGCGGCAGGGATCCCGAGGGCATGCTCTGCGGCTTCGGCGACCACGGGGGCCGTACGGTCGCCTACGCCGCGCAGACGGGGGCGGCCACCCGTCCCGCCGGGTACCGCACGGCCGCCCGGCTGGTCCGGCTCGCGGACCGGCTCGGCATCCCGGTGCTGACGCTGGTGGACACCCCGGGCGCGGCCAACGACGCGGAGGCGGAACGGCAGGGCGCGGGAGCCGCGATCGCCGATCTGTTCGGCGCCGTGGCCGCCGCCCGCACGCCGGTCACCACGCTGGTCGTCGGCGAGGGCGGCTCCGGCGGCGCGCTGGCCCTGGCGGCCCCGGGCACCACCTGGGCCACCCCGGACAGCTACTTCTCGGTGATCGCCCCGGAACTCGCCGCCGCCATCCTCAAACGCCCCCCGGAGCAGGTGCGCCCGACGGCCGGCCGGCTCCGCATCCGTCCGCAGGACCTGGTGGAGCTGGGGGTGGTGCGGGGAATCGTGACAGCCGCGGACGACCGCCGTCCTCGTCCCTGACGGCACGCCCGCCCGCGGTCCGGGCGACCCCCGTTCGGCGGCCCCCCACCCGGCCCCCCAGGAAGGGCGCCCGCCCCCGCCCGCGGCGACGATGCCTGAGAGGTCCGCCGCCCGGCGGGCCGACGGGCCGCACTCGGGAGGGTCTGCCGTGACCGCAAGTCTGGAGCAGCTGCGCCGCTGCCACTTCGCCGTCGACCTGGGGGCGGCCCGCACCCGGGTGTACGTGAAGGGGGCGGGGCTCGTCGTCGACCAGCCGTCCGTCGCCGCCGTGAACACCCGTACGGGCGCGCTGATCGCGGTGGGTGAGTTCGCGGAGAAGATGACGGGCCGTACACCGGGCTACATCAGGGTCGTGCGGCCCGTGACCGGGGGGACGGTCGTCGACATCGAGATGGCGCAGCGCATGCTGCGGCAGCTGATCGGCGACCGGACCCGCCGCACCCTGCGCCGCAGGCCGCGGCTGCGGGCCGCGGCCTGCACCCCGCACGACGCCGACCCGCTCGCCCAGCGCGCGGCGATCGAGACGCTGGTCGGTCTCGGTGCGCGGCGGGTGGAGCTGGTGGACACGCTGATCGCCGCCGCCGTCGGCTGCGGTCTGCCGGTGGAGCAGCCCGAGGCGACCATGATCATGGTGTGCGGTGCGGCGGCGACCCAGGTGGCGGTGCTCTCCCTGGGGGCGATCGTGCAGGCGCAGCGCATCCCCGTCGGCGGTGAGGCGGTGGACAACGCGATCGTGCAGCATCTGCGCCACCAGCACGAGCTGATCCTGCCGAGCCAGTCCGTACGGCCGCTGCAGCTCGCCCTGTCCGGCAACGGGCTCACCCCGCAGGGTCCGGAGTCGACGGAGATCCACGGCCGGGACGTCGCCACCGGTCTGGCCCGTTCGGTGAAGGTGGACACGGCCGCGGTGCGCCGGGCCATCCAGACACCGCTCACGGCCGTGCTCGACGGCATCGGCAGGGTGCTGCGGGAGTGCCCGCCCGATCTGGTCGCCGATCTCGCCGACCGCGGGATCATGATGGTCGGCGGGAGCGCCCTGCTGCCGGGCCTGGACCAGATGCTGCGTCAGGCGACGGGCATGCCGGTGCACATCGCGGAGCGGCCGGAGCTGTGCGCCGTGGAGGGGCTGGGCGCGATGCTGGAGGGCAGGATCGCGCCGATGGTGCTGGACCCGCTGGGCGCCTGAGCCGTACCGGGGAGGCGGCCGTCAGGGGGAGAACCAGCAGCGGATCGTGGTGCCCTCCTCACCGGTGTGCACCCGGACCAGGTCGGCGATCAGGTTGACCATCAGCAGTCCGCGTCCGCCGCGCTGGTCGCGGGAGGCGGGCCGGCGGCCGGCGAGCGGATCGGTGAACCGCCCCGTGTCGCGCACCTCGCACAGCACCCGCCCGTCCTCGCCCCAGACCCGCAGCACGCCCGAACCGCCGCCGTGCAGCACGCTGTTGGTGGTCAGCTCGGCCGTGGTGAGGGCCAGGTCCTCCAGGGTGGTGCCGGTGAGTCCGAGCCGCCGGCCCTCGTCGGTCGCGGCGTGCCGGGCCCCGGGCAGCGACTCCGCCGCGAACGGGAAGGTCATGGCGTCCGCGACGGGCGGCAGCGGCTCGTTGTGGCGGGCGACGACCGCGTCGGGCGCGTAGCCCTCGCTGTGCCGCTCGCGGCGGGAGCCGGCCGGGATGACGGTGGGGTGGGTGGCGTGGGCGTCCTCGAGGACGTGCCCGGGCAGCCGTACGGCGTCGTAGGGGCACAGGATGGTCGCCGTACGGCCCCGGAAGGCCGCGTTGATCAGCGCCTCGTGCTGGACGCAGGCGGGGTACTCGCTCGCGGAGCGGCCGGCCCAGATCGGCTCGCCGATGATCCGCACCCGGTGCCCGGCCGGCCGGCCGTCGGCGAAGGCGCGCAGCACGCCGGGGATGATGCGCCCGGGATTGCGTCCCGCCTCCCGCATGTCCAGGAGCCGGACCCGCTCCGCGTCGGCGCCGAGCGCGTCCCGGATCAGCCGCAGCCGGTCGCCGGGCACGGCGACCGCGACGGGCTCCCCGGCGGCGAGTCCCGCCCGCACGAAGGGGACGGTGCCGTCCAGGTACTCCCGGTCGTCCCGGTAGAACAGGGCGGGGTGGACGAAGGGGTCGCGGATGGCTTCCGGGGACGTGGCCGCGGTACTCATGACATCGACACCTCGATCGTCGACAGGTCGGGCCAGAACGTCTCCAGGACCCTGCGCAGTGCGGGCGGCGGCCGGCGCACCACGAGGCGGCGTCCGTCGCCGAGCCGCCCGGCGGCCGCCGCGAGCGCGCCGGCGCCCGCGACGTCGACGAACGTCACCGCGGACAGTTCCAGGTGGTACACGTCCTCACCTTCGCGCACCGCCTGATCCAGTACGCGTTCCCAGATCGTGTGCGTGGCCAGGCCGATCTCCCCGGCCGCGCGGATTCCGCTGCACCCCTCCAGGGGGCTCACCGTCAGGGACGGCCCCTCGCCTCCGGGTCCGTCCGGCGTCCGATGACGACTGCCCAACACCCGTCTCCCCACGCTCCCGGGACCGGGCATACCCGCGTCGGTTCCCGGCCATTCCCCGGCGCGGTGTGTAGTACGCCGCACGGTGGGCAGGCGCACCGGCAGCGCAGCCGGGACCGTGCGCAGCCTACCGCTCCGGTGCCGGCGGCGGCCGGAATCACCCCGAACGCCCCGACGATCCACGAGTACCGACAGGCGAGGACATGACCTCCGCGGCATCACCGGCTCTCCCGGGAAGGCAGGACACCTTGGTCATCGGCGGTCGCATGGACGCGGACCGGGCGCTGCTCACCCCGCGCGGCGAGCTGGTGCGCGGGTGCGCACGGGCCCTGGCCGAGAAGCTGGCGCAGCTGCCCGCCGGCACGGCCCGGGTCGATCTGGACATGAGCGGCGTGCACTTCATGGACTCGGCGGGGCTGGAGTTCCTGGAGGTGCTGCGCGACCACGGCCGGCGGCGGTCGGTGCCGGTCACGGCCACCCGCTGGAACGGTCAGCCGCGCCGCATACTGGAGCTCGCCGGCCTCGACACCACGGACCCGTTGCGCTCCCCGGCCCCGGACGGCATACCGGCGCCGGTCGTCTCGGCGGTGGCGCGGGAACGGGAGGAGCGGCTGCATCTGCTCCAGGAGGAGGTCGAGCAGCTCCGGCAGGCGATCGCCTCCCGCCCGGTCATCGACCAGGCGCGCGGCATCCTGATGGCGACGTACGGCTGCACCTCGGACGAGGCCTGGCACATCCTGCGTGAGGCGTCCCAGCTGTCCAATACCAAACTGCGCGACGTCGCGGCGTCGCTCACCACGTGCGCGGAGGCGGAGGACGCCCGTCCGCCCGAGGAGGTCCGCACGGCGCTGTCCCGGGCGCTGGCCCGCCGTTCGGCACGGTGACACCGGCCCGCGCGGGGTACCCGGCGGACACGACCCCCGCGATCAGGAGGCAGCACGATGAGCGACCACACTCCCTCCCAGGCCGAGGGCGACCGGGACGACGCCGAGTGGGCCACCCCGGACATCCCGCACACCACCCCCTCGCAGGCCGAGGGCGAACGCGACCCCGCCGACGCCACCGACCCGTCCGACGACAACGCCGAGCGCAGCTGAGCGACCCGCGCGGGTGTGCCCGCGGGGGCAGGTCCTGGGCCGGGAGGGTGAGTGCGGGGCGCCGTTGTCGCGCGCCGGTTCGCGTTCCGCCGTTTCACGGCTAGAAACGATTCTGCGTACCACTGCTCGTGGTGGGGCGGGTGGGACTCGAACCCACGGCCGACGGATTATGAGTCCGCTGCTCTAACCGGCTGAGCTACCGCCCCATAGCGGCGTGTCGCGTACATGTGTGCGCGCCGTCTGCCGCAGCATAGCCGCTCATACGATCTCCTGCTTCGGATGGTCGGCTGCTCACGGCCTTGGTGACCATGGAGACCGCGCCGAGGCGCGCACGGTTCCCCCGGACATGAAAAAGGACCCCTACGGGGGTCCTCGTTCAGCATGCTCCCCCGACTGGACTCGAACCAGTAACCTGCCGGTTAACAGCCGGCTGCTCTGCCAATTGAGCTACGGAGGACCGAGCTCCCCCGACTGGACTCGAACCAGTAACCTGCCGGTTAACAGCCGGCTGCTCTGCCAATTGAGCTACGGAGGAATGCCTCGTTGCATCGAACGCACCTTCCTGGGTATCCGCCAGGGGGCGCGCGCTCGCTGCGACACATACATTAGCGCAAGCAGGGGGGTGCTCCGCCAATCGGTACTCCCCGGCGCTGTCGCCGCACCGGAGACCTGTGCAGACCAGAACAACGGGAAGGGTGACCGCCATGAAGTACCGGCTCACGTTCGTCGCCGGAGCAGCCCTGGGTTACGTGCTGGGCACGAAAGCCGGGCGGGAGCGATACGAGCAGTTGAGGAAGTCGGCGCAGCAGCTCACACAGAACCCGGCGGTGCGCAACACCGCGGAGAGCGCGGCGCAGCAGAGCCGCGAGTTCGCCGACAAGGCCTACCAGGCGGTGAGCCACCGGGTCGGCGACCGCATGCCCGACTCGGTCGCCCAGCGTGTCTCCGCCCTCCGTGAACGCTCGGCCCACGGCCCGGCGGAGGACGACTGGGGCACCAGCAACACCTGACGTGCCCGCCGCAGGTCACTCCAACGGTGCCCACGCCCCCACCCGGTGGGGAGCGTGCGGCAAAATTGCGGCATGGGGATAGTCGCCGGGCTGGACAGTGCGCCCGATTTCACTCGCATCGTCGTCTGTGACACGGACACCGGAGCCGTGGTCAGGCAGGGGTATGCCCAGCACCCGGTGCAGGGCCCCGACGGCGGCGGCCGTCCCTCCGACGTGGACCCGCAGGCCTGGCTGCTGTCGCTGGGCGAGGCGGCGGGCGGCGGGCTGCTGGAGGGCGTGCAGGCCATCGGCGTGTCGGCGCAGGCGAACGCGCTGGTGCCGCTGGACGCGCAGGGCAACACGGTGCGGCCGGCGATGACCGGCGGGGACAAGCGCGCGCAGGTCGCGGCGGCCGACCTGCTCGACGCGCTCGGCGGGCGCGAGGCCTGGGCGCAGGCGGTGGGCTGTGTGCCGGGGGCTGCGCAGCCGGTGGCCAAGCTGCGCTGGCTGGCCCGCAGCGAACCGGAGAACGCCGCGCGCACCGCCGTACTGCTGCAGGCGCACGACTGGCTGGTGTGGCAGCTGCTGGGCCGGCCGGTGCGGCGCACCACCGACCGGGGCGGCGCGTCCGGCACCGGCTACTGGGCGGCCGCGACCGGCGCCTACCGGCCCGACCTGGTGGAGATGGCGCTCGGCCACCAGGTGATGCTGCCCGAGGTGATCGGCCCGGCGGACGCGGCCGGTACGACCCCGGAGGGGCTGCTGATCTCCGCCGGCACGGGCGAGACGATGGCGGCGGCGTTCGGGCTCGGCATCGGTCTGGGCGACGCGGTGGTCTCGCTCGGCGCGTCCGGGTCGGTGATGGCCGTGCACCCCGAACCGCTCGTCGACCACCACGGGATGATCACCTCGCTGGCCGACGCGACCGGGATGCACCTGCCCGTCGTCACCACCCTGAACGCCGTACGGGCCCTGCGCGGGACCGCGGAACTGCTGGGGCTGCCCGACCTGGAGAGCCTGTCCGAGCTGGCGATGAAGTCGACGCCGGGGTCGCACGGGCTGGTGCTGCTCCCCTATCTGGAGGGTGAGCGCACGCCGAACCTGCCGCACACCGCCGGGACGCTGGCGGGTCTGCGCCGGGAGTCGATGAAGCGGGAGCATCTGGCGCGGGCCGCGTTCGAGGGGATGCTGTGCGGTCTCGCGGACGCGCTGGACGTGCTGCGCGGCCGGGGCGTGGACGTCCGGCGGGTGTTCCTGCTGGGCCAGGCCGCCGAACTGCCGGCCGTGCAGGCGGCGGCGCCGTCGCTGTTCGGGGCGCAGGTGGTGGTGCCGCAGCCGGCCGACTACGCGGCGATCGGCGCGGCCCGGCAGGCGGCGTGGGCGCTCGGCGTGTCGCAGGGCACGCTCGACCCGCGGACCCCGCCCGTCTGGCAGGGCCCGGTGGCCCAGGTGCTCGATCCCGGGGAGGAACTGGCGGTGGGACAGGCGGTGCGCCAGCAGTTCGTGGCGGTGCGCGAGCAGACGCACCCGGGGGCGTTCCGCGCCTAGGAGTCGTCGTCGCGGGCGCGCCGGTGCTCGGGGCGGGACGCGGGCGCGCCGGTTAATTCGGTTGAGGTAACGCGGGTGGAGTGTTCGACGATAGGGGCCACGGGCAACCGAATGCCCTCGCCGACCACCCGAGAGATTCAGCGTGCTCATACGACTCCTGCGGACCCACCTCACGCCCTACAAGAGACCCATCGCCCTGCTGGTGCTGCTGCAGTTCCTGCAGACCTGCGCCTCCCTCTACCTGCCCACGCTCAACGCGGACATCATCGACAACGGTGTCGTCGAAGGTGACGCCGGATACATCCTGAGTTTCGGCGCCCTGATGATCGGCATCTCGCTGATCCAGGTCGTGTGCAACGTGGGTGCCGTGTTCCACGGCGCCCGGACGGCGGCGGCCCTGGGACGGGACGTGCGCGCCGCCGTGTTCGACCGCGTCCAGTCGTTCTCCGCGCGGGAGGTGGGTCACTTCGGTGCGCCCTCGCTGATCACCCGTACGACGAACGACGTCCAGCAGGTGCAGATGCTGGTCCTGATGACGTTCACCCTGATGGTGTCGGCGCCCATCATGTGCGTGGGCGGCATCGTGATGGCACTCGGCCTGGACGTCCCGCTGTCCGGGGTGCTGGTCGGCGTCGTCCCGGTGCTGGCGATCTGCGTGACGCTGATCGTGCGGCGGCTGCGCCCGCTGTTCCGGACCATGCAGGAGCGGCTCGACACGGTGAACCGGGTGCTGCGCGAGCAGATCACCGGCAACCGGGTGATCCGCGCGTTCGTCCGGGACGCGTACGAACAGCGGCGGTTCCGGAAGTCCAACACCGAGCTGACGGACGTGTCGCTGGGCACGGGCAATCTGCTCGCGCTGATGTTCCCGGTGGTCATGACGGTGGTGAACCTGTCGTCGATCGCGGTGGTGTGGTTCGGCGCGCACCGCATCGACAGCGGGGGGATGCAGATCGGCGATCTGACGGCGTTCCTCGCCTACCTCATGCAGATCGTCATGTCCGTGATGATGGCCACCTTCATGTTCATGATGGTGCCGCGCGCCGAGGTGTGCGCCGAACGCATCCACGAGGTGCTGGACACCTCCTCGAGCGTCGTGCCGCCCGCCGCGCCCGTCACCGAGCTGCGCCGGCACGGGCATCTGGAGATCCGGGGTGCCGGCTTCCGCTACCCGGGCGCCGAGGAGCCGGTGCTGAGGTCGGTCGACCTGGTGGCGCGGCCCGGCGAGGTCACCGCCGTGATCGGCTCGACCGGCAGCGGCAAGTCCACCCTGCTGGGGCTGATCCCGCGGCTGTTCGACGCGACCGGCGGCGAGGTGCTGGTCGACGGGGTGCCGGTGGCGGACATCGCCCCCGGGCTGCTCGCCAGGACCGTCGGGCTGGTGCCGCAGAAGCCGTACCTCTTCGCGGGCACGGTGGCGACGAACCTGCGCTACGGCAACCCGGACGCCACCGACGAGGAGCTGTGGCACGCGCTGGAGGTGGCGCAGGGCAAGGACTTCGTGGAGCGGCTGGAGGGCGGCCTCGACGCGCCGGTCGCGCAGGGCGGGACGAACGTCTCCGGCGGTCAGCGCCAGCGTCTGGCGATCGCCCGCACGCTGGTGCAGCGGCCGGAGATCTACCTCTTCGACGACTCCTTCTCCGCGCTCGACTACGCCACCGACGCGGCCCTGCGGGCGGCGCTCGCACGGGAGACGGCCGAGGCGACCGTGGTGATCGTCGCCCAGCGGGTGGCGACCATCCGGGACGCCGACCGGATCGTGGTCCTGGACGAGGGCCGGGTCGTCGGCACCGGCCGGCACCACGAGCTGATGGCGGACAACGAGACCTACCGGGAGATCGTGCTCTCCCAGCTGACGGAAGCGGAGGCCGCCTGATGGCCGGGCCCGGAGGACGGATGATGGCCGGGGGCGGCCCCGACCAGCGCTCGATCGACTTCAAGGGGTCGAGCAAACGGCTGATCGCCCGGTTCCGGCCACAGCGCCTGACGATCTACGGGCTGCTGGCCTGCGTCGTCCTGAGCGTGGGGCTCAGCGTGATAGGTCCCAAGATCCTCGGCGAGGCCACCGACCTGGTCTTCGCCGGGGTCGTCGGACGCGACATGCCGGAGGGCGCCACCAAGGAGCAGGTGCTCGACGCGATGCGGGAGCGGGGCGAGGGCGATGTCGCCGACATGCTCCGCAGCACCGACTTCACCCCCGGCGAGGGCATCGACTTCACCGCCGTCGGCAACGTGCTGCTGTTCGCGCTGGCGGTGTTCCTGGTCGCCGGCCTGCTGATGGCGGTCGCGACGCGGCTGGTGAACCGCGCCGTCAACCTCACCATGTTCCGCATGCGGGAGGACGTGCAGACGAAGCTGTCGCGGCTGCCGCTGTCGTACTTCGACAAGCGGCAGCGCGGTGAGGTGCTCAGCCGCGCCACCAACGACATCGACAACATCGGGCAGACCCTCCAGCAGTCGATGGGCCAGCTGATCAACTCGCTGCTCACGATCATCGGTGTGCTCGCGATGATGTTCTACGTCTCGTGGATCCTCGCGCTGGTCGCGCTGGTGACGGTGCCCCTGTCGTTCGTCGTCGCCACGCGCGTCGGCAAGCGGTCGCAGCCGCACTTCGTGGCGCAGTGGCGCACCACCGGCCAACTGAACGCGCACATCGAGGAGATGTACACCGGACACACCCTGGTGAAGGTGTTCGGGCGGCAGGAGGAGTCGGCGAAGCGGTTCGCCGAGGAGAACGAGGCGCTGTACGAGGCCGGGTTCCGGGCGCAGTTCAACAGCGGTGTCATGCAGCCGCTGATGTTCTTCGTGTCGAACATCAACTACGTGCTGGTGGCGGTCGTCGGCGGGCTCCGGGTCGCCTCGGGCACGCTGTCCATCGGCGACGTGCAGGCGTTCATCCAGTACTCGCGGCAGTTCTCCATGCCGCTGACGCAGGTCGCCTCGATGGCGAACCTAGTGCAGTCCGGTGTCGCCTCGGCGGAGCGGGTCTTCGAACTGCTGGACGCGGAGGAGCAGGAGGCCGACGCCTCGCCGGCCGAGAAGCCGGCCGAGCCGCGCGGGCGGGTGGCGCTGGAGCACGTGTCGTTCCGGTACGACCCGCAGAAGCCGCTGATCGAGGACCTGTCGCTGACGGTCGAGCCGGGCCACACGGTGGCCGTCGTCGGCCCGACGGGCGCCGGCAAGACGACGCTGGTGAACCTGCTGATGCGGTTCTACGAGGTCTCCGGCGGGCGGATCACGCTCGACGGGGTGGACATCGCGCGGATGTCCCGGGACGAACTGCGCTCCGGCATCGGCATGGTGCTCCAGGACACCTGGCTGTTCGGCGGCACCATCGCGGAGAACATCGCCTACGGAGCCTCCCGCGAGGTCACCCGCGAGGAGATCGAGGAGGCGGCACGGGCGGCGCACGCCGACCGGTTCGTCCGCACCCTGCCCGACGGCTACGACACGGTGATCGACGACGAGGGCAGCGGGGTGAGCGCGGGCGAGAAGCAACTGATCACCATCGCGCGGGCGTTCCTGTCCGACCCGGTGATACTGGTGCTGGACGAGGCGACGAGCTCCGTGGACACCCGTACGGAGGTGCTGATCCAGAAGGCGATGGCGCGACTGGCGCACGGGCGCACGTCGTTCGTGATCGCGCACCGGCTGTCCACGATCCGGGACGCGGACACGATCCTGGTCATGGAGAACGGCGCGATCGTCGAACAGGGCGCGCACGGGAAGCTGCTGGCGGCGGACGGGGCGTACGCCCGCCTGTACCGGGCGCAGTTCGCGCAGGCGGTGGCCGAGGTGGACGGCTGAGCCGCCGTGCGGCGTCCCCGGCCGGGGACGCCGCACGGGCGGGTCTCAGCGCAGTTTGTTGGCGCCGCCGTCCGCCATGACGGTCTGGCCCGTCATGTAGCGGGCGTCGTCGCCGGCGAGGAAGGCGACGATGGGGGCGACGTCCCGCTCGGGATCGCCGAACCGGCCGAGCGGCACCTTCGCGGCGGACTGGGCGTACTGCTCGGGGTGGGCGTCGGCCCAGCGGGCGACGCCCTCGGTCAGCGCCATGGGACAGACGACGTTGACCCGGATGTCGTACCGGGCCCACTCGTTGGCGACGACGCGGCTCAGACCGCGGATGGCCTCCTTCACGGCGGCGTACGAGGCCTGGTTCGGCTGGCCGTCGAGGGCGGCGCCGGAGCCGAAGTTGACGACCGAGCCGCCGCCGGCCCTCTTCAGCTCGGGGAGGGCCGCGAGCATGAAGTTCCGGGTGGCGTAGAGGCTGGTGCCCATCGCGAGGTCCCAGTCGGCGTCGGTCTGCTCCTCGAAGGGGCGCTGCCGGGAGACGCTGGCGTTGTTGACCAGGACGTCCAGTCCGCCGAAGTGCTCGACGGCCCTGCCCACCGCGGCGTCCGCCACGGCCCGGTCGGACACGTCGCCGCGCAGGAACACCACCGCGTCCCCGAGCTCGGCGGCGAGCTTCTCGCCGGCCTCCTCCTGGAGGTCGACGACGACCACGCGGGCGCCGCGGGCGGCGAACACCCGGGTGATCGCCGCGCCGATGCCGGAGGCGCCTCCGGTGACGACGGCCCTCTTGCCTTCCAGGCTTCTGTTCTCCATGGGCACCTCACCCGTCCCTGTGTGCGACTTCTGCGCTGATTCGCGCATGATCACACTAATCCAACGGGTTTCCCCGCCCCATCCGGGGGCGTCAGTCCAGGTAGCCCCTGAGCTGGTCGGCGAAGGCGTGGTCGCGGAGCTTGTTCAGGGTCTTGGACTCGATCTGCCGTATCCGCTCGCGGGTCACCCCGAAGAGGCGGCCTATCTCCTCCAGGGTGCGCGGGCGCCCGTCGACGAGGCCGTAGCGGAGCTGGACGACCTTGCGCTCGCGTTCGCCGAGGGTGGAGAGGACCGCCTCCAGGTGCTCCCTGAGCAGCAGGAACGCGGCCGACTCGACCGGGCTCGCGGCGTCGCCGTCCTCGATGAGGTCACCGAGCGCGACGTCGTCCTCCTCCCCCACCGGCGCGTGCAACGACACCGGCTCCTGCGCCAGCCGCAGCACCTCGCCGACCCGCTCGGGCGACAGATCGAGGTGGGCCGCGACCTCGACCGGCGTCGGCTCGTACCCGCGCTCCTGGAGCATGCGCCGCTGCACCCGCACCACCCGGTTGATGAGCTCCACCACGTGCACGGGCACGCGGATGGTCCGGGCCTGGTCCGCCAGCGCGCGGGACATGGCCTGGCGGATCCACCAGGTGGCGTACGTGGAGAACTTGTAGCCGCGCGCGTAGTCGAACTTCTCCACCGCCCGGATCAGCCCGAGGTTGCCCTCCTGGACCAGGTCCAGCATGGTCAGGCCCCGGCCCACGTACCGCTTGGCCACCGACACCACGAGCCGCAGGTTCGCCTCGATCAGCCGCCGTTTGGCCATCCGGCCCATGACGACGAGCCGGTCCAGGTCGCCGGCGAGCCGGCTGTCCAGATCGGGGGCCAGCCGCAGCTTCTCCTCGGCGAACAGCCCCGCCTCGACCCGGCGGGCGAGTTCGACCTCCTCGGCGGCGGTGAGCAGCGGGATGCGGCCGATCTCGCGCAGATACTGCCGGAACAGGTCCGAGGAGGGACCCCCGGTCTCGGGCCGGACGGGCACGCGCGGCTCGGCGGGCTCCACCGGCTCGACGGAATCGGCGGGATCGGCGGGTCGACCGGCGTCGACGCGCGGTGCGGCCGGTTCCAGCGCCTCGGCCGGCGGTTCGGCGGGCTCGGGCGGTGTCTCGGGGTGGAGCGCGACACTGCTCTGCGCGGGCATGGCGACGAGCACGTCCGCGCCGGGCTGGGTGAGGGTCTGGGTCTGGGTCTGCACGGGGGCGACCTCCAGGATGATCGCTGCCGGGGGTGGGGCAGCGGTACTTCGGGGGCGGAGTCGACGGCCTCGCCGCTGTCCGTCCCGTACGCGGTGAGCACAGCCGCGGATGTCCGGGACCCGCCGACGACGGATCGGCCGCGCTCCGAGGACTCAGGCACCGCCCCCCAGTGTGGGGTACGACACATCGTCCCCACGAGGGGCGTGCGGTGACTTTTTGCGTCCGGGGCGTGACCGGCCGGTTACGCGGGTCGCCTCACAGCGCGGCCGCGCCGTGCTCCCGCAACGCCTGGTCGTACTGCTGAAGGACCCACAACTCGTTCTGTACGGCGGTCAGTTCAGCGGGGTCGCCGTGGGCGCCGAGGCGGGTGAGGCGGCCGGCGATGTCGCGGATGCGGCGCTCGACGGCACGGCGGCGGACAGTGACCAGCTGGGCGCCCGCGTACGTCTCGTCGACCTCCTTGACGCCCCGGTGCAGCATGATCGCCTCGACGGCGAGTTCGGTGACCATGGCGCGCACGGTGTCGTCGGGAGCGGCGTCGCGCACCCGGATCAGATACTCCTGCGGGTCCCCCACACCGTGCTCGGCGCCGCCCGCGTCCAGGATCGCCTGGCGTACGGCCGCGTAGGGCGGGGCGGTGAACTCGTCGACGCCGTACGCGTCGAAGGCCGGGGAGACCAGTTCGGGGCGCTGGAGGGCGAGCTTGAGCAGTTCGCGTTCGGTGGCGAAGACCGGGTTGCGGAGGTTGAGGGCGGGGCCGCGGGGGGCGGCGGGGGCGGGCGCGTACTGCTGCGGGCCACCGCCGCCGCGCTGCCGCTGGTCCGGGGCCGGACCCTTGCCGCCGCGGTCGCGGGCCCAGCGGGCCAGCTGGGCGACCCGCTTGACGACGAACTGGGTGTCGAGGATGCCGAGCATCCCGGCGAGTTCGACGGCGACCTCGTGCTGGGCGCCGCTGTTCTTGATGCGGGCGACGATCGGGGCGGCCTCGTCGAGGGCGCCGGCGCGGCCGGCCGGGGTGTCCAGGTCGTAGCGGCGCACGACCTGGCGGAGCGCGAACTCGAAGAGCGGGGTGCGGGGTTCGACCAGGTCGGCGACGGCTTCGTCGCCCTTGGCGAGGCGCAGGTCGCAGGGGTCCATGCCGTCGGGGGCGATGGCGATGTAGGTCTCGGCGGCGAACTTCTGGTCGTCCTCGAAGGCGCGCAGGGCCGCCTTCTGGCCGGCCGCGTCGCCGTCGAAGGTGAAGATCACGCGCGCCGACCCGTTGTCCATCAGCAGCCGTCTGAGGATCTTGATGTGGTCGCCGCCGAAGGCGGTGCCGCAGGTGGCGATGGCGGTGGTGACGCCCGCGAGGTGGCAGGCCATGACGTCGGTGTAGCCCTCGACGACGACCGCGCGGGAGGACTTCGCGATGTCCTTCTTCGCCAGGTCGATGCCGTAGAGGACCTGGGACTTCTTGTAGATCGCGGTCTCGGGGGTGTTGAGGTACTTGGGGCCGTTGTCCGCCTCGTAGAGCTTGCGGGCGCCGAAGCCGACGACGTCGCCGCCGATGTCGCGGATGGGCCACATCAGCCGGCCGCGGAAGCGGTCGATGGGACCGCGGCGGCCCTCCTGGGAGAGACCGGAGAGGACGAGCTCCTTGTCGCTGAAGCCCTTGCCGCGCAGGAAGCGGGTGAGGTGGTCCCAGCCCTGGGGGCTGTAGCCGACGCCGAAGTGCACGGCGGCGCCCTGGTCGAAGCCCCGCTCGGCGAGGAAGACCCGGCCGGTCTCGGCCTCCGGGGAGGTCGCGAGCTGTTCCGCGTACCACTCGGCGGCGATCTTGTGGGCCTCGACCAGGCGGATGCGCTCGCCGCGCTGGTGGGTGGGGTTGTACCCGCCCTCCTCGTAACGCAGCGTGATGCCCGCCTGACCGGCGAGGCGCTCGACCGCCTCCGAGAAGGAGAGGTGGTCGATCTTCATCACGAACGTGAGGGTGTCGCCGCCCTCCTGGCAGCCGAAGCAGTGGAAGAGTCCCTTGCTCGGGCTGACCTGGAAGGACGGCGACTTCTCGTCGTGGAACGGGCAGAGCCCCTTGAGGTTCCCGCCGCCCGCGTTGCGCAGCTGCAGATACTCGGACACCACGGCGTCGATCGGAACCGCGTCCCGAACCGCCTTCACGTCCTCATCATTGATCCGCCCAGCCACACCTGAAGTCTACGGGTGCGCTCCGACAGCCCCGGGCGGGCGGCCGGACCCTCGTGCACCGTGGTCAGGTACTGGTCCACCGCTGGTTGTCACGGTCGTTGCACTCCCAGAGCACCACCTGGGTGCCGGACGCCCCTCCGAAGAGGTCCAGGCATTTGCCGCTCGACGCGGACAGCAACGACTTTCCGGACAGGCTGAACCGCTGAGCCGACGACCGGTCGCACGGCGCGAGGAGCACCGGCGTGCGGTCCGCGGTGCCGGTGACGGTCGCGCAGAGGTCGCCCTGCCGGAGTGCCGTGCCGGACCCGGTGTTCCATGACTGGGAGGAAGCCCCGGTGCACGCGGCGACCACGAGTTCGGCGCCCGGGCCGGCGCCGGTCAGGCAGTTGCCGGAGGCTTCGACCACGAGCGCCCTGCCGGGGTCGGGAGCCGCGTCGCCCCCTCGGTCGGTTCCGTCCTTGAGCGGGACCCCGCTCGTGCTGGGTTCCGCGCCGGCCTCCGCCTTGCCCGTGCTCCGTCGCGTCTCCTGATCGGAGGGCGTGGGGGAGACGGCGGAGGAGGACGGGGACGGGGACGATGTGGTCGCGCTCGGGGACCGCTGCGTATGGGGGCTTTCGGGTCCGGCCGCATCGTACGTGCCCGGCCCGCCCGCGACGGGGGACGGCCGGCCGGTCTCCTCCTGCGTCCCGCCGACCGTGACGGCCACTCCGGCGGCTGTTACCAGGACGGCCACGGCGGCGACAGCCATCCACTTCACGGGTGGGCGGCGTCGGCCGGGCCGGGGGCCGCCGTCCGGCGCCGCCGGTCCGGTGGCGGATGCGTCACGGCCGCCGACACCGGCGGGCGGTTCCGGTCGTGCGGTTGCCTCGTCCTCACCCGTGTCGGCTCGGTGAGCCCTGGCCGCACGGGCGAGAGCGGCACGGGCTGCCGCCAGCTTCGCCGCGTCGTTGACACCGGAGGGCCTGTCCGGTGGTAATTCCACGGGTCGGCCCCGACCTGTGGTCCGTTTGGGCAGCTCCGGCATTCTGACGTGCTCCTCCCACAAGGGGTAAGTGCCATTTCTTGATCATCGTTGATTATTTAAGCGCATTGACAATCAAAATGTGGCAGAGATCCGGTCCCCACGAGTTCGTGGGGACCGGTGGTCGCCCGGAGCACTCAGGAAGGTCCTGGTGAGGTCCGCTAAGCGGCGAGGCTCTCCAGCGGCACCCGCGGATCGGCGAGTGCGTCGGTGTCCACCCGCGCCCGCCCCCGGATCAGCGCCTGGATCGGGTCCGTGACATCCCACACGTTCACATTCATCCCCGCCAGCACCCGCCCCTCCTTCACCCAGAACGCGATGAACTCCCGCTTCCCCGCGTCACCGCGGATGACCACCTGGTCGTACGACCCGGGCGGCGCCCACCCGGAGTACTCCATCCCCAGGTCGTACTGGTCGGTGAAGAAGTAGGGAACCCGGTCGTAGCCCTCCTCCCGCCCCAGCATCGAGCGGGCCGCCGCCGGCCCCCCGTTCAGCGCGTTGGCCCAGTGCTCCACCCGCAGCCGGGTGCCGAAGAGGCCGTGCGGGAAGGACGCGACGTCCCCGGCCGCGTAGATGTCGGGATCCGACGTGCGCAGCCGCTCGTCGACCAGGACACCCCCGCCGGCCGCGCGGTCGGCGAGCTCCAGTCCCGCCGCCTCCGCGAGAGCGACCCGCGGGGCGGCGCCGATCGCCGCGAGGACGGCGTGGGCGGGGTGCTCCTCGCCGTCGTCGGTGCGGGCGGCCAGGACCATGCCGTCCTGCCCGGTGATCTCGCTGAGCGTCGCCCCGAAGTGGAAGCGCACCCCGTGCTCGCGGTGCAGCTCGGCGAAGAGCTGGCCGAGCTCGGGGCCGAGGACGGAGTGCAGCGGGGTCTGACCCCGGTGGACGACGGTGACCTCCGCGCCGTACTGGCGGGCCGCCGCCGCGATCTCCAGGCCGATCCAGCCGGCGCCGGCGATCACCAGATGCCCGTTGTCCCGGCCGAGGGAGGTCAGGACGCCCTTGAGGCGCTCGGAGTGGGCGAGGCGCCGCAGGTGGTGCACGCCCGCGAGGTCCGTGCCCGGGATGTCCAGGCGGCGCGGCTCGGCGCCGGTGGCGAGCAGCAGCTTGTCGTAGCGGACGGTGGTGCCGTCGTCGCCGAAGCGGACGGTCCTCGCGGCACGGTCGATGGCGTCGACCGTCTGGCCGAGGTGCAGCTCGACGTCGTGACGCGCGTACCAGGCGGGCTCGTGGACGAAGACGCTGTCGCGTTCCTCCTTGCCGAGGAGGTAGCCCTTGGACAGGGGCGGGCGCTCGTACGGGTGGTCGCGTTCGTCGCAGATCAGTATCACCCGGCCGGTGAAGCCCTCCGCTCTCAGCGTCTCCGCCGCCTTGGCGCCGGCCAGTCCGCCTCCGACGATGACGAAAGTCTGATCCGCGTCGACCACGTGATGCCTCCTCGTAACGGTGTAGCCATCTGCGAGAGTCCCGCACGCAGAATGATGCCGGAAGGGGGAGTGACCCGATCAGGCCATGCGGGTCATCTCTGCCCGGTGAGCCGGGCGTGAAGCGAGCGGGCCGAGATGTCCGTGAGGGACGCGATCTGGTCGACGACGACCCGTTTGCGGGCGCGGTCGTCGGGGGCCCGGTCGAACAGGGTGCGGAACTGCGGGTCCAGGCCGTCGGGGGCGCGGGCGGTGAGCGCCTCGGCCAGTTCGAGCACGACGACACGCTGGTCGGCGCGGAGCAGCTCCTGCTCGGCGCGCTGCATGACGTAGCGGTCGGCGACCGCCTTGAGGACCGCGCACTCCATACGGGTGGCGCGCGGTACGACCAGCTCGGCCGCGTATCGGGTGAGCCGTCCGGTGCCGTGGGCCTGCCGTGTGGCGCCCTCCGCGGCGAGGCAGAAGCGGCCGATGAGCTGGCTGGTGGCGTCCTTGAGGCGGGCCTGGGCGACGGCGGTGCCGTCGTAGCCGTGCGGCCACCACTCCTGGGCGAGGAGGCGGTCGAGGGCCTCCGCCAGTTCGGCGGGGTCGGTGTCCGCGGGGACGTACCGGCCGACGGCCACGGCGAAGACGGCCCGGCGCTCCGGTTCGGCGTGCAGGCAGTTGGGGTCGATGTGACCGGCGTGCAGTCCGTCCTCCACGTCGTGCACCGAGTAGGCGACGTCGTCGGACCAGTCCATGACCTGGGCCTCGAAGCAGATGCGGGTGCCCGGGGCGTCCTGGCGGACCCAGTCGAAGACGGGACGGTCGTCCTCGTAGACCCCGAACTTCGGGGAGGCCGGGTCGGTGGGGTGGGCGTCGCGGGGCCAGGGGTACTTGGTGGCGGCGTCGAGGGCGGCTCGGGTGAGGTTGAGGCCGACGGAGCCCTCGGCGGTGAACCGCTTGGGTTCGATGCGGGTGAGCAGGCGCAGCGACTGGGCGTTGCCCTCGAAGCCGCCGCAGTCCTCGGCGAACTCGTTCAGCGCCTGTTCGCCGTTGTGCCCGAAGGGCGGGTGGCCCAGGTCGTGGGAGAGGCAGGCGGCCTCGACGAGGTCGGGGTCACAGCCGAGGGCGGCGCCGAGCTCGCGGCCCACCTGGGCGCATTCGAGGGAGTGGGTGAGGCGGGTGCGGGGGCTGGCGTCCCACATCTGGTGCTGCTCGCCGGGCGTGACGACCTGCGTCTTCCCGGCGAGGCGGCGCAGGGCCGCGGAGTGCAGGACGCGGGCGCGGTCGCGCTGGAAGGCGGTGCGGCCGGGGCGTTTGTCGGGTTCGGGGGCCCAGCGGGCGACTGACGTCGGGTCGTATGCGGGGGGTGGTGCGGTGCCTTCCATGCCTTGACAGTACGGGGAGGGTGTGACGGACGGGGGACGTGCCGAGGCCGCGAGCGGGAACCGGCCCGACGAGGTCCTCGGCAGCCCTGCCGGTGTCCTCGTCCTCGTTGAACGCGAACGACGCTCAGGCCGAGGTGAGTTCCAGGGGCGTGGCGGCCGGAGTCCGCAGGGCGCGGTCGTAGCGGTGGAGGATCAGGTGGGCCATCGCGGGGTGGGTGCCGAGGGGTGCGGAGGCGATGCCCGGCGCCGCTGCCGCGGACTCCGTGGCGAAGCGGCCGGGGGCCGTGAAGTAGGAGGCCACGGCCACGCGGTGGCGGCCCCGGGCGGTCAGGGCGTGGACGGCTTCGGGGACCGTGGGGGACGCGGCGGAGGCGTAGGCGGGGAGGACGGGGACGCCGAGGCGGTCGGCGAGCAGGCGCGCGGTGCGGCCGGTGTCGATCCTCGACTCGGGGTCGCGGGAGCCGGCGGCGGCGAGTACGACACCGCTCGCGCGGGCGGTCGCGGCGTCCGCCGGGGTGTGCCAGTCGGCCTCGGTGAGGCGGGTGTGCAGGGCGTCCACGAGCAGGGGGTGCGGGCCGAGCGGGGCCGCCACGCGTGTGTGCGGCCGTGCCGCGGCGGCCGTCTCGGGGATGTCCCGCTTGACGTGGTGGCCCCGGCTGAGCAGCAGCGGGACGAGGACGGCGGCCCCGGTGCCGTGCGCGTCCAGCCCGGCGAGGGTGTCGGGGAGCAGGGGCGCGTTCAGCTCGATGTGGCCCAGGTGCACGGGCAGGCCGGGGCGCAGGGCGCGGACGCGGTCCAGGAGCTGCCGTACGGTGCTCAGCGCGCGCGGGTCGCGGCTGCCGTGCGCCACGACGACGAGGGCGGGAGGGGGCGTGGTGTACGTCGTCATGCACCGATCGTGGAGGCGGCACGTTGCCTTCCCGTTGCGCGGGCGTGACGGGTGTTTTCCCTCGGTTCACGATGCGGACGGCGGCGGGTGTGAGGCCGTTCGACCTGCGGGTGCGGGCCGGCCGTGAAGCCGGTCACAGTGGGTGAGGTGAACCGGAAGGGTCGGCGGGGCGTCTCTCACGGTCGGGGAGCGACCGGGGAGGGGCCCGTCCGATGCGCCGTTTCGAAGTGCGCCGTCCACGTCTGCCGCGTACGCGTGCGGGGCAGCGGCGGCTGGTGCGGGCGGTGGTCGCGGTGTGCGTGCTGGCGCTGCTGCCGGCGACCTGGCTGCGGCTGGCCACGGACGGGCGGCTGCGCACCACCGCCGACGTGCCCCGCACCGATGTCGCCGTGGTGTTCGGCGCGGGCCTGTGGGACGGGGAGCCGTCGCCGTACCTCGCGCACCGGCTGGACGCGGCGGCGGAGCTGTACCGCGCGGGGCGCATCGAGGTGGTGCTGGTCACCGGCGACAACAGCCGCGAGGAGTACGACGAGCCGGACGCGATGCGCACGTACCTGACCCGGCACGGTGTGCCCGACACCCGGATCGTCAGCGACTACGCGGGCTTCGACACCTGGGACTCCTGCGTCCGCGCGAAGCGGATCTTCGGCGTGGACCGCGCGGTGCTGATCAGCCAGGGCTTCCACATTCGCCGCGCGGTGGCCCTGTGCGAGACGGCCGGGGTCTCCTCGTACGGCGTCGGCGTGGCCGACCGTCACGACGTGACCTGGTACTACGGGGGCGTCAGGGAGATCTTCGCGGCCGGCAAGGCGGCACTGGACGCCGCCTTCCGCCCGGACCCGCGCTTCCTCGGACCGAGGGAACGGGGGGTGGAGCGGGCGCTGACGGAGGCCCGGGGCCCGGGGACGCCGGACTGACGGGCCCTGCATACGGAGCCTTCACCGATGAGGAGCCGGCGGAGGCCCGTTCCCGGATCTTCGGGAACACCGATGCCGACGGGTCGGCGAGCGCTGCGTGAGGGAGTACGTCGAGACCGTGGTCCTGGACTCCGCGGGCCTCTCCGCGTGGATCTCCCAGGATCGCAAGACCGCCGCGATGTTCCAGGTGTTCCATGCGGCGGGTGCCGATTTCGTCGTCGGAGCCAACACCATCGTGGAAGTGAGTCACGCGCGGGTGAGCACGGCCCGGCTGCGGTGGGCACTGTCCCGCGTCAGGGTCGAGCCGGTGACCGAGCAGGCGGCGAAAGCCGCGGCGGCGCTGCTCGAGACCACCGGCCCGCACGGACACGAGTACGCGATCGACGCGACGGTGGCCGAGATGGCACTGCGCCAGCCCGGCCCGGTGGCCCTACTGACGTCCGACATCGACGACATGTCCCGGCTGTGCGGTGACCGTGTGCGGCTGATCGGCGTCCGAGCGGGAGAGCCGGCACCTCACCGTGAGCCGGCGGCGGCCGGGAGGTCGCCGTACCCGGGGTGTAACAGCGGTCGGTGCGGTGCGTAACACCCGGCGCGCAGCCTGGGTCGTATGCAGAACACCGTGACGCCCACGCACTGCCCCTACTGCGCGCTGCAGTGCGGGATGAATCTGACGCCGGCCCCGGACGGGGCGGGCGTCGAGGTGGGTGAGCGCGCGGACTTCCCGGTGAACCGGGGGGCGCTGTGCGGGAAGGGGCGTACGGCGCCGGCCGTGCTGTCGTCGCGGGTGCGGCTGACCTCGCCGCTGGTGCGGGGCGAGGGGGGCGCGCTGGTGCCGGCCTCGTGGGAGGAGGCGCTGGGGCGGGTCGCCGAGGGGCTGGGGCGGACGCGGGCGGCATTCGGGGCGGACGCGGTGGGGGTGTTCGGCGGGGGCGGGCTGACCAACGAGAAGGCGTACGGCCTCGGCAAGTTCGCCCGGGTGGTGCTGGGGACCTCGCAGATCGACTACAACGGGCGGTTCTGCATGTCGTCGGCGGCCGCGGCCGGCGGCAGGGCGTTCGGGCTCGACCGCGGGCTGCCGTTCCCGCTGGAGGACATCCCGGGGACCGGCTGTGTGATCCTCGTCGGGTCGAACCCGGCGGAGACCATGCCGCCGTTCGTGCGCTACCTCACCGAACTGAAGGAGAACGGCGGCACGCTGATCGTCGTCGACCCGCGCCGCACGAGGACCGCCGAGCTGGCCGATCTGCATCTGGCGCCGCGCCCCGGCACGGACCTGGCGCTGGCGCTGGGCCTGCTGCACCTCGTCGTCGCCGAGGGACGCACCGACGAGGCGTACATCCGGGAGCGCACGGCCGGCTGGGAGGAGACCCGGGCGGCCGCGATGGCGCACTGGCCGGAGTACGTGGAGCGGATCACGGGCGTGCCGCTGCCGCGACTGCGGGAGGCGGTACGGCTGTTCTGCGAGCCGGAGACGGCGATGGTGCTGACCGCGCGCGGGCCCGAGCAGCAGTCCAAGGGCACCGACACGGTGGGCGCGTGGATCAACCTGTGCCTGGCGACGGGGCGGGCGGGCCGCCCGCTGTCCGGGTACGGGTGCCTCACCGGGCAGGGCAACGGGCAGGGCGGGCGCGAACACGGCCAGAAGGCCGACCAGTTGCCCGGCTACCGCAAGCTGACCGATCCGGCGGCGCGGGCGCATGTCGCCGAGGTGTGGGGGGTGGACCCCGACGCGCTGCCCGGGCCGGGACGCAGCGCGTACGAGCTGCTCGACGCACTCGGTACGGACATCCGCGCGCTGCTGCTGATGGGGTCCAACCCGGTGGTGTCGGCGCCGCGCGCCGCGCACGTCGAGGAG
Organism: Streptomyces sp. NPDC030893; assembly: GCF_055571535.1. Classification (NCBI taxonomy): domain Bacteria; kingdom Bacillati; phylum Actinomycetota; class Actinomycetes; order Kitasatosporales; family Streptomycetaceae; genus Streptomyces; species Streptomyces sp. NPDC030893. The sequence goes on along the minus strand of NZ_JBVIFC010000001.1, from coordinate 620,171 downwards.
CGGATCCGCGCGCTGGACTTCCTCGCCGTGTGCGACGTGGTGCTGTCGGAGACGGCCGAACTCGCCGACGTGGTCCTGCCGGTGACGCAGTGGGCGGAGGAGACGGGGACGACGACCAACCTGGAGGGCAGGGTGCTGCTCCGGCGGCGCGCGCTCACCCCGCCGGCCGGCGTCCGCAGCGATCTGGAGGTCATGCACGAGCTCGCCGCGCGGCTCGGCGGGGAGCGGAACCTGGAGAAGGGCTTCCCGACCGACCCCGAGGAGGTCTTCGAGGAGCTGCGCCGGGCGAGCGCGGGCGGCCCGGCGGACTACTCCGGGATCACCTACCGCAGACTGGCCGAGGAGAACGGCGTCTTCTGGCCCTGCCCGGCGCCCGGGGAACCGGCGGCGGGCCACCTCCCCGACCGCCACCCCGGCACGCCGCGGCTCTTCCTCGACCGGTTCGCCACCGAGGACGGGCGGGCCCGGTTCGCCCCCGTCTCGCACCGGGGGACCGCCGAGGAGCCCGACGCCGAGTACCCCGTGCTGCTGACCACCGGGCGGGTCGTGGCGCAGTACCAGTCCGGTGCGCAGACCCGGCGCGTCGACGAGCTGAACGCCGCGGCTCCGGGTCCCTTCGTGGAGCTGCACCCCCGGCTCGCGGAGCGGCTCGGCGCGGCCGAGGGCGACCCCGTGGCGGTGGTGTCCCGGCGGGGGCGGGCGGTGGCGCCGGCCCGGATCACCGGCGCGATCCGCCCCGACACGGTGTTCATGCCGTTCCACTGGGCCGGTGAGGGCCGCGCCAACAGCCTCACCAACCCCGCCCTCGATCCGGTCTCGCGCATGCCGGAGTTCAAGGCGTGCGCGGTCCGCGTGGAGGCCGTACGGCCCGAATAGCCGTACGAGGGGCGAGAATCGTTCCCGCAAGGCTCCGGCGCGTCTTCCGTGCGGCGGGGCTCCGACCGACCCCGCGGACGGCCCGAGTGACCCTCCCCTTCTTCGTCTACGGCACGCTCCGCCCCGGCGGGCGCAACCACGGCCTGTTCCTGCGCGGCCGCACCCTGAGCGAGGAACCCGGCCTGCTCCGGGGCGCGTTGCTGTACGAGGGGCCCGGCTATCCGTACGCCGTCGAGGAGCCGGGCGCGGCGGCGGTGGGCGGGGAGCTGGTGACCGCGCTGCCGGAGGCGTACCCGGGGTTGCTGGCCGAGCTGGACCGGCTGGAGGAGTACGTACCGGGTGATCCGCGCAACCTCTACGAGCGGACGGCGCGGGACGTCGTCCGGACGGGCGACGGGACGGCGGTGCGGGCCTGGGTGTACGTCGCGGCGCCCGCCGTCGCCGCCCGGCTGCGGGTGCGGGGGAAGCTGATCGAGGGCGGGGAGTGGCGGGGCTGACGCGCCCCACGACGACGCGGGACACGGCTGACCCGCCCCGCGCCGACCCGCCCACGACGACGCCGCCCACCGGCCGGCGCGCCACCCCGGCGCCTCACGGCCGGCGGGCCTCCCGGACGATGCGCCGTCGCCGCGCCCGCGCCTCGTACGGGCGCCGCGCCCGCGCCTGCTGCAACCGCCGCTCGACGGACAGCCCGCCCAGTCCGACCGCCCCGACGCCGAGCACCCACGCACCGATGACGATGTCCTGGCGCGCCTCGCGCTGGAAGGCCCACTGCTCGTCGTAGGTCCGCGTGACGTCGCTCTCCGTATGGCACAGGTCGCCGGGCCCCATCGGCGCCGGATGCTCCTCGCCGTCCGGGCCGATGTTGAGCCAGGGGCACTCGGCCTCGCTGCTCAACCCGTGGTTCGTCACTCCCCCGCAGGCCTGGACCGTCCCCCAGGTCACGAGGACCCACATCGCCAGCACCACTCTGCCGCGTCTCACCTTCACGCCGGCCCACCTCCCCGCACGCGACCCTAACCCCTCCCCCGCCGTCCGCACCGGTCACCCGTTCACCGCCGCGCCGCCCACCCTTCGGGTGCTTTCCGCGACCCGTCCGGCACGGCGCCGGTGACCTGCTGGAACACGGTGCGGGAAGCGCGCGTTCGGGGGTTCGCGGCACCCGTTCGGCCCGCGTTCCGGCGCCTGCTCGGGAAGCGGTACCGACGCGGTGGCACTTACCTCGAAGAGGCAGGGACGCGTCCGACGGCTGCACCTGGGGGTGCCGCGGGGCCGGGTCCCGTTCATGAGCTCGAGGGAGCATCGATGCGACGTACCGCCCGGCTGCTGACCGGCGTCACCGGGATGACCGGTCTGACCGGCGCCGTGCTCGCCGTGGCCACGGCGGGGCTGCTCGCCGCGCCGCCCGCGTACGCCGTGGAATCCCGCGGGCCGTCGGCCGGGAACCTGGAGGTATACCCCTCGTCGGTCGCGCCGGGCGCGCAGGTCACGGTGAACACCGCCGCGTGCGGCGACGACACGGCGGCGGGCGACGCCTCCGCCGTGGGCGCCGGCCGGTTCACCCTCGCGCCGAGCACCCACGATCGGGACGCGATCGGGCAGTTCCAGGTGCCGCCGAGCGCGCAGCCGGGGACGTACGAGATCGTCGCGACGTGTGCCGGGAGCGGCCGGCGGGTGGCCGGCGACCTGATGGTCACGCTGACGCCCGAGGCGCAGCCGGCGCATCCCCGGGGAGGTGTGAAGACGGGGGTCGGTGGCGCGCTGGGCCCCGACCCCGTACAGACCGCGGCCGGTGTGACGGCTCTCGCCGTCGCCGCCGCGGGCGGTACCTGGCTCCTGCATCGCCGGGCGAGAGGCGACGGGATCTGACGGGCACCCTCCGCTGCCCGTCCCCGCCGGTACCGCAAGTCCCCTCCCCCTCCGGGTCCGACGCCCCTCGCGGCCCGGAGGGGGGTACGGGGCCGACTCGAGAGGAGGTCAGTCCGTGATGCGCCGCAGGTTCCGCCGGGCCGGGGGCCCGGGCAACGCAGCGATAGCCGCCGTCACGGTGGTCGCGCTGTGCGCGGGGGCGTGGCTGCTGCGCGACGGGACCGGGACGCACGCCCCGCCGCAGCCCTCCGCCGCCCAGGCGCACACCGGAGCCGACGACCGCGGCGCGGACCGGTCCTCCGCCCCCGCCCTGCCGCCCTCCCCGCCGGAGCGGGTCCGCATCCCCGCGATCGACGTGGACGCTCCCCTGACGGGCCTCGGCCTGACGAGCACCGGCAGCCTCGACGTCCCGCCCGCCGACGACGAGAACCTGGCCGGCTGGTACGAGGCCGGCACCACCCCCGGCGAGCGGGGCACCGCGATCGTCGCGGGCCACGTCGACAACGCCGACGGCCCCGCCGTCTTCTACTCCCTCGGCGCGCTGCGCAAGGGCAGCACCATCGAGGTGGACCGGCGGGACGGCACGGTGGCCGTGTTCACGGTGGACGCGGTCGAGGTGTACGACGCTGAGGACTTCCCCGACCGGAAGGTGTACGGCCCGGCGGACCGCCCCGAGCTGCGCGTCATCACCTGCGGCGGCGGCTGGTCCCGCACCACCGGCTACCAGGCCAACGTGGTCGTCTACGCCCACCTGACGGCCGCCCGCTGAGCCGCCCGCCGCATGTCGCCCCGGCCACTGCTACGCCAGCCACTGCTCGTACGCCAGGTTCGCCACCAGGGCGAAGACGACCGTGAGGAGGACGACGCGGACGAAGCCGCTGCCCTTCTTCAGGGCCGTGTGGGCGCCGAGGGTGCCGCCCGCCAGGTTGAAGACCGCCATCAGCGCCGCCAGTTGCCACAGCACCGCGCCCTGCCAGGCGAACGTGGCGAGGGCGCCGGCGTTGGTGCAGCAGTTGACGATCTTGGCGGTGGCGGAGGCGGTGACCAGGTCGAGGTGGAGCAGGGCGGTGAGCGCCAGGACGAGGAACGTACCGGTGCCGGGGCCGACGAGACCGTCGTAGAAGCCGATGCCGAGGCCGGCCAGGCCGATCGCGGCGAGTACCTGGCGGCGGGTGGCCGGGCCGGTGGCGGGGGCCGTGCCGAAGGCGGGGCGCAGGATCACAAAGGCGGCCACGGCGAGCAGCACCACCATGATCAGCGGCTTCAGGACCTCGGTGCTCATCCCGGCCGCGAAGAACGCCCCGGCCGACGATCCGGCGAGGGCCGCGAGGCCGATGCGTACGGCGGTCTTCACGTCGACGGGTGCCTTGCGGGCGTAGGTCACCGCGGCGCCCGTGGTGCCGACGATCGCGACCGCCTTGTTGGTGCCCAGGGCGTGCGCGGCCGGGGTGCCGGCGGGCAGGCCCAGCAGCAGGGCGGGCAGGAGCAGCAGCCCGCCTCCGCCGACGACGGCGTCGATCCAGCCGGCGGCGAGGGCGGCCAGACAGAGCAGAACGACCGTGGTCAGCGAGATGTCGGGCATGGCCGCGAGCCTAGGGACGGGGTAGATGCTACGTCCATCAAGATGAGCGTTTGTTGAGGTTGCCGCCGGGGTCGGCCTCCTCACACGGGCCGCGCTCCCCCGCTGAGGGCAGCGTTCCGCGCGGGAAACAGCGGGGATGCCGACGGGTAACACCCGCACCGCACGCTCAAGGGCATGACCTCGAACGACCGTGTGGTGGTGATCGGCTCCGGCCTCGCGGGCGTACGACTCGCCCGGCGGCTCGGCGAGCTCGGCACGCCCGTGACGCTGATCGGCGAGGAGGAGCACCGCCCGTACAACAGGGTGCTGCTCGCCGAGGTGCTGGCCGGGCGCTACAGCCCCGAGGTGATCGCCCTGCCCGCGCCCGCGCGGCTCACCCGGGCCCGGGTCACCGGTATCGACCGCGCGGCCCGCACCGTCACCTGCGCGGACGGCTCGGTGACCGGATACGGCCGGCTGGTCCTGGCCACCGGCTCCAACCCGGTGCTGCCCCCGCTGCGCGGACTGTTCACCGCCGGCCACGAGCTGCCCGAGGGCGTGCACGCCTTCCGCACCATGGACGACTGCCTGGGCCTGGCCGAGGCGGTACGGCCCGGGGTGCGGGCGGTGGTGATCGGCGGCGGGCTGCTCGGCGTGTCCGCGGCCCGCGCGCTCGCCGTGCGCGGCGCGCAGGTCGTCCTCGCCCAGCAGTCCCAGCGGCTCATGGAGCGCCAGCTCGACCCGGCCGCCTCCGCGCTCGTCCGGCGGCACCTGACCGGCCTCGGCGTGGAGGTGCACACCGAGTGCCGGGTGCGGGACGTGCGCTGCGCCGGCGGGGCGGTCCGCGCGGTGGAGCTGGCCGACGGGTACGCCCTCGACGCCGACCTCGTCGTCCTGGCCTGCGGGGTGCACCCGCGCACCGGGCTCGCGCGGGCCGCGGGACTGGAGGTCGGCAAGGGTGTCGTCGTCGACGACGAGCTGCGCACCTCCGACCCGTACATCCACGCGGTCGGCGACTGCGCCCAGCACGCCGGCACGGTGTACGGGCTCGCCGCCCCGGCCCTGGAACAGGCCGACGCGCTCGCCGCGCTGCTCGCCGGGGACACCGGCGCCCGCTACACCGGCACCCGCTCGCTGACCCGGCTCACCCTCACCGGACTCCCGGGGCCCTTCGACCTCGCCGCGTTCGGGGAGACCGAGGCCCTGCCGGGCGACGACGTCGTGCAGCTCACCGACGCCACCCGGGGCACCTACCGCAAGGTCGTCGTCCGCGACGACCGGCTGGTCGGTGGAGTCCTGGTCGGCGAACTCGGCACCGTCGGCGCCCTCGCGCGCGCCTGGGAGGGAGCAGAGCCGCTCCCCTCCGGCGGCGGGCCGCTGCTCCACCTGCTCACCACTGACGGAGGCTCCTGATGTCCACGACGGTTCTTTCCGACCGGACCCGCCCGACCATCGTGCTCATCGGCCACGGCATGGTCGGCCAGCGTTTCCTCGAGGCGCTCGCCGAGCGCGGCCTGACCGCCACGCACCGCGTGGTCGTGCTGTGCGAGGAGCCGCGTCCCGCGTACGACCGGGTGCAGCTGACCTCGTACTTCTCGGGGAGGACGCCCGAGGAGCTGTCCCTGACGGATCCGGCGTTCCTCCAGGCGCACGGCATCGAGCTGCGGGTCGGCGACCCGGCGGTGGCCGTCGACCGGGAGGCGCGCGAGGTGACCGCCCGTTCCGGACTGGTCGTCGGCTACGACGTCCTGGTGCTGGCCACCGGCTCCTACCCGTTCGTGCCGCCGGTGCCGAACAAGGACGCCGAGGGCTGCTTCGTCTACCGCACGATCGAGGACCTGCTCGCCATCGAGGAGTACGCGAAGGGGTCGACGACCGGTGCGGTGGTCGGCGGCGGCCTGCTGGGACTGGAGGCGGCGGGCGCGCTCAAGGGCCTCGGACTGACCGCGCACATCGTGGAGTTCGCGCCGCGCCTGATGCCGGTGCAGGTCGACGAGGGCGGCGGCGCGGCGCTGCTGCGCACCATCGAGGAGATGGGCCTGAGCGTGCACACGGGGGTCGGTACGCAGGAGGTCGTGGTCGGTGAGGACGGTGCCGTCACCGGCATGCGGCTCTCCGACGGCTCCGAACTCGCCACCGACCTGGTCGTGTTCTCCGCCGGTGTCCGCCCGCGCGACCAGCTGGCCCGCGACTGCGGTCTCACCGTCGGCGAGCGCGGCGGCATCGCGGTCGACGAGCAGTGCCGCAGCGTCGCCGACCCGCGCGTGTTCGCGATCGGTGAGTGCGCGCTGGCCGCCGACGGCCGGGTGTACGGCCTGGTGGCGCCCGGTTACGAGCAGGCGGAGACGGCCGCCGCGACGATCGCCGGGGACGAGTCGGCGTTCACCGGCGCGGACCTGTCCACCAAGCTGAAGCTGCTCGGTGTGGACGTGGCGTCCTTCGGCGACGCGCACGGCACCGCCGGGGACTGCCTGGACGTCGTCTACTCCGACTCCCGGTCCGGCCTGTACAAGAAGCTGGTCATCGGCCCGGACGGCACGCTGCTCGGCGGCATCCTGGTCGGCGACGCGGAGGCGTACGGCACGCTGAAGGCGTTCACCGGCTCGGTGCCGCCCGTGCCGCCCGAGTCGCTGGTGCTGCCGGCCGGCGCCGGCGCGCCCGTGCAGCTCGGCCCCACCGCGCTGCCGGACGACGCGATCATCTGCTCCTGCAACAACGTGCGCAAGGGCACGATCCGCGAGGCCGTCACCGAGCACCGGTGCACCACCGTGCCGGAAGTGAAGAAGTGCACCAAGGCCGGTACGACGTGCGGCAGTTGCGTCAAGGTTCTCGGCCAGCTCGTCAACGCGGAGCTGGAGGCGAGCGGCGTCGAGGTCGACAAGGGCCTGTGCGCCTGCTTCTCCCAGACCCGCGAGGAGCTGTACGAGATCGTCCTGGCCCTGCGCGTCACGTCCTACCGGGACCTGCTCGACCGGCACGGCCGCGAGGCCGCCCGGGGCGGTGACGGCTGCGAGGTCTGCAAGCCGGCGGTCGGCTCGATCATCGCCTCCCTCGCCCCGACGATCGGCGCCGGCACCCACGTCCTCGACGGCGAACAGGCCGCCCTCCAGGACACCAACGACCACTTCCTGGCCAACCTGCAGAAGAACGGCTCGTACTCGGTCGTGCCGCGCATCCCGGGCGGCGAGATCGCGCCGGAGAAACTGATCGTCATCGGCGAGATCGCCCGCGACTTCGGCCTCTACACGAAGATCACCGGCGGTCAGCGGATCGACATGTTCGGCGCCCGGGTCGAGCAACTGCCCGTCATCTGGGCCCGGTTGGTCGACGCCGGGTTCGAGTCGGGGCACGCCTACGGCAAGTCGCTGCGTACGGTGAAGTCCTGTGTGGGGCAGACCTGGTGCCGGTACGGCGTCCAGGACTCCGTACGGATGGCGATCGACCTGGAGCTGCGCTACCGGGGGCTGCGCTCCCCGCACAAGCTCAAGTCGGCGGTCTCCGGCTGCCAGCGGGAGTGCGCGGAGGCCCGGTCGAAGGACTTCGGCGTCATCGCCACGGCGAACGGCTGGAACCTCTACGTCGGCGGCAACGGCGGCGCCACCCCGCGCCACGCGGACCTGCTCGCGCAGGACCTCTCGGACGCCGAACTGATCCGCCTCGTCGACCGGTTCCTGATGTTCTACATCCGCACCGCCGACCGCCTGGAGCGCACCAGCGTGTGGCTGGACCGGATCCCCGGCGGCCTCGACCACGTACGGGACGTCGTGGTGCACGACTCGCTCGGCATCTGCGACGAGCTGGAGGGCCTGATGGCCGCGCATGTCGCCCACTACCGCGACGAGTGGGCCGAGACCATCAACGACCCGGAGAAGCTGGCCCGGTTCGTGTCCTTCGTGAACGCGCCCGACATCCCCGACCCGGTGGTCGCCTTCGTTCCCGAGCGCGACCAGATGAAGCCCGACCTGCCGCTGCTGGCCATCGGCCTGCGCCCCGCCGACGACCTCCTGGAAGGAACCGCGACGCGATGACCCTGGCACTGGAGACCACCGACCTGCAGGTCCGGCTCCGCCTGACGGACGACTGGTTCACCGTCTGCGACCTGAGCACCCTGCTGCCGGGCCGCGGGGTGGCCGCCCTGCTCCCCGACGGCCGTCAGGCCGCCGTCTTCGCCGACCGCACCGGCCGGCTCTACGCCATCGACAACCGCGACCCCTTCACCGGCGCGGCGGTCCTCTCCCGGGGCCTGACCGGCACCCACCGGGGCCGCCCGTTCGTCGCCTCACCGCTCCTCAAGCAGCGCTTCGACCTGGAGTCGGGCCAGTGCCTGGACGACGAGACGGTACGGGTGACGGCGTACGAGGCGAAGGCGTACGAGGCGAAGGCGGCGTGACCGGCCGCGACCCGCCACAGCGGAGAGCTACTCTCCGGTCACGTCACGTTCGTATCACAGGACCTTCATATCCCCGCCACATCCTCCGCGCCCCAGTAGCTTCGGCACCCTCGTACCAAGCACACGTATACGCCCGATCTGGGGGGCTCCTCACCATGAACCCGTTCCGTACCTCCGCCGCCGCGGTCCTCGCCGCCCTCGCTCTGGCCGCCGTACCGGCCACCGCCGTGGCCCACGACGGCAATCACCCGTTCAAGAACTGCACCGAGGCCTACGAGAACGGGTACAGCAACATCGCCAAGGGCGACGACCACTACGGCAAGCACCTCGACCGGGACAACGACGGCGTCGGCTGCGACAAGCCCCCGGCGGGCTTCGAGCCGCGCGAGGAGACCGACACCGACGACGGCACGGGCTCCGACACGGAGGCGGAGAACACCGGCGCCAAGGAGCAGAGCGGCGGCGGCACCGACCTCGCCGAGACCGGCGGCAGCGACACCACCCCGTACATCGCGGCCGGCGGCGCGGCCGTCGTGCTGCTGGGCGGCGGCTTCATGATCGCGGCCCGCAAGCGCCGCGGCGACTCCGACTGACGTCCTCCCCGGACTACAGGGACAGCAGCAGGGAGTCGGTCTTCCCTTGCCGGCGGCGCACATGCCCGCGCCGCCCGGCGAGGACCGCCATCAGCGTCCACGCCACGAGCCCGCCGACCAGACCGCTCAGCCGCCCCGCGGCGTCCACCTCGTCCGCCCGCTCCATGGGCACCACGCCCTCCGGGTCCCGGAGGACGTCGAGCCGGTCACCCACCTCCGGAGCCCAGGCGTCACCGTTGTAGGTGAGCCGCTCCGCCAGTTCCTCACCGTCCGCCGTGCGCAGCGTGTACCGGTGGTTCTTGCCGTCCGTCCCGGTCGCACCGTCCGCGACGATCACCACGCTCTCGCGCACCCCGCGCAGCTCCAGCGCCGCCTCGGGCGCGTACTGGACGGCCCCGACGAGGATGAACAGTCCGGGCACGAGCGACAGCAGGGCGATCCACCCCGCACGGTGCAGAAGCATCAGCAGGACGACGAACGCCAGACACAGCACGACCCCGACGGCGATGGGCACCCACACCAGGCGCAGCGCCAGATAGGACACCCCCGCGGTGACGGCCGCGGCGCCCCACCCGAAGAACACCACCCCGACCGTACGCCGGAACGACCGCCAGGGATCGACGGCGTGCCCGCCCATGGCACTCAGCGGCCTGATGCTGCTCCTGCGTATTCCCAGTGGCACTGCTGCTCCCTGTGCTCCCCCGCCACGGCGGCTCCGTGAGTCCGGCACGGGACACTACATCGGGACCTACCATCGAAGGACAGCAGCCTGAGCAAACGCACTGGGGTGACCGTGAGCAACTGGGCCGACCTGACGAACGGCAAGCGCATCAAGCACCTCCGAGGTTCCGACCTGACCCAGCAGGGACTCGCCGACGCGGCGGGGCTGTCCCTGTCCCTGGTGCAGAAGGCCGAACAGGACCGGGGCGAGTTGTCCATCGGTTCCCTTCTCAAACTCGCCCACGCGCTCAACACGGACGTGTCGGTGATCCTGGGGCAGCAGGCGCCGCGCCGGGGGATGGACCAGGGTGACCGCGCCGCGCTGCGCCAACTGTCCGACGCCGTTCATGAAAGCGCCCTCGGCGAGTGGGAGGGCATCGACGACCCGAGCACTGTCGACGAACTGAGCATTGCCCGCGACCGCGCGTGGGAGGCCTACTGGGCGAGCGACACCACGAAGGTGAGCGGCTACACCTCGAAGGTCCTCATGGAAGGACAGGTCAGGTACGCCAGTACCACCGGCAGCGAGCGCGAACGGCTCGGATCGATCCTGGCGAGCACGTACCGGGTGGCCGCGTCGTGCTCGAACGGTTTCGGGCAGCGTGACCTCGCATTGAGCGCACTCACGTCGGCGAAGCGCCTTGCGAAGGAAGTCGACGACCCCGTGCTGACGGCACTGCTCGAGTCCACGCTCTCGTGGATCCACCTGCGCAGCGCCAAGCTGCCGCGCGCCCTGGACGTGGCCGAGCGGGCGGCACTGGCGATCGAACCGTCGTTCAGCGGCGGATCCCGCCCGCAACTGCTCGCGTACGGGCGGCTGATGATCTCCGCAGCCGTGGCGGCGTCGAGGCGCGAGGACGAGAGGACGGCCGACGACTACCTCTCCCAGGCGCACGCCGCAGCGGCAAGACTGGGCCGGGACGAGAAGCTGTACGGAACCAGCTTCGGCCCTACGGCGGCGAAGACCGAGGCCGTGGGCATCCATGTCGCCCTGAAGAACTACGGGCGCGCCCTCACCCTCGCCAGCCACCCCGACATGACCAAGCTTCCCAGGTCCATGTCGAAGGTGGCCCGCAACCGCTACAAACTCGACGTCGCCCTGGCCCAGTGCGAGGCAAAACTGTACGACCGGGCCGCCGACACCCTGATCGAGGTAGGACTCGACGCCCCCGAATGGGTCAGGCATCAAGCACTGCCCGGTGTCATCGGAAAACGTCTCGCGAAAGTATCCACGGCACGCGTGCGCAGCATCAGCGAGCTCATCGGCGTGCCCTTGATCGCGTGAGTCCTACGGACCGTAGGAGTGCGGATTGAGCAATCCCTTCCGGTCGCACGCCACATCACTTCACCCTGCGTGACCACGCGAGCACACTTGATGCATGGCCAGTTTCAAGAATGAGCAGCCGCAGGAGCAGGCTCGGCCTCACCGGACCGAGGGCGACCTGAGGCGGCGTCGGGCACTGGCGGACGCGGCGGTCGGCAACACGCCGGCCAAGACCGCAAGGACCGAGCGGTTCCGCTGCGTGATCTACCTGTGCGGCGCTCTCCACACGGACATCGAGAGCCCCCGCAAGGAGTGCACCGAGTACGCGAACGTGTTCGGGTGGGAGATCGCGGACGTGATCGAGGAACGCGCGGGTCTGCTGCCGCCGCAGGGGCGCGACGGTCTGAGGCGAGCCGTCGAGCTCGTCGGGAACGGCGAGGCCGGTGCCGTGCTCACGGCGTGGCGCTCGATGATCTCACCCGTTCCGCACGAGTACGACGAAGTGGCGCGCGAGATCGAAAGGGCAGGGGGCTTCCTGCACAACAAGGACGCGGCCGGACGCACGCCGTGACCTTCGCCCCGGCCGTCACGCGCCCGTGGCGCGACGTATGGCCGCTCGTCGCGCAGGCGGATGACGGCAACCAGTGGGTGACCGGGGCCTGCTGGCTGTACTGCCGACGAGAGGGCGTACGCGTGCTGTGGGTCGGCTCCGTGACCACGCCAGGTGCGACGGGTGACGTGTACGCGTGCGGCCCCTGCGTCGCGGAGCTCGACCACATGGCACGCGTCCAGGTGCACGCCCGTGACGGAATCCCGCACGACACGACAGAACGAAGCGATCGAGGAGGAGACTTGCGAACGAGCCTCACCCCCGGGAAGACGGCTGCTCCGGCCCCGTGGGGGCTGCGCCGTATGGCTCCGCTGCGGAACGGTTCTCCCTCACCGTGGCGGTACGCGGGCATCGACCCGGCCACACAGACCGGCCGGTGGGTCGGGGAGGACGGAGCGATGACGCCGGCCGAACTCGGCAAGCACGGGACGAGCGTGAACACCTACCCGCCCACTCAGGTCGGCAAGGACGGCAAGGTGGACGCCGACTCCGGCCACGACGCGACACAGGACTAGGGGACGACGCCATGGGCGGACGCCCGGTGCTGGTCTGTACGGAGTACGAGGATCCGACCGCCGATCTGGTCATCGCGGAACTGAACCGGCGCCGGGTGCCCGTCCTCCGGTTCGATCCGGGGTGCGACTTCCCGACGTCCGTGGCGCTCACCGCGCGCACCGGGAAGGGGGGTTGGGACGGGCAGCTGGCGGTCGGGGACCGTACGGCCGGACTTTCCGCCGTACGCGCCCTGTACCACCGTCGGCCGAGTTCGTACCCGACGGGCAACGGCGAGCAGGCGGCCCGGTTCGCCGCACAGGAGAACCGGCGCGGCCTGAGCGGTGTGCTGGGCGCACTGCCGGGATGCCTGTACCTGAGTCACCCGCAGGCCATCGCACGGGCCGAGTACAAGCCCGCACAGTTGGCCGCCGCGACCCGCGCGGGGTTCAGGGTTCCGGCCACCCTCATCACGAACGATCCGGGGAAGGCCAAGCGGTTCTGTGCCGAAGGGCCCACGATCTACAAGCCGTTGCATGCGGGAGCGTACGAGGTCGAGGGCGAACCCGCCGGGATCTGGGCCGCCCCCGTCGCGGCGGAGGAAATCGACAACGCGGTGAGCCACAGCGCGCACCTGTTCCAGGCCCAGGTGCCCAAGGTGGCCGACGTGCGGGCGGTCGTCGTCGGCCAGCAGGTGTTCAGCGCCCGGATCACCGCACCGCCCGGGGTCGTGGACTGGAGATCCGAGTACCAGAGCCTCACCTATGAGCGGGTCTCCTGCCCGAACGTGATCCGCCGGGCCCTGGCACGGTTCCTCGCCGGCTTCGGTCTGAACTTCGGCGCCTTCGACTTCGCCGTGACCGCGGACGGCACATGGTGGTTCCTGGAGTGCAACCCCAACGGCCAATGGGCGTGGCTCGAAGACGCGGCCGGACTACCGATCACACCCGCAATCGCCGACCTGTTGGAGAACGGAGCGACCCCCGCATGACTGACCCCCTGCGTTCGAAACGCCTACGGGCCGACCTCGCGCGGCGTCTGTCCGCGTCCGGCACCCTGCGCAGCCCCGAATGGGAAGCGGCCGTCACATCGGTGCCCCGCGAGGCGTTCCTCGCGCGCGGCTGGTTCGAGTACGAGGACGGCGGCTGGTACCGGCCCGCGGCCGGGGGCTCCCCGGATGAACTCGCACGGATCTACGAGGACGACACCCTCGTGACACAGGTCGCCGGGGCCGTCTTCCCCGACCAGGTCGAGGGGCGCATCGCCGCGGTCCCCTCCTCGTCGTCCACCCTGCCGAGTCTGGTCGTGCGGATGCTCGAGGACCTGCGGGCGACCGAGGGGACGCGCGTCCTTGAGATCGGCACCGGGACGGGCTACTCGACCGCGCTGCTCTGCCATGTCGTCGGCGAGGACAACGTGACCTCGGTCGAGGTGGACGCCGAGGTGTCGGCCCGTGCCGGAATGGCGCTCGCGAACGCCGGACACCGGCCTGACCGCGTGGTCGGTGACGGGTTGATGGGCTACAAGGAGGGCGGCCCGTACGACCGCGTCATCGCTACGTGCAGCGTCCATACAGTGCCCGCCGACTGGCTCGGGCAGACACGCCCCGGTGGTGAGATCCTGGTCACCGTCGGCGGATGGATGCACGCGTCCGAACTCGTCCGGCTCACGGTCGCCGACGACGGCACGGCCGACGGCCCGGTGCTCGGCGGACAGGTCTCGTTCATGCCGGCCCGCCCCCACCTTCCACCCCCGCTGGGCGTCCTGCCGAACCTCGGCGAGGGTGAGGCCGTGCCTACGGAGCTGGGCGCGGACGTACTCGACGACTGGACGGCCCGGTTCGTCGCGCAGTTCGCCGCGCCGCGCGCACAGCGGCTCACGCTGGGCCGTGACGGTCGGACGGAGCACGTCGTGATCGACGTGGATGCCGAGGCATGGGCGGCCGTTTTCCAGGACGGCTCGCGATGGATGGTGCGGCAGGGCGGCGCGGTGCGCCTGTGGGACAGGATCACCGAGCGCCTGACGCAGTGGCAGGCCGACGGCCGCCCGTCCGCCGACCGCTTGCGGCTGTACGTCGGCCCCGCCGGGCAACGCCTCACCTGGGCGTGACGAGAGGCCGGCGCCCCTCGCGGAGGGGCGGCGGCAACCGCCCGACGCGCTCGCCGACCTGCCGCTCACGCGATCTCAGTATCCCCGGGTCGTAACGTCCGTGATCTTCACGGACACCGTGCAGCTCGATGTCGAAGCTGTCGGCATCCACATCGGCGTACACCGGCTCCGGCTCCGGCTCCTCCACGGCGGGCACGGCGTCCTCGTCCGGAGCGCCGGATGCGGCGGCGGTGGCGTCCGGCTTGCTCTCGTCGCCACGGGAGTTGACGACGAACAGGCCGGTACCGATGACCGCGGCGATCACGGCGACGGCCGAGGTGATGACGACCCAGTTGCGCGGCTGCTTCCGTGCCGGTGGTGCGGACGGCGGGAAGTCGTGGTGCGCCGACCGGACCTCGGTCCGGGGCCGTTCCGGGACGCGTCGGCGCTCTCCCCGGCGGAACTGGACGCCGTACGCCATCTGTATTCCACCGAACGCGGCGAGGAGTTGCTGCTGGTGTGGCAGCCCGAGAGGTCGCTCGGGCTGCTGACAGCCCGGGTGGCCACCGTGGTGGTCACCACGTGGGGCGTGAGGTTCCAGCTGCCGCTGCCCATGCCGTTCGGCGTGGCGCACACCGAGCTGTGGTCCTGCGACTTCTCCGTGGAGGCCGAGCTCCGGCGCCTCGGCCCCTTGCCGGTCGAGACACACCGGCTGACGGTCCGCGACGGCAAGGGCAACGGCAGGAGCGTGGTCGCCGCGGCGCTGACCGGCGTCGGCGTCGGCGTCGGCGTCGGCGTCGGCGTCGGCGTCGGCGTCGGCGTCGGCGTCACCAACGTGCCGTGATTCTTCCCGTCACTCGTTGACGGTCGTGTCGCGCAGGTGCCGGTCCATCTTCTCCAGCACCGTGGGTGTCGCCGCCGCGACGTACTCGGCTATCGCGTCCAGCGCGTCGCCGTCCTCCTTGTTCAGCCACTCGGTGATGGCGGAGACGAACGGATAGCTGACCACCACCTCGCTCCAGCTCATCGGGCCCTCCCCCTGAGCGGCATCCGGCACACCGGCTGACCTCTTCTTGGCCGGGAACGCACCGCCATAAGCGATATGGGGAGGGATTCGGGCGCCGTGGCATGGCGAAGGGCGGGCCCCCCGCACAGGGGCCCGCCCTTCTTCGTGATCCGGAGCCGTTGCCGATCGGTGAGGGTGGTCGGGTGACAGACAGCGGCTCCGGGGCTCAGCGGTGGTCGCTGCCCGCCGAGGTGACCGCCGCGCGGCCGGCCTCCAGCCGGGCGACCGGGATGCGGAACGGGGAGCAGGAGACGTAGTCCAGGCCGACCTCGTGGAAGAAGTGGACGGACTCCGGGTCGCCGCCGTGCTCGCCGCAGACACCGAGCTTGAGGTCGGGGCGGGTGGCGCGGCCGGCCTTGGCGGCGAGCTTCACCAGGGAGCCGACGCCGTCCTTGTCGATCGTCTCGAACGGCGACACCCCGAAGATGCCCTTCTCCAGGTACGCGGTGAAGAACGAGGCCTCCACGTCGTCCCGGGAGAAGCCCCACACCGTCTGGGTGAGGTCGTTCGTGCCGAAGGAGAAGAACTCGGCCGCCTCCGCGATCTGGCCGGCGGTCAGCGCGGCGCGCGGGAGCTCGATCATCGTGCCGATGGAGAGCTTGAGCGAGGTGCCGGAGGCCTCCTCGACCTCGGCGATGACCTGGTCGGCCTCCTCGCGGACGATCTCCAGCTCCTGGACCGTGCCGACCAGCGGGATCATGATCTCCGCGCGCGGGTCGCCCTTGGCGGCCCTGCGTTCGGCGGCGGCCTCCGCGATGGCCCGTACCTGCATGGTGAACAGGCCGGGGATGACCAGACCGAGGCGGACACCGCGCAGACCCAGCATCGGGTTCTGCTCGTGCAGCCGGTGCACGGCCTGGAGCAGGCGCAGTTCGTTCTCGTGCGGCTCCTGCCGGGACTCGGCGAGGGCGACCCGGACCGACAGTTCGGTGATGTCGGGCAGGAACTCGTGCAGCGGCGGGTCGAGCAGGCGGATGGTGACCGGGAGGCCGTCCATCGCCTCGAACAGCTCCACGAAGTCCCGCTTCTGGAGCGGCAGCAGGGCCTTGAGCGACTCCTCGCGCTCGGCCTCGGTGTCGGCGAGGATCAGGCGCTCGACCAGTTCACGGCGGTCGCCGAGGAACATGTGCTCGGTGCGGCACAGACCGATGCCCTGGGCGCCGAAGCGGCGGGCGCGCAGCGCGTCCTCGGCGTTGTCGGCGTTGGCGCGCACCCGCAGCCGGCGCTTGCGGTCGGCGAAGGCCATCATCCGGTGCACGGCCTCGACCAGCTCGTCGGCGTCGTCGGCGCCCGGGTGCATCCGGCCCTCGAAGTACTCCACGACCGGGGACGGGACGACCGGGACCTCACCGAGGTAGACCTTGCCCGTGGAACCGTCGATGGAGACGACGTCGCCCTCCTCCACCACGTGCCCGCCCGGGACGGTCATCCGGCGGCGCTTGGTGTCGACCTCCAGCTCCTCCGCGCCGCAGACGCAGGTCTTGCCCATACCGCGCGCGACCACGGCCGCGTGGGAGGTCTTGCCGCCGCGCGAGGTGAGGATGCCCTCGGCCGCGATCATGCCGTCGAGGTCGTCGGGGTTGGTCTCGCGGCGGATCAGGATGACCTTCTCGCCGGAGCGCGACCACTTGACGGCGGTGTAGGAGTCGAAGACCGCCTTGCCGACCGCCGCGCCCGGGGAGGCCGCGATGCCCCGGCCGACCTGCTCGACCTTGGCGTCCTCGTCGAAGCGCGGGAACATCAGCTGGGCGAGCTGGGCGCCGTTGACGCGGGTGAGCGCCTCGGCCTCGTCGATCAGGCCCTGGTCCACGAGTTGCGTGGCGATCCGGAAGGCCGCCCCGGCCGTCCGCTTGCCGACGCGGGTCTGGAGCATCCACAGCACACCGCGCTCGATGGTGAACTCGATGTCGCAGAGGTCCTTGTAGTGGTTCTCCAGGGTCTCCATGATCTGCATGAGCTGGTCGTACGACTTCTTGTCGATCGACTCCAGCTCGGCGAGCGGCACGGTGTTGCGGATGCCCGCGACCACGTCCTCGCCCTGCGCGTTCTGCAGGTAGTCGCCGTAGACGCCCTGGTGGCCGGAGGCGGGGTCGCGGGTGAAGGCGACACCGGTGCCGGAGTCCGGGCCGAGGTTGCCGAAGACCATGGAGCAGACGTTGACGGCCGTGCCCAGGTCGTGCGGGATGCGCTCCTGGCGGCGGTAGAGCTTGGCGCGGTCGCCGTTCCAGGAGTCGAAGACGGCCTTGATGGCGAGGTCCATCTGCTCGCGCGGGTCCTGCGGGAAGTCCCGTCCGCACTCGGTCTTGACGATCTTCTTGAACTTGGTGACGAGCTTCTTGAGGTCGGCGGCCTCCAGCTCGGTGTCGACGGTGACCTTCTTGGCCGCCTTCGCCGCGTCCAGCGCGTCCTCGAACAGCTCGCCGTCGACGCCGAGGACGGTCTTGCCGAACATCTGGATCAGGCGCCGGTAGGAGTCCCAGGCGAACCGGTCGTCGCCGGCCTGCTTGGCCAGGCCCTGCACGGACTTGTCGGACAGGCCGATGTTGAGGACGGTGTCCATCATGCCCGGCATGGAGAACTTGGCCCCGGAGCGGACCGACACGAGGAGGGGGTCGTCGGCCTGGCCGAGCTTCTTGCCCATCTTCTCTTCGAGGGCGTCGAGGTGCGCACTCACCTCGTCACGCAGTGCCGCCGGCTCCTCGCCACTGTCGAGGTAGGTCTTGCAGGCCTCGGTGGTGATGGTGAAGCCGGGCGGGACGGGAAGGCCCAGGTTGGTCATCTCGGCGAGGTTGGCACCTTTGCCGCCGAGCAGGTCCTTGAGGTCCTTGTTGCCCTCGGTGAAGTCGTAGACGAACTTCACGCCCTCAACGCTCGCACCCGGCTGAGCTACATGGGGATCTTTGTTTTCCGACACGGGTCTCGACTCCTCGAGGACGCGGTGGCTGCCCTGACGGCGAGGAATGTACCCAGATCAAAGGCGTCTGGGTACGTCCACTTGTGCGTCATGCGCCTGTAACCACTCGTGCGCCAGCGGATTGAAAGTCAAAGCTTGGCAAGCGCCGACGGTCGAGTGTTTTCACTTCTTGAACGCATCACCTCGCCAACCGGGCCCTTGGCTGCTCACATGAGCGGCAATGGCCACGTTTGATTTCGCTCGATGAACGATCAAAGGGTGGCACTGAGTGCCACCCTTTGAGAAGTGCAGCCGCTCAAGATCCGCTCATCTGAGCGCAACCCTTATCAAGGGTGGCGAGAATCACGCTGCCACGCGGCTCCGGATTTCACCATGCGGACCGGGCCCGGCACCTGGCCGGCCCCGTCCCGGACCGACCCCTTTCGCCGTGAAATCCCCGGTCAGCTGAACGCACCGGCGGGCCCGCCCGTACGGAACGGCAGGCGGACCCGGACCCCCACGCCGGGTCCGCCTCCTCACCGGCCTCGGTACGGAAGGAACCTCCGGGTTGCCCGCCTTCACACGTGTCCTCGCGCGCCTGCGCGCCCTCCCCCGCCCGCGTCTGCCCGCCCGCCCGCGGGTCCTCACGCGGCGCCCGCACGTCCTCACGCGGCGCCCGCGGGTCCTCGCACGCCTGCGCGCGGCCCGCGACGCGCACCCCACCGCCGCCCGCACCCTGCGGTGGGCCGTGCACGTCCTGGCCGCCGTCCTGGTCGTCGGCGCGCTCCTGATGCCGAACACCGCCCCGGCGATGCGCGCCGACCGCTTCGCGCGCATCCCCGCCGAGGCGATCGTCGGGGCCGTCCTGCTGCTCGCCCTGCCCCGCCGGCCGCGCATCGCCGTGGCCGCGCTGTACGGGGCGGGCATCGGCGTCCTGACCGTGCTGAACCTGCTGGACATGGGGTTCACCGAGTATCTGGGCCGCGGCTTCAACCTCGTCCTCGACTGGGGGCTGCTCGACGACGCCCAGGCCTACCTGGAGGACTCGATGGGCGGCACGGCGGCCACCGCCGCGGCCGTCGGCGCCGTCCTCCTCGCCCTGCTCCTCGTGACCGTGACGGCGCTGGCCACCGTGCGGCTGGGCAACCTGCTGGCCCGGCACCGCGCCCGCGCCACCCGGGGCGCGCTGATCGCGGGCACCGTGTGGATCACCTGCACGGCGCTGGGTGTGCAGGTCGCGGGGCTGCCGGTCGCCTCCGACCGGGCCGCGCAGGCGGTGAAGGGCCAGACCCGGCGCGTGGTGGACACCCTGCGCGACGAGGCGGCGTTCGCCAAGGAGGCGCGGACGGACGCCTTCGGCGCCACTCCCCCCGACCAGCTCGTCCCCGACCTGCGCGGCAAGGACGTCGTCATCGCCTTCATCGAGAGCTACGGCCGCACCGCCCTGGAGGACCCGCTGATCGCGCCCGGCGTCACCAGCACCCTCGACACCCGCGCCGCCGCGCTCGCGAAGGCCGGCTATCGGGCGCGCAGCGGCTGGCTCACCTCGGCGACGTTCGGCGGCAGCAGCTGGCTCGGCCACTCAACGGCCCTGTCCGGCCTGTGGATCGAGAACCAGCAGCGCTACCGCACCGTCACCAGCAGCGACCGCCTCACCCTCACCAAGGCGTTCCGGAAGACCGGCGCCTGGGACACGGTCGGCATCATGCCCGGTGTGCAGAAGGCCTGGCCGGAGGGGAAGTGGTACGGCCTCGACAAGGTCTACGACGCCTTCGACCTGGGGTACAGGGGGCCGAAGTTCAGCTGGTCGCCCATGCCGGACCAGTACGCCCTGGAGGCGTTCGAGCGGCTGGAGCACGGCAGGGAGCGCGACCGGCCGCTGATGTCGGAAGTCATCCTCACCTCCAGCCACCAGCCCTGGGCGCCGCTCCCCGAGCTGGTCGACTGGGACGCCCTCGGCGACGGTTCGCTCTTCGACGCCGTGGAGAAGGCGGGGAAGAGGTCCGCCGACGTCATCGCCGACGCCACCGAGTCCCGGCGGCAGTACGGCAGGTCGATCGAGTACTCGGTCGGCAGCCTCACCGAGTGGCTGGAGCGCTACGGCACCGACGACACGGTGCTGGTCTTCCTCGGCGACCACCAGCCCATCGCCCAGGTGAGCGGCCACGGCGCGAGCCGGGACGTGCCGGTGACGGTGGTCGCCAAGGACCCGGAGGTGCTGGAGAAGATCGCCGACTGGAACTGGACCGCGGGACTCCGCCCGGCGAAGGACGCGCCGGTATGGAAGATGGACACCTTCCGCAACCGCTTCCTGACCGCCTACGGCTCCATCCCCCACCCCACCGGACACTGACCGACCGCCCAAGGACGACACCGAACCAGCCCAGCCACGTGGCCACGCCGACCCAACCCAGCCCCCGGGGCACCGACCGGCCCAGCGGCGGCGGTGCCGGACCAGCCCAACGGCGCAATGCCGGTTCGACCCAACCGTCGGAAGAGCCCGACCAGCCCAACCGCGAGCACCCCCGACCGGCCCAGCGGCCGGAAGTACCCGACCAGCCCAGCGGCATGGGTGCCGTGCCATGACCAGCCCAACGGCGCAATGCCGGATCGACCCGACCGCCGGATGCCCCGACCAGCCCAGCCGCCAGGGCGCCGACCGGCCCAGCGGCATGGGCGCCGGCCGGCCCAGCGGCGGCGGGAGCGTCGGAGCGGCTCAGCCGCCGGAGGTGTCCAGTTCTGCTTCCTCGCCGACGCCCGCGCAGTCGTACGGGTCCTTCAGCCAGCCGTCCGGCAGCACCACCCTGTTGTTGCCGGACGTACGGCCGCGGGGGCCGTCGGCGCCCACCGGCCAGGGCTGGTCGAGGTCCAGCTCGTCGAGCCCGGACCGCAGCTCCTCCAGCGAGGAGGTGATCGCGAGCCGCTTACGCATCTCGGAACCGACCGCGAAGCCCTTCAGGTACCAGGCGACGTGCTTGCGGAAGTCGATCACGCCACGGGACTCGTCACCGATCCACTCCCCCAGCAGCGTGGCGTGCCGCACCATGACCTCGGCGACCTCGCGCAGCGTGGGCCGTACGTAGTCGTCGGTACGCCCCTCGAACGCGGCCACCAGGTCCGCGAACAGCCACGGCCTGCCCAGGCACCCCCGGCCCACGACCACCCCGTCGCAGCCGGTCTCGCGCACCATCCGCAGCGCGTCCTCCGCCGACCAGATGTCGCCGTTGCCGAGCACCGGGATCTCCGGCACGTGCTCCTTGAGCCGGGCGATGGCGTCCCAGTCGGCGGTGCCGCCGTAGTGCTGTGCGGCGGTGCGGCCGTGCAGCGCGATCGCGGTCACGCCCTCCTCGACGGCGATCCGGCCGGCGTCCAGGTAGGTCAGGTGGTCGTCGTCGATGCCCTTGCGCATCTTCATCGTGACCGGCAGGTCCCCGGCGCCGCTCACGGCCTCGCGCAGGATGGCCCGCAGCAGGTTCCGCTTGTACGGGAGGGCCGAACCGCCGCCCTTGCGGGTCACCTTGGGGACCGGGCAGCCGAAGTTGAGGTCGATGTGATCGGCGAGGTCCTCCTCGGCGATCATGCGGACGGCCTTGCCGACGGTCGCCGGGTCGACGCCGTAGAGCTGGATGGAGCGCGGCTGCTCGGTGGCGTCGAACCGGATCAGCTGCATGGTCTTCTCGTTGCGCTCGACCAGCGCCCGGGTGGTGATCATCTCGCTGACGAACAGGCCCTTGCCACCGCTCCACTCCCGGCACAGGGTGCGGAAGGGCGCGTTGGTGATCCCGGCCATGGGGGCGAGCACGACGGGCGGCCGCACCGCGTGCGGGCCGATGGGCAGGACGGTGTTCACGGTCGGCGAGGGCGTGGGCATTCCCCCATTGTCCCGCATGACACGGGGTACTCGACACGATGATCGTGTAACGGTCATTAGTTAGCCGCACTATCGACACACGCGTACGATGACCCCCATGCCCGAGCTCAGCCACGGCCGACGCATGCTGGTGCTCGCGATCTGCTGCATGAGCCTGCTGATCGTGAGCCTGGACAACACGGTCCTGAACGTCGCCCTGCCCTCCCTGCAACGGGAGTTCGACGCGAGCACCTCGGGGCTTCAGTGGACCATCGACGCGTACACCCTGGTCCTCGCCTCGCTGCTGATGCTCGCCGGTTCCACGGCGGACCGGATCGGCCGCAGACGGGTGTTCAAGACCGGCCTGGTGATCTTCACCCTCGGATCGGTGCTGTGCTCGCTGGCACCGGACCTGTCCTGGCTGGTGGTGTTCCGGATGGTGCAGGCGGTGGGCGGCTCCATGCTGAACCCGGTCGCCATGTCGATCATCACCAACACCTTCACCGACCCGCGCGAGCGCGCCCGCGCGATCGGGGTGTGGGGCGCGGTCGTCGGCCTCTCGATGGCCGCGGGCCCCCTGGTCGGGGGCGTGCTGGTGGACTCGGTCGGCTGGCGCTCCATCTTCTGGATCAACCTCCCGGTGGGCCTGGCCGCGCTCCTGCTCACCTGGCGTTTCGTCCCGGAGTCCCGCGCCCCGAAGGCGCGCCGTCCCGATCCGGTCGGCCAGCTCCTGGTCATCGTCCTGTTCGGCTCCCTCACGTACGCGATCATCGAGGCCCCGCACGCCTCCCTCCCGGCGATCGCCCCCTTCGCCGTACTCGCCCTGACCGCCTTCCTCGCCCTTCTCCGCTACGAGCCCCGCCGCCGCGAACCCCTCATCGACCTGCGCTTCTTCCGCTCGGCTCCGTTCAGCGGGGCCACGGTGACAGCGGTGAGCGCGTTCGCGGCGCTCGGCGGTTTCCTCTTCCTGTCCACGCTGTACCTGCAGAACGTCCGCGGGCTGAGCGCGCTGGACGCGGGCCTGTGGATGCTCCCGATGGCCGTCCCGACCTTCCTGTGCGCCCCGCTGTCCGGACGGCTGATCGGCAGTCGGGGGCCGCGTCTGCCGCTGCTGATCGCGGGCGGCGCGATGACGGCGAGCGGGCTCCTCTTCGCCCTCTTCGAGGCCGAGACCTCCAACGTGACCCTCTTCATCGGGTACGTCCTCTTCGGCGTCGGCTTCGGCTTCGTGAACGCGCCGATCACCAACACGGCCGTCTCCGGCATGCCGAGGGCGCAGGCGGGGGTCGCCGCGGCGGTCGCGTCCACCAGCCGTCAGCTGGGGCAGGCCCTGGGCGTGGCGGTGGTCGGCGCGGTCCTGGCGGCGGGCGTGGGCACGTCGTCGTACGCGGACGCGTTCGTCCCGGCGGCACGCCCCGGCTGGTGGATCCTCACCGGCTGCGCGCTGACCGTCCTCCTGGTCGGCGCCCTGACCTCGGGCCCCTGGGCCCGGAGAACGGCGGAACGCACGGCGGAACGCCTGAAGTCGGCGGAGATCCGGCAGACGACAGGGGCGGGCACGTAAGGGGACGCGGCGCTGGTGCAGCCGGGCAGCCGGGCAGCCGGCGGCGGACGTGGACACCGCTGCCGAGGGTGCTTCTCGCGCAGCGAGCGGAGCACCATGGCGTGGGCGGCGAAACCGTCCCCCGGTAGGTTCCGTCGCCGAACTCCCCTCGCGGGACCACCTGTTGATGTTGCTCTTGCTGCACACTCCTTGTCGGCCTCGAACGGGGGCACACGTACGGCACCACCCGACCCGCCGACCGCCGGAGGCACCATGTCGCAGCTGGACACCAGCAAGGTCAGCCGCTGGGACCTGCACGGCCGAGAGCACGTCGTCCGCGTCCAACGCACCGGCGTGCAGCGCACGATCAGGTGCGACACGTGCGGCTGGCGCAGAGGCGCCCAGTTCCTGCCGTGGCTGAAGGCGGAGGAGCACCTGACGGAGGCCCACCAGGCGACGGTGGACCCGACCGCCGCCTGAGCGGTCGGAAAAACGCCCACCCCCCAACCCGGCCGAGTCGGGTTGGGGGGTGGGCGAAGGCCGGGGTCCAGGGGGCGGAGCCCCCCGGTACGGCATGTGCGAGGACCGTCAGCAGCCGATCAGCCGCGCCGCGAGGTACCCCTCGATCTGGTCCAGCGACACGCGCTCCTGCTTCATCGTGTCGCGCTCACGCACGGTCACCGCGTTGTCGTCCAGCGTGTCGAAGTCGACGGTGACGCAGAACGGCGTACCGATCTCGTCCTGGCGGCGGTAACGGCGGCCGATCGCACCGGCGTCGTCGAACTCGATGTTCCAGTTCTGCCGCAGCGCCTGCGCGAGCCCCTTCGCCTTCGGCGACAGCTCCGGGTTGCGGGAGAGCGGGAGCACGGCCACCTTCACCGGGGCGAGGCGGTGGTCGAGCCGCAGCACGGTCCGCTTCTCCATCTTGCCCTTGGCGTTGGGCGCCTCGTCCTCGACGTAGGCGTCGAGCAGGAAGGCGAGCATCGCGCGGCCGACACCGGCCGCCGGCTCGATGACGTACGGCGTCCAGCGCTCGCCGGCCTCCTGGTCGAAGTAGGAGAGGTCCTGGCCGGAGGCCTTGGAGTGGGCGCCGAGGTCGTAGTCGGTGCGGTTGGCGACGCCCTCCAGCTCGCCCCACTCGCTGCCGCCGAACTGGAAGCGGTACTCGATGTCAGCGGTGCGCTTGGAGTAGTGGGAGAGCTTCTCCTTCGGGTGCTCGTACCACCGCATGTTCTCCTCGCGCAGGCCGAGACCGGTGTACCAGTTCCAGCGCTGCTCCATCCAGTACTCCTGCCACTTCTCGTCCTCGCCCGGCTTGACGAAGAACTCCATCTCCATCTGCTCGAACTCGCGGGTGCGGAAGATGAAGTTGCCGGGCGTGATCTCGTTGCGGAAGGACTTGCCCATCTGGGCGATGCCGAACGGCGGCTTGCGGCGCGAAGCGGTCTGCACCTGGGCGAAGTTGGTGAAGATGCCCTGGGCGGTCTCGGGGCGCAGGTAGGCGACGGAGCCGGAGTCCTGCGTCGGGCCGAGGTGGGTGGAGAGCAGACCCGAGAACTGCTTGGGCTCGGTGAAGGTGCCCTTGTTGCCGCAGTTGGGGCAGTTGAGGTCGGCGAGGCCGTTCTCCGGGGCGTGGCCCTTCTTCTCCTCGTACGCCTCCTCCAGGTGGTCCGCGCGGAACCGCTTGTGGCAGGAGGTGCACTCGGTCAGCGGGTCCGTGAAGGTCGCGACGTGCCCGGAGGCGACCCACACGTCCGGAGCCAGGATCACGGACGAGTCGATACCGACCACGTCCTCGCGGGAGGTGACCATGTAGCGCCACCACTGGCGCTTCAGGTTCTCCTTGAGCTCGACACCCAGCGGTCCGTAGTCCCAGGCGGCCTTGGTGCCGCCGTAGATCTCACTACTGGGGAATACGAAGCCACGGCGCTTGCTCAGGCTGACGATGGTGTCGATCTTGTCGGCGGCCACGGTGCTCTCTTCATTACGACGACGGGCGACGAAGCGAGATTGCTTCCAGCGAAGCACTCAGGCTACCGGCGGGCCCTGCCCCGCGACCAATTCGGTGCCCCTTACCGGCCCTCACGTGCGTTGTTGACAACGGTTTCCATCATTGTTGAAAATGAGTGTCATGAACGTACGACGACGCCACATACCCGCGGCCGCCCTGGCCGCGGTCACCGCCCTCGGCCTCGGCACCCTGACCGCCTGCTCCTCCGACAGCGCCGCCGCGGGCAACACCGACAAGTTCGACGTCGTCGCGTCGTTCTACCCGATGGCCTTCCTCGCCGAGCAGATAGGCGGCGAGCACGTCAACGTCACCAGTCTGACCGAGCCCGGCCAGGAGCCGCACGACCTGGAGATCAGCGCCAAGCAGACCGCGCGGCTCCAGGAGTCCGACGCGGCCCTCTACCTCAAGGGACTCCAGCCCACCGTCGACGAGGCCATCGGCCAGTCCGAGGTCGCGACGAAGATCGACGCGGCCACCCTGACCTCCGTGGAGGCGCACGGCACCGAAGCCGGCGGCCACGAGGAGGAGCACGGCCACGCGGAGGACGAGCACGGCCACGACCACGAGCACGAGGAGGGCTCCGACCCCCACGTCTGGCTCGACCCGGTCAAGTACGCCGAGGTCGCCGAGGGAGTCGGCAAGGCCTTCGAGAAGGCCGACCCGGACCACGCCGCCGACTACGAGAAGAACACCGAGGCGCTGGTCGGCAAGCTGAACGCCCTGGACGAGAAGTTCGAGACCGGCCTCGCGGACCGGAAGACCGGCGTCTTCATCACCACGCACGCCGCCTTCGGCCACCTCGCCGAGCGCTACGGCCTGACCGAGGAGGCCATCAGCGGCCTCAGCCCCGAGTCCGAGCCCAGCGGCGCACGCGTGAAGGAACTCCAGAAGACCGCGAAGGCCGACGGCGTCACCACCGTCTTCTACGAGACGCTCGTCAGCGACCGGACCGCCAGGACCCTCGCCGCCGACGCCGGACTGAAGACCGACGTCCTCGACCCCCTCGAGGGCATCACCGACACCTCCCGCGGCGACGACTACTTCCAGGTCATGGAAGCCAACCTCGACGCCCTGCGAAAGGCCCTGGGCGCCCAGTGAGCGGCACACCACCGGAGGACGGCATGACCACCACCGACCCCGTCATCTCCCTGCGCGGCGTCCGCGCCGAGCTGGGCTCGCGCCCCGTGCTGCGCGGCATCGACCTCACCGTGCGCCGCGGTGAGGTGGTCGCCCTGCTCGGCGCCAACGGCTCCGGCAAGTCGACGGCCGTGCGCGGGATCATCGGCCAGGTGCCGGTCACCGCCGGCGAGATCGAGCTGTTCGGCACCCCGCGGCACCGGTTCCGCGACTGGGCCCGCGTCGGCTACGTCCCGCAGCGCACCACCGCCGCCTCGGGCGTGCCCGCCACGGTCGCCGAGGTCGTCTCCTCCGGCCGCCTCGCCCGCACCCGCTTCGGCCTCTTCCGCAAGGCCGACCGCGAGGCCGTACGGCACGCCCTGGACCTCGTCGGCATGGCGGACCGCGCCAAGGACTCCGTCGACGCCCTCTCCGGCGGCCAGCACCAGCGGGTCCTGATCGCCCGCGCGCTCGCCGCCGCCCCCGAACTGCTGATCATGGACGAGCCGATGGCGGGCGTCGACCTGGCCAGCCAGGAGGTCCTCGCCGACACCCTGAGGCACCAGGTCTCCGAGGGCGCCACCGTCCTCCTCGTCCTGCACGAACTGGGCCCGCTGGAGCCCCTGATCGACCGGGCGGTCGTCCTGCGCGAGGGCTGCGTCACGCACGACGGCCCGCCCCCGAAGGCCGTCGGCCAGCACGCCCTGCCCGGCCACGACCACGTCCACCCGCACGCGCCCGCCGGCGCCGAACCGATCCGCACAGGACTGCTGAGCTGATTCCCATGGAGATCCTCGACTACGCCTTCATGCAGCGGGCGCTGCTCGCCGCCGTCCTGGTCGGCATCACCGCCCCCGCCGTCGGCATCTACCTGGTCCAGCGCCGCCAGGCCCTCATGGGCGACGGCATCGGCCATGTCGCCATGACCGGCGTCGGCCTCGGCTTCCTGCTCAGCTGGTCCCCCGTGTGGATGGCCGCCCTGGTCTCCGTCCTCGGCGCCGTCCTCATGGAACTGGTCCGCTGGTACGCCAAGACCCGCGGCGACATCGCCCTCGCGATGCTCTTCTACGGCGGTATGGCCGGCGGCGTGATGCTCATCAACCTCGCCCCCGGCGGCTCCACCGGCAACCTCTCCTCGTTCCTCTTCGGCTCCCTGTCCACGGTCTCCGAGTCCGACGTGACCGCGATCTGCCTGCTGGCCGCCTTCGTGGTGCTCGTCACCGTCGGACTGCGCAAGCAGCTCTTCGCCGTCAGCCAGGACGAGGAGTTCGCCCGGGTGACGGGTCTGCCGGTGCGGTTCCTGAACCTGCTGACGGCGGTCACGGCCGCCGTGACGGTCTCCGTCGCGATGCGCGTGGTGGGCCTGCTGCTGGTGAGCGCGCTCATGGTGGTGCCGGTCGCCGCGGCCCAGCAGCTCACCCGGAGCTTCGCCGCCACGTTCGCCATCGCCGTCGCGATCGGCGTGGGCGTCACCATCGGCGGCACGGTCACCTCGTACCACCAGGATGTGCCGCCCGGCGCGACGATCGTGCTGCTGACCATCGCCGCGTTCATCGTGCTGACCGCGCTGGCCACCCCGCTGGCCCGCCGCCGCGCCCGGGCGCTGGCCGCCGCGCAACCGGGCGGCGATCCGGCGGAGTGCGCGATTCCGGCCAGCCGGGCGGCCGGCCGGAACACCGGCGCCTGACTCTCCGCTGCCCGGGCTGGCACAATGGCCCGGGCAGACGCCGGATGTGAGGAGGCAATCCCGTGACGACCGCAGGACCGCCCGTGAAGGGCCGCGCCACTCGGCAGCGCGCCGCCGTGGCGGCTTGCCTTCAGGAGGTCGACGAGTTCCGCAGCGCCCAGGAACTGCACGACATGCTCAAGCACAAGGGCGACTCGGTCGGACTCACCACGGTCTACCGCACCCTGCAGTCGCTGGCCGACGCGGGCGAGGTCGACGTCCTGCGCACCGCGGACGGCGAGTCCGTCTACCGCCGCTGCTCCACCGACGACCATCACCACCACCTGGTCTGCCGCACCTGCGGCAAGGCGGTCGAGGTCGAGGGCCCGGCCGTGGAGAAGTGGGCCGAAGCCGTCGCGGCGGAACACGGCTACGTCAACGTGGCCCACACGGTGGAGATCTTCGGCACCTGTGCGGAGTGCGCCGCAGGGTGAGCCGGGCGCGGTTCCGCCGCGCGGGCTGGGGTGCGTCGGCGACGTCCGGTGCGTCGGGGCTGGTCGCGCAGTTCCCCGCGCCCCTGGGGCGCCGCCGCCCACTCCTCAGCGCACGTCAGGACTCCTGACGCCCCTCCATCGCCAACAGCTCCTCGTTCGGGATCGCCCCACCGAACCGCCGGTCCCGGGACGCGAATTCCAGACAGGCCCGCCACAGGTCACGCCGGTCGAAGTCCGGCCACAGCACGTCCTGGAACACCATCTCCGCGTACGCGCTCTGCCACAGCAGGTAGTTGGACGTGCGCTGCTCCCCGCTCGGCCGCAGGAACAGGTCCACGTCCGGCATGTCCGGGTAGTACAGGTACTTCTCGAAGGTCTTCTCGTTCACCTTCGACGGATCGAGCCGCCCCGCCCGCACATCCTCCGCCAGCGCCTGCGCGGCATCGGCGATCTCCGCACGCCCGCCGTAGTTCATGCAGAAGTACAGGGTCAGCCGGTCGTTGTCCTTGGTCTGCTCCTGCGCGACCTGGAGCTCCTTGGCCACCGACTTCCACAGCTTGGGCATCCGCCCGACCCACCGCACCCGGATCCCCAGCTCGTCGAGCTGGTCACGGGTCTTGCGGATGAAGTCCCGGTTGAAGTTCATCAGGAAGCGCACCTCGTCCGGCGAGCGCTTCCAGTTCTCGGTGGAGAAGGCGTACAGCGAGATCGCCCCCACACCCATCTCGACCGCGCCCTGGAGCACGTCCAGCACCCGCTCCGCGCCGACCTTGTGCCCTTCCGTGCGCGGCAGACCGCGTTCCTTCGCCCAGCGCCCGTTGCCGTCCATGACGATGGCCACATGGTTGGGGACCAGCTCGCCGGGGAGCTTCGGCGGCCTCGCGCCCGACGGGTGCGGTTCCGGCGTCCTGTACTCCCGGCGCTGACGCCCCAGGAAACCGCGTACGGCCATGTGTCTCTCGTCTCCTCGTACTTACTTCTCTACGTACCTCAGCGAACGCAGCCCGCGCTCCAGGTGCCAGTGCAGGTACGCGGACACCAGCCCGCTCCCCTCCCGGACGTACCGCGCCTCGCACGCGTCCGCGGTCTCCCAGTCTCCCGTAAGCAGCGCACCCAGGAGCTCCAGGGCCTGCGGCGAGGGTACGACGCTGCCGGGCACCCGGCAGTCGGGGCAGAGGGAACCGCCCGACGCGACCGAGAAGAACCGGTTCGGACCGGGCATCCCGCACTTCGCGCAGTCGGTGAAACTGGGCGCGTACCCGTTGACGGCGAGGGAGCGCAGCAGGAACGCGTCGAGCACGAGATGCGGCGCGTGCTCGCCCCGCGCGAGGGTCCGCAGCGCGCCCACCAGCAGCAGGTACTGCTGCACCGCCGGCTCGCCCTCGTGGTCGGTGAACCGCTCGGCCGTCTCCAGCATGGCCGTCCCGGCGGTGTAGCGCGCGTAGTCCGTCACGATCCCGCCGCCGTACGGCGCGATCGTCTCGCTCTGCGTGCACAGCGGCAGGCCGCGCCCGACCAGCTCGCTGCCCCTGGAGAAGAACTGCACGTCCACGTGCGAGAACGGTTCGAGGCGCGCGCCGAACTTCGACTTCGTCCGGCGCACCCCTCTCGCCACGGCGCGTACCCGACCGTGACCCCGCGTGAGCAAGGTGATGATCCGGTCCGCCTCACCCAGCTTCTGGGTGCGCAGCACGATGCCGTCGTCGCGGAACAGACTCATGGCATCCATTGTCGCCCACGTTCAGGGCACCTCACCGCGGCTGCGGGCATTGGCGTACGCCGTCGCCGCGCGCAGCCGCTCGGCGGGGGTCGCCTGCCGTACGACCTCGGGGTCCGCGTCCCACTCCCGGCCGCCGCCGAACGGTCTCAGCTGGACGTAGGGTCCCTCGTGCCCCATGACGATGCCGATCCGCTCCGTCCCGGTGTCCACGACGTACGCGCCGAGGGGCGGCTTCACCGCGACACCGCCGCCGCGATCCGCCGCGCGGTCTCCACGGAACACCGACCCAATTCGATGAGCGGACAGGGCGCCTCCCGCGCGAGACTCACCGGGTCCAGCCCCAGTGTCGGCAGGGAAATTCCGGCCTTCGCGAGTGCCGCCCGCAATTCCTTCACCACTTCCTCCGCTTCCTCGACGCAGAGCGCCGCGTGTCGTGCCGTCACGCTGATTCCCTTCACCTTCGACTTTCACTCTTCGTATCCCAAGAGTGACGCTGAGTGTCTACACTCGGAAGGGGTTTGCGCTCTACAAGTGCGGGGCTGCACAAAGGGGTTGATCAATGGCCAACGGTTCGCGCCAGGCGGCATGGGAGTTCTTCGGAGCGGAGCTGAAGCGAAGGCGGGAGGACGCGGGGTTCACGCAGGTGGAGCTGGGGACGCGGGTGTTCGTCTCCGGCGGCTACATCGGCCAGTTCGAACAGGCCATCCGCAAGCCGCAATTGGATGTGGCGCAGCGGATCGACGAGACACTGCAAACCGGTGGCTTTTTCGAACGCCTTTGGCGCAAGCTCATCAAGGAACAGCGCTACGCCGAATACTTCGCGCATGCGGCGGAGTTGGAGCGGCTGGCCACAAGCATCTGCGACTGGGCGCCGGCCGTGATCCCGGGCCTCCTCCAGACACCCGCATATGCTCGCGCGATCTACCTGGCGAGCAACCCGCTCGTCGCGGACGAATACATCGAGGAGATGGTCGATCTCCGTATCGGCCGTGCGCAACTCCTCAAGGACGCTACACGGCCGGTGTATTGGGTGATCCTCCACGAGGCGGTGCTGCGCGTGCCGGTTGGCTCCACCTCTGTGATGGCCCAGCAACTGGACCACATCGCGCAGGCGGCGCGCGGCCGCAAGGCCCTCGTCCAGGTACTGCCGCTCTCGGCCGGGGCACATCCACAGATGGGCAAGATCATGAGGATCTTGGAGTTCGATGACGCCCCGCCGACCGTCTATACAGAGGGCGTGTTGTCCGGCAATCTGCTGGACGATCCGGCGGTAGTGAAACGTGCACGCGCGGATTACGATCTTTTGCGGGCCGCAGCTCTGTCACTGGACGCGTCCCTGACCATGATCGAAGCGGCAGCGGAGGACTTCAGACGATGCGCGGGTACAACCTGACCAACGCACGCTGGCGCAGGAGCAGTTACAGCGGCGGCAGCGGCGGCGAGGAGTGCGTCGAAGTCGCATACGACTTCCCCGGCGCCGCCCGCTGGCGCAAGAGCACCTACAGCGGCGGCGACGGCGGCGAGGACTGCGTCGAAGTCGCCGCCGGACTCCCCGGCGTCGTCCCCGTGCGGGACAGCAAGCTGAGCGTCGACAGTCCGGTGATCGTCCTCGGGTCAGCGGCATGGACCGCGTTCGTCCATACCGTCCGACCGGACGATGAACTGCCGAAGGCTCCGTCGGTGTGACGTTTCGCCCCGGGCGCAACCGGACCGCCCGCGTCCCGGCTCCTCTCCTGCAGAACCGACACCTTTGGGTGAGGAGACCGACATGACCGCGACCGCTTTCGAGTACGGCCGGAACCAGGCCCCCACCGCCGCGGACGGCGCCGGCGGCGCCTGGTGGCCCGCGGCGGCCGGGCAGCCGGAGGGCGACTACCTGCTGGCCCCGCCGAACCCGGCCGAGCGCCTCGACACCGCCCTCGACCCGCGTGACCGCCGGCGGCTGGGGCTGCACGCCGCGCTGACCGCCGCCGGCATCCCGCCGCGCCCCGAGGACCGCGAGGCCATCGAGAGCCTGAGCGCGCTGTCCGGCAGCATCAACACCACCATCCAGCGCTGGCTGCACCACACCCTGTGAGCCGCCGGGGCCGGCGCGCCCTCAGCCCCGGTCGACCATCCAGGTGCCGTCCTCCTCGTCGTCGACCCGCACCTCCAGCTCGCGCAGGCTCATGCCCGCGTCCCAGAGTTCCCGGAAGCGCTTCATGCGGTGCTGGACGTGGTCCTGGCGGGCGATGAGCCGGGTCCTGATGTTGACGTCGCGCAGGTCCTGGTCGATCTCGAAGGAGACCGCTTCGTCGTAGACGATGAAATCGTTGGTGGTGCCGCGCAGCAGATGCGGCGGCAGTTCCGGCAGCACGGCCACGCGCACCTCGATGTGCAGGACCTGCTGCTCCTCGCAGAGCCGCAGCAGCCGGTCGTCCAGCTCCCGCGCGCTCTCCAGCAGGAACAGCCGCCGCACCGGGATGCCGTGCTCGATCGCCTCCCGCTGGGCGTGCAGATAGCGGCTGGCGGGTTCGCTGTTCCAGAACTCCCGGTCGACGGAGGTGCTGGTGGCGCAGATGGAGTGCTCGGCGGCCCGGGTGAGGGTGAGCATCCAGTCGTGGTTCTCGCCGGGGCACTCCGCGGTGAGGGTGGTCAGATCGGTCATGTGCCCGATCACCCGCTGCATCTCCAGGCGGACGAAGGCGGTGAGGATCGGCGGGCCCGGGGACAGCACCTCGGCGAAGTTGGTGGCCAGGTCGGGAACGGACTCGATGCGCACCCGGACCGGTGGCGGTTCGGGCTTCGGCTCGGCGGGGCGGGCCGGGGCGAGCAGGCGGGTCTCGACGAGCTGCTTCATGTCCTCGGTGTGCCGGGTCAGCCCGCTCTGCAGCTCGTCGTGGCGCCGCAGCGCGTCCCGTACGGTGGCGGCGGTCTCGGTCAGCAGGCGCTCGGCCCGCCGGGCCCGTTCCTCCGCGGTGCGGTCCGGGACGGGGAGGAGGTGCTGGGCGGCGATCGCGGCGGCGGCGCAGAGGGCGGCGGCGGCGAGCTGCCGTGCCGTACCGTCCTCCGGGCTGAGTAACGCGGCGACGCCCCAGGTGAGCAGGCCGGCGACGAGGCCGACGAGCAGCGTGCGCGGCCAGGGGATGGCGTGGGTGTCCGCCGCGGGGGCGGCCGGTGGCCCCTCCGGGGCGTGCCGGGTGCGGGGCGGTACCGGGCGGCCGGGCGGCCGGTCGGGTGTGCCCACGGTGCCCGGCGGGCCGGCCGTGTCTTCGGGCTGCGGTGACTGTGCCGTGCTCATCTCGCTTCTCCCCCCGTCGGGAAACGCGTCGGTTCGAGGTGCGGACAGGTGCGTGGGGCCCGGTCGGGACGGCTCAGCTCACGGCCGGTGGCGTCCCGGTGTCGGATCAGGGCGTCGGCTCCACCTCCCGGTACGCCGGGCGGATCGCGTGCAACGTCAGCTGGTCGCGGACGCGCTGCACCAGGGCCAGCCACTGCCGGGTGAAGCCGGGCTGTTCCTCCAGTACGTCCCAGAGCGCGGCCAGTTCCCCGGTCACGCGGGCCCGTGGCATCCACAGGTGCAGCAGGTGGTCGACGGCGGGCCGCAGTGCCCCGACCACGGCGGGCGGATCGTCGGCCGGGCCCGGCCGGGGCCGGGGTTCGCCGGGGCCCAGGCGGATGCCGTCGAGGACGCGGACCAGGGTCGTCAGCAGCCAGTCGTGCAG
This sequence comes from Streptomyces sp. NPDC030893, assembly GCF_055571535.1. NCBI lineage: Bacteria > Bacillati > Actinomycetota > Actinomycetes > Kitasatosporales > Streptomycetaceae > Streptomyces > Streptomyces sp. NPDC030893. The sequence continues at coordinate 585,645 of NZ_JBVIFC010000001.1, read as the reverse complement.
GGCGAGATCGTCGCAGAGCCCGGCGATGTCGGCGCTGCGGGTGCCGTCGGGGACCCGCAGCCGCACGGTGCGCAGCTCGTCCTCGGCGAGGGTGAACCGTTCGAGGGAGGGGCCTTCGCCGTCCCACGCGGGCAGGGCCACCCAGCGCAGCCGGGTCGGCCGGGACCTGAGGGGCGGCCGCTGGTCGAGCAGCGGGTGCCGCAGCAGCCGCGTCTGCAGTCCGGCGGCGATCAGCCCGACGTCGAGGTCGCCGTGGCGCCCGGCCCCGAGGAGGCCCTCGGCGACCGCGTCGCGGGGCAGCTTGCCGAACGGTTCGACCACTCCGGGCCGTACCAGGTAGTGGCCCCAGGGCCGGCGGTGGTCGGGGCCGGTGGCGGGGACGCGGAAGTACGCGGAGGTCTGTAACACCCGTCCCTCGGTGAGGGCGGCCCGTGCGGCGACCGTGCCGACCGCGCGGACCCTGGCGCCGTTGGAGCTGGGCAGGGGGCAGTCGACTCCGGTGAGGACGTCGGGGGAACGCCCGTACAGGTTGGGGCGTTCGGAGACCAGGACCCGCTCGTCGGCGCGCAGGCTCAGCAGTCGGGCGGCGGCGCGGCTGTCGAGGGCCTGCCCGGCCGGCAGCAGGCAGGTGCGGATCTCGCCGCAGGCGAGCACGGCACGCGGTGCGGTCTCCTGCGGGCTCATGTCAGGACCCCTCGTAGAAGAGGTAGGAGACGCGGTCGGCCACCGAGGCGGGTACGGGCACGGCCTCGCGGGCGGAGCGTTCGGCGACCTGGCGCAGCGCCTCGGGGTCCACGTCGGTCTGGTCGAGGATGACCCGGACGGCGTGCTCGACGGGCAGGAAGCGGTTGGGCAGCACCGAGCAGGTCCGGTAGGCGGCGAAGGGGTCGGCGCGCGGGTTGAGCCGTACCAGTGCGGGCAGTTCGTCCCAGTCGTCGGGGAAGGACGGGCCGGTGTGCGGGTGCGGGTCGAGGACGGCGTCGCCCCGGTGGCGCAGCAGCCCGAGGCGGGCGAGCTGCCACACGGCGGCGAGGAAGGGACAGGACCAGAGGCGCTGCCCGTCGGGGGTGTCGTTCCAGAGTTCGACGTCCAGGAAGACGGAGTGGCGGCGGGCCGCGGTCTCCGTGGGCGGCTGCCAGGCGGTGGCCTTCCGCATGGCCTGGGGGGTGCGCCCGGCGGGGCTGCGCACCCCGTTGGCGAGCCAGCCGGTCTGCGCGGCCGGGGGCCGGTTGCCGTAGCTGCCGGGGGGCGGTTCCTCGACGATGCGCCCGGCGACCGCCTCCGCGACGGGGATCTTGCCGGTGGTCGCGCAGCCGGACTCGCGGGCCAGGTAGTCGACGGTCAGCCCGGCGCGGTCGGCCTCCGCGAGCAGCAGCGGGACGAGTTCGGCGGGGCTGGAGAAGCGGGTGAAGTAGTCGTCGACGAGGAAGCAGGTGCTGATCCGGGGGCGGGCGCCGCCGGCCCGGCCGGCCGCGGCGGCGCGTGCCGCGTCCGCCCAGGGGCGTACCCGTGCGAAGTGGCGGCGCAGGTGCTCGGGGCCGGCTTCGAAGTCCTCCATGTAGAAGTGGCCCAGCTCCAGGGAGAGATGGGCCAGCGGCACCGACTGGGTGCGTGGTTCGGCGGTGGTTTCGCGGAACACCGCTTCCGTCATGGCCGCCCCCAGTGGGAGTCGTCGGTGAGCCGCCGGGCGATCTCCTCGAGCGCCTCCAGCGTCTCCTTGTTGGCGATCTGGGTGGCGAGTACGTCGTCCTCGGTGATGAGCTGCTCGCGCCACTGCAGGATGGGTTCCAGCGGTACGGTGCCGAGGACCACGCTGTCGCCGATGCGCTGGTCGGCGGCGAGCCGGCGCAGTGCCTTGTTGCAGGACTGCATCCACGCCTCCTGGGCGTGGGACACCTGGGACCACAGGGGCGACTCGGGGTCGGGTACGGCGGCGCGCACGAAGCGGATGTTGCCCTGGAGGGTCTCCTCGTCGTGTCCGCGGTCCACGCCGCTGCGGACGATGCCGTTCTCCTTGTGGACGAGGCCGGCGGCGGCGATGACGTGCTGGTGGGTCCAGCGGTGGAAGACGAGCCAGCGGTAGGCGACGTTGCGCATCCGGGGGTGCGCGGTCGCCGCCAGGACCAGGTCGACGGCGTAGCTGCGGCCGGCGCTGAGGTCGACCACGACGAGGTCGAACTCGCCGTTCAGCCGCAGGAGGAGGTCGATGCACCGCTCCAGCGCCTCCTCGCCGATGGCGAATTCGCCGCCGCCGACGTCGCCGGGGTAGAGGACCAGGCGGCCGGACTGGTTCTGCCGGGCGCGCAGCACGGGGTGTTCGGTCTGCCGCCAGATGTCGATGCCGACCGGCTCGGCGACCTCGCCGTCGAGGTAGGAGTGCAGGCCCCGTTCCCCGGTGCCGCGCATCGCGCTGGGGACGTCGAAGACGGCGGCGGCGGTCGGCGACCCGAAGTCGAAGTCCACGTAGGCGACATGGTCGCCGGTGAGGGCGCGCTGGTAGGCCAGGTTGGCGCTGGTGACCGAGCGGCCGGTGCCTCCCTTGTCGGAGGCGGCGAAGACGAGCACGGCTCAGCCCTCCTGCCCTGCGGCGTCCCGGGCCTGGGCCAGGGTGTCGAGTTCCTGGAGCACCGGCAGGGCGAGGGCGAAGGCGGTGGCGGGCCGGTCGTCGAGCAGACCGCGGGCGTGGTCCAGGCGGCTCTCTATGCTCCGCATGGCGCGTCCGCGGCTGCCGTCGGCGGTGGCGGTCGCCTCCAGCTGCTCCTTGCCGAACAGGTGGGTGGCCTCGCTGAGCAGGTCCCGGGCGAGCTCGGCCAGTTCCGGGCTGCGGATGGGCTGCTGCTCGTACAGGTTGCGGGCGGCGACCAGGCACTCGGTGACGCGTTCGGTGACGCTCCAGGACAGGCGGCGGTTGACGCCGTGCGCGGTCGGGTAGACGGCTCGCACGTTGTCCCAGAGGCCGGCGCCGGGGCCTTCCTGGATCCTGCGGTTCCACAGGTGTTCGAAGGTCTGCTCGGCGAGGCGCAGCAGCCGGTCCTGGGCGTCGATGTTCCGGGAGAGTTCGGCGAGCTGCACGGTCCGCTTGAGGAGCTGGGCCGAGAAGTCGGTCATCCGCCACTGGAGGAGCGAGCCGGAGCGTTCGGAGCCGGCGAGCGGCATCAGCACGCCCGGGTCGTGCAGCCGGGCCACGGGGTCGTTCCGGGTCATTCTGCTGGTGACGCGGCCGCGGTCGGCGAGGCGCTCCATGATGGCGACGGTGCGGGTGAGGTCGTCGTCGGTGGCCTTCCGGCGGACCAGGTCGTGGACGAGGATGGCCGCGACGGTGAGGGAGAAGTACTCCGACTCCAGGCGCAGCCCGGTGGTCTGCCAGGGGAGGTCCTCCAGGGGCCAGCGGTCACTGCCGAAGCGGGCGACGGCCGACCAGTACTGCTGGCTGAGCTCCCAGCGCAGCCGGAGCGCCTCGGCGAGTTTCTGCTGGTCGGCGTCGAGCAGCCCCAGGGTGAGCGTGCGGTCGGAGAAGAGGTCCTGGATACCGTCCAGGGCGACCACGGTGAAGTACACGTAGGGCAGCCGGTCGGCGATGCCGTCGGGCTGGCCGGTCACCTGGACGTTCAGGTCGGTGATCCGAGGCGCGTCCTTGACCACGCCCCAGGCCCAGCCGCACTCGAAGAGCTGGGTCTCGTCGCGGATGCTCTCGTCGACCTGGATGCCGCGGCTGAGGCTTTCGATGATGGTGGCGCGCAGCGGGCGGAAGCGGCGGGAGAACTGCTGGAGCACCGCCCGGTCGGAGTGTCTGTTCTGGCCGATGACCTGGATCAGCCGCCGGCCCTGTTCGGACTCGGCGTCGAAGACGTTGACGGTGAAGGAGCGCAGCAGGCTGATCATCGCGGCGGTCAGCCGTGTGTTGGTGGCGTCCCTCAGTTCGCCGAGCGCCTTGCGCACGTCGGGGCGGGTGGTGCTGCTCTCGTAGACCTTGAGGAAGCCGAGGGTGGCCAGACAGAGCGTGACGGACATGGAGTAGGAGTCGACGACACCCAGCTTGCCCTGTTCGTAGGTGAGTTCCTCGTTCGGGTCGTCGGGTTTGAAGTACGGTCCGCCGGCGAAGGTGGGGCTGTCGTCGGGCCCGGTGTAGGTGCGCATGAACTGGGTCAGCGCGGTGATCAGGTTCGGGGGGATCTCCAGCCGGCTGCCGACCTGTTCCAGCGCGCGCAGCACGTCCCGTTCGGTGGTGTCCGGCTGGTCCAGGCGGAAGGCGGGGATCTCGGTGGCGGGGTAGAGCAGGCAGAGCAGCCGTTCCGCGTCGGCGACGCTGCTCAGCCCGTCGGTGTCCCCCCAGACGAGTTTGCCGTCGTCGAACGAGTGGCGGGCCGCGGCCCGCCAGATGTCCAGCAGATGCTGGCGTGGCTTGATCTGCATCCCCCTACCCCTCGCACAGATCCGGTTGCCGTGCAGACATGGTCCCCGTTCCTACGTCGTGGCAATCTCCGACTTCCGCCGTCCCAGGGCCAGGATGATTCCCTCGTGTCCCGGCCGCACCATGTGGTCCAGGTCGTGGATCTCCAGGGCGTCGGCGAAGCCCTCCAGGCTCTCGCGGACCCGGTCCTCGTTGACCCGGTAGGCCGGGTAGCGGTGGTCCCCGACGCGGTAGCCCTCCGACTCCTTCATGAACGCGGTGGCGAACGGGGCGCCCTCGTTCAGCGCGCCCATGAAGCAGGCCACGCCGCGCCGGAACTCGTCGGGGCACTCGGACATGGAGTCGGCGACGAAGAACATGGTGCCCAGGTCCCAGCGCCGCTGCCCGTCGAGGTCGAGGAGGTTGGCCCGCTCCACGCGGACGATCTCGGCGAACCGGTTCCTCGGCTCGACGCGGCGGTAGGCGGGGGCGTCGCGGAGCACGTCCCAGAAGGGGTCCCAGACCACGTCGTACCCGGCGGGAGAGGCCTGCTTCTCCAGGTACTCGACGTTGGGCCGGGCGTACTCGAGCAGCAGGACCTTCTCGCACCAGGGCAGCATGGACAGGGCCGGGTAGAGGTTCGCGCCGGCGCCCACGTCGACGCCCCGCACCGCGTCCGGGACACCGTGCGCGAAGCAGCCGCTGAAGTGGTCGCGCATCAGGCGCACGATCAGCAGGTCGACCTCGAGCGGGTTGCGGTAGTTGAGGTCGACGTAGGCCTCTGGATCGAACTTCGACCACGGGGCGTCGGCGTTTCGGTCCATCATCACCCTGCCGCGTTCCATTCAGTGTCGGACGAGACCGTGTGCCCTGTCCGCGCGTCCCGGTGGACGCCGGCAGGCGAAACTGCGTCTCCGGTTCTCGCACGGTAGGCCGCCGGGGAACGCGTGGACAGCCAGGAAACACGCCAGTCCTCGGTGACGGGCGCACGGCAGGCGCACGCAGTACCTCTGTGCACCCCTGAACTCGCCCTTGCACGCGGTGAGTTGGAAGCTCACTCTAGCCAGAAGAAGCCACCGGCCGCCACCGGGAAGCTCCCATCCCTCCCGTGTGAACGGCCGGTGCGTCGCGTTGACGTCCGCACGTCCCGACTGGGGGTGGCATGACCGCCGAACCGCTGGAGCGCACCCTGGACCACGACGGGCACCTCGTGGAACCCGCCGGGTTCCCGGGGCCCGGGAGTCCGTCCCTACGGGCGGCACGGGAGTCCGACCTGCCCGAACTGCGCCGGCTCGACGAGGAGGTCTTCCAGGAGGTCGCCTATCCGGCCTTCCTGCTGCGCCAGCTCTACGACATGTACGCGGACCACCTGCTCGTGCTCGACGAGGGCGAGGGCCGGCTGCACGGCTACGTGCTGGCCGCCACCACGGCGCTCAGCAAGGACAGCTGGATCCTCGGTCTCTGCGTGACCCGCAGCCGCCGCCGCCACGGACTGGGCCGGGAGCTGATGTCGGAGGTCCTGGCCCGGCTGCGCAGGGACGGGATCGAACGGGTGCGGCTGACCGTGGAGCCCGCCAACCGTCCGGCGATCCTGCTCTACCGCTCCCTGGGCTTCGCTCCCGAGCCCCCCGACGACGGTCTGCGCCGCGACTACTTCGGACCCGGCCAGGACCGCCAGATCCTGCTCCTGCGGCTGCCCCCGGACCACTGAGCCGTCACCGCCCCCGGAGCGCGTCTCAGGACGGCGTCCGGGCCGCCGCCAGCAGCCGGGTCACGTCGGTGGAGCAGATGGTGAGGGCCGCGCCGACCGTGGCGAGGGCGTCGCGTTCGGCGGGGGTGTAGGGGCCGTCGGCGAGGGCGATACGGGCGCCCTGGAGGAGGATCGACTCCCGGCCGGGGGCCGCGAGATGGGGGGCGAGGGGGTCCAGGGCCTCGTGGAGTTCGATGGCGAGGCCCGCCGTGCAGGGCTCACCGGTGAAGCGGCCGGTGTCCGCCTCCAGGGCCTCGACGAGCGCGGCGAGCTGCTCCTCCGTGCAGTCGTCGACGCCGGCCGCGCGCACCCCGACCGCGGCCGTCTCCAGGGCGGCGCGGGAGCCGATGCCGCCCGCGGTGAGGACCGCGAGGGCGACCGTGTGGACGGCGTCGCGGAGCATCGCGGAGAAGCGGGTGGTGGTGGGGTGGTCCAGCACGTCGGTGCCGAAGTGGCGGCGGCAGGCGGCGCACTCCACGGTCGGCGCGGACTCCCCGCGCGGCAGCACGGGCACGCCGAGCAGGGTGAAGCGGCGGCGTCCGGTCAGCCGCTGGTAGTTGCGGTCGCCGCCGCAGCCGGGGCAGAAGAACTCCCCGTCGCCGACGGCCGTCCACGCGGTGCGGGTGCCCAGCAGGCGCGACAGTCCGGCAGCAGCCGCATGACCGTTGGGTCCCCGTTCTGGCAGCACGTCGCACCTCCGTCAACGCCACAGCACCGTCGCCGCGCTTGCGTGATGTTAGCCACATCCGTGAGCCCGAGTCAGCACCCTGAAGAGACCTTTCCGTGACCTCCACGTCGATTGGCCGGTAAACGACGGGGGCTCCGCCCGCCGGGAACGGCGGGCGGAGCCCCTCAAACCCCTCGAAACGGCTGTTCAGCGCGCGGCGCGGTTGACGGCGGAGACGACCGCCTTCAGCGAGGCCCGCGTGGTGTTCGCGTCGATCCCGATGCCCCACAGAACCTTGTCGCCGATCGCGCACTCGATGTACGAGGCGGCCTGCGCGGAGGCGCCCTCGCTCATGGTGTGCTCCTGGTAGTCGAGCAGGCGTACGTCGATGCCGACGGCGCCCAGCGCGTCGAAGAAGGCCGAGATCGGGCCGTTGCCGGAGCCGGTCAGGGTGGTCCGCTCGCCGTCGACGGTGGCCTCGACGGTGAGGGTGTCCACGCCGTCGCGGTCGGTGGTGGACTGGCCGTTGGCGACCTGGATGCGGCCCCAGGGGTTGTCCGGGTTGGGCAGGTACTCGTCCTGGAAGACCGACCAGATGTCGGCGCCGGTGACCTCGCCGCCCTCGGCGTCCGTCTTCGCCTGGATGATCTTCGAGAACTCGATCTGCATCCGGCGCGGCAGGTCCAGCTTGTGGTCGTTCTTCAGCACGTAGGCGATACCGCCCTTGCCGGACTGCGAGTTCACCCGGATGACGGCCTCGTAGGAGCGGCCGACGTCCTTGGGGTCGATCGGCAGGTACGGCACCGCCCATTCGATGTCGTCGACCGTGACGCCCCTGGCCTTCGCGTCGGCCTCCATCGCGTCGAAGCCCTTCTTGATGGCGTCCTGGTGGGAGCCGGAGAAGGACGTGTAGACCAGGTCGCCCACGTACGGGTGGCGCGGGTGGACCTCCATCTGGTTGCAGTACTCCCACGTACGGCGGATCTCGTCGATGTCGGAGAAGTCGATCTGCGGGTCGACGCCCTGGGAGAACAGGTTCATGCCCAGGGTGACCAGGTCGACGTTGCCGGTGCGCTCGCCCTGTCCGAACAGGCAGCCCTCGACGCGGTCGGCGCCGGCCATCAGGGCCAGCTCGGCCGCCGCCACGGCCGTACCGCGGTCGTTGTGGGGGTGGACCGACAGGCAGACGTACTCGCGGCGGGACAGGTTGCGGCCCATCCACTCGAAGCGGTCGGCGTGGGTGGAGGGCGTGGAGCGCTCGACGGTGGCGGGCAGGTTGAGGATGATCTCGCGGCCGGGACCGGGCTGGTAGGTGTCCATCACCGCCTCGCAGACCTCCAGCGCGAAGTCCAGCTCGGTGTCGGTGAAGATCTCCGGGCTGTACTGGTAGCCGAAGACGGTCTCGTCGCCCAGCAGCTTCTCGGCGTACTCCATGACCAGCCGGGTGCCGTCGACGGCGATCTGCTTGATGTCGTCCCTGGAGCCGCGGAAGACCACGCGGCGGAAGACCGGCGCGGTGGCGTTGTACAGGTGGACGGTGGCGCGCCTGGCGCCCTTCAGGGACTCCACCGTCCGCTCGATCAGGTCCTCGCGGGCCTGGGTCAGCACGGAGATCGTCACGTCGTCCGGGATCGCGTCCGGGTCCTCGATGATCGAGCGGACGAAGTCGAAGTCGGTCTGGCCGGAGGCGGGGAAGCCGACCTCGATCTCCTTGTAGCCCATCCTGACCAGCAGGTCGAACATGGCGCGCTTGCGGGCGGGCGACATCGGGTCGATCAGGGCCTGGTTGCCGTCGCGCAGGTCGGTGGAGAGCCAGCGGGGGGCGGTGGTGATCCGCTCCTGCGGCCAGGTGCGGTCGGGGATGTCGACCTGCTCGTAACGACCGTACTTCCGGATCGGCATGGGGCTGGGCTGCTGACGGTTCGCCATGGTGCGTGGGCTCCTCGGTGGTCCGCGGGGTGTCCTGAGGGACGGCCGACGGCGCAGCGCCAAACTCCGCGGGGAGGGGGTCGGCCTCTAGTACAGGCCCTCGCCGCGGCAGCTAAGGAGGAGCAGCCCGAAACGCATGATGCTCCGCAGCTTAACCGAGTCGCCCGCCGTACGAGGGTCCGTATCAGTATGCGGGACCGCCGGAATGAAGGGGACAAAAAGTGCCGTATACCACTTCCCGGCGCCGCCGGAGGCGGAGTGGCGGGGGATTTCATCAATCATGGTTGCGGGGGGTGACACCGCGGTGACAGAGTGCGATGGTTCCGGACATGACCAGGAACGGGGGCTTCGAGCCCGTCTTCTGCACGATCATCCCGCCGCACGTCCTCGACCGGCTGGCCCAGTCGGACGACCCCGCGCGCTCCGGGCGGGCCCGCCGCACCATCCAGCGCGACGCCTTCGAGCGCACCCGGCGTCATCTGACCACGGTGGCCGGCGCGCCGGCCGTCGCCCTGCTCGCCGACGCCGAGCCCGGCAAGCCCCACCGCACCGTCTACGACGCCGAGCACGGCACCGACCTGCCGGGCACGAAGGTGCGCGGCGAGGGCGACGAGCCCGGCCAGGACGCCACCGTCAACCGCGCCTACGCCGGTCTCGGCGCCACGTTCGAACTGCTGCTCAAGGCGTACGGACGCGACTCCATCGATGGCAACGGACTGCCGATGGACGCGACCGTGCACTACGACGAGGACTACAACAACGCCTTCTGGAACGGCGAGCAGATGGTGTTCGGCGACGGGGACGGGGAGATCTTCCTCGACTTCACCAACGCCATCGACGTCATCGGCCACGAACTCGCCCACGGCGTCACGCAGTACACCGCCAACCTGACCTACTACGGGCAGCCGGGCGCGCTCAACGAGTCGGTCTCGGACGTCATCGGCGCGCTCATCAAGCAGTACACGCTCGGCCAGACCGCCGACCAGGCCGACTGGCTGATCGGGGCCGGGCTGCTCGCCCCGGACGTCACGGGCAAGGCGCTGCGCTCCATGAAGGAGCCGGGCACGGCGTACGACGACGACGTGCTCGGCAAGGACCCGCAGCCCGCGACGATGGACGACTACGTCCGCACCGGCCGGGACAACGGCGGGGTGCACATCAACTCCGGCATCCCCAACCACGCCTTCTACCTGGCGGCGACCACCCTCGGCGGACACGCCTGGGAGCGGGCCGGGCAGGTCTGGTACGACGTGCTCACCGGCGGCGACCTGGAGCAGGACGCGAAGTTCACGGACTTCGCCACGCTGACGGTGAAGGCGGCCCGCGCCCGGTACGGCGACGGGGACGAACTCCAGGCGGTGACCAAGGCATGGGAGCGGGTGGGGGTGCGGACGCTGTAGTTCCGTACTAGACACGGACCCATGCGCATTCAGGTGACACGCACGGGTGGATTCGCGGGCATCGAGCGGCGGGCCGAGGTGGACACCTCGGGCCGCCCCGACGCGGCGGAATGGCACACCCTGGCCGAGCGGGCCCTGTCCGCCGGCCGGGCCACCCCGCCGGCCGGGGTCCCGGACGGCTTCAGCTACCGGATCACGGTGGACGGCAGGTCGGTGTACTGCGCGGACCCCCGGCTGACGCAGGAGCAGCGGGCGCTGATCCGGAGAGTGCTGAAGGAGGGCGCGTAACAGCCTTTCCCTGCGGGGGCGTTGACGTGGCCGGTCGGCGGTGCGGATGATCCGGGCCATGGCGACGACGAACCCGGTGCCCCGCTTCCCGGACGGTTTCCTGTGGGGTGTGTCGACCTCGGCGCACCAGATCGAGGGGGCGGCGGACGAACGCGAGCCGTCCGTGTGGGACGTGTTCTCGGCGGAGCCGGGGCGGGTGCGGGACGGTTCGACGGCGGCGGTCGCCTGCGACCACGTCCACCGGCACGCGGAGGACGTGGCGCTGCTGGCCGGCCTGGGCGTGGACGCGTACCGCTTCTCGGTCTCCTGGCCGAGGGTGCTGGCCAAGGGCGGCCTGGACTTCTACGACCGGCTGGTCGACGACCTGTGCGCGGCGGGTGTGCGGCCGGTGCCGACGCTGTTCCACTGGGACCTGCCGGCCGGCCTCGACTGGCTGGAGCGGGAGACCGCCGAGCGGTTCGCTGAGTACGTGACGGAGGTCGCCGGGCGGCTCGGCGACCGGGTGAAGAAGTGGATCACGCTCAACGAGCCCGCCGAACACACCTTGCTGGGGCACGCGTTGGGGGTGCACGCGCCCGGCCGGAAACTGCTCTTCGACGCGCTGCCGGTGGCGCATCACCAACTGCTCGCGCACGGCCTCGCGGTGCGGGCGCTGCGGGCGGCGGGGGCGGGCGACATCGGGATCGCGAACTCGCACGCCCCGACGTGGCCGGCCTCCCGGGACGAGGCGGACGTGACGGCGGCGGACCTCTACGACACCCTGCTGAACCGGATGTTCGCCGACCCGCTGCTGCTCGGCCGCTACCCGGAGGGCATCGGCGAGCTGATGCCGGGCGATGCCGAGGCCGATCTGCCGGTGATCGCCGAGCCGTTGGACTGGTACGGGATCAACTACTACGCGCCGACCCGCGTGGGCGCCCCGCAGGGCACCGAGATCGACTTCGGCGGGGTGCGCATGCCGGCCGAACTGCCCTTCACCGTACGGGAGATCGAGGGGCGCCCGGTGACGGACTTCGGCTGGCCGGTGGTCCCGGAGGCGCTGACGGAGGTCCTCACCGCCTTCCGCGCCCGCTACGGCGACCGTCTCCCGCCGGTGGTCGTCACGGAGAACGGCTGCGCCTACGAGGGCCTGGACGACCGGGACCGCATCGCCTACCTCGACGGCCACATCCGCGCGCTGCACCGGGCGGTGGAGGCGGGCGTGGACGTGCGCGGCTACTTCGTGTGGTCCCTGATGGACAACTTCGAGTGGGCGGAGGGCTACGCCCGCCGCTTCGGGCTGGTCCACGTCGACTTCGCCACGCAGGAGCGGACCCCGAAGGCGTCGTACGGCTGGTTCAGGGAGCTGCTCCGCGACCAGCGCCGCCGCTGACCCGGCCTCCGCTCAGAACCCCAGCCGCCGCAACTGCTTCGGATCCCGCTGCCAGTCCTTGGCGACCTTGACGTGCAGGTCCAGGCTGTACCGATATGCGGCTACCGCCGCGCGGCCGGTGTGCCAGGAACCATCAAAAGCCCAGCCGCCGCAACTGCTTCGGATCCCGCTGCCAGTCCTTGGCCACCTTCACGTGCAGGTCCAGGAACACGGGTGTGCCCAGGAGTGCCTCGATCTGTTTGCGGGACTTGATGCCGACGTCCTTCAGGCGCTTGCCCTTGGGGCCGATGACGATGCCCTTCTGGCTGGGGCGCTCGATGAACAGGTTGGCGTGGATGTCGAGGAGGGGCTTGTCGGCGGGGCGGTCCTGGCGCGGGAGCATCTCCTCGACGACCACGGCGATGGAGTGCGGCAGCTCGTCGCGGACGCCCTCCAGGGCCGCCTCGCGGATCAGCTCCGCGACCATGACCTGCTCGGGCTCGTCGGTGAGGTCGCCCTCGGGGTAGAGGGCGGGGCCCTCCGGCATCAGCGGGATCAGGAGGTCGGCCAGCAGGTCGACCTGCTTGTTCCCGGTCGCCGACACCGGGATGATCTCGGCCCAGGTGATGCCCAGCTCCTGGCCGAGCTGGTCAACGGCGATCAGCTGTTCGGCCAGCGTCTTGCCGTCCACCAGGTCCGTCTTGGTGACGATCGCGACCTTCGGGGTCTTCTTGATCCCCGCCAGCTCCTTGGCGATGAACCGGTCGCCGGGGCCGATCTTCTGGTCCGCGGGCAGGCAGAAGCCGATCACGTCGACCTCCGCCCACGTGGTGCGCACCACGTCGTTCAGCCGCTCGCCGAGCAGGGTGCGCGGCTTGTGCAGGCCGGGGGTGTCCACCAGGATCAGCTGCGCGTCCGGGCGGTGCACGATGCCGCGCACGGTGTGCCGGGTCGTCTGCGGCCGGTTGGAGGTGATCGCCACCTTCTGCCCGACCAGAGCGTTCGTGAGGGTGGACTTGCCCGCGTTGGGGCGGCCCACGAAGCAGGCGAAACCGGCCCTGTGGACGGCCTCGGCCGGCTGCTCGGATGACTGGGTACGAACGCTCATGCCGCCCATTCTCCCTGATCCCCGGAGCCCGCCGCACCAGCGTCGGGTGCCGGGAGGGCGGGAGGAGCGGGAGTTCCCGGGGGACGGTGGCCCTCCGGGACCTCCCGGTCAGCCCGGAGACGGGATCAGTCGAAGACGAACGGGCCCGGTGCCTGGGGTGCGGTCGCCGTGCAGGTGATGGTGATGAAGCCGAAGGCCGTCACCTTCAGGGTGCCGCCGAAGGCCTCCAGGCTGTCGCCGGAGGCGACGGTGCCGGTGAGCGGGCCGACCTCGAGGGCGTCGCCGGTCGCCATGGCCGGGTTCTTGGTGCCCTTGAAGACGGTGGTGCCGCCGCCGGCCTTCACCATCGTCAGCTCGGACACCAGCGAGTCCTGGCCGAGCGCGACGGGCGCGGTGACCGCGGAGGTGTTGAGGGTGATGGTGGCGGACGTGCCGCTCTGGGTCGCGGTGAGGGTGGCGTCGCCGCCGCCCCACGTCCCGCAGTCGGCGTTGACGGTCGCCGCACCGGGGGCGACGGCCGCGGCGGCGGGGGCGAAGGCGAGCCCGCAGACCGCGAGCGCGCCGGCCGCCAGGGACACACCTGTTCCGAATCGCTTGCCTCTCATGGGATTCCGGCTCCCTTTCCGTGTGGGGGGGAACTCCGTGGGGGGAATTCCGTGGGGGGAACGGTGTCCATTGATGCGCGCGAGGCAGGGCGCGACAAGGTTGATATCTGGCCTATTTACCGGCGGTAACGCGGTGACGCGGTAACACGACAGGGCCCGACCACGCCGGATCAGCCCGCGGTGAGCGTCTCCCGGACCGTTCCGTCCGGGCCGGCCAGCAGCACCGGGGTGCCGGGCCCGCCGAGGTCCCGTACGGCTGCCAGGTCCTCCGCGGGCAGCGCGTCCGCCCCGGTCACCACGGCCGCCGCCTCCAGCGACTTCGCGCCCGACGCCACGGCCATCGCCACCGCCGTCCGCAGGGCGCTCAGCGCGAGGGAGTCCAGGGCCACGGTGCCCGCGACATACGTCCGCCCGGTCTCGTCGCGTACGGCGGCCCCCTCGGGCACACCGTTGCGGGCCCGCGCGGAACGGGCCAGGGTGACGATCTTGCGGTCCTCGGGGTCGAGCGCGCTGCTGTCGGTCATGATCCGAGCATACGGGGGCCCGCGCAGGGCCTCAGGGACGGTCCAGGCGGAGGCGCTCGGCGCGCGGGAGACCGGCCACGACCAGGTCGTAGGAGTCCTCGACCAGCTCCTGGACCAGTCGGTCCGGGAGGGCGCCGTCCACCGTCACCGTGTTCCAGTGCCTCTTGTTCATGTGCCAGCCGGGGACGATCAGCTCCGGGTGCTCGGCGCGGAGCCGGATCGCGTCGTCGGGGTCGCACTTGAGGTTGACCTTGAGGGGCCGCGCCTCCAGGTCCGTCAGGGCGAACATCTTGCCCCGGACCTTGAAGACGGAGGTCTCCGGGTTGAAGGGGAAGTCCTCCACCGCCGCCTTGAAGGACAGGCACAGGGCACGCAGCCGTCCCGGGGTCACTCCGGCCCGCCCTCCTTCTCCCCGTCGCGCGGCGGGTCCGCCGGGCCCACCGGCTCCACCAGCACCGTCACGATCTTGTTCCGGCGTCCGGCCGACGCCTCCGCGGTCAGCCGCAGCTCACGGGCGTCGGGCAGTTCGACCACGGACGAGGCGCCCGCGATCGGCACCCGGCCGAGGTGTTTGGCGAGCAGTCCGCCGACGGTCTCCACGTCCTCGTCGTCGTACTCCTCCAACCCGTACAGCTCGCCGAGGTCGGTGATGTCGAGGCGGGCGGTGACCCGGTAGCGGTCCTCGCCCAGCTCCTCGACCGGCGGGATCTCCCGGTCGTACTCGTCGGTGATCTCGCCGACGATCTCCTCCAGGATGTCCTCGATGGTGACGATGCCGGCGGTGCCGCCGTACTCGTCGACGGCGACGGCGACGTGCCGGCGTTCCTTCTGCATCTCGCGCAGCAGGTCACCGGCGTTCTTGGTGTCGGGCACGAAGAACGCCGGGCGCATCGCCGTGGACACCAGCTCGCTCTCGGCGTCCCGGCTGATGTGCGTCTTGCGGGCCAGGTCCTTGAGGTAGACGATCCCGACGATGTCGTCCTCGCTCTCGCCGGTCACCGGTATGCGGGAGAAACCGGAGCGCAGGGCGAGGGTGAGGGCCTGCCGGATGGTCTTGTACCGCTCGATCACCACCAGGTCGGTGCGCGGCACCATCACCTCGCGCACGAGCGTGTCGCCGAGCTCGAAGACGGAGTGCACCATGCGGCGCTCCTCGTCCTCGATCAGCGACTCCGCCTCCGCGAGGTCCACCAGGGCGCGCAGCTCCGCCTCGGAGGCGAACGGCCCGCGCCGGAAGCCCTTGCCGGGGGTGAGCGCGTTGCCGATGAGGATGAGCAGCGACGGGATGGGGCCCATGATCCGCGCGAGCGGCACCAGGACGTACGCGGCGGCCGTGGCGGTGTTGAGCGGGTGCTGGCGGCCGATGGTGCGCGGGGAGACCCCGACGGCGACGTAGGACACGAGGACCATGACGGCGATGGCGATCAGCAGCGCCTCGGCCGTGCCGTCGAACTCGCGCAGACAGCCGTAGGTGATCAGGGAGGCGGCGGCCATCTCGCAGGCGACGCGGACCAGCAGCGCCACGTTGAGGTAGCGGGTGGGGTCGGCGGCGATCTGCGCGAGCCTGGCGCTGCCCCGGCGGCCGGAGCGTACGGCTTCGTCGGCGCGGAAGCTGGAGACGCGCGCGATGCCGGCCTCCGCGGAGGCGGCCAGCCAGGCGACGACGACCAGGGCGATCGCGCCGAGCACGAGGGTCGGACTCATGACACGGTCGGGGCCGGGGACGGGCCGCTCAGGCCCCTCTCCGCGCGCCAGCCGTCCACGATGGCGGCCTGCAGACCGAACATCTCGGCCTTCTCGTCCGGCTCCTCGTGGTCGTAGCCCAGCAGGTGCAGCACACCGTGGACGGTGAGCAGCTGGAGCTCCTCGTCCATGGTGTGCCGCGTGGGTGCGTCCTGGCCCTGCCGGGCGGCGACCTCGGGACAGAGCACGATGTCGCCGAGCAGCCCCTGCGGGGGCTCGTCGTCGTCCTTGGACGGCGGTCGCAGCTCGTCCATCGGGAACGACATGACGTCCGTGGGCCCGGGCAGGTCCATCCACTGGATGTGCAGCTGCTCCATCGCCCCGGCGTCCACGACGATCACCGAGAGCTCGGAGAGCGGGTGGATGCGCATGCGCGCGAGCGCGTAGCGGGCGATGTCGAGGATCGACTGCTCGTCGACCTCGGTTCCGGACTCGTTGTTGACGTCGATCGACATCTGGTGCTCGGTCTACTTCCCCTTGTGCCCGGACCTGCCGCGGCCGCCCTTGTGGGTGCCGTTCTGGGTGCCGTGCGTGCTGTCGTACTGCTCGTACGCGTCGACGATACGGCCCACCAGCTTGTGCCGGACGACATCGTGGGACGACAGCCGGGAGAAGTGGACGTCGTCCAGGCCCTCCAGGATGTCCTGCACCTGGCGCAGCCCGGACTTGGTGCCGTCCGGCAGGTCGACCTGGGTCACGTCACCCGTGATGACGATCTTCGAGTCGAAGCCGAGGCGGGTGAGGAACATCTTCATCTGCTCGGGGCTGGTGTTCTGGGCCTCGTCGAGAATGATGAAGGCGTCGTTCAGCGTACGGCCGCGCATGTACGCCAGCGGCGCGACCTCGATCGTGCCGGCCGCCATCAGCCGGGGGATCGAGTCGGGGTCGAGCATGTCGTGCAGCGCGTCGTACAGCGGGCGCAGGTAGGGGTCGATCTTCTCGTAGAGCGTGCCCGGGAGGAATCCGAGCCGCTCCCCCGCCTCGACCGCCGGCCGGGTCAGGATGATGCGGTTGACCTGCTTGGACTGCAGGGCCTGCACCGCCTTGGCCATGGCGAGGTAGGTCTTGCCGGTGCCGGCCGGGCCGATGCCGAAGACGATGGTGTGCTTGTCGATCGCGTCCACATAGCGCTTCTGGTTGAGCGTCTTGGGGCGGATCGTGCGGCCGCGCGAGGACAGGATGTTCTGCGTGAGTACCTCGGCCGGGGTCTCCTGGCCGTCGCTCTCCCCGTTCTCGCTCGCCTTGAGCATGGCGATCGAGCGTTCCACTGCGTCCTCCGTCATCGGCTGCCCGGTGCGGAGCACCAGCATCATCTCGTCGAACACGCGCGAAATGAGGGCGACCTCCGTGGCGTCGCCGACCGCGCTGATCTCATTGCCCCGGACGTGGATGTCGGCCCCCGGGAAGGCCTTCTCGATCACACGCAGGAGGGAGTCTCCGGACCCCAGCACGGTCACCATGGGGTGCTGGGCGGGGACGGTGAACTGCACTCTCGCCTGTCCCTGCGCGGGGGTGTGAGCTGTGGGTGTCTGAGTCATGGGCCGGCTCTGAAGGCCTGCGGATCCTCCTCGTCAGGGCCGCGCACCGGAGAGCGGCCTCGCGATTCCCAGGGTACGACGGACCACGGACAACCCCGTAGGCCTTTTCCCGCGCCAACCCGGGCACCCCTCCCACCCCACCGAACCCTCACCCCGCGGCAATCCTCACAACCGACCGAGCCCAGATCCCGCGGAGAGCTTTTCAGCCGACCGAGTCGCCACCCCGCGGGGAGCTTTTCAGCCGACCCAGTCGCCACCCCGCGGGGAGCTTTTCAGCCGACCCAGTCGCCACCCCGCGGGGAGCTTTTCAGCCCACCGAGCCCCCACCCCGCGGAGAGCCTTACAGCCCACCGAGCCCCCACCCCGCGGAGAGCCTTACAGCCCACCGAGCCCCCACCCCGCGGAGAGCCTTACAGCCGACCCAGTCGCCACCCCGTGGGGCCCCTCCCAGCCCACCGAGCCCCCACCCCGTGGGGAGCTTTTCAGCCGACCGAGTCGGGTGGTGGGTGGGCATAGGCCGGGGGTCCAGGGGGCGGGAGCCCCCTGGCGGGGGCCCGGGGGCGGAGCCCCCGGACTCCAGGGGGCACAGGGGCGGCGCCCCACGCCAACGGAGCCCGGGGGCCGAGCCCCCTGCCCTCGACCCCGCGTCAAGCGGACCGGCGTCAAGCCGACCGCCGGAAGCCAATCGTCGGCACCGCCCGCCGCAACGGCCACGGCCGCCCCAGCTCCCCCGACACCAGCCCCGCCAGAAACCCGTACCGCCGCAGCGCCGCAGGCTCCTGCCCCTCGACCGACTGCACCCTGCGCCACCACGCCCCGACCTCCGCCCACCCCGGCGCCGACAGCGACCCCCCGAACTCCTGCACGGACAGCGCCGCCGTGAGCCCCGCGAAGGCGAGCCGGTCGGCCAGCGGCCACCCCGCCAGCGACCCCGTGACGAACCCGGCGACGAACACGTCCCCCGCCCCCGTCGGATCCAGCGCCTCCACCTCGATCGCCGGCACCGACGCCGTCTCCCCCGTACGCCGGTCCACCGCGTACGCGCCCTCCGCACCCAGGGTGACCACCACCACCGGCACGTACGCGGTCAGGGCGTGCGCCGCCGCGCGCGGGCACTGCGTGCCGGTGTACCGCATGGCCTCCTCCGCGTTCGGCAGGAACGCCTCGCAGTGCCGCAGGTCGGGCAGCCGGGCCAGGTCCCACGCCCCGCTGTCGTCCCAGCCGACGTCACCGAAGATCCTCGCCCCCTTCCGCGCCGCCTGCGCGATCCACGGCGCGCTGCGGCCGGGCGTGAGGGAGGCGACGGCGGCACGCGCACGCGGCGGGCAGTCGGGCGCGGGCTCCTCGGGCGGCGGCTCGTGGCCGTGGGAGACCATCGTGCGCTCGCCCTCGTACGCCATGGAGACGGTGACCGACGAGTGCCAGCCGGGCACGGTGCGCGACGGGGAGAGGTCGATGCCCTCGCCCTGCTCCAGCGTGTCCCAGCAGTAGTCGCCGTAGTGGTCGTCTCCGAAGGCCGCCGCGAGGGAGGTGCGCAGTCCGAGGCGGGCCAGGGCGGTGGCCATGTTGGCGACGCCGCCGGGGCTCGACCCCATGCCGCGCGCCCAGGACTCGGTCCCGCGCACCGGGGCGGAGTCGAGCCCGGTGAAGACGATGTCGAGGAAGACCGTGCCGGTGAGGTAGACGTCCCAGGGCGGGTCGCCGGGTGCGCGCAGGGCGGCGAGGGGATCGAGCGGGGACGGGCGGTCGAGTCCCTCTGCGCGTGCCTTCCCGGTGGACGCCATCACGGTGCGCTCCCTGACGTGGTGCGGATCAGGCCAGTGTGCACCACACCACCGACAACGTGACGGCCGTCACTCCTCCCGCACCCCGGGGGCGAGCACCAGCGCGACACCGACGGCGTGACCCGGCTGATGCCCAGGTGCGTGACGAGGACCGGCGTCAGGCGAACCGCCGTGATGGGCGGTGGATCCGGACGGAGATCGAGGCGACGACGAACGCTGCTACCCGACCTCCCCGAACCTCAAACCAGACAGTGGCGTAGATCACATCTGACGCCCTCCCGTTGCCGTCCCCCGGCTTGATACAAATTGCCCGCGCGCTCCTGTCGATCGACGGTCGTCGCTCCCCCCTTCCTTGCATTCCTTGCATTCCTTGCATTCCTTGCCTTCCGCACCGTCCCTTTCGCATGCCCTGGGAACGCCCGTGTTCGCCCCTCGCACCACCCCCTGGCCCCTCGTCGCCCTGTTCACGGCCGGGTACCTCGCCCCCTATCTGCTGCCGACCACCGTCGGCCGGCTGGAACGCGGGCTCGGTCTCTCCGCCACCCAGGCCGGAGCCGTCGGCAGCGCGCTGCTGCTGAGCTCCGCGACCGCCGGTTTCCTGCTGGCCTCCCGCGTGGAACGGGTCGGGGCGCGGACGCTGGCCCGGCTGGGTCTCGTCCTGGCCGTCATCGGCTACGGCGGGGCCACCCTCACCAGCGCGGTGCCCGCCGTCGTCGCCGGCGCCGTGATCGGCGGCTTCGGCTCCGGTACGGCCACCACGGTCGCCGCCACCCGGATCGCCGCCGAACGGGACCCGCACCGGGCCTCCACCCTCGGACTGCTGAGCGTCTCCGCGCTCGCGGGCCTGGTCTACCTGACGGTGCCGCATCTGCCGGGCCACGGGCTCACCCTCGCCGCCATCGCCCTCACCGCGCTGGCCGTGTGGCCGCTGACCTCCCGGCTGCCCGCCGGCACCCCGGGGCCCCGCCCCGCCGAGCCCGACCCGGCCGCCGCCCGCCTGCCGCACCGGCGCTCGGGGCTGGTCCTGGCCGGCGCCATGCTGCTGTGGTCGCTCGCGCAGAACGCGCTGTGGGGGGTCAGCGGACGCATCGGGGTCAGCCAGGCGCACCTGTCCGAACCGACCGTGGGTGCCGTCTTCGCGGTGGCGCTCGGCGCCGGACTGCTGGGCGTGCTCGGCGCGGGCGCGCTGGGTGCGCGGCTGGGGCGCGCGCTGCCCATCGGCGGTGGCACGGCCCTCATCGCGGGCTGCATCGCGCTCAGCGCGTCGGCGACCGGGCTGGGGAGTTTCGCCGCGGGTGAGATCGCCTGGAACACGGTCTACCCGGTGGTCCTGTCGTACCTGATCGGGCTGGCCGCCTCGCTGGACCCGCGCGGGCGGTGGGCCGTGCTGGTCGGCTCGGCGTCCGCGCTCGGCACGGCGGCGGGGCCACTGACCGGCAGCGTGCTGTCCGCGCAGGCCGGGTTCCCGGTGATGGGCGCGGTGCTGGGCGCCGGTCTGCTGCTGGTCGCGGTGCCGATGACGGCGGTCGCGCTGCACACGGGCGGGCGTCCGCTGCTGCCGGGGGCGGTGCGTCGCCGCGGCGGGCATCCCGCGGCGCTGGTCGCGGCGGGGTCCGGGACACCGACGGGTGTGGTTCCCGAGGTCGGGGCGCCGGAGCAGCCGGTGGTGGAGATCCCCCTCGACGGCACGCCCGCACCTGCGCGCGGCGCGTACGACACAGCAGCAGCAACCCAGGCCCCGGGCACGCGCTGACACTTCCGCCCTTCCGCGGGCAGTCGTGCCGCAGGGCGGCACGGGTGGGCGCGACGGCACCCCGCCCGCGCCGGGCTGCGCAGTCACCCCCCGGCCGGCAACCAGCACCGTTGCGCTGCTCGGCCGGGGGTGAGTTGCTCTACCGGCGTTCGCCGGGTGCCGCTGCGCCCACCCGTGCCGCCCCAGCGGCACGACTGC
The DNA here is from genome assembly GCF_055571535.1 of Streptomyces sp. NPDC030893. Classification (NCBI taxonomy): domain Bacteria; kingdom Bacillati; phylum Actinomycetota; class Actinomycetes; order Kitasatosporales; family Streptomycetaceae; genus Streptomyces; species Streptomyces sp. NPDC030893. The sequence continues at coordinate 564,617 of NZ_JBVIFC010000001.1, read as the reverse complement.
CCGCAGCTGCGGCAGGAGCGGTCGCGGCAGCCCCCAGCCGGACGGGAGCGGCAGCCCGCGGCTGCGGCAGGAGCGGGCGCGGCAGCCCGCAGCAGGACGGGGCGGGAGCCCGCGGCTGCGGCGGGAGCGGGGGCGGCAGCCCCCAGCCGGGCGGGGGCGGCAGCCCGCAGCAGGACGGGGCGGGAGCCCGCGGCTGTGGCGGGGCCAGCCGCCCCCTCGCGAGCCGTCAGGCGAAGGTGTAGGCCTCCACCTCCGCGAGGTACCGCGCGCGCAGCGCCTCCTCGTCGTCCAGGAACGCCGCAAGGAAAGAGTTCCGCGCCAGTTCCCGCAACCGCTCCGGCCCCAGCCCCAGCGCCAGCGCCACCGCGTCGAAGTTGTCCCCGGCGTAGCCGCCGAAGTACGCCGGGTCGTCGGAGTTCACCGTGCACATCAGCCCCGCGTCCAGCATCGCGGCCAGCGGATGATCGGCGAGGGTGTCGACCGTACGCAGCCGCACGTTGGACAGCGGGCAGAGCGTCAGCGGCACGCGTTCCCGGACCAGCCGCTCCACCAGCGCCGGATCCTCCACGCACCGCAGCCCGTGGTCGACCCGCTCCACGCCGAGGACGTCCAGTGCCTCGGTGATGTACTCCGGCGGCCCCTCCTCCCCCGCGTGCGCCACGCGCCGCAGCCCCAGCGCGGCGGCGGCCTCGTACACCTCGCGGAACTTCACGGGCGGATGTCCGACCTCGGCCGAGTCGAGCCCGATTCCGGTGATCCGGTCCAGGTACGGCTTCGCGGCGTCCAGCGTCGCCATGGCCGACTCGGCGGACTCGTCCCGCAGGAAACACATGATCAGCCGGGTCGAGACGCCGTGCGTCTCCACGCTGCGGCCCAGCGCCCGCCACAGCCCCTCGACCACCGTCTCCATGCCGACACCGCGCGCGAGGTGCGCCTGCGGGTCGAAGAAGATCTCCGCGTGCCGCACCCCCTGCGCGGCGGCGCGGGCGAGGTAGGCGTCGGCGAGGTCCTCGAAGTCGCGCTCGGTGCGCAGCACCGCCATGAGTGCGTAGTACAGGTCCAGGAAGGACTGGAGGTCCTGGAAGCGGTACGCCTCACGGAGCGCCTCGGTGTCGGCGTAGGGCAGCTCGACGCCATTGCGCGCGGCGAGGGCGAAGGCGAGCTCGGGTTCCAGCGTGCCTTCGATATGAAGGTGAAGTTCGGCTTTCGGTACGGGCATCAGACAATCGTACGACCCTGTCACCGACGCTTCGGAAGCCCCACCCGTTGCAGATCATGGGCCACGGTCAGCTCCCCCTCGTACCCGGCCGCCCGCGCCTGCCGCTCGAACTCCTCCGGGTCGGTGTAGCGCTGGCTGAAGTGGGTGAGGACCAGGTGCCGTACGCCCGCGTCCCGCGCCACCCGCGCCGCCTGCCCGGCGGTCAGATGGCCGAACTCCACGGCGAGCGCCTCGTCCTCGTCGAGGAACGTCGACTCGATGACCAGCATGTCGCAGCCGTCGGCGAGCGCGTACACCCCCTCGCACAGCCGGGTGTCCATGACGAACGCGAACCGCTGGCCGCGCCGCACCTCGCTGACCTCCTCCAGCGACACCCCGCCCAGCGACCCCTCGCGCTGGAGCCGGCCGACGTCCGGGCCCTCGATGCCGTGCGCGGCCAGCCGGTCGGGCAGCATGCGCCGACCGTCCGGCTCGACCAGCCGGTACCCGTACGCCTCGACGGGGTGGGACAGCTTCCGCGCCTCCAGCGTGTAGCCGGGGGTACGGGCGAGGGGACCGTCGGTGTCGACGGGGGCCTCGGTGAGGGCGACGGTCTCGCGGTAGGCGGTCGCGTACCGCAGTCGCTCGAAGAAGCGCTGCCCGGAGCGCGGATAGTGGGCGGTGATCTCGTGCGGCACCTTGTCGAGGTTGACGCGCTGGATGACGCCCGCGAGGCCGAGGCTGTGGTCGCCGTGGAAGTGGGTGACGCAGATCCGGTTCAGGTCGTGGGCGGCGACCCCGGCGCGCAGCATCTGGCGCTGGGTGCCCTCGCCGGGGTCGAACAGGATGCCCTCGCCGTCCCAGCGCAGCAGATAGCCGTTGTGGTTGCGGTGCCGGGTGGGGACCTGGCTGGCGGTGCCGAGCACCACCAGTTCGCGTACGGACAAGGCTGCCTATCCGGGGGGCCATTCGAGGCCGCGGCCGCCCAGGACGTGGGCGTGCGCGTGCCAGACGGTCTGACCGGCGCCGCTGCCGGTGTTGAAGACGATGCGGTAGCTCTCCAGCTTTTCCTCGTCCGCGACGGCCTGCGTCTCGCGCAGCACGTCGGCGGCGATCCCGGGCGCCTCGGCGGCGAGGGCGGCGGCGTCCTGGTGGTGCGCCCTCGGGATCACCAGCACGTGCGTGGGCGCCTGCGGGTTGATGTCCCGGAACGCGACGGTCGTCTCCGTCTCCCGCACGATCGTCGCCGGCACACTCCCGTCGACGATCTTGCAGAACAGACAGTCGTCCTGAGGCTCCCCAGCCATGAACCCTCCTCGAACCAGCTGATCAAGTACGCAGCATCGTACCCGCGCCCACTCCCGCGGGCAGTCGTGCCGCAGGGCGGGCACCGGTCCCGCGCACCGGCGCGTGCCAGGTGCCGCGCCGCCCCGCGGGCGCGGGGCCGCGCGACACGCCCCGGCTCACGGCAACGCCGGCGGCACCTTCGCCGGTGTCGACTCCAGCGCCTCCAGCGCCAGCCGCACCGCCGCGTCCAACTGCGCGTCCCGCCCCGCCGCGTGGTCCTGCGGCCGCTGCACCACCTCCACGTCCGGGTCCACGCCGTGGTTCTCCACCCCCCACCCGTACCCCTCCAGCCAGAAGGCGTACTTGGGCTGGGTGACGAGGGTTCCGTCGACCAGCCGGTACCGGCTGTCGATCCCGATCACGCCACCCCACGTCCGCGTACCGACCACGGGCCCGATCCCCAGCGCCCGGATCGCCGCGTTCACGATGTCGCCGTCGGACCCGGAGAACTCGTTGGCCACGGCGACCACCGGCCCCCGGGGCGCGTCCCGCGGATAGCTCTCCGCCCGCATCCCCCGCGGCAGGTCCCACCCCACGATCCGGCGGGCCAGCTTCTCCACCACCAGCTGCGACGTGTGCCCGCCCCGGTTCTCCCGCACGTCCACGATCAGGCCCTCGCGCAGCACCTCCACCCGCAGGTCCCGGTGGATCTGCGCCCAGCCGGGCGCCTGCATGTCCGGCACGTGGATGTACCCCAGCCGGCCGCCGGACGTCTCCAGCACGTACGCCCGCCGGTCGGCGACCCACGCGTGGTACCGCAACGGCTCCTCGTCGGCGAGCGGCACGACGACCGCGTGGCGCGGTTCGCCGCCCCCCGCGGGCGACACGGTCAGTTCGACGGGCTTGCCCGCCGTCCCCACCAGCAGGGGCGCGGGCCCGGTCACGGGGTCGACCGCCTGTCCGGCGACCGCGACGATCGCGTCCCCGGCCCGTACGGCGACGCCCGGCGCGGCCAGCGGCGACCGGGCCTCCGGGTCGGAGGTCTCCGCGGGCAGGATCCGGTCCACCCGCCAACTGCCGTCCTCGTGCCGGGAGATGTCCGCCCCGAGCAGCCCCTGCCGGGCCCCGTCCCCGTACCCGCCGCGCGGGGTGACGTAGGCGTGCGAGGTGCCGAGCTCACCCTGCACCTCCCACAGCAGGTCCACCAGGTCGTCGTGGGTGGCCAGCCGGTCGAGCACCGGCCGGTAGCGGTCGAGCACCCCGTCCCAGTCCACTCCGCTCATGTCGGGGCGCCAGAAGTTGTCCCGCATGATGCGGCCGTTCTCGTCGAACATCTGCCGCCACTCGACGGCCGGATCGACGAACTGACGCACCCGCGCGAGGTCGACGGTGATGTTGGTGTCGCTGTCGTCGTCACCGGAGGCGCGCCGGTCGCTGGGGACGACCTTCAGCCGGCCGTCGGTCCACAGCAGCACCCGCTTGCCGTCGCCGCTGACCTCGAAGTGGTCGGCGTCCACGGCCAGATGCTCGACGCGCTGCTGGGCGAGGTCGTAGCGCTCCAGGTCGGTCTTGGGGTCCGGGTCGTCGGGCGTGGCCCTGGACGCGCCGAGCACGCCCCGCACCGGGTGGCGCAGCCACAGCATGCCGTCCTTGGCCGCGCGCAGGTTGCTGTACCGGGCGGCCTCGACCGGGAACGGAACGATGCGGTCGGCGAGACCGTCGAGGTCGATGCGGGTGGTGGGGGTTCCCTCGCTGTCGGGCGTCTCGTCCCGGTCCGGGGTCTCGAAGGGCCGGCCGTGCCGCTGCGGCCCGAACGGGGACGGGGTGGTCGCCGCGAGGGCGATCAGATACGGCCGGACGCCCTCGACGAACGCCAGGTCGAAGACGTGCTCGTCGTAGACCGGGTCGAAGGAGCGGCTGGACAGGAACGCCAGGTGCTTGCCGTCGAGGGTGAAGGCGGGCGCGTAGTCCTGGAAGCGCAGCGGGGTCGCCTCGGTGACGGACAGGTCGGTGGTGTTGGCGAGGCGGATCTGGCTGAGCGGGCGCGGGCCGGGGTGGGCCCAGGCGAGCCAGGTGGAGTCGGGGGAGAAGACCAGCCCGGAGACGTCACCGTCCTCGCTGCGGTCGACCTCGCGGACCTCGCCGGTCTCCCGCTCGACGAGGAGCACGCGGCCGTCGTGCGAGGCGATCGCGGCGCGGCTGCCGTCGGGCGCCATGGCCAGCCCCACGACCCGGCCCAGCTGCCCGGCGGCGATACGGCGCGGGGTGGCGCCGGGGGCGAGGCCGGTGGCCGGGGCGAACTCCAGGGCGTCGTCGCCCTCGGCGTCCGTCACCCACACCACCCACTCCTCGCCGTCCGCGCGGAACGTGCGCGGACGCCGGGCCCGTACGCCCGGGGTCGCGGCGAGCGCGCGGGCGGGACCGGACCGGTGGGTCACCCAGTGGACGGTGCCGCGCACGCAGACGGCGCTGCCGCGCGCGGTGTGGTCGGGGGACGCGGAGCCGAACCAGCGGGCGGCGTTCACCGGGAACGGCTGGAGGTCCACGCGCTGACCGCCGAGCCGGGGGGCCAGCCGGCGCGGCTCGGCCCCGTCCAGGTCGTCCAGGATCCACAGCTCACCCGCGCTGGAGTAGACGACGCGGGTGCCGTCGGTGGCGGCGTGCCGGGCGTAGAAGCCTCCGAGCGGGGTGTGCCGGCGCAGGTCGGAGCCGTCGGCGAGGGAGGAGTACAGGGCGCCGGTGCCCTCGTGGTCGGAGAGGAACGCGATCCTGTCCCCCGCCCACAGCGGGTACTCGATGTTGCCGTCGAGGTCCTCGTGCAGCCGTACGAACTCGCCGTCGCCCTCGCGGTCGATCCACAGCTTGCCCGCCGTACCGCCCCGGTAGCGCTTCCACCAGGCGGCCTCGCGGCCCATCGGCGCGGACAGCAGCACGGTGTGCGGGCCCTGGGCGACATCGCCGACGGGCCCGTGGGGCAGGGTCGTCGCCGGGCCCCCGTCGAGGGGGACGGCGCGGGCCCAGCTGCGGCGCAGGCTGGCCTGGCCCTGGGTGCTGAGCGCGAGGACTCGGCCGTCGGCGGTCCAGCCGCGGACCTGGGTCCTGAGGCTGCCCCAGTGGGTCAGACGCCGGGCGGGACCGCCGTCGACCGGCGCGACGTGCACCTCGGGGGCGCCGTCGCGGGTGGAGGTCCAGGCGACGGTGGTGCCGTCGGGCGAGATGCGTGGATGGTTCACCGGAACGTTGTCGGCACTGACCCGCCAGGCGCGGCCGCCGTCGAGCGGGGCGAGCCACACGTCGTCCTCGGCGGTGAAGGCGACCAACTCGCCGTGCAGATGCGGGAACCGGAGATAAGCGGCTGATGCGACCGATGCGGGCTGTGTCACCCGATCACCCTATGCAGCCGGGGCGGTCCTGGACAGGGGTTCCGATCACTTGCCCTCGACGGGGCGACAGGAGGGGTACTGGTCGCACCACACGGTCGTCGTGACGGTCACGGTGACGGTGGGGTCGGGGCCGTCGTCGGGGCCGCGGCGCGTCGGCTCGCCCACGGGGGGCGGGCTCTTGTCGTCGCAGTCGCCGAGTCCGTCGACCCGGAACATCTGCTTCCCGTCCACCTTCGCGGTGAGATTCCCGCGTACGCAGGCGCCGTTGACGGCGTGGGTGACCCTGCCGGTGACGGTGATCTCCTTGCCGTCCTGGGTCTCGCCCTGACAGTCGACGGCGGCGGCCCTGTCTTCGTAGGACGCGGTGCAGCTGAGCCAACGCACCTGTGCCTTCTGCCGGTTGAGCTCCTTGGTCACGGCCCCGTCGGTGGTGAACGCGACGGCGGCGGAGCCGAGGCCGCCGGTGCCCTCGCACGCGGTGAGTCCGCCGACGGCTGCCGCGACGGCCAGTACGATGCACGGAATCCTGCTCAACGCCCGCATGCACGGCAGACTGCCACCGTCGGGGGTGGGACCGGTAGGGCGCATACGGCCACGTAGGTGCCTCGCCCCCGGACCCCGCCGCATCAGCCCCTCCGGCGTTTGAGGAGCGGGGTCCGGGGCGGAGCCCCAGGACGGGACGGGGCGGGAAGGGGCGGCGGGGGCGAAAAACCCCAGGTCAGGACCACCGCCCCGTCCGCCCCAGCAGCAGCGCCGCCGCAGCCGTCCCCGCCGTCGACGTGCGCAGCACACTCCGCCCCAGCCGGTACACCCCCGCCCCCGCCGCCTCGAACAACGCCAACTCCTCCGGAGAGACGCCCCCTTCGGGCCCGACGACCAGCACGATGTCCCCCGAGACGGGAAGTTCGGCCGTAGCGAGCGGCTGCGCCCCGCTCTCATGCAGCACCGCCCCGAACTCCGCTTCGGCGAGAAGCGAGGCAACCTGCTTCGACGTCACCGCGTCCGCGACCGCGGGAAACCGCACCCGCCGCGACTGCTTCCCCGCCTCCCGCGCCGTCGCCCGCCACTTCGCGAGGGACTTCGCCCCCCGCTCGCCCCGCCACTGCGTGATGCACCGGGAAGCCGCCCACGGCACGACCGCGTCGACCCCGACCTCGGTCATCGTCTCCACGGCCACCTCCCCCCGGTCGCCCTTCGGCAGCGCCTGCACCACCGTCAGCCGGGGCGACTCCGCCGGCTCCTCGACCACCTCGCCGAGCCGCACGACCAGCCGGTCCTTGCCCTCGGCGGCCTCCACCTCGCCCTCGGCCCAGCGGCCGGCCCCGTCGGTGAGGACGACGCCCTCACCGGCCCGCAGCCGCTTCACCGAGACGGCGTGCCGCCCCTCGGGCCCGTCGAGTACGTACCGACCGTCATCCCCGGCCGCCGCGTCGAAGCCGTCGACGACGAACACCGGCGCGGTCATCGGGCACCTCCCGTCGACAACGCTGTCCGGGTGGCGGCCAGTTCGGCGGCGAGGACCTCAACCAGTCGCCCCGCGGGCAGCTCGCGGGCCATCCGGTGGCCCTGTCCCGCCCACAGCGCCAGTCCCTGCGCGTCACCGGCCTTGGCGGCGGCCTTGCGCAGGGGTGCGGTGAGGTGGTGGACGTCGGGGTAGGCGGCGGGCGCGTACGGGCCGTGCTCGCGCAGGAAGCGGTTGACCAGGGCGCGGGCCGGGCGGCCGGAGAAGGCCCGGGTCAGCTCGGTGCGGACGTACAGGGGACTGGTGAGGGCCTGCTTGTGCAGGGCGTGCGCGCCGGACTCGTGGGCGGCGACGAAGGCCGTACCGAGTTGGGCGGCGGCGGCCCCGGCCGCGAGCGCGGCGGCGATCTGACCGCCGCGCATGATGCCGCCGGCGGCGACGACCGGGATGCCGACGGACTCACGGACCTGGGCGACGAGGGACAGCAGTCCGACGCCGGAGCCGTCCGTCTCCGGGACGTCCTGGTGGGTGCCCTGGTGGCCGCCGGCCTCGACGCCCTGCGCGATCACCGCGTCCGCGCCGGCCCGCTCCACCGCCCGGGCCTCCTCCGCCGTCGTGGCGGTGACCAGGGTGAAGGTGCCGACGCGGCGCAGGGAGTCCAGTACCTCGCGGGTCGGCACACCGAAGTGGAACGACACGACCGGTACCGGGTTGTCCAGCAGGACGGCCAGCTTGGCGTCGTAGCCGTCGTCGCGCCCGCTGTCGGGATCGCCCAGCTCCGTCTCGTACCAGGAGGCCTCACCGGCCAGCTGGTGGGCGTAGACGCCGACCGCGGCGGGATCGGCGGTCTCCGGCTGGGGCAGGAAGAGGTTGACGCCGAACGGCCGTGAGGTCAGTCCCCGCAGCTGCTTGATCTCCTGGTACATCCCGTCCGCGGTCTTGTACCCGGCGGCCAGGAAACCGAGCCCGCCCGCCTCGGACACGGCGGCCGCGAGCTGCGGCACGGCGACACCGCCCGCCATCGGCGCCTGCACGATCGGGTGCGGGAAGAGATCGGTCGGTACGGAGGACATGACCGCATGTTGTCACGTCCACCGCCCCAGTCCGAATCCGCCCTTCCCCTTGGCATAAGCCACTTTTCCCGGCCCAGCGGGACGGACGTCAGCGCCCGTTGAACGCGTCCTTCAACCGCGAGAACAGCCCCTGCTGCCCAGGCTGACTGTGCCCGCCCGGGGGACGACCCCCGGACCCCCGGCAGCACCCAACACCCCCGGCACCAGACGATCAGCGCCCGTTGAACGCGTCCTTCAACCGCGAGAACAGCCCTTGCTGCCCAGGCTGACTGTGCTCACCCGGGGGACGACCCCCGGACCCCCGGCAGCACCCAACACCCCCGGCACCAGACAATCAGCGCCCGTTGAAGGCGTCCTTCAACCGCGAGAACAACCCCTGCTGCCCAGGCTGGAACTGGCCCTGGGGCCGTTCCTCGCCGCGCAGCTTGGAGAGCTCGCGCAGCAGGCGTTCCTGTTCGGGGTCGAGCTTGGTCGGGGTCTGGACCTCGACGTGGACGATGAGGTCGCCCCGGCCGCCGCCGCGCAGGTGGGTGACGCCCCGGCCGTGCAGCGGGATGGACTGGCCGGACTGGGTGCCGGGCCGGATGTCGACCTCCTCCATGCCGTCCAGCGTCTCCAGCGGCACCTTCGTGCCGAGGGCCGCCGCGGTCATCGGGATGGTGACCGTGCAGTGCAGGTCGTCGCCGCGCCGCTGGAAGGTCGGGTGCGGAAGCTCGTTGATCTCGACGTACAGGTCACCGGCGGGACCGCCGCCGGGGCCGACCTCGCCCTCGCCCGCGAGCTGGATCCGGGTGCCGTTGTCGACACCGGCCGGGATCTTGACGGTGAGCGTGCGGCGGGAGCGGACCCGGCCGTCGCCCGCGCACTCCGGACACGGGGTCGGGACCACGGTGCCGAAGCCCTGGCACTGCGGGCAGGGGCGGGACGTCATGACCTGGCCCAGGAAGGAGCGCGTGACCTGCGAGACCTCACCGCGGCCGCGGCACATGTCACAGGTCTGCGCGGTGGTGCCGGGCGCGGCGCCCTCACCGCTGCAGGTGGTGCAGACGATCGCCGTGTCGACCTGGATGTCCTTGGTCGTGCCGAACGCGGCCTCGTCCAGCTCGACCTCGATGCGGATCATCGCGTCCTGGCCCCGGCGGGTGCGCGAGCGCGGCCCGCGCTGCGACGCCGTGCCGAAGAACGCGTCCATGATGTCGGAGAAGTTGCCGAAGCCGCCGGCCCCGAAGCCGCCCGCGCCGCCGGCGCCGCCCGCCTGCGAGAGCGGGTCGCCGCCGAGGTCGTAGACCTGCTTCTTCTGCGGGTCCGACAGCACCTCGTAAGCGGCGTTGATCTCCTTGAACCGCTCCTGGGTCTTCGGATCCGGGTTGACGTCCGGATGCAGCTCGCGGGCGAGCCGCCGGAAGGCCTTCTTGATCTCCTCCTGCGACGCGTCGCGGCGCACGCCGAGTACGGCGTAGTAGTCCGTGGCCACTACGACTCCGCCAGGATCTGTCCGACGTACCGTGCCACTGCGCGTACCGCTCCCATCGTTCCGGGGTAGTCCATGCGGGTCGGTCCGACCACGCCGAGCTTGGCGACAGCCTCGCCGCCCGAACCGTAGCCGACCGACACGACGGACGTGGAGTTGAGTCCTTCGTGTGCGTTCTCGTGACCGATACGGACGGTCACGCCCGGATCCTTGGCCTCGCCGAGCAGCTTGAGGAGCACGACCTGCTCCTCCAGCGCCTCCAGGACGGGCCGGATCACCAGGGGGAAGTCATGTCCGAAGCGGGTGAGATTGGCGGTGCCGCCGATCATCAGCCGTTCCTCGTTCTCCTCGACGAGCGTCTCCAGGAGAGTGGAGAGCACCGTCGAGACCGTACCGCGGTCCTCGGCCTCGAAGGCCTCCGGGAGATCCTCCACCAGACTCGGCACATCGGTGAACCTGCGGCCGGCGACCCGGCTGTTGAGCCTCGCCCGCAGGTCCGCGAGGGACGCCTCGCCGAACGGCGCCGGGCAGTCGACCATGCGCTGCTCGACCCGGCCGGTGTCCGTGATCAGCACCAGCATCAGCCGCGCGGGCGCGAGCGCCAGCAGTTCCACGTGCCGCACCGTCGAGCGGGTCAGCGACGGGTACTGCACGACGGCGACCTGCCGGGTGAGCTGCGCCAGCAGCCGTACGGTCCTGGTGACCACGTCGTCGAGGTCGACGGCGCCCTCGAGGAAGTTCTGGATGGCGCGCCGCTCGGGCGCGGTCATCGGCTTCACACCGGCGAGCTTGTCGACGAACAGCCGGTAGCCCTTGTCGGTGGGGATGCGCCCGGCGCTGGTGTGCGGCTGGGCGATGAAGCCCTCGTCCTCCAGGGCCGCCATGTCGTTGCGCACGGTGGCCGGGGAGACGCCGAGGTTGTGCCGCTCGGTCAGCGCCTTGGAGCCGACGGGCTCCTCGGTGCCCACATAGTCCTGGACGATGGCGCGCAGCACCTGGAGCCTGCGTTCACTGAGCATCGCGCACACCTCCAGTAGCCTTCCGCCCGGTAACGTCTCTGGCACTCTTCGCACGCGAGTGCCAGACTTCCCCGGCCCAGTGTACGGCCGGGGGGTACGCCCCGGGCAAGGCCGGTCCCGCGCCGTCGCGCCGGGCGGGGTCGTCCCCGATAGCGTCGCGGCATGACCGTGACTTGGGAAGAGTCGGGATGGGAGCAAGTGGCGCCCGGGGTGGGGCGGTGCCGGCTGCCGGTGTGGGACTGCACGGCGGGGCTCGTGGTGGGGGCGGGCGGTGTGCTGCTCGTCGACGCGGGCTCCGGTCTGGGCGAGGGCGCACGGTTGCGGGCCGAGGCGCAGGCGCTCTCCGGCCGCCGTGTGACGCATCTCGCGCTCACCCATCCCCACTTCGATCACGTCCTCGGGGCGGCGGCGTTCGCGGGCGTGGAGGTGTTCGGGGCAGTGGGCGTGGAGACGGTGCTCGCGGGTCGCGGGCGGGAGGAGCTGCGGGCGGACGCGGTGGGTCACGGGCTGGACGCGCGGGTGGCGGAGGAGGCCGTCGACGCGCTGGTGGTGCCCCGGCACGTGGTGTCCGGCGAGTGGACGCTCGACCTCGGCCTGGACGGCGGCCGGCAGGTGCTGCTGGCGAACGTGGGCCCGGGGCACACCGCCCACGATCTCGCGGTGCTCGTCCCCGGTGACCCGGAGGTGGTGTTCTGCGGCGACCTGGTCGAGGAGTCCGGCGAACCGCAGGCCGGCCCGGACGCCGTACCGGAGCGGTGGCCGGCCGCGCTGGACCGGCTGCTGGAGCTGGGCGGCGAGGACGCGCGGTACGTCCCCGGGCATGGCGCGGTGGTGGACGCGGCGTTCGTCCGGGCGCAACGCGACGCCCTGGCGGCCCGTTTCGGCGTGTCGGACTGATCGTCGGCGGCGGGATCCTCGTATCGTCGTCAGAATGCGCCAGTACTCCGCCGATCTGACCCCTCCGTGGAAGAAGCCGCAGCCGGTTCCCGAGGTCGCGGCCGAGCCCGGCCTGGTGGTGGAGGAGCCCGGCACCGGGTTCTGCGGCGCGGTGATCCGCTGCGAGGCGGGCACGGTGACCCTGGAGGACCGCTTCGGCAAGCACCGGGTGTTCCCGCTGGAGCCGCGCGGGTTCCTGCTGGAGGGCCGCGTGGTGACGCTGGTCCGGCCCGCTTCCGGTCCCCGCAGGCCGGCCCGTACGGCATCGGGGTCGGTGGCCGTCCCCGGCGCGCGGGCACGGGTGGCCCGCGCGGGACGCATCTACGTCGAGGGGCGGCACGACGCGGAGCTGGTCGAGAAGGTGTGGGGCGACGACCTGCGCATCGAGGGGGTGGTCGTCGAGTACCTGGAGGGCGTGGACGACCTGCCGTCGATCGTGGCGGAGTTCGCGCCGGGTTCGGACGCGCGGCTCGGTGTCCTGGTGGACCACTTGGTCCCGGGCTCGAAGGAGTGGCGCATCGCGGAGGCGGTGACGAGCGAGCACGCGCTGGTGGTGGGCCACCCGTACATCGACGTGTGGGAGGCGGTGAAGCCGGCGTCGGTGGGGATCGAGGCCTGGCCCCGGGTGCCGCGGGGGCAGGACTGGAAGACGGGGGTGTGCGCGGCGCTGGGCTGGCGCGTGGCGAACACGGGCGAGGCGTGGCAGCGGATCCTCGGCTCGGTCCGCTCGTACAAGGACCTGGAGCCGCAGCTGCTGGGCCGCGTCGAGGAGCTGATCGACTTCGTCACGGAAAGCGGTGGGGCTTGACGCCCGGGAAGGTGCCGAACTCGGCCGTGTCCAGGCCGATGCCCAGCATGTCGAGCGGCAGCCGATCCCCGAAGTCGAGCTTCAGCTGCGCCTGGTAGTCGGCGTCGTCACCCTCCCCGACGGGCAGCGTGAGCAGCACACAGTGCGCCATGATCGGATCGATGACGAGGTAGGCGGGGATCCTGCCCGCGGCGTAGATCGACCGCTTGACGATGTAGTCGCGCACGACGCTGGTCCTGGTCACCACCTCGACCACCAGCGCGATCACCTCGGACGACAGCAGGCGCCCGGACTCGGGTGTCGCGTCGCGACGGAGAACCACCAGATCCGGCACGGGTTCGCTGGCCTCGTCGATGATGTCGACGTCCTGGGTCTGAAGCCGGGCCCACTGCTTGCGCGGGATCTGGTCCAGTACGTCTTCCACGATCATGTTGTGCACAAGATCGGGGCCGGCCATCATCACGATTTCCCCCCGGAGGAGCTCGACCCTGACGCCCTCGGGAGGCTCGAACTCCTCGAAGAACCTGGTCATCCCACGCTCGTCCACAGCGGTCATCTCCGTGGCCCTCCACATCCGCCGCGTCCTTTCGGCGGCAGCCTACGAACCAGGTTAGGGACCGAATCCGCGTTCCGCAGTGATTCACTCCGCCGAGTGATCAGTCCACCAGGTCCCTGACCACGGCGTCCGCGAGCAGCCGTCCGCGCAGTGTCAGCACGGCCCGCCCCGCCCCGTACGGACCCTCTTGCAACAGCCCGTCCGCGAGTGCACGTCGCGAAGCCGCCAGTCCGTCCTCCCGCAGCAGTGACAGCGGTACGCCCTCCCGCAGCCGCAGCTCCAGCAGGATCCGCTCCACCCTCCGGTCCTCGTCCGACAGGACCTCGCGGCCCGCCCCCGGCGACCGCCCCTGCGCCAGTGCCGCCGCGTACGCGCCCGGGTGCTTGACGTTCCACCAGCGCACCCCGCCGACGTGGGAGTGGGCGCCGGGGCCCGCGCCCCACCAGTCGGCGCCGCGCCAGTACAGCTCGTTGTGCAGGCAGCGCCCGGCGTCGGAGGTGGCCCAGTTGGACACCTCGTACCAGTCGAAGCCCGCCGCCGACAGCATCTCCTCGGCGATCAGGTAGCGGTCGGCGTGCACGTCGTCGTCGGTCATGGGCACCTCGCCGCGCCGGATGCGGCGGGCGAGCTGGGTCCCCTCCTCGACGATCAGCGCGTACGCCGAGACGTGGTCCGGCCCCGCGCCGATCGCCGCGTCCAGGGACGCCCGCCAGTCGTCGTCGGACTCCCCCGGTGTGCCGTAGATCAGGTCGAGGTTGACGTGGTCGAAGCCGGCCGCGCGTGCCTCGGCGACGCAGGCCTCGGGGCGGCCGGGGGTGTGGGTGCGGTCGAGGATCCTCAGCACATGCTGCCGGGCGCTCTGCATGCCGAAGGAGATCCGGTTGAAGCCGCCCTCGCGGAGGGCCGTCAGATAGGCCGGGCCGACCGACTCCGGGTTCGCCTCCGTCGTCACCTCGGCGTCCGCCGCCAGGCCGAACTCCTCCCGGATCGCGCCCAGCATCCGTACGAGGTCGTCGGCGGCGAGCAGGGTGGGCGTACCGCCTCCGACGAACACCGTACGGACCTCGCGCGGGTCGTCGCCGAGCACCTTCCGCGCCAGCCGGACCTCGTCGACGAGTGTCCCGGCGTAGTTGTCGCGGGAGGCCAGGACGCCGCCGGTGCCGCGCAGCTCGGTCGCGGTGTAGGTGTTGAAGTCGCAGTAGCCGCAGCGGGTCGCGCAGTACGGCACGTGCAGGTAGAAGCCGAGGGGGCGGTCGGCGGCCCCGGCGAGCGCGGTGGCGGGCAGCGCGCCGTCGGCGGGGACGGGCTCGCCGTCGGGGAGTGCGGAAGGCATGTGCTCCATTGTCCCGCACCCGCCGCCTCACTCGGCCTGGAGCACCAGCAGGGCGAGATCGTCGGCGGGCGGCCGGGCCCCGAACTCGTGCACGAGCTGCGTGATCCGTTCCGCTATCGGCTCGGCGTCCATCCCGGCGCACCCGGACAGGGCCATGGCGAGCCCGTCGCCGTCGTCGAACTGGCGGGTGCCGGAGCGCCGCTCGGTGACTCCGTCGGTGACGCAGAGGAGGGTGTCGCCGGAGTACAGCTCGAAGGTCTCGCTGGTGTACGCGGCGTCCTCGACGACCCCGAGCAGGGTCTGCGGCTGGGCGACGGTACGGACGGAGCCGTCCGGGTCGAGGAGGAGCGGCAGGGGGTGGCCGGCGGAGGCGAGGGTGCAGCGGACCCCGCCGGCGAAGGGGACGAGTTCGCCGTAGAGGAGGGAGAGGAAGCGGGTCTGGGGGCCGTCGCCGGGGGCGGTCGGCCGCGCTCCCGCCGCCACCAGCGCGCGGGCGGCGGCGTCGGCTGCCTCGGTGGCGTCGTCGAGGAGGAGCTGGTTGAGGCGGTCGAGGACGTCGGCGACGCGGTAGCCCTCGCGGGCCAGCAGCCGCAGCCAGGGCCGGGCGAGCCCGATGACGACGGCGGCCTCGGGGCCCTTGCCCTGGACGTCGCCGACGGCGAAGCACCAGCGGCCCTGGCCGGCCGGGAAGAGGTCGTAGAAGTCGCCGCTCGGGCCGCCCTTGTCGCAGGGTTCGTAGACGAGGGCGCTGCGCACGCCGGGGATCTCGGCGACGGCGCCGGGCAGCAGGCCGCGCTGGAGCACGGCGCTGATGGTGGCCTGGCGGGAGTACTGGCGGGCGGCCCCGATGGCGAGCGCGACCCGCCGTCCGAGGTCCTCCACGAGCCCGGTGATCTCGTCGGGGAACCGTTCGATCCCGCCCCGCCCGATCACCAGCGTGCCGAGGGGACGCCCGCCGGCGACGAGCCGGTAGGCGAGGGCGGCGCCGGACGCCTCACCGGCGGGAACACGGGGCCCACCGCCGGCGGGAACACCGTCCGCCTTCCGGGCCCTCCCGCCCGGCCCGTCGGACGCCTCACCGGACCCCCCGAGCCCACCGTCCCGCCCGTCAGGCACCCGGTCCGTTCCCTCCGGCGCCCCGTCCGCCCCGTCGTAGGGACCGCCCATTGCCGCGCCCGGCCAGGAGTAAGGGACGGGACCCGGGAGCAGCGGGTCGCCGGGGGCGGGCGGGTTGTGCCGGAGGGCGCGGCTCAGGGCCTCGATGCGGTTCTCACTGGCGTGCCAGACCCGCGCGAGGCGGGGCCCGTCCTCGTGGCCGCCGTGGCCGGTGGTCTCGTCCTCCAGCCACACCGCGCACCAGTCCGCCAGCCGGGGCACGATCAGCTGCCCGGTGAGGGAGGCGACCAGGTCCTCGTCGAGCTGCCCGGCGAGCAGGTCGGAGGCCTCGGCGAGGAAGGACAGGGCGCCACGCCCCAGCCAGGTGCCGTCGTGCCCGTCGCGGCGGGCGAGCCAGTCGTCGCCGTACGAGCCGGCCAGCCAGGTGTCCCGGCCCACGGGGCCCTCCCGGTGTCCGGGCACACCGCGGGCGGCGAGCGGGTCCAGGGGGTCCGGGGCGAGGAACTCCGCGACCCTGAGGTCGTGGGCCGGCGGGTGGTCCCGCGCACAGGTGTCGCCCCGCTCGCCGGCCGTGTACTCGCCGGTGGGCAGCCGGGCCCACACGGTCTTGCTGCCCGGGCGGTAGGTGATCCCCCAGGCCTCGGAGAGCGCGGCGACCAGGCGCAGGCCGCGCCCGTACTCGGGGGCCTCCAGCGCCGCCGCCTCCGGTTCGCCGCCGCGCGGTGCCCGGGAGGGGTGCTGATCGGAGACCTCGACGACGAGCGCGCCGGTCTCCTGCTCCAGCCCGCAGGCCAGGCGCACCTCGGTACCGGCGTGGACGACGGCGTTGGTGACCAGTTCGCTGGCGATGAGCGTGGCGTCGTCGCCGACCCGGCCGGTGAGGTGGGCGGCGCCGGGCAGCGCGAGCTCCGCCCACTCGGCGAGCGCCTTGCGCAGCAGCGCCCGCGCGGAACCGGGCGCGAGGGGGCTTCCGGACAGGGTCGCCTCCACCCGCGCGCACCCCCGCGCGTCGGAGGCGCACGTGGCGGACTCCCGCTGGGTCGGAATGGCCCGCATGGGCGGCTCCCCGGGCAGCTCGTACGAATAGAGACCACGATCGCTGCCGACAGGGTGACAGACAGGCCCCACCCATAAGCAAGGAGTTACGGAAGTGGACAGCCGGAACGGGAACAGTGCGCCGCGCGCGATCGAGAACGGTCAGAAAGCCACTTCGTTGCGGACAGCGATGGTCCTGCCGACGTGACGCAAACGTCCCGGCCATGAAGCACGCTGCCAAGGCACCTCCAGCCGCGGGCCTGCCCGCGCTCCTCTCCTCCCGTGCGGGCACCACGATGACCAGGGCGACGCCCTCAGACTGCCAATACGGGAGCCCGGCCGACAGGGGGAGGCGACGAAACAGCACACGCCCTGTTGCTGGAGAAGTTGGTTCCGGACGCGCTGGTACAGGAGCGGCTGCGGGGCGTCGAGTTCACCGCGGACTGCCTCATGGACCGCTCCGGGCGGGCGTCGGCGATCCAGCGTTCCCGGACCCGATGGGCCAGGACGACGCCGCGTTCCACGACTGCGCCGTGATGATCGAGGCGGGCACCGCCCTGCACGTCGACGGCCGTATCACCTGACTCGCCCTCCCCGGAGGGCCGGTCACCCGGATGCGGCGGACAGAAGCACGTCCACGAGCCTGTCCGCGGCATCCGGGCGTCCATGCGCCCTTGCCGCGGCCGCCATCGCCTCCCGGCGCACCGCGTCACCGAGGAGCGGGCCCACTGCCTCGCGGAGGTGGCCGCCGGTGACCTCGCCGAGGAGCGCGACCGCCGCGGCGGACTCCTCGAGGTGCCGGGCATTGTGCGCCTGCTCGTCGCCGGCCGCGGAGGCGAGTGGAATGAACACCGCGGGCTTGCCCAGGGCGGTCAGCTCGGCGAGCGTACCCGCGCCGCTGCGCGAGATCACCAGATCAGCCAGTGCCAGCACATCAGGCAGCTCCGGACCGACGAACGGGGTGAGGTGGTACCGGGCAGCGAGAGCGGCCGGAAGCCCACCCACGCGGGCGGACAGCGCCTCACGGTGAGCAGGGCCGCACTGGTGCACCACGTTGGCGCGCTCCAGCAGCCACGGCAGTTCACCGCCGACCACGTCGTTGATCTGCTGCGAGCCCTGGGCCCCGCCAGTGACGTACACCGTGGGCAGGCGGCGGTCGAACCGCAGGCCCAACGCGGTCACGGCCTTGTCCGGGTGCCCGGCCAGGATCTCCGGCCGCACCGGATTGCCGGTGACCACCGCTACGGAACGCGCACGCTCCGGAAGGAGCGGCAGGCTCGACTCCGAGGACACCGCGATCCGTGTGGCAGAACCCGCCAGCTTGCGGTTGGCGAGGCCGAGCCTCACCGTCTGCTCATGCAGGACCAGCGGGACCCTGCACACACGGGCGGCCAGCCCGGTCGGCACGGCTACGTATCCGCCCGTTGCGAGCACGACGTCCGGCCGGAACGCGCCGACCGCCTTGCGCGCCTGGGCGACTCCGAGCGGAACGCGCGCCATGTCACGTACGTTGGCGGGCGACACCATCTTCAACGGGTTCGAGGATCGCCGGATCTTTCCTGTGGCGACCGTCGTGAACGGGATGCCCTCCGCGCTGGTGACCCGCGCCTCCAGACCCTCTGCGGTACCGATCCACAGCACGTCGAGCGTGCGGCCGTCGGCAGCCAGGCGGGCCCGCAAGGCGCGGATCGCGGTGAGAGCGGGATAGGTGTGACCGCCGGTGCCTCCTCCCGTGACGATCAGGCGGAAGGCAGCCGGAGGTCGAGAAGCGGTGTTCACGCCGAGCACCCTAGTGGTTGGAGGGAGCTTCCCTGTGCCATGCAGTCGCCCGGTGGTCAAGCTTGGTGAGACGTGAGATCAGGGTGGAGACGCGCGCCGCCTCATTCCGGCTGACTCGGCAACTCGGCCCAGACGGTCTTCCCCGAGGGCGACCGGGTCACGACGCCCCATCGGGCCGCGAGCGCGCTCACAAGGACCAGCCCACGGCCGTGCTCGCCGTCCGGGCGGGGCTCCGGCGTCGGGACGGGCAGCCCTTCCCCCTTGCTGTCCGCGACCTCGATCCTGAGGGTGCCGAAGCCTCCCTCCGCGGCCCTGACAAGCGTCATCGTGAGAAGGAAGTCCCTCCCGGGCACACGGCCGTGAGTGACCGCGTTCGCGGCAAGTTCGCCTACCACCGGTTCGGCCGCCTCCAGAGATTCGCCGCCCCTGGCCCACCCCCAGTCCGCCAACTGCTGTGCCGCGAGGAGGCGGGCAAGCCGTGCGCCGCGTCCGGTCGAGCTGAACTGCTGACGGAACGGGGCGGGAGCGGGAAGCCGGCGGGGCAGACAGGGACTGTCACGGATTTCGTACGTCATGTGACAGAGCGTGTCCGTGCGGTCGTACGCTGACCAGAGGAACCATCGGTACGGCACCTGCCTGTACCGCCGCTGACGGTTGCGTGTCCGTGCTGACGGGAGTAACCGGGCGGTGGGCAGGTGAGTTGGGGGATGCGTGATGTCATCGGGGCCCCGTCAGAACGAAACCGAAGGCCGCCCCGAGCCCCCGGAGGACGCGGACGGTCTCATTGATTTGAACCGGGCCGTGGGCAGACAGGTCAAACTCCTGCGGGAACGCGCCGGCCTGACCCAGAAGGAGTTGGGCGACCGGCTGGGCTACGGCGAGGACCAGGTCTCGTCCCTGGAACGTGGCCGCAGAACGCCCCAGCCCGAGTTCCTCGACGCGGCGGACGACCTGCTCGACGCGGGTGGGCTGCTGAAGGCGACGAAGGAGGACGTGGCACGGGCCAAGGCGCGTGCGCGGGTCCGGCACCCGGCTTGGTTCCGGGACTATGCACGGTTGGAAGCGGAAGCGGTTGAGGTCAACTTCTACAACAACCATGACGTTCCCGGGCTGCTCCAGACCGAGCGGCGAACCCGCGCGCTGTACGAAATGCGCAAGCCTCTTCTGGATGAGGAGACCATCGAACAGCGAGTGGCCTCAAGGATGGACCGCCAACACATCCTGACCGAATGGCCCCCGCCCATGGTGACCGCCGTGATCGAAGAGGTAGTGCTCCGTCGGCCGATCGGCGGCCCAGAGGTCCACAAAGAGCAGCTGACCCGGCTGCTCGAACTCGGGCGGCTCCGCGCAGTTGAGTTGCAGGTAATGCCCACGGACCGGTCCGAGCACGCCTGCATGGGCGGTTCTTTCACCTTGCTGACGCCAAGAGGAAGGCCTCAGGTGGGGTACACGGAAGTACAGGCCGTCGCACGTCTGGCTACGGACACGGACGAGGTCCGTATTCTGGCCGCACGCTACGGCAGCATCAGGGCCCAGGCACTCACTCCGCGAGAGTCTCTGCCTTGATCGAGAGGATGCAGACCGACGATGAGTGCTGAGAGCTTTCGACAACTCGTCTGGCGCAAGAGCAGCTACAGCGGCAACGAGGGGGGCGAGTGCGTGGAGGTCGCAGTCGACACCACTGTGGTCCATGTCCGTGACTCCAAGGACGTGCACCGGCCGCACCTCTCGGTGCAGGGGGACAGTTGGACCGTATTCATGGCCTTCGCCGCGGTGGAGTGAGCGAGCAGGCAACTCCGCCGGCCCCGGACGGCTCCGGGTCCGGCACCGGAGACGACTCGGGGCGGGGGCCCGGGTCCATGCCGGCCCGGGCCCCCGCCCCGCACAGTCACACCGTGACGCTCACGCCTCGCGCGCGCCCTCGTACATTTCCTCGATGAGGTGCTTGTACTCGCGCTCCACCACCGGGCGCTTCAGCTTCAGGCTCGGGGTGATCTCGCCGTGCTCGACGTCGAGGTCGCGGGGCAGGAGGCGGAACTTCTTGATGGTCTGCCAGCGCTGCAGGCCCTCGTTGAGCTGCTTGACGTAGCCGTCGACCATCTCGACCGTGGCCGGGGCGGCGACGATCTCCGCGTACGGCTTGCCCGCCAGGCCGTTCTCGGCGGCCCAGGCGGTGAGGGCGGCCTCGTCGAGGGCGATGAGGGCGGTGCAGTAGTTCCGGTCGGCGCCGTGGACCAGGATGTTGGAGACGTAGGGGCAGACGGCCTTGAACTGGCCCTCGACCTCGGCGGGGGCGATGTACTTGCCGCCGGAGGTCTTGATGAGGTCCTTCTTGCGGTCGGTGATGCGGAGGTAGCCGTCGGCCGAGAGTTCGCCGATGTCGCCGGTGTGGAACCAGCCGTCCTCCTCCAGGACCTCGGCGGTCTTGTCGGGCAGGTTGTGGTAGCCCTGCATGATGCCGGGGCCGCGCAGCAGGATCTCTCCGTCGTCGGCGATACGGACCTCGGTGCCGGGCAGCGGCTTGCCGACGGTGCCGGTGCGGTAGGCCTCGCCGGGGTTGACGAAGGAGGCGGCGGAGGACTCGGTGAGGCCGTAGCCCTCGAGGATGTGGACGCCGGCGCCGGAGAAGAAGTAGCCGATGTCGGGGGCGAGGGCGGCGGAGCCGGAGATGCAGGCGCGCAGGTTGCCGCCGAAGGCCTCGCGGATCTTGGCGTAGACGAGCTTGTCGGCGATGCCGTGCTTCGTCTTCAGCCCGAAGGGCGCGCTCGCGGTGCCGGTGCGGCGGAAGTTGTCCTGGGTGACCTTGGCGTACTCGCGGGCGACCCCGGCGGCCCACTGGAAGATCTTGTACTTGGCGCCCCCGCCGGCCTTCGCCTTGGCGGCGACGCCGTTGTAGACCTTCTCGAAGATGCGGGGCACGGCCGCCATGTAGGTCGGCTGGACCACCGGCAGGTTCTCGATGATCTTGTCGACGCGGCCGTCGACGGCGGTGACGTGGCCGGCCTCGACCTGGCCGGAGATGAGCACCTTGCCGAAGACGTGGGCGAGCGGCAGCCACAGGTACTGCACGTCGTCGGCGTGGACCATGCCGGTCGCCGGGATCGCCTTGGCCATGTAGGCCCAGGCGTCGTGCGGCAGGCGTACGCCCTTGGGGCGGCCGGTGGTGCCGGAGGTGTAGATGAGGGTGGCGAGCTGGTCCTTGGTGATCGCCGCGACCCGCTCCTTGATCACCTCCGGCTCCTTCTGCAGCCGGGCGGCACCGAGCTTCTCCAGGTCGGCGAGGGTGATCACGAAGTCGTCCGTGTCGGCGCCGGCCGGGTCGACGACCACGACGCGGATGAGCTCGGGCAGCTCGGCGCGCTTGGCCACCGCCTTGGCGGCCTGCTCGGCGTTCTCGGCGATGAGCACCCGGCTCTGCGAGTCGGACAGGATGTAGGCGGACTCGTCGGCGTTGGTCTGCGGGTAGATCGTGGTGGTGGCGGCGCCCGCGCAGAGGATGCCGAGGTCGGCGAGGATCCACTCGACGCGGGTGGAGGAGGCGAGCGCGACCCGCTGCTCGGGCTCGACGCCCAGCTCGATCAGGCCGGCCGCGATGGCGTGGACCCGCTCGGCGGTGCCCGCCCAGGTGAGGGACTTCCAGTCGTCCGGGCCCTGGCCGGAGGCCGGCGGGACGGGGTAGCGGTAGGCCTCGGCGTCCGGTGTGGCCGCCACACGCTCCAGGAAGAGGGCCGCCAGGGTCGGCGGTCGGTTCTCGATCAGTGCCTGTGTGTTGCTCACGACATCCTCCGGGGCCCGCGACGGTGCGGCGGCTGGCTCAGTGCGGCTGGGGTTTCCTCGCGTCGTTGTTTAACTCGCGAGTAACTATCGAGCACGGACAGAGTAAAGGCCGACCGGCCTCGGCGTAAGGGGCCACGGCCTGTTACTTCATACAGAGGGCTACCCGAATTGCCCGCGGGGGCCCGCCGCACCGACGTGCGACGGGCCCCCGTTCCGCCCGGTTCGCGGAGTGACCCGCGGTAACCCCCGGTTACTTCTTGGCCTTGCCCGATCCCGCGCTCTCGTCGCTGGAGAGCACGGCGATGAAGGCCTCCTGCGGGACCTCCACCGAGCCCACCATCTTCATCCGCTTCTTGCCTTCCTTCTGCTTCTCCAGCAGCTTCCGCTTACGGGAGATGTCACCGCCGTAGCACTTGGCGAGGACGTCCTTGCGGATGGCGCGGATGGTCTCGCGGGCGATGACACGGGAGCCGATGGCCGCCTGCACGGGCACCTCGAAGGCCTGCCGCGGGATCAGCTCCTTCAGCTTGGCGACGAGCCGTACGCCGTACGCGTACGCCTGGTCCTTGTGGGTGATCGCGGAGAAGGCGTCCACCTTGTCGCCGTGCAGCAGGATGTCGACCTTCACCAGCGAGCTGGTCTGCTCGCCGGTGGGCTCGTAGTCCAGGGAGGCGTAGCCGCGGGTCTTGGACTTCAGCTGGTCGAAGAAGTCGAAGACGATCTCCGCGAGGGGGAGCGTGTAGCGGATCTCCACCCGGTCCTCGGAGAGGTAGTCCATGCCGAGCAGGACACCGCGCCGGGTCTGGCACAGCTCCATGATCGAGCCGATGAACTCGCTGGGCGCCAGGATGGTGGCCCGCACGACCGGTTCGTACACCTCGCCGATCTTCCCCTCGGGGAACTCGCTCGGGTTGGTGACGGTGTGCTCGGTGCCGTCCTCCATGATCACGCGGTAGACCACGTTCGGCGCGGTGGCGATCAGGTCCAGGCCGAACTCGCGCTCCAGGCGCTCGCGGATCACGTCGAGGTGCAGCAGGCCGAGGAAGCCGACGCGGAAACCGAAGCCGAGCGCGGCGGAGGTCTCCGGCTCGTACACCAGGGCGGCGTCGTTGAGCTGGAGCTTGTCGAGGGCCTCGCGCAGCTCCGGGTAGTCGGAGCCGTCGAGGGGGTAGAGGCCGGAGAACACCATCGGCTTGGGGTCCTTGTAGCCGCCCAGCGGCTCCTCGGCGCCCTTGTGCTGGCTGGTGACGGTGTCGCCGACCTTGGACTGGCGGACGTCCTTCACACCGGTGATCAGATAGCCCACCTCGCCGACGCCGAGCCCGTCGGCGGGCAGCATCTCCGGCGAGTTGGTGCCGATCTCCAGCAGCTCGTGGGTGGCGCCGGTGGACATCATCCGGATGCGCTCGCGCTTGTTGAGCTGGCCGTCGATGACACGGACGTACGTCACGACGCCTCGGTAGGAGTCGTAGACCGAGTCGAAGATCATCGCGCGGGCGGGGGCGTCCTTGACGCCGACCGGGGCGGGGACCTCGGCGACCACCCGGTCCAGCAGCGCCTCGACGCCGAGACCGGTCTTCGCGGACACCTTGAGCACGTCGTCCGGGTCGCAGCCGACCAGGTTCGCCAGCTCCTCGGCGAACTTCTCCGGCTGCGCGGCCGGCAGGTCGATCTTGTTGAGCACCGGGATGATCGTGAGGTCGTTCTCCATCGCCAGGTAGAGGTTGGCGAGGGTCTGCGCCTCGATGCCCTGGGCGGCGTCCACGAGGAGGATCGTGCCCTCGCAGGCGGCGAGGGACCGGGAGACCTCGTAGGTGAAGTCGACGTGCCCGGGGGTGTCGATCATGTTGAGGATGTGCGTGCTGCCCTTGTCGTGGGTCGGGGCCCACGGCAGGCGCACGGCCTGGGACTTGATCGTGATGCCGCGCTCACGCTCGATGTCCATGCGGTCGAGGTACTGAGCACGCATCTGCCGCTGCTCGACCACTCCGGTCAGCTGGAGCATCCGGTCGGCGAGCGTGGACTTGCCGTGGTCGATATGGGCGATGATGCAGAAATTGCGGATCAGCGCCGGGTCGGTACGGCTCGGCTCGGGCACATGGCTGGGGATCGCGGGCACGCAGGGTCCTGATTCTTGAGGCGTCCGCATACGTGTGCTTGTCCGTCTGCGGTCTCGGGTCGGATCGATACGTAGCTTCCATGGTCCCACGGGTGGCGACCGGGTACGGGTTTGGGCCACCGAATGGGCCGCTGGTAACGTGGGGGGCTGTGTCTCATGCCCTCTCGGTGCGAGGCACGTCTTCTGGAAATCACCCGGTACCGGATCCGTGCGGCTCCCGTGCGGCCCCGTGCCAGAACCTGTAGAGGCTCATTCGTGGCGAACATCAAGTCCCAGATCAAGCGGAACAAGACCAACGAGAAGGCGCGGCTGCGCAACAAGGCCGTCAAGTCCTCTCTGAAGACCGCGATCCGCAAGGCCCGCGAGGCCGCCGCCGCGGGTGACGTCGAGAAGGCCACCGAGTACCAGCGCGTCGCCGCGCGTCAGCTCGACAAGGCCGTCTCCAAGGGCGTCATCCACAAGAACCAGGCCGCCAACAAGAAGTCGGCGCTGGCTACGAAGGTCGCGGCCGTCAAGGGCTGAACAGCAGCTCTGTGATCTGACCGCCGGCGGGACCCCGGGCGGGCCCTCTCTCATCCGCCCCCGGCCGGCACCCCGAGCTCGTACGCGGCCTGCGTTCGCCACGCGGGTACGAGCTCACCCGCTTCACCCGAAGGCCCCGCCCTCACCCTTCCCCGGGGTGGGGGGCGGGGCCTTCGGGTGTTCCGGGGCGGGGGTCGGGCGTTCCGGGGCGGGGGGCGGGCGTCGCCGGGCGAGGGCTTCGGGGGTTCCTCGCCGCGAGGGGGGTGAGCGGGTCCGGCCGGGGGCTCCGGACGGGTCCGGCCGCGCGAAGTTCCGGGCGGGCCCAGCCGGGAGGCTCGGGGCTCCGCGCCACCGGCTTCCAAGAGGGTCCAGCCGCAGGGTGTTCGGCGGGTCCGGCCAGGAGGCTGCGGACGGGTCCGGCCGCGCGAAGTTCCGGACGGATCCAGCCGGGAGGCCCCGGGCTCCCCGCCACCGGCTTCCAGGCGGGGCAGGCCGCGGGGCGTTGGGCGGGTCCAGCTGGGAGGCTGGAGGCTTCGGGCGTTCCCTGCCGCCGGGTTCCAGGGGTCGGCCGCGGGCCTTAGGACCGGTCCCGCCGGGGGCTCCGGGCAGGTCCGGCCGGGAGGTTCCGGCGTTCCGTGCCGCTGGGCTCCGGGTGGGGCCGGGCGTGGGGCGTCAGTTGCGGCTGCCTCGGGAGCGGGCCGCGCGGGCGATGGTGACGACCGCCTTCTCCAGGGCGTACTCCGGGTCGTCCCCGCCGCCCTTCACTCCCGCGTCCGCCTCGGCGACCGCGCGCAGGGCCACGGCCACACCGTCGGGGGTCCAGCCGCGCATCTGCTGCCGCACCCGGTCGATCTTCCAGGGCGGCATGCCCAGCTCCCGGGCGAGGTCGGCGGGCCTGCCGCCGCGCGCCGAGGACAGCTTGCCGATCGCCCGTACGCCCTGGGCCAGAGCGCTGGTGATCAGCACCGGGGCCACTCCCGTGGACAGCGACCAGCGCAGCGCCTCCAGGGCCTCCGCCGCGCGTCCCTCGACCGCCCGGTCGGCGACCGTGAAGCTCGACGCCTCGGCCCGCCCCGTGTAGTACCGGCCGACGACCGCCTCGTCGATCGTGCCCTCGACATCGGCGACCAGCTGGGACACCGCGGAGGCCAGCTCGCGCAGATCGCTGCCGATGGCGTCGACCAGTGCCTGGCACGCCTCGGGCGTGGCCGACCGTCCGGCCGTGCGGAACTCGCCCCGCACGAACGCCAGCCGGTCCGCCGGCTTGGTCATCTTCGGGCACGCCACCTCGCGCGCCCCCGCCTTGCGCGCCGCGTCGAGCAGGCCCTTGCCCTTGGCGCCGCCCGCGTGCAGCAGCACGAGGGTGATCTCCTCGGCGGGCGAGCCGAGGTACGCCTTCACGTCCTTGACGGTGTCCGCCGACAGATCCTGCGCGTTGCGTACGACCACGACCTTGCGCTCCGCGAAGAGCGACGGGCTGGTCAGTTCGTCGAGGGTGCCGGGCTGGAGCTGGTCGGGCGTCAGGTCGCGGACGTCCGTGTCGGCGTCGGCGGCCCTCGCGGCGGCCACCACCTCCCGCACGGCACGGTCGAGCAGCAGGTCCTCCTGGCCCACGGCGAGCGTCACCGGGGCGAGGGGGTCGTCGGATGCGGTCTTCCTGGCCATCGCGACAAGCATCCCACGCACCACTGACACCGGGGTACGCGCGCCGCCGTACGTCCACGGCGCCGGGCGCCTCGCGGGGCGGCGGGAAGGGAACGGCTAGGGATCCTCGCGCCAGCCGTCCCAGCGGGCCGCGAACTCGTCCAGCTGGGCCGGGTCCAGCCGTTGCTCCGCGTCGCGCAGGACGACGAGCCACTGGGCGTCCTCCGCGTCGTCCTCGCCGGCCAGGGCGTCCCGGACCACGCGTGGTTCCTCCGCGAGGGCGAACCGCTCCCCGAGCGCCTCCACGGCCTCCTCCGCGGCATCGCGGTCGGGCAGTACGAGCAGATGTCTGACGTCACTCACGTCAGCCATTGTCGGACACCCGGCCTCAGGCCTTCGGCACGATCTGCACGTCGAGATCGACGCGGATGCTGGGGCCGACCACCGCGATGCCGCGGGCCAGCATCTTCTGCCAGCTCACCGTGAAGTCGTCGCGGTGCAGTTCGGTGGTGGCCCGGCAGGCCGCCCGTCGCTCGCCTTCCACGCCGTTGCCGAGGCCGAGGTACTCCGTGTCCAGCGTCACCGTCCGGGTCACACCGTGCAGGGACAGCGCCCCGGTGACCGCCCACCGGCTGCCGCCGCGGTGGGTGAAGCGCTCGCTGTAGAACTCGAGTGCGGGGTACCGCTCCACGTCCAGGAAGTCCGCCGACCTCAGGTGGTCGTCGCGCATCTTCACGTTGGTGTCGATGGACGCCGCGTCGATCACGACGTGCATCGCCGACTGTTCCACGTACTCGCCGATCCGGATCGCCCCGGCGAAGGAGTTGAACCGTCCGTGGACGCGGGCCAGCCCGATGTGGCGCGCGGTGAACGCGATCGAGGAGTGCGTCGGGTCGATCTCCCAGTCACCCGGCACGGGCGGCTCGGGCGGCGCGGCCACCTGGAGCGCCACGTCGCCCAGCGTGGCCAGGGACCCCTCGGCGACGGCCACGGACGCCCGGTAGGGCGCGTAGCCCTCGGCGGACACCGCGAGCCGGTACTCCCCCGCCGGCACGGCTGCCACGAAGGAGCCGAAGGGGTCCGTGCCGCCGCTGACCACCGTGCGCCCCATGGTGTCGCTGACCGCGAACTCGGCCTGCGGGACGGGCTCGTGCACCGGGTCGAGCACCCGGCAGCTCAGCACCCCGGCGTGCGGTGGCGTCCGAACCGCCGCCAGCGGACTGGTCCGTTGCCCACGCTGCATCCGGCTCTCCAGCCAGCGGCCGATCATCTGCGACACCCTCTGTTCGACGTCCCCGCACGCACCGATATGTGCATGCACCAACTACCAAGGAAACATTCGAACACCAAAGGGGTTTTCCTGGCAAACACGAGGCCGCACACCTCTTGACACGGGCGGGAACTCGTGGCAGCAAGGTGAGCGGAATCACCCGTGCCGGACGGACGCGCGGATCGCCGGCACCGCGTCCAGTGCGATCCCGAACCGGTCCCGGTAGAGCGCGAGCACCTCGTCGTCCGAGCCCGCCTCCCGCTCCTGCCGGGTCCCGTCCGGCGCGGTGACCGTGAACCGCCGGCCGCTGAGCGTGATCCTTCCGCCGTCCTCGGTGATCCGCGAGCAGACGAGCGAGCGCGTGAAGTGGGACGCCGGCGAGGTGCTGTGCCACCAGGCCCCGGCCGTGAAGTCGGCGAGCACCCTCGGCCGCACCTCCAGCCGGTACACCGGCCGGCCGTCGCGGGTGACGTCCAGGTCCGCCGCCGCCACCGTGCCCTGCCCGCCGCGCGCCCCGGCCGCGTCGGCACCCGCCTCGACGATCCGGAAGGTGCCGCCGGGGTCCTCCTGCTCGCCCCGCTCCCCGAAGGCGAGCGGCAGATGGCAGTGCGCCCCGAAGCCGACGTCGGCCAGCCAGTCGCCGCCGTCCACCGTCCGCACCCGCAGCGCGAGATGGTCGTACGGGATGCCGAGCCGGCCCTCCTCCCCGTACACCCGCGCGGCGAGCAGGGTGACGTCGTAACCGAGCGCGGAGAGCAAGGCCCCGAAAGCGCCGTTGAGTTCGTAGCAGAACCCGCCCCGCCGCGCCTCCACGACCTTGTCCAGCAGCCGCTTCTCCTCGAGCACGATCTCCTCGCCGAGGTGGACGGAGAGATTCTCGAACGGCACGGTCCTCAGGTGCCGCAGGTGCAGCTCGCGCAGGGCGTCCACGGTGGGCCAGGCCGGCTGCTCGACGCCCAGGCGCCGCAGGTAGGCGTCGATCGCCGCGGTGTTCATGCCGTCAGTCATGCCCTCAGTGTCGCGCCACGCCCAGTCCTCCGCTCCCGCCTTCCCCGCCGGTCACGGCCAGCGCCCCGTCCCGGTCGGTGCGCAGCACCTTCGCGCCCCCTGCGCGCAGGGCGACGAGCGTGGCCGGGGCCGGGTGCCCGTACGTGTTGTCCTGCCCCGTGCTGATCAACGCCAGCCTCGGGTCCGCCTGCCGCAGGAGGCCGGGGTCCTGGTGGGCGGAGCCGTGGTGGGCGACCTTCAGGACGTCCACGCCGGCCAGCCGCGGGGCCGCCGGTGATCTCGCCAGGGCCCGCTGGGCCGGAGGCTCCAGGTCTCCGAGGAGCAGCAGCCGCAGGCCCTCGGTGCGGACCAGTATGGCCACGCTGGCGTCGTTCGGTCCGTCCGTCGCCGGGTGGGTGCCGGGTGGCGGCCACACCACCTCCCAGGACAGGCCGCCGGTGCGCCGGACCTCACCGGCGGCGGCGTGCGTGACCGGGATGTGCCGGGCGGCGGCGAGTCCGCGTACGAACGCGGCCTGGTCGGCGGGCTCTTCGAGGTCCGTCGTCCCGATGGCGCCGACCTCGCGTCCGCGCAGTACGCCGGGCAGGCCCGCCACGTGGTCGGCGTGGAAGTGGGTGAGGACGACGAGCGGGACGCGGGTGATGTCCAGGGAGCGCAGGCAGCGGTCCACGAGGGTGGGGTCGGGGCCGGCGTCGACGACCACGGCGGAGCCCTCGCCCGCCGCCAGTACCAGCGCGTCGCCCTGGCCCACGTCGCACATCACCATCCGCCAGTCCGGCGGCGGCCAGCCCGTGATCACGCGGGTCAGTGGCCGTGGCTGCAGCAGCGCCAGCACCAGCAGGAGTGCGCAGGCGGCGCACCACCAGGGGTGGGCCAGGAGTCGGCGGCCCACGGGCAGCGCCACCAGGGTGACGGCACCGAGCGCCGCCGCTCCGGTCCAGCCGCCGGGCCAGTCCACGCCCGCGCCGGGCAGCGCCGCACCGGTTCTGGCGACCTCGGCGATCCACTCCGCGGGCCAGCTCGCGCACCAGGCCAGTGCCTTCGCCGCCGGTATCGCGGCCGGCGCGGTGGCCAGGGCGAGGAAGCCCAGCACCGTGGCCGGAGCGAGCGCGAACTCCGCCAGCAGGTTGCACGGGATCGCCACCAGGCTCACCCGTGCCGCGAGCACGGCGACCACCGGTGCGCACAGTGCCTGGGCGGCCCCCGCGGCGGCCAGTGCCTCCGCGAGGCGGGGCGGCACCCCGCGCCCGCGGAGTCCCTTGCTCCAGCGCGGAGCGAGGGTGAGCAGCGCGCCGGTGGCCAGCACGGAGAGGAGGAAGCCGTAACTGCGGGCGAGCCAGGGGTCGTAGAGCACCAGGAGCAGCACGGCCGTCGCCAGAGCGGGGATGAGCGATCTGCGGCGGCCGGTGGCGAGGGCGAGCAGGGCGACGGAGCCGCAGGCGGCGGCCCGCAGCACGCTGGGGTCGGGCCGGCACACGACGACGAACGCGAGGGAGAGCGCCGCTCCCAGCAGTGCCGTGGTCCGCAGGGGGATGCCGAGGCGGGGCGCGAGTCCGCGGCGCTCCGCGTTCTGCGCCAGGCCGGGCGGGCCGAGGAGCAGGGCGAGGAGGATGGTGAAGTTGGCACCGGAGACGGCGAGCGTGTGCGTGAGGTCGGTCTCCCGGAACGCCTCGTCCAGTTCCGGGGTGATCCTCGCGGTGTCGCCCACGACCAGCCCGGGCAGCAGGGCCCGCGCGTCCGCCGTCAGTCCGTCGGTGGCCTCCCGCAGTCCGGCCCGCAGCCGGCCCGCCAGCCGCTGCGGACCGGAGGGCCCGCCCGCGGTCTCCGGCCCGTCCCGGCCCTTCACCCGCAGGACCGCCGCGAACCGGTCGCCGCCCGCCGTCGCCGGAGCGAGCCGCGCCTCGACCCGCAGCCGGGTGGAGGGGAGCAGACCGAGCCAGGGGGAGCCCCGCTCGCCGTGGGACGCGGTGCGCGCGGCCGGGCCCGGGTCGACGATCAGCAGCACGGGTGCCCTGGTCTCCCGCGCCGCTCCCCCGGCCCGCTCCACGCGCCGTACGTCGGCCTCGATCAGCACGGACGCCGGGGCCAGGCGGTTCCCGCTGACCCTGGGCCGGGTGAGCCGGGGGTCGGCGGTGATCTCGACCACGGCCGTGACCCGGGCGTACTCCCGTGCCAGCGCGGGTACGGGGCCGCGCCGCAGGTCCGCACCGTGCAGGCCCGCCGATCCGGCGGCGGCGGCGACGCAGAGCAGCACGGCCGTGGTGGCGTGGGCGGTGGCACGGCTCCGTCCGGGCGGACGGCTGCGGGTCAGGAGGAGAGCGGCGGCTGCCAGGAGGGAGGCGATCACCGCGCCCGCGGCCAGGGCGGGTGGGGCGTGCAGCGTCACGGCGGCCGTGGCCCAGGCGGCCAGGGCGGGCGGGACCAGCCGGAGGTCCGGCGGCCCCTCCTGCCGCGGATGCGCGGCCCCCAGCCGGTTCCCGGACGCGGCGTGGACGGGCCGGCGGGTGGTGCTGGCGGGGAGCGGTGTCGTGTCCGTCGGCCCGGTGGTCATGGCCGTACGAGGTTCCGCAGATCCGCGAAGCGGCGGTCGCCGATGCCGTTGACCTCGCGCAGTTCGTCCACCGAGCGGAACCCGCCGTTGCGGGTGCGGTAGTCGACGATGTGATGGGCCAGCACCGGGCCGACTCCGGGGAGGCCGTCGAGCTGGTCGAGGGTGGCGGTGCTGAGGGACACCGGAGCGGTGGGGCCGGCTGCCGCCGCCGTACCGGGGGCGGTGTCGGACGTGGTCGCTCCCGCGGGGGCGGGGGCTCCTACGACCACCTGCTCGCCGTCGACGAGGAAGCGGGCACGGTTGAGGGCGTCGGTCCTGGTACCTGGCCGGACTCCACCGGCCGCCCGCAGCGCGTCCTCGACCCGGGAACCGGCCGGCAGGCGGTGGATGCCCGGATCCCGCACCTTGCCGCTGACGTCGACCACGATCTCGGATGCCGCCGTACCGCCGGCCCGTGCCGCGCCGGTGGCCGGTGCCGCCGGCGGGCCGTCCGCCGCTTCCGCCGGCTCCCCGTGCGGCACGGCCGCCCGTACCACCTCCGGGGCCCGTACCGGCTGGGTGCGGCCCGCCCAGAAGTGCTGGACGGCGAAGCCGAGGACGAGCACGAGCAGCGCCGACAGCGCGATCACGCTGCGCCGTTCCAGGCCGCACCGGGTCTGCACCCACAGCGGCAGCCGCTCCCGCAGCGCGAGCCCCACCCGTTCCCGTTCCCGTCGCCGGTCGGCGGGATGCTCCGGCCCCCTGCCCGGGGGAGGTCCCGGCTCGGGCACCCCCTCGGGCGTCTCCCGGTCGGCGGCAGGGGCGCCACGTTCCGCACCGGACCGCAGCGACGGCCGGCGGTCCGGCCCGGCCGCCCGGTCCACGGCACCCCCGCGCAGGGGAGCACCTGGGCGCCCCAGCGCGAACGAGCGTGCCACCACGACCTGACGGCCCGCCACGTCCGCACCGCCGGCGGAAGCCCCGCGCACGCGCACGCCACGACCCGCCGGCTCCTCCGGACGCGGCAGAGCGCGCGAACGCCCCTGCGCGAACGAGCGTGCCACCGCCGCCCGGCGTTCCGCCGCTTCCCCGCCCTCGGCGGGAGCCACCACGGACGCCACACGGCCGATCGCCGCAGCCCGGTCCGCACCGGCCGCCCGGCTCACCGGTACCGGACCGTTCACCGCCGCTGACGCGTCGGCCTCTCCGGTGCGGTGCGGGCCGCTTGCCGCCCAGGCCGGCACCCTCGGCGCCCTCCCGGTGTCTCCGCAAGCGGCCACCGCGTCACCGCTCTCGGCGAACAGTGCCCCGGCCCGTCGCCGGAGTTCCTCGGCCGAGGCGTGGTGTCGGGAGCGGTGCCTGCCGGGGCGGCGGTGGCGGGCGCGGCTGTCGGATCCCGGGGCGCGGCCCGGTCCGCTGGTCGGGGTCGCTGTGCGTGAGTGGGGGCGTGATCGAAGTGCCATGCCAGGAGGATCGGACACAACCGGCCACCCGCGGTGATCTTGGTGGGTTTCCGTGGATCACCGAACGATTGTGGACAACTCCGTCACCCGTACGAGCGTGCCGCCCTCACCGGGCCGAGACCACGACCCCCAGCAGTCCGGGTCCCGTGTGCGCCCCGATCACCGCGCCGACCTCGCTGACATGCAGGTCCGCCAGTGCCGGCAGCCGGGTCCGC
Organism: Streptomyces sp. NPDC030893; assembly: GCF_055571535.1. Classification (NCBI taxonomy): domain Bacteria; kingdom Bacillati; phylum Actinomycetota; class Actinomycetes; order Kitasatosporales; family Streptomycetaceae; genus Streptomyces; species Streptomyces sp. NPDC030893. The sequence continues at coordinate 531,613 of NZ_JBVIFC010000001.1, read as the reverse complement.
AGGCGCTCCGCGAGGGCCGACGCACGGTCGGGGGCGGCGAGGTGGTGAACGGCGACGTCGACCTCCGCGCCGCCCGCCCGCTCGGCCGCGATCTCCTCCAGGCGGGCGATCGCCTTGGACGCCGTACGCACCTTCTCCAACGGTTCGATGCGGCCGCCCGCCAGCTCCAGCAGCGGCTTGACCGCGAGGGCCGAGCCCAGCAGGGCCTGGGCGGCGCCGATCCGGCCGCCCCGGCGCAGGTAGTCGAGGGTGTCGACGTAGAAGTAGGCCGAGGTGCCCGCCGCCCGTTTCTCGGCGGCGGTGACCGCCTCGTCGACCGTGCCGCCCGATTCCGCGGTCCGGGCCGCCGCCAGCGCGCAGAACCCGAGCGCCATCGCGATCATGCCGGTGTCCACCACCCGTACGGGCACCGGCGCCTGCCGGGCGGCGACGACCGCCGCGTCGTACGTACCGGAGAGTTCGGCGGACAGGTGCAGGGAGACGATGCCGGTCGCGCCGGACTCGGCGGCCCTGCGGTAGGTCTCGGCGAAGACCTCGGGGCCGGGCCGGGACGTCGTCACCGGGCGCCGCTTCTGCAAAGCCTGGGCGAGGGAGCGGGTGGAGATCTCGGTGCCCTCTTCGAGGGCGCGGTCGCCGAGGACCACGGTCAGGGGTACCGCCGTGATGCGGTGCCGCTCCATCGTCCGGGCCGGAAGGTAGGCCGTTGAATCGGTGACGATCGCGACATGGCGGGACATGAGCTGGAGGTTACCTGGCGTAGTGCCCGTGCGGCAGCCCGGGCCCGCGGGCCGCGTCCGGCCGTGGCCGGATCACGCGCCGGCGCGGGTGGCGCTCAGGCAGTGGTCAGCCGGTGCTCACGTGGTGCTCTCGGGGCGCGGCTTCTTCTGCCAGGGGTAGGTGGGACGCGCGGCCGGCGGGTCGAGGGCCGGCCGCGCGGAGTCCTGGCCGGGCTGCCGCTCGGGGGCGGACTCCGGGGATTCCGGCCAGGTCTGGCCGGCCGCCGGGGCGCCGGCGGTGGGGGCCTCGGGCCAGCGCGGCGCGGTGGGCTGCTGATCGGTGGTGGTCCAGTGGCGCAGGGCCCCGGTCTCCATGTCGATCTGTTGGCTCAGGGAGTCGAGGTCGTCGCCGGAGAAGCGGTGGGCGCGGTCGCGGACCGCCCAGCGCAGGGAGTCCGCGGAGCCGGTGATGCGCTCGGTGCGCTCGCGCAGCTCGGGCAGCCGCGCGGAGAGGGTGGTGCGGTCCGGCTCGGACTCCAGGCGCCTGAGTTCGCCATCCAGCTCGTGGCCGTGTGCGCTCAGTCGCTGGAAGAGGCCGAGGGACTCCTTGACCGACTCGTCCTCGGCGGCCGCGGCCTCCAGCGCGTCCTGGGTGGCGCGCATGGAGGTGCGCAGTGTGAGGCGGAGCTGGGCGATCTCGCCGGCCGGGCCGGTCTGGGCGAAGGCCTTGGCCCTCAGGGTGTGGTCCTCGACGGTGCGGCGGGCCTGGGTGATGTGCCGGTCGGCGCTGCGCTTGGCGGCGCCGACGACCTTCACCGTGGCATAGACGCCGAACACCACCAAGAGCACGAAGAGCAGGGCGACGACTGCGAACACCGCTTCCACGAGGCTCCTCCTCCGGGCCCTTGGGCCTGTACCGGCACACTCCGCGCCGCTCTTCAACGGTAAACGCAACGGGCAGGCCCGGAGTTCCACCAGGACCCCGAACCTGCCCGTAGGGGACTACCCGGACTGCCCGGACTGCCCGGACCGCACAGGAACGCCCCGCACGCTCACCTCACGCCGGAACGATGTTCACCAGCTTGGGCGCCCGCACGATCACCTTGCGGATCCCCGCCCCGTCCAGCGCCGCGACCACGCGCTCGTCGGCCAGCGCGGTCTTCTCCAGCTCGTCCTCGGAGATGCCCGGGGACACCTCCAGCCGCGCCTTGACCTTGCCCTTGATCTGCACGACGCAGGTCACGGTCTCGTCGACCACGTACGCCGGGTCGGCCACGGGGAAGTCCCGGTGGACCACCGAGTCCGTGTGCCCCAGCTTGCGCCACAGCTCCTCGGCGACGTGCGGGGCCAGCGGGGCGGCCAGCAGCACCAGGGGCTCCGCGACCGTGCGCGGCAGTGCCCCCGCCCGCTTGGTCAGGTGGTTGTTCAGCTCGGTGACCTTGGCGATGGCGGTGTTGAAGCGCATGCCCTCCAGGTCGCCGCGCACGCCGTCGATGGCCTTGTGCAGGGCGCGCAGGGTGTCCTCGTCGACCTCGTCGGTGTCGACGACGGTCACCTCGCCGGTCGCCTCGTCGACGATGTTGCGCCACAGCCGCTGCAGCAGCCGGAACTGGCCGACCACCGCGCGGGTGTCCCACGGCCGCGACACGTCCAGCGGGCCCATGGCCATCTCGTACAGGCGCAGCGTGTCGGCGCCGTACTCGGCGCAGATCTCGTCCGGGGTGACCGCGTTCTTCAGGGACTTGCCCATCTTGCCCAGCAGCCGGGAGACCCGCTCGCCCTGGTACCAGTAGCCGCCGTCGCGCTCCTCCACCTCGGCGGCCGGTACGGCGATGCCCCGGCTGTCGCGGTAGACGTAGGCCTGGATCATGCCCTGGTTGAACAGCTTGTGGAACGGCTCCGCGGACGACACGTGTCCCAGGTCGAACAGCACCTTGGACCAGAAGCGGGCGTACAGCAGGTGCAGCACGGCGTGTTCGGCGCCGCCGACGTACAGGTCGACGCCGCCGTGCGGCATGCCCTCGCGCGGGCCCATCCAGTACCGCTCGATCTCCGGGTCGACCAGCTGCTCGGAGTTGTGCGGATCCAGGTAGCGCAGCTCGTACCAGCAGGAACCGGCCCAGTTGGGCATGGTGTTGGTCTCGCGGCGGTACCGGCGCGGGCCGCGGCCGTCGCCCAGGTCCAGGGTGACGTTCACCCAGTCCTCGTTGCGGGACAGCGGCGTCTCGGGCCGGGTGTCGGCGTCCTCCGGGTCGAAGGTGCGGGGGCTGTAGTCCTCGACCTCGGGCAGCTCCAGCGGCAGCATCGACTCGGGCAGGGGGTGGGCGATGCCGTCCTCGTCGTAGACGATGGGGAAGGGCTCGCCCCAGTAGCGCTGGCGGCTGAACAGCCAGTCGCGCAGGCGGAAGTTGACGGTGCCCTCGCCGTGGCCCTCGCGCTCCAGCCAGTCGATGATGCGGGCCTTGGCCTCGGCGACGCCCAGGCCGTCCAGGGAGACCCGGTCGTTCGACGAGTCGATGATCTTCGCGTCGTAGGACGCGAAGGCGCTCTCCCACGTGGAGGTGTCCGTGCCGCGGCCGTCGGTCGGTTCGACGATGCAGCGGATCGGCAGTTCGAAGGCGCGCGCGAACTCGAAGTCGCGCTGGTCGCCCGCCGGTACGGCCATGATCGCGCCGGTGCCGTAGCCCATCAGGACGTAGTCGGCGATGAAGACGGGGACCCGCTCGCCGTTGACCGGGTTGACGGCGTACGCGCCGATGAAGACGCCGGTCTTGTCCTTGGCCTCGGCCTGCCGCTCGACGTCGGACTTGGAGGCGGCCTGCGCGCGGTACGCGGCGACGGCCTCGGTCGGGGTCGCGTGGCCGCCGGTCCACACCGCGTGGGTGCCCTCGGGCCAGGTGTCCGGGGTGAACTTCTCGACCAGCGGGTGCTCGGGCGCCAGCACCATGTAGGTGGCGCCGAACAGGGTGTCGGGGCGCGTGGTGAAGACGGTGATGTTCTCGCCGTCGATGGGGAAGTCGACGCGGGCGCCCTCGGAGCGGCCGATCCAGTTGCGCTGCTGGAGCTTGATCGCCTCGGGCCAGTCCAGGTCGTCCAGGTCGTCCAGCAGACGGTCGGCGTAGGCGGTGATGCGCATGTTCCACTGGCGCAGCTCGGCCTTGAAGACGGGGAAGTTGCCGCGCTCGGACCGGCCGTCGGCGGTGACCTCCTCGTTGGCCAGCACGGTGCCCAGGCCGGGGCACCAGTTGACGGGCGCGTCGGAGGCGTAGGCCAGGCGGTACTCGCCCAGGACGTCGGCGCGCTCGGTCTCGCTCAGCGCGTCCCAGGAGCGGCCCTGGGGCAGCGCGCGCTCACCGGAGGCGAACTGCTCGACCAGCTCGGCGATCGGGCGGGCCCGCTTCGCCTCGTCGTCGTACCAGGAGTTGAAGATCTGCAGGAAGATCCACTGGGTCCACTTGTAGTAGTCCGGGTCGATCGTGGCGAACGACCGGCGCTTGTCGTGGCCCAGGCCCAGCCGGCGCAGCTGGGCCTTCATGTTCTCCATGTTCGCCTCGGTGGACACGCGCGGGTGCGTGCCGGTCTGCACGGCGTACTGCTCGGCGGGCAGGCCGAAGGCGTCGAAGCCCAGGGTGTGCAGGACGTTGTGCCCGGTCATGCGCTGGAAGCGGGCGAAGACGTCGGTGGCGATGTAGCCCAGGGGGTGGCCGACGTGCAGGCCGGCGCCGGAGGGGTACGGGAACATGTCCATGATGAACTTCTTGGGCCGGGCGGCCAGCTCCGGGTCGCCCGCCAGGTCGCCCGTGGGGTTGGGTGCCGCGTACGTCCCCTCGGCGTCCCAGAAGTCCTGCCAGCGTGCCTCGATCTCGGCCGCCAGGGCGGCGGTGTAGCGGTGCGGCGCGGCCTCCGCGGCTGCGGGGTTCGTCTCGCTCATGATCCTCAATGCTCCATCGATCGTCTCTGCCTGCTGCTGCGACTGGGCGGAAATGAAAAATCCCCTCGCACAGGAGGGGACGCCGCGCCGATTCCGGCCTGCCGGTCACCCGGCGGTCGGGACTGATCAGCGCGGCTCGCTAAGCAGAAGGCGTACGGCACGCATGGCGTCAGGGTACCGCAGGGGCCGATCTCACCGCGACGCACACGCCCGCCGCATTGACCCAAGGTCAAAGGTTACTTCGCGTAACAACCACTAAAGGACATCACAACGGCCTCATTGTCTTTTGATAACAGCGCAATAACTCAAACCTCGTACTGATCGGTACGACGAGGCTTAGAGTTCGGCAGCGGGACCGCTTTACCGAACCGTTCGGAGTTGCCCCCATGAACCCTCGTCCAGACAGCAGCCCACCCCCCGCTCGGGGCCGGTCGGCTGCGGCTCCGTCGTGCCCGCTCCGCGTCGTGACGGCGGGAGGTAGGTCGTGAGGCCGGACGACAGCACGGCGGACGACTGGCTCGCCGAGTTCCTCAGCTTCGGTGTGGGCGTCCTCTCGCTCGTCTGCCTCAGCTGCTCGGTGATCTGGGGACTCGTCGCCCAGGACCGCATCCTGCTCGGCCCGCGCCAGCGGATCCTGGCGCAGGCGGTGCACCGCAGCACCGCGGTCGCCTCGATCGTCTTCCTGCTGGTGCACATCGGCATCAAGGTGGGCCAGGAGCACACCACCTGGATCGCCGCGGTGATCCCCTTCGGGCTGGCCCTCACCGACGACGAGACCGTCACCGGCCGGTCCTTCCTCATCGGACTGGGCACCCTCGCCGGCATGCTGATGATCTTCGTGGGCATCACCGGTGTGCTGCGCAACCGCTTCGCCTCCCCGGCCCCGGTCGCGGCCCGCTGGCGGGCGATGCACATGCTGGCCTACCCGGCCTGGTGCGCGGCGCTGGTGCACGGCCTCTACGCGGGTCGAGCGGCCCAGCCGATCTTCCTGATCCTCTACGGCCTGTCCGTGCTCGGCGTCATGGCGGCCCTCGCCGTGCGCGCCTCCCCGCCCCGCGTCAAGCGCAGAATCGCCGACCGGCTCACCGAGCTGCTCGGCACCCCCGACCAGCGGTTCCGTGAGCAACTGGAGGAGAGCAGGGCCCGGATGTCCGAGTCCGCCCCGCCCGGATACGACGGCGGCCGCGGCTCCGCGCGGGGCGAGCGGCGCCCGCGCGGTGAGCGCCCGTCGTACGAGACGGGCGGGAACCCGCTGTACGGGACCGGCGGCAGCCCGCTGTACGAGACCGCCGAGCGCGCCCCCGCCCCGGAGCCGGCGAGCGGCTTCGCGGCCGCCTACCGCGCGGTGTCCGCCCCCGGCCGGCCCCCCGCCGGGCAGCCGCCGCTCACCGACGCGACCGCCCGCATGGAACTGCCGCTGGACCTCCAGCCGACGGAGGCGGTCCCGCGCGTGGACGGCCCCTCCAGCACCTCGGGCAGCTGGCCCGTCCCGTCCCCGCCGCCGGTCGGCGAGGCCCCGCCCTCGGCGTACGACCCGCTCAACGACACCGGATACAACATCCCGGCCTATGACAATTCGGTCGGCTCCGGCTTCGGTTCGAGTGATGTGTACGACACCGGTGAGACGAACGGCCTCTACGGCACGTACAACCCGGGTGACACGTACAACAGCGGTCCCACCCCTGAAACACCCTCCGGTGCGTCACCGTCGTCGTCCTACGACTTCGACGCACCGGGTTCGGGCGAACCTTGGAACACGCCGTCCGGAGGCTATAAGTGAACGAGGCCCTGCCCGACGTACCAGAAGTCCGCGTGGTCGGCCTTCCCCAGCTCACGTCGGGCTTCGACCTTGTCGACCGGCTCGATCTGCCCATGCACCTCAAGGTGCACGGGCCGCTCGAGCCGTTGGGCGGTGAGCAGCTCGCGCAGCTCGCCGAACGCATCAATCTCAGGGGCCGCGGCGGCGCGGGCTTCCCCTTCCACAAGAAGCTGCGCTCGGTCGCCGAAACGGCGATCAAGCGCGGCGTACGGCCGGTCGTCGTCGTCAACGGCAGCGAGGACGAACCGGCCTGCCGCAAGGACACGGTGCTCATCAACCGTGCCCCTCATCTCATCCTGGACGGCGCGCTGCTGTGCGCCGAGGCCATGGGTGCCCGCACGCTCGTGGTGGGGGTCACCCGGGAGTCGACCCAGCGCTCCATGGAGGCCGCGCTCGCCGAACGCGGCCTGAACAACGGCCGCCGCTCCGCGCTGCGCGCCCGGGTGCAGCGCAACCCGGTCCGCATGGTCACCGGTGCCGCGGCCTCCCTGATCCGTTCCATCGACGGCGGCCCGGCGATCCCGCCGGGCCGCAAGACCAGCGCCTCGAAGAACGGCGTCGGCGGCGCGCCCACGCTGCTGTCCAACGCCGAGACGTTCGCCCAGCTCGCCATCGCCGCCCGCATCGGCCCCGAGCGCTACGGCAACACAGGCCTGTACGACGAGCCGGGCACCGTGATGCTCACGGTGTCCGGGGCGGTGGCCCGCCCGATGGTGATCGAGGTGCCGACGGGTGTGCCGCTGCGCTACGTCCTCCAGCTCGCCGGTGCCCCGCCGATGCCGCAGGGGGTGCTGACGGGCGGCTACCACGGCAAGTGGATCGACGCGGCGACCGTCAACGAGGCGATCGTCTCGCGCAACTCCCTGGACGCGGTGGGTGGTTCGCTGGGCGCGGGCGCGATCCTGCCGATCAGTCAGGACACCTGTCCGCTGGGCGAGTCGCTGCGGGTCGCCCAGTGGCTGGCGGAGGAGAGCGCCGGCCAGTGCGGTCCCTGCTATCTGGGGCTGCCGGCCGCCGCGCGGGGCCTGGAGGACATCCTCAACGGGGGCGGTCCGGCCGCCCTGGAGGCGGTCAAGCAGGTCGCCAGGAACGTGAAGCGGCGCGGCGCCTGTTCGCACCCGGACGGCTCCGCGATGTTCCTGGAGTCGACCGTCAAGGCGTTCACCGACGACCTCGCCGCCCATGTCCTCGGCAACGGCTGCGGACGGCCCGTGGCGGGCGTTCTGCCGCTGTTCGAGGGAGGCAGGGCCCCTACGGGCATCCCGGGCGGCGGAGACGGGGAGAACGGGCCCAGCCGCCAGAAGATCTACGTCGACTGGACGCTGTGCCGGGGCCACGGCCTGTGTGCGGACATCCTCCCGGAGGTCTTCCAGCTCGGCGCGGACGGCTTCCCGACGGTGGCTCAGGCGCAGGTGCCGCGCTTCGCGGAGGCCAAGGCGCTGCGCGCGGTGCGCCGCTGCCCGGCGCTGGCCCTGCGCATCGAGGACGAGTCGCCCCAGGCCAAGGCGCCCTCCCGCAACCTGCCGGTGCTCTCCCAGGGGCGTGGCCGGCGGGCCCTGGGCCGCTGAGCCCTTCCGGGCGGATCATGTCACCGGACCGCCGGCCCCCACCCGGGGACCGGCGGGTGACCGCAACGAGTGAGGGCGGACCATCCGTTCGGATGATCCGCCCTCGACTTCTGTGGAGCTAAGGAGAATTGAACTCCTGACCTCCTGCATGCCATGCAGGCGCTCTACCAACTGAGCTATAGCCCCGTGACTTGCTCCGCCCGGTTTCCCCGGCGGCGACGCCAACTTTACACGGTCGACCCGGTCCAACACCAAATCGGTTTCGCTCCGCCCGGCCATGTCCGACATGCCCCACCGGTGTCCCGCACGGATCAGGCGGTCACGAACGAATAGAAACGCTTGAGCGTGCAGTGCTCTTCGAGCAGCCGCCCGTAGATCGGCTCCCCCTCGAGTTCGCGGTACGTCTCGATGGGGTCGCCTTTTATGATCAGCGCCCGCGCGCACTCCTCGCACCAGTACTGGTACTCGGGATTGATCGGCTCCATGTCACGGACGATGGGCGTGCCGCTGCCGCACCAGTCGCACTTCCGCCTGTGTGCACCCATCGGTCAGCTCCAGCTGTGGCCGCAGGCCGTGCACACGTAGGAGATCCCGCCGTTGTCCCCGAGCACCTGGGCGACGTGCGCGGAACCGCAGGAAGGGCAGCTGAGCCGGGTCGAGGTCCGTCGGGTCGACACCGCTCCGGAGAGGTGGTCGACCTCCCCGAGGATGCTCGCTGGCATCACAACTCCCTCCCGTCGGGCCGCGCCCCCTTCCGGTCGTTTGATTCTGCCACGACCGGGCCAATACGGTCAGCGACGCCGGGGTACCGGTCGGGACACGGCTCGGCGCCTCGCAGAGGTATACGCCCGAGGGGGCCGTCCTGCTCATCGGCGGACAACGAAAAAACCCGCCTCCTTGCGAGGAGGCGGGATCTTCGTCATGTGGAGCTAAGGAGAATTGAACTCCTGACCTCCTGCATGCCATGCAGGCGCTCTACCAACTGAGCTATAGCCCCTGGTTGCCGCGGAGTGCGGCTTCCCGGTGTTTCGTCCCGCTCGGCGGGGCGAACAAGAAGAACTTTAGCCTGCGACCTGCCAGAAAGTGAAATCCGGGTCCCGGGGCGTCCCGGGGCCGGATCGCGGAGCCCTCAGTCGTCGTCGCCGAGCACCGGTTCCGGCAGGGTGCCGGCGTTGTGCTCCAGCAGGCGCCAGCCCCGGGCGCCCTCGCCGAGGACGGACCAGCAGCAGTTGGTGAGGCCGCCCAGGCTCTCCCAGTTGTGCGGGTCGAGGCCGAGCAGCCGGCCGATGGTGGTGCGGATGGTGCCGCCGTGGCTGACCACGACGAGCGTGCCGTCCTCCGGGAGCTTCTCGGCGTGCCGCAGCACCACGGGGGCGGCGCGGTCGGCGACCTCGGTCTCCAGCTCGCCCCCGCCCCGGCGGACCGGCTCGCCGCGCTTCCACGCGGTGTACTCGTCGCCGTACCTGGCGATGATCTCGTCGTGCGTCAGGCCCTGCCAGGCGCCCGCGTAGGTCTCCCGCAGGGACTCGTCGTGGGTGACGGTCAGGCCGGTGAGGGCGGCGAGCTCCGCCGCGGTGGCCGCGGCCCGCTTCAGGTCGGAGGCGACGATCGCGTCGGGCCGCAGGCCCGCGAGGAGACGGGCGGCCCTGCGGGCCTGGGCGACGCCGGTCTCGGTGAGCTCGACGTCCGTGGAGCCCTGGAAGCGGCGCTCCACGTTCCACGAGGTCTGGCCGTGCCGCCACAGGATGACGCGGCGGCCCCGGCGCAGGCCCTCACCGGTGGCGCTCACCGCCACTCACCGCCCGGCTGCGCCGCCTCCTCGGCCTCCTGCTGCTTGGCGTGCTCGGCGGCCTTGCCCTTGGACGCCCGGGCGTCCTCGGGCAGCTCCAGCTCGGGGCAGTCCTTCCACAGCCGCTCCAGGGCGTAGAAGACGCGCTCCTCGCTGTGCTGGACGTGGACGACGATGTCGACGTAGTCGAGCAGCACCCAGCGGGCCTCGCGGTCGCCCTCGCGGCGGACCGGCTTGGCGCCGAGCTCCTTGCTGAGCCGCTCCTCGATCTCGTCGACGATCGACTTGACCTGGCGGTCGTTGGGCGCGGAGGCCAGCAGGAAGGCGTCGGTGATGGACAGCACGTCACTGACGTCGTAGGCGACGATGTCGTGCGCGAGCTTGTCGGCGGCCGCCTGGGCGGCGGTGTGGACGAGCTCGAGGGAACGGTCGGTTGCGGTCACTACAAGGCTTTCGGTAGGCGGTCGTTTGCCCTCAAGGGTCTCACGGACCGCCCGGCGCACCCCACGCCATTACGCGGGGTGCGCTCCGGTGGGCTACGAGGCCGGCTACGAGGCGGGCTCGTAGTCCTGGCCGAGGACCACCGAGACCCGGGCGTTGGCGGAGGTCTTGCCCTGGGTGACGGAGCCGGCGGGCAGCCCCAGGGTCTTGGCGACCTCGACGGCGTTCTCCTTGTCGGCGGCGTCCGCGTAGACGACCTCGGAGGCGGCCTCCGCGGGGGCGGTGCCGGCCGACCGGAAGGTGAAGCCGCCGTTGAGGAGGACCACGCGGGCCTTCTCGGTGCGGTTCTCCACCCCGGTGGCGTTGCGCACGGAGACGCTGACGGCGGCGTCCGGGTCGGGGCTCTTCACGGTGCCGCCGAGGATGTCCTTGACCACGCTGTCGCTCGCCTCGGCGGTGAGCGTGCCGTCGTCCCGCACGGGCAGCAGGGCGGTCTTGTGGTCGCCGCCCTTGGCGAGGTCGGAGAGCCGGGCCAGGAAGGAGCCGAGGTCCTTGTCGGTGAGCGGCGGCTCGATGATCTGCCCGAGGGTCTGGACGGTGAGCGTGGCGGCGTCCGGGTCGGAGGTCATCTTGCGCAGGACGCCGTGCAGGACCTGCCCGAACCGCTCCAGCTGGGCGTTCCGGTCCTCTCCGGAGCCGAGGTGGGTGGCGTAGGCGACGGCCGCCTTGCCGCTGAGGGTCTGGCCCTTGCCCTTGCGGACCAGGGGTGCCTCGCCCTTCTTCTCGGCGTCCGGGTCGGGCACGTCGGTGTCGGTGTCGACCTCGATGTTGCCGACGAGGTCGACGAGGGTGAGCAGGAACGGGGTGTCGAGCCGCCAGGTGCCCTCGATGTCGGTGCCGAGGACGGTGTCGAGGGCGGTCCTGGTGCCCTCGGAGCCGTCGTCCTCGACCGATTTGGCGAGCGTGGTGGTGGTGCCGTCGTCGGCGGTGAGGGCGAGGGAGTTGGGCAGGAGGACGGTGGTGCCCTGCTTGGTGGTGGTGTTGTCGACGAGCAGGGCGGTGGCGGTGCCGCCTCCCTCGGTGTCGTGGAGGTGGACGACGAGCACGTCCCGTTTCTGGGCGCCGGCCGCCGTCGTGGTGCCGCGGTCCGCCCCGGAGGAGCCTCCGGGCAGCTTCCCGGCGTACCAGAGGTAGCCGACGCCGCCGGCCGCGACCAGGGCGAGGACCACGACGAGGGCGATGATCCGGCTGCGGGCGCGGCGCCGGGCCTCCTCCCGCCGCTCGGTGCGGTTCTCGGTGAACTTGAGCCAGTCGATGACGTCCTCGGAGTCGCCGTCGGGCTCCTCGACGAAGGCGAACTGCTCGGTGCGGTACTCCCGGCCGTCGGGTTCGGCGGGGGCGTGCTCCTCGTCGACCGGGCCGGCCTGCTGCGGGATGTGCGCGGTCTGCTCGGCGACCCGGGGCTGCTGCCCGGTGCCGGGGTGCGCGCTCTGCCCGTAGGGGTCGTACGGGGCCGCCTGCTGCGCGGGCTGCGGGGCTCCGTACGGGTCGTAGGAGTCGTAGGAGTCGTAGGTGTCGTGGGTGTCGCGGGGCCCGTAGTCGTAGGAGGGGTTCTGGGGGGCGCCGGTCGCGTAGGGGTCGTACGAGGGCTGCTGCTGGTGTCCGCCCGTGGCGTACGGGTCGTAGCCGTGGCCCTGCTGCGGGTATCCGTCGTACTGCTGTGGCTGCTGATCGGCGGCCTGGCGGTAGACAGGCCGGCCGTACTCGTCGTAGCCGACGAGCTCGTACGGGGCGCCGCCCCCGTATCCCGCGTCGTATCCGTCGTTCACCGGTGCCCCTCTCGGATCACTCGCCGCGGTACAGCTCGCGCTTGTCGATGTAGCGCACGACTCCGTCCGGCACCAGATACCAGACGGGTTCTCCCTTGGCGACTCTCGCACGGCAGTCCGTGGAGGAGATGGCGAGGGCGGGAACCTCCACCAGGGAGACACCGCCCTCGGGGAGTCCGGCGTCGGTCAGGTGGTGGCCGGGCCGGGTGACGCCGATGAAGTGTGCCAGGGAGAACAGTTCCTCGCTGTCGCGCCAGGTGAGGATCTGGGCCAGGGCGTCGGCGCCGGTGATGAAGAAGAGGTCCGTGTCCGGGTTGAGTGCGCGCAGGTCGCGCAGGGTGTCCACGGTGTAGGTGGGACCGCCGCGGTCGATGTCGATGCGGCTCACCGAGAACTGCGGGTTCTCGGCGGTCGCGATGACCGTCATCAGATAGCGGTCCTCGGCGGCGGAGACCGCGCGGTGGCTCTTCTGCCACGGCTGGCCGGTGGGGACGAACACCACCTCGTCCAGGTGGAACTGCGCGGCGACCTCGCTGGCGGCCACCAGGTGCCCGTGGTGGATCGGGTCGAAGGTGCCGCCCATCACGCCCAGGCGGCGCTTGCCGTGCGTGGCCGGGCCGCTGCCGGGGCCGGTAGGCATGTCCTGCTCTCCCATGCGAGCAGACCCTACCGGCCCGGTCCGGGCGCCCCGTCCGCCAGTGCCCCGCCGGGCCGGCCGGCGCGGGTCAGCGGTCGCGGTTGAAGCGGGTGGTGATCCACAGCAGGGTCAGCAGGGCCAGCAGGACGAGGCCGCCGACCAGGTAGGGGTTGAGACTCTGGTGGTTGCCGCTGTGCTCTCCGCTCTCGGCGGCGAGGGTGACCAACTGGGCAGCGGCGCTGGGGAAGCTCATCTTCGGCAGAACCAATCGCGAGTGGGCGGGACAGGACCAGCGCTCATCGTATGCGGGCCCCTCCGCGACGATCACGCCGACTCCGCCGTTGCGGGCGCGAGCCCGCCGGGGCAGGCAACCCTGCCGGGCTCTCAGTCGTCCTTCCGGCTGTAACCGCGCAACAGGAACCACGCGGTGAGCGCGCAGCCCACCAACATCACGAGCAGAATGATCCGGATCACAATCCCTGTTCCTCCCGGCCGTACCGCCGTCCGTACTGCCCGTCCACGGTATATCCGCCTAGGCTGGGGTTCGCCGCGGGGGAGCGAAGGGGCCGCAACGGGGCCCGCACAGGTCACTTGAGACGCATGGGGGAAACATGTCCGACGGCCACCAGCACAACGGGCACGAGAGCGTGCCGAGCAGGCAGCGCAGGCGCTTCCCCGGAATCTCCTCGCGGGCCTACGAACACCCGGCCGACCGCTCCGCGCTGGTGGCGCTGCGGAAGCTGAGCGGTTTCGACACGGTCTTCAAGGCGCTGAGCGGACTGCTGCCCGAGCGCAGTCTGCGGCTGATGTTCCTGTCCGACTCGGTGCGGGTCTCCGACCGGCAGTTCGCGCACCTCAACGACATGCTGCGGGACGCCTGCTACATCCTGGACCTGGAGAAGGTCCCGCCGATGTACGTCAAGCAGGACCCCAACCCCAACGCCATGTGCATCGGTCTCGACGAGCCGATCATCGTGGTGACCACGGGGCTGGTGGAACTGCTCGACGAGGAGGAGATGCGGGCGGTCGTCGGGCACGAGGTCGGGCACGCGCTGTCCGGGCACGCCGTGTACCGGACGATCCTGCTGTTCCTGACGTCGCTGGCGGTCCGGGTCGCCTGGATCCCGCTGGGCAACTTCGCGATCATGGCGATCGTGACGGCGCTGCGCGAGTGGTTCCGCAAGTCGGAGCTCTCCGCGGACCGGGCGGGGCTGCTGGTCGGGCAGGACCTCCAGGCCTCGATGCGCGGCCTGATGAAGATCGCGGGCGGCAACCATCTGCACGAGATGAACGTGGACGCCTTCCTGGAGCAGGCGGAGGAGTACGAGGCCGGGGGCGATCTGCGCGACTCCGTGCTGAAGATCCTCAACGTGCTGCCCCGTTCGCACCCGTTCACCACCGTGCGGGCCGCCGAGCTGAAGAAGTGGGAGGCCTCCCGTGACTTCCAGCGGATCATGGACGGCCACTACCCGCGCCGCGACGAGGACGGGGACGCCTCGGTGCGGGACTCCTGGCGGGAGTCGGCGAGCACGTACGCCGATGAGGTGAAGAACTCCAAGGACCCGCTGATGAAGCTGGTCAGTGACATCGCGGGCGGCGCCGGTGACCTGGGCGGACGGGTCCGCCGGGGCTTCGGCGGCTTCGCCTCGCCGGGGCCGAAGGCCGGGCCGTCGGACACCGACGGCGGGGAGACGCCGCGCGACGGCGCCTGAGAGGCGCGGGCCGGCGGCTCGCTCAGGGGGTGCCGGTCGGACGTGCGCCGCGGCTCGCTCAGGGTGCCGGCTGGGCGTGTGCCGCGAGCGAGCCGCACAGGACCGGGGCGGCGTCGGTGGCGTAGGGGTCGGTGACGGCGGGGCCGCCCTCGGCCGTCCGGCCGGCGAGCAGGGGGCGCAGCCGGGCGGCGGCGTCCTCGGCGCAGGACAGGGGCCCGGCCTGGACGCGGGCGTCGACGAGTTCCGCCCGGTGCAGGCGCAGGTCGTCGTGGTCGAAGCGGAAGCGCAGTTCGCGGCGGACGGTGAACAGCGAGGCCTGCGCGTCCGGGCCGGTGCCGGCCGGCCGCAGCGCGTAGACGAAGGTGTGGTCGGTGGTCACCTCGAGGGTGGCGGAGTCGGCCTCGGCGGCCTGCATGGTGCCGTGGACCCGGATCACGGGGTCGGCGAGTTCCACGCGGGAGGGGTCGAAGCGGACCAGCCAGCCGGTGGGCGCGTGCCGTCCGTCCGCGGCCGGGCGGTCGAAGCTCCGGTCGAACTGGTCGAACTGCCCCGAGTCGAGCAGTATCCGCACGGGGCGGGTCCGGCCGCCGGTGAGCACACCGGGGTCGAGGGAGGACCGTACGACGTAGTCCTTCGCGATGAGCAGGGCGGAGACCACCTGGCTGTCGGAGAAATGCGCGGTGCTCCGGGACGCCGGAAGGTTCACCCCTTCGGCGCCGTGGCGGAACTCCGCGGCCGGGCTGCGCTCGTACAGCCGCTCGACGTCGGCGCTGCCGGGCACCTTGCCCCGGGGCGCGAGCGGGACGACGGTCATCCGCAGCGGCTCGGCGGGCTGCTCGTCGGCGGGGGTCCGGTAGGGGTTGCGTACGCCCATGTAGACGGCGGTGCCGAAGGCCACCGCGATCAGCAGCATCAGGACCAGGGCCTGCCGGGACAGGCCGCCCCCGCGCGGGGGCCGGCTGCGGCGGACGGCCGGGGAGTGGTCGGTGATGCGCTCCTGGGCGGAGTACTCCTGGAGCCGGGCAGCGCGGACGAAGGACTCGTCGAAGACGACGGACCCGTACTCGTCCTCTCCGCCACCGGGGGCTCCCTCGGGCGTCCCCTCGGGCGGGTCCGAAGGCCCTCCCATATCTTCAGGGTGGGTCCGGGGACGGCGCCGTAAACGCCCGTCGGCACATCGGTTCCGGGCGGTCCGGCGCCGGTCGTCAGGGGCTGCCGCGGGGGATCACCGGGACGGTCGGCCGGGAGTAGTCGGCCGACGCGGAGGGTGCCGCCGTGCCGCCCCGGTCCACTCCCGTGGAGGCGGGCGGCGGGGCGGGGTTCTGCCGGCCCGAGGAGGAGCCCCGGTAGACGGCCGAGAAGGCGAGCGCGACCATGCCGATGCCCATCACCAGGGCGAGGATCCAGGCGACGGGGCGGTGCCAGCGGACCTGCCGGCCGTACGGTCCCGGGAAGCCGTGGTCGTCGTCCAGGGCGTCCGCGTCGTCGGGGCCGTCGTGGCGCGGGTCGCCGCGGTAGGTGCCGTATCCGTCGTCGTGGCGTCTGCGTCGCGCGCGGGCCCGGTGGGCCTCGGCCTCGGAGGCCTCGGCTCTGGCCCGGGCTGCGGCCAGGAGGCGTTCGACGGCGGTCGGCTCGTGCACCTCGGCCGCGCGTACGAAGTCCTCGTCGAAGACCACGGAGGCGAACTCTTCGTCCGACACCCCGCGGTCGTGGTCGTCGTCGGGCTCCCTGCCGTCCGGGAACGGCGTGCCCCCCACGTCCTCCGGCACGTCTCCAGAGTAGACCTGGGGGGTCATTTTGGGCAGACGGTATGGAAATTCGTCCGTCCGCCCGGGCGCCCGTCGCGGCGGATCACCGCCCGGCGCGGTTCAGCGCCGTACGTGTCCGTCGCCGGTGACGATGTACTTGGTGCTGGTCAGCTCGGGCAGGCCCATCGGGCCCCGGGCGTGCAGCTTCTGCGTGGAGATGCCGATCTCCGCGCCGAAGCCGAACTGGCCGCCGTCGGTGAAACGGGTCGAGGCGTTCACCGCGACCGTGGTGGAGTCCACCAACTGGGTGAACCGGCGGGCGGCCTGCTGCGAGGTGGTGACGATGGCCTCGGTGTGCCCGGAGGTCCACAGCCGGATGTGCTCGACGGCCCGGTCGAGGGAGTCCACGACGGCGGCGGCGATGTCGTGGGAGAGGTACTCGGTCTCCCAGTCCTCGGTGGTGGCCTCGACGACGGTGGCCCGGGAGTCCTTGGCGTACGCCATCACGCGCTCGTCGGCGTGCACGGTCACCCCGGCGTCGGCGAGGGCGTCCAGGGCGCGCGGCAGGAAGTCGGCGGCGATGTCCTGGTGGACCAGGAGGGTCTCCGCGGCGTTGCACACGCCGACCCGCTGGGCCTTGGAGTTGACCAGGATCTCGACGGCCGTGTCGAGGTCGGCCGCCGCGTCGACGTAGACGTGGCAGTTGCCGGTGCCGGTCTCGATGACCGGCACGATCGACTCCTGGACGACCGTGTTGATCAGGGAGGCGCCGCCGCGCGGGATGAGCACGTCGACCAGGCCCCGGGCGCGCATCAGCTCGCGCACGCTGTCGCGGCTCTCGCCGGGCACCAGCTGCACGGCGTCGGCGGGCAGCCCGGCGCCGTGCACGGCGTCGCGCAGGACGCGCACGAGGGCGGTGTTGGAGCGGTAGGCGGAGGAGGAGCCGCGCAGCAGGACGGCGTTGCCGGACTTGAGGCAGAGGGCGGCGGCGTCGACCGTCACGTTGGGGCGGCCCTCGTAGATGATCCCGACGACGCCGAGCGGCACCCGGACCTGGCGCAGGTCGATGCCGTTGGGCAGGCGGGAGCCGCGGACGGTCTCGCCGACGGGGTCGGGCAGCGCGGCCACGTCCCGCACGTCGGCGGCGATGGCGCGCACCCGCTCCGGGGTGAGCGTGAGCCGGTCGATCATGCCCTCGCTCAGACCGGCCGCGCGGGCCTTCTCCACGTCCTGGGCGTTGGCCTCGACGACCTCGCTCGCGCGGACCTCCAGGGCGTCCGCGATGGCGAGCAGCGCGTCGTCCTTGGCGGCGCGCGGCAGCGGCGCGAGGGTGGCCGCGGCGCCCTTGGCCCGGTAGGCGGCCTGGTTGACCGGGGACATCGAGTCGTACGGCGAGAGCGTGGTCATGTGGGGAAGGGTAGTGCGGGCGGCGGGCGCCGTCGGCGGTCATCCCGAACCATGAGACACGGGTTCAAAACGGGTGGACTCCGACGGGGGTGGCCAGGACCGGTCCGTAGCCGGCGGCGACACGCTGGTGGTAGGTGGGGCGGTCGATGACCTCCAGGCCGACGATCTCCCAGGGCGGCAGGCCCGCGGTCCGCCGGTGCTCGCCCCACAGGCGCAGCGCCACCGCGGCCGCGTCGTGCAGGTCGCGGGCCTCCTCCCAGTAGCGGATCTCCGCGTGGTCCTCGGCGTAGCGGCTGGTCAGGAGGAAGGGGTGGTCGTGGGCGAGCTGTTCCAGGGCCCGCCGGACCTCCGTGACCGGGGCCGGTGCGCCGGAGACGCTGAGGGTGACGTGCCACAGCCGGGGGAGGTCGTGGGGTTCGCCGCCCGGGAACCGGTCCCCGGCGGCGACGCCGGTCAGGGCGCGCTCCGCTCCGGCGGCCGCGCGGGCGCCACCGCGGGACGCCGTCGTACCGGGGCGCACTCGTCTCACGACGGCCTCCTTCACACGCGGACCGCCCGGGGGTCGGGCTGGCTTGTCCCTGCGACAAAGTTGAGCAGCCCGCCGCGGATCGCGGGGCGGTTTTGCGGAACGTCCACCACCGAGAGCGGACGTTTCGGCGCATTACGGATGCAAGAGCACCAGGTCGTCCCTGTGTACGACCTCACGTTCGTACTCGCGTCCGAGATCGCGGGCGAGTTCGCGGGTGGAGCGGCCGATCAGGAGGGGGATCTCCTTGGCGTCGAAGTTGACCAGTCCCCGGGCGACCGCCCGCCCCTCGCGGTCCCGCAGCTCGACCGGGTCGCCCGCGCTGAACTCGCCGTCGACGCCGGCGATCCCGGCCGGCAGCAGCGATTTGCGGCCCTGGACGACCGCGCGCACGGCGCCGTCGTCGAGGGTGAGCGAGCCCTGGGGGGTGGAGGCGTGCTGGAGCCACAGCAGGCGGTCGGCGGAGCGGCGCCCGGTGGGGTGGAAGTAGGTGCCGGTGTCGCCGCCCGCGAGGGCCTCGGCGGCGTGCACCGCGCTGGTCAGCACCACCTGGATGCCGGCGGCGGCGGCGATCCGCGCGGCCTCGACCTTGGTGACCATGCCGCCGGTGCCGACGCCCGCCTTGCCGGCGCTGCCGATCTCGACGTGGGCGAGGTCCTCGGGGCCCCTGACCTCCGCTATGCGTGAGGTGCCGGGGCGCGCGGGGTCGCCGTCGTAGACGCCGTCCACGTCGGACAGCAGCACCAGCAGGTCGGCGCGGATCAGGTGGGCGACGAGGGCGGCGAGCCGGTCGTTGTCGCCGAAGCGGATCTCGTCGGTGGCGACGGTGTCGTTCTCGTTGACGACCGGGAAGGCGCCCATCGCGAGCAGTTTGTCGAAGGTGCGGGAGGCGTTGCGGTGGTGGGCGCGGCGGCTCATGTCGTCGCTGGTCAGCAGCACCTGGCCGACCCGGACGCCGTAGCGGGCGAAGGAGGCGGTGTAGCGGGCGACCAGCAGGCCCTGGCCGACGCTGGCGGCGGCCTGCTGGCGGGCGAGGTCCGTGGGGCGGCGGCGCAGGCCCAGCGGGGCGAGCCCGGCGGCGATGGATCCGGAGGAGACGAGGACGATCTCCCGCTCTCCCCCGCTCCTGCGTTTCGCCAGCACGTCGACGAGCGCGTCCACCCGGTCGGCGTCCAGACCGCCCGCCGCGGTGGTCAGCGACGAGGAGCCGACCTTGACGACGATCCTGCGCGCCTCGTCCACGGCCCGCCTTGCCCCTGCCACCCTGTCGCCGCCCTCACGTCGATCCGTCGCCTCGCCAGGCAATCTACGCGAACCGGGGCGCGGGACGTGCGGCGGTCCACCCTCCGGACGAACGCGGGGCGACCGCGCCCTCACGGACCGCGTACGGCGAAATGGTTGCGTTGGTTGCCTGTAGAAATTAAAGAATTCCTGAAACTATTGTGACCGTCTGAGTCATATCAAGATCATGAAGGACGCCCAGTGAGACGCATCCTGCTCCGTTCGGGTAAGAATCCGTTCGACGTCGTACCCGTGGAGGAGGCTCTCCACCGGGATGTCATCGCGACCAACTCGGGCAACCTGATATTCAGCGACGCCGCGCACAAGATCCTCACCACCCCGGACACCGAGGTCGTCTCGAACGGCATGCGGACGGAGGTCGCCGCCGCCGGGCGGATCAACGACGAGTACGACGCCTTCGTCGTACCCCTGGCCAACGCGTTCCGGCCGTCGTTCGAGGGGGCGCTGCAGCGCCTGACCCGGCTGATCGACAAGCTGAAGATCCCGGTCGTGGTCCTCGGCGTCGGCGCGCAGACCGGGATCACCTACGACGCGGCCCGGCTGAAGGCCATGGAGCCGACCGTCCGCGCCTTCTGCTCGGCGGTCCTGGACCACAGTGCCTCGATCGGTGTGCGCGGCGAGTTCACCGAGCAGTACCTCAACGACATGGGCTTCAAGGACGTCGAGGTCATCGGCTGCCCGTCGATGTTCCTGCACGGCGACCGGCTCACCGTGGAGAAGAAGACGGCCGCGCTGGGCCCCGACGCGCGGATCGCGGTCAACGGCTCGCACACGGCGATGCGCGGCGGCGGCCTGCACAGGATCGTCACCCGCGCCCACGGGCGCTACCCGAACCTGCGCTACATCGGCCAGAACCTCACCGACGCCAAGCAGTTGCACTGGCGGGACGTGGACTCCCCGGCCGGCCGGATCACCCTGATGCCGACGCACCCGGACCACCCGATGTACCGGGAGGACAAGGTCCGCGTGTACATCGACCCGCAGACCTGGTTCGACGACCTGCGGGACTTCGACTACTCCTTCGGCTCGCGCATCCACGGCAACATCGCCGCCCTGCTCGCGGGCACGCCCGCCACCGTGCTGGCCTTCGACTCGCGCACGCTGGAGCTGTGCCGCTACTTCGAGATACCGCACCAGCGGCTCGACGCGACCGCCCCGGACACCGACCCCGCCGAGCTGTACGAGAAGGCCGACTTCGGCGCGCTGACCGGCAACCACCGTGAGCGTTTCGACCGGTTCACCACCTTCCTGGACAAGAACGGGCTGCAGAACACCTTCACGCACGGCGACGGGGGCAGGGCCTTCGACGAGAAGATCCGGTCCCTGCCCTTCCCGCCGGGCGTCCGCCCCTGGATCGACACCGACCCGGCGTCCCTCGCCGCGCGCCTCAACTGGATGCACGGCCGTCTCAGCGAGCTGACCGCGGACAACGTCAGGCTGAAGCGCGATCTGACCAGGGCCAGGTCCGGTACGAAGACGGCCGGCACGGCGCCCGCCGGCGGTTCGAAGAGCTCGGTCTACCGCCGCGCCCGGCGCGTGGTGGGCGGCCCGCTGCGGCGTGCCCTGCAGCCGCGCCAGGCCCCGCCGAAGGGCAGCGGAACCGCATAGCACGGCCGGGTCACTCCAGGGGTTCGGGACACGCGCGTGTCGTCGGGAGGGCGCCGCGCGTTAACCCGGGCGCCCGTTCTGCGACAACCCTGGAGTGACCGCAGTGCCCGTACCCTGGTCCCCCCGGCGGCCGGCCGCCGCCACACTGCTCTTCCCGGCCGCCCTGGCGGCCGCCTTCGCCGCGCAGGCGGTGGGCGCCCTGCTCCCGCACGTCCCCCTGCTGGTCGCCGCGACCGCTGCGTCCCTGGCGCTCGAAGGCATCCTCTACCGGTGGCAGCCCGGCGTGCTGTCGCTGCTCACGAAGGCGCACGCGGACATCACCGTCCGCTGCCTCCTGCGCGACCTGCTGCTCCTGGTGGGCCTGCTGCACCTGGGGGGACAGAGCCGGGAAGCGCGGTACGCGCCGCTCGTCGCCGGCCTGCTCGCCTGCTACGCCCTGCACTGCGCGATCCAGGCGGCGTCCGTGCTGGTCCGCCGCACCCGCACGCTGCCGGTGGTGACCCGCAACATCGACGCCTCGGCGCTCCGGCTCTCCCCCGCCCCGCCCGCGCTGCTGCGCCGTCCCGGCCACCGGCTGCTGGTGCTGGGCCTGCCCACGACGGCCGGCCTGGCGGCGACGGCGGCGACCGACGACACCCGGTGGGCGGCGGCCGGCGTGGCGCTGTCGCTGGCGCCGGCCCTGGCGGGCCTCGCGGTCCTGCTGCTCCGGCTGCTGCCCGGACGGCGTCCGGCGGGTGAGCAGGAGGTGCTCGACTGGTTCGACGCGTGGCTGGCGGAGTACCGGCCGACGGTCGGACTGTACTTCTCCGGCGGGGTGTCCTCCGCCTACCAGGCCGGCATGTGGCTGGAGCCGCTGGCCCGGCTGGACGCCCGGCCGGTCATCATCCTGCGGGAGCGGTTCATGGTGCCGAGGATCGCGGCGACCGACATCCCGATCGTGTGCCTGCCGAAGGTGCCCACGCTGATGCGGCTGGAGCACTCCACGCTCCAGGTGCTCATCCACCCCTCGAACTCCGGCAAGACCTCGCAGGTGCTGCGCATCCCCACGATCAAGCACGCCTTCGTCAACCACGGGGAGAGCGACAAGCTGTCGTCCTGCAATCCGTACGCGAAGGCGTACGACGAGGTGTGGGTGGCCGGTCCGGCGGCGCGCGAGAGGTACGCGCTGGCCGAGGTCGGGGTCGAGGACAAGGACGTGGTGGAGATCGGCCGCCCGCAACTGGACGCCGTACGCCCGTACGCGGGCCCGCCGGCCGGGTCCCGTACGACCGTGCTGTACGCGCCGACCTGGGAGGGCTGGGACGGAAACCCGGGCAACACCTCGGTGATCGCGGCCGGCGAGAACCTGGTACGGGCGCTGCTCGCCGACCCCGGGGTGCGGCTGCTGTACAAGCCGCACCCGCTGACCGGCTCGGTGGACCCGCGGGCGGGCGCCGCGGACCGCCGCGTCCGTGAACTGATCCACGCGGCGAACCGGTCCCGTCCGGGCCCGCGTCCCGAGCCGTCACCGGAACTGGCGCGGCTCACCGCGGAGTTGGACCGGCTTACCACGGCCGGGTTCCGCGCGGGCGCCGACCAGGTGGAGCGGATGCTCACCCAGGCCGCCCCCGAACCGGGCCGGGCGGACGCGGTGACGTACGGGACCGCCGCCTGGGAGGAGGCGTACTGGGCCTCGCTGCCCGAGGGGGAGCATCAGATCGTCACCGACGCCCGTCCCTCCCTCTACGCCTGCTTCAACGTCGCCGACCTGCTGATCAGCGATGTGTCCAGTGTGATCACCGACTTCCTGGCCAGCGGAAAGCCCTACGCGGTGGCCAACACCGGCGACCTCGCGGAGCCGGAGTTCCGCGCGGCCTTCCCGACGGTGGCGGCCGCGACGGTCCTGACGCCGGACGCGACCGGCGTGCCCGCGCTGCTGGACGCCGTACGGCACCCGGAGAGGGACGAACTGCGCGAGGCGCACGCGGAGTTGAAGCTGCGACTGCTGGGTCCGGCCGTGCCGGCCGCCCAGGAGCGGTTCGCCGCGGCCGTCGAGGCCCTGTGCACGGCGGCGCGGGAGCACCGGATCCGCACCTCGCCCCCGCTCACCGCCGAACTCCCCGCTCCGCGCCGGGAGACCGCCGCGGCCGCCGCCGGGCCGGCCGCGCTCA
Organism: Streptomyces sp. NPDC030893; assembly: GCF_055571535.1. NCBI lineage: Bacteria > Bacillati > Actinomycetota > Actinomycetes > Kitasatosporales > Streptomycetaceae > Streptomyces > Streptomyces sp. NPDC030893. The sequence continues at coordinate 508,430 of NZ_JBVIFC010000001.1, read as the reverse complement.
CGCCGCGGCGGCCTTCCCCCCGGGTCTGAGGCCACGGAACCGGCGCAGGAGGCGGCGGACCTTGCGGGCGGCGCGGCGCGGCACGGTGGGCCTGCCGTCCTCGGTGTAACCGGGGACGGCACGGGCCTCGCGCGGGGAGGCCAGGTACACGGTGTCGGGAATGCCCGCCGCGCGGTCCCGGAAGTGCGGGTAGGCGAGGTAGGCATGGCGGCCGCGCCGCTTCAGCACGGCCTGCGGCTGCTGCTTCGTGCGGAGGAACTCGAGGACGTCCGCGAGGAGTTCCGGCCGCTGCTCGGCCACCAGGTGCAGCCGAAGCCGCTCCTCGACCTTGAGCAGCCGGGCGACGCCCGGTGTCCAGTGGCGTTCCATCAGGGGCCGCGCCAGCTCCAGTTTGCGGGCGCGCACCTCCTCGGTGTCCTTGAGGAACCGGGGGCCGAACTGGGGCAGCAGGGTGATCGTGAACGGCCGCAGCATCAGCCGGTCGCGGCGGGGCCCCTCGGGGACGAGGTCGGCGATCAGGTTCATCAGGGCGCGGGCGGAGTCGAACCGCAGGGCGTAGCCGCCGCTCTTGGTGACGTGCTTGCCGTCGTCGCGGCCCACCAGGTAGTAGCAGGTGTAGTCGGCGACCACCGAGACGCCGTCCGCCCGCAGGTACGCCTCCATGGTGAACAGCGCGTCCTCGCCGGTCCACAGGGATTCGTCGAACCGTAAACCGTGCCGGTCGAGCAGCGCGCGGCGGAACAGCTTCTGCGCGCTGAGCGTGTACTTGATGTTGGACGAGTGGACGTCGGTGCGCTCCAGCGTCTTGCGCCACATGGACTTCGGCGCACCGCGGTTGACCCCCTCGATCCGGCCCAGCACGACGTCGGTGCCGGCCCGGTCGGCCATGGCGACCATCCGTTCCAGGGCCTCGGGGCCCAGCCGGTCGTCGGCGTCCAGGAAGAAGACGTAGCGCCCGCTCGCCTTGGCCAGGCCCACGTTGCGCGGGCCGCTGGGGCCGCCGGAGTTCTCCTGCCGGATCACGGTGACCCGCATGGGCGCGCGGTCCGCGAACTCCTCCAGGTACTCCCCCGTACCGTCGGTCGAGCCGTCGTCGACCGCGACGACCTCGACGCGCTCCGGGCCGATGGTCTGCGCCTCCACGGACGCCAGGCACTCGACCAGGTACGGCATCGCCTCGTATGCCCCGATGATCACGGTGACATCAGGCTGTGCCACGGTCACGCTCCCTCTTCACAGGATGTTTCCCTCGTATCGCCTCAATCGCTACTCGTTAGACGGGTGTTCGAAGCAATCGGTTGTCCCGGCCCCTGGCTTTGGTGGCGCACCTCACACGAGGGTCCGGAGGCTGGTCGGACAGCGGAAAGGGCCCGGCCCGCGAAAAGCAACTCCTCGCGGGCCGGGCCCCGTTGGTTCGGCGAGGCCGGTCAGCGGGCCTCGGCGCCCTCCGTCTCGCTGTCCTTCGACGTCCGCGGGGCGGGCACCACGTCCACCGGCTCCACCTCGGGGCCGCCGGCCGTGATCCGGCTCTCCTGGCCGAGGTTGCGCGTCTCGGCCTTCAACGCGAGCTGCGCGACGGCCGTGTTGAACCGGTCGATGGAGGTCGGCTCGTCCGGGCCGAGCAGGTAGCGCTTGAGCTCCGCGCGCTCCCCGGCCAGCGGGTCGGCGGCCGGGTCGCGGACCGCGTCGAGCAGCCCGTCGAGCTCCGCGGCGTCGTTGGAGAGGATCACCGCGGCCCGTACCGCGGTGTTCTGCCGCTTGAACTCCTCCGCACCGAGTTCCGCGGAGTCCGTGACCGCGTAGGGCTTGCCGCTGGCGATGAAGTCGGAGACCACGCTGGAGATGTCCGAGACCATCGCGTCGGAGACGTTGAAGCAGTCGTACAGGCGCGGTTCGGCGCCCGTGATGACGCGGTGCTGCCAGTCGGGGAAGGAGTTCCAGTACGCGGTGTTCCACTCGGCGCGCAGCCGGGCGGTCTCCTCGTGCCGGACGAGGTCGACCAGCCCGTCGCGGGTGGCCTCCGCCTCGTCGCCCTTGTCGACGGCACCGGTCAGCTCGGCCAGCCGGGCCTCGATACGGGCCAGGTCGGCCTTGGCGCGGGTCTGGGCGGCGGTGTCGGTGGTGAACCGGGGGTCGGCCGCGCGGGCGGCGGCGGCCTTCTCGACCAGCGCGGTGATCCGCTGGTGGGCGGCCTTCGCCTTCGCGCTGCGGGTGCCGGTGAAGGGGTGCGGCTTGTACAGGACCCGCACGGCGGGGTCGGCCCGCACCAGCTTCTTCACGATGTTCTCGCCGGCCAGCAGCAGCGAGGTGTTGCCGGGGTTGTCGTCCCAGCCCTCCCAGGTCGGCGCGTACAGGATCGTCGGCATGCGGTCGCCGGGGGCGTCCTGCCGGGTCCGGATCGGGGCGAGCTGGGGGCGGCCGACCTCGGCGATGTCGTCGTCGCGGACACCGACGTCGGCGATGGCGTAGCGGTCGCGGCCCGCCCGGCCGGCCGTCCACACCTCGTCGTAGACCTTGCTGAACGGGTTGACGCTGGCGAGCTTGTCGCTGTCGCCGTGGCCGATGAAGACGTGCTTCATGGTGGGCACGCGCAGCAGGTGGATGTTCTTGCCGACGTTCGCGGCGTACAGGGCGACCCGCACGGTGGACAGGTCCATGTTCATCAGGTGCACCCCTCCGGGCACGCAGACGACGGGGACCGTGGTGGGGGCCAGCTTCTCCAGGATGACCTGCTCGCGCAGGATGACCAGCGGACGGGTGTCCAGCTGTTCCATGGTCTCCAGCCACATGTTCACCTGGTAGGCGGAGTCCTTGGAGCCGGAGAAGTACAGCACGGTCTCCGGGCGGTAGTCGCGCAGCCAGCCGTCCAGCGCGCCCAGCACCTTCTTGGCGTTCGGCGGGACCCGCCGGCCGCGCAGGTGGGGCAGCAGGGCGAGGATGTAGAGGGCGGCCAGGCCGACCGTGACGCCGATGCCGGTGTAGCCGACGGCGGCCGACTCCAGCCAGGCGCCGGCGAGGATGCCGGCGACCGCCGCGAGGTCGAGGTGGAGCATCTTCTCCGAGGCGCGGTGCGTCAGCGCGCGCGACGGGGCGTTCGGGATGCGGATGCGCGAGGCCACGTCGACGTTGCGGGTGGCGATCGGCAGGCTCCGGCGGTGGCGGACCAGGGTGGTGACGGCTCCGTGGCAAACCTGCAGACCGTAGAACCCGACGAAACAGGCGATCGCCCCGTAGTAGATCAGGTTGTCCGCGAGGTCCAGGCGGGCCAGCAGCAGGATCACCAGGAGCTGCCGGATCAGGAAGCGCATCGACAGGCCCGCCCGCACCTTGCTGAGGCGGTTGACCAGGTAGCTGCCCTTGCGGTGCAGATAGTGGTCCGCCAGGTACGTCACGGCGGCCGCGGCCGCGAAGGCGGGGATGCTCGGGATGAGCGCGGCCACCATGAGGCCGGTGTAGCCCAGCGTCATGAGGACCGCCGCGGCCAGTTCGGCCGCGCTGCCCACCCGGGCCACGCGTATAGCGGTGGATATCACGGAGAAACCTGCTCTGGGAGGGAGAGTGCCGGTTTTTTTGTGTCCGCGGTTATTCCGCGGGTACTCCGGAGGTCAAGGACTCAGGCCCCCGCGAAGCCCCGTTTATGCTGCGTTAACGGGAGACCGCAGGGGCCTGAATATCCGGAGTCTATTTGGCTTTGATTATTACATGCCGTCCTGACGGTCCAGTACGGAGGCCAGCGCCCCCTCGAATCCGGACGCCCGCGCCGCGTCCGCCGTCGGGTCCTGCTGCCGTACGTCGATGACGTGGCCGGTGAGCTCCGACAGCAGCACGTCCAGCGAGGTCCGGGCCACCGCCTCGGAGGAGAGCAGGCTGCCCGCGGGCTCCTGGCCGAAGGCCTTGGTGCGCATCGGCGTGGCGGTGCGCTCGGGGTTGATGCAGTTGACGCGGACGCCGTCGCCGGCCCATTCGTCGGACAGCGCCTGGGTCAGGTTCACCATGGCGGCCTTGGTCGAGGAGTAGAGGCTGTACTCGGCGCGTCCGCGGGTGTAGCTGCTGGAGGTGTAGAGCAGCAACTGGCCCTTGGTCTCGGCGAGGTACTTGTAGGCGGAGCGCGCGATCTGCACGGGGGCCAGGTAGTTGACCTTCAGCGCCTCCTCGATGGTGGCGTTGTCGGTCTCGGCCAGCTTGCCTATGCGCAGGACGCCCGCGGTGTTGACGACGTAGTCGATGCGGCCGGTCTCCGCGTACGCCTTGGACAGCGCGTCGTCGACCTCCTCCGGGTTTTCCACGTGGGTGCCGGTGGTGGAGCGGCCCAGGGCGAAGACGGTGGCGCCGTAGGACTCGGCGAGCCGGGCGATGTCCTGGCCGATGCCGTAGGAACCGCCGAAGACCACCATGGTCCTGCCGGTGAGCAACTGGCGGTAGGCCTCCTCGCCGTTCTGCTCGGGCGCGGCGGTGGAGCCGAGCTGGAAGAGCTTGTCGGCGATGAACACGTCGACGGGCTGGGTGACCTTCATGTTGTACTCGTCACCCGCGACGACGTGGATCGGCACGTCCGGCAGGTACTTGAGCACGACGGAACAGTCGTCCGTGGCCTGGAAGTTGGGGTCGCCGGCGGCGACCTCGTAGGCGCGGCGGATGGTGGACAGCTTGAAGGCCTGCGGGGTCTGGCCGCGGCGCAGCCGGGAGCGGTCCGGGATCTCGGTGATGAACTCGCCGTCCTCGCCGTGGGTGCGCGTGACGATGATGGTGTCGGCGGACGGGATGGCCACGTCGACGGCCTGGTAGCGCTCCAGCGCGGTCACGCAGTCGTCGATGACGCGCTGCGACAGCAGGGGGCGTACGGCGTCGTGGAAGAGGACGTTGCGGTCCTCGCCCTCGGCGAGGCCCTCGCCGAGCGCCGCGATGGCCCGCTCGGTGGTCTCGTTCCGCGTCGAGCCGCCCTCGAGGATCTTGGTCACCTTGGTGAAGCCCGCCTTGGCGACGATCTTCTCCACGTCGGGCACGTAGCCCGGCGCCATCAGCACGATGATGTCGTCGATCGAGCCGGCCTTCTCGAAGGTGGCCAGGGTGTGCTCGATGACTGCCTTGCCGGCGATCTTCAGCAGCTGCTTGGGAATCGACAGACCCACCCGCTGGCCGGTGCCACCGGCCAGGATCACTGCGGTGGTACGGGGCTTGGCTATGTGCTGGGACACAGGTGACCTACCTTGGGGCGACAGGGAACTTCGAAATGGTCCCACTTGTGGTTACCGCAGTGCAAGGTGAGCGCCTCCCGCGGCATATGTGCACGCAACCCGTCATTCACCTAGGACTCCTGGTGCCTGGTGAGGGTTCCCTGAACGCGCTGTGAATTGTTGTGAGTAACTCCACAGGAGTTATGTCATTGCCGTGCGTGACGGACGGGACACGCCCGGCACTTGGCGGTGGGGTGCTGCGGCAGGGGCGGGCCTGGACCGGCGGGCCGACCGGACACCGCCCGGGAGCCGGTCGGCCCGCCGGTCCAGGGGCGGATGCGGTGCGGGCATCTTCACGCCGCGGGGGAAGGGACTGCACGAATTCTTCAAATAATCGATCCCTGTCCGTTCCGGTCGATCCCGGTCGATCCCTCGGAAAGCGCATTCCCGCGGAATTCCTTGCCGGAATTCCGCGGGAATGCGTTTCCTGCCCGACACGGACAGGGGCCGCCTGCCGTGGACGTGGCTAGAACGGCTCGAAGTCGTCGTACTCCCGCTGGACCTCGTCGCGTTCGGCCTGGCGGTCGCGGCGGCGCTGGGCGGCCGGGCGGGGGGCGTCGAAGCGGTGGTCCTCGCCGCGCCGGCCGAGCATCTCCGCGCCGGCCATCGCGGTCGGCTCCCAGTCGAAGACGACCGCGTTCTCCTCGGGTCCGATGGCGACGCCGTCGCCGGAGCGGGCGCCGGCCTTCATCAACTCCTCCTCGACACCGAGGCGGTTGAGCCGGTCGGCGAGGTAGCCGACGGCCTCGTCGTTGTTGAAGTCGGTCTGCCGGACCCAGCGTTCGGGCTTCTCACCGCGCACGCGGAAGAACGGCTCGCCGCCGACCTCCTCGCGGGTGACGGTGAAGCCCGCGTCGTCCACGGCCTTGGGCCGGATGACGATCCGGGTCGCCTCCTCCTTCGGCTTGGCGGCCCGCGCCTGGGCGACGAGGTCGGCGAGCGCGTACGACAGTTCCTTCAGCCCCATGTGCGCGACGGCCGACACCTCGAAGACGCGGTAGCCGCGCGCCTCCAGGTCGGGCCGCACCATCTCGGCGAGGTCCTTGCCGTCGGGCACGTCGATCTTGTTCAGGACGACCATGCGGGGGCGGTCGCCGAGACCGCCGTACTGCCGCAGTTCCTCCTCGATGATGTCGAGGTCGGAGACGGGGTCGCGGTCGGACTCCAGCGTCGCGGTGTCCAGCACGTGCACCAGCACGCTGCACCGCTCGACGTGCCGCAGGAACTCAAGACCGAGCCCCTTGCCCTGGCTGGCGCCCGGGATGAGCCCCGGCACGTCGGCGATGGTGTAGACGGTCGATCCGGCGGTGACGACGCCGAGGTTCGGGACGAGGGTGGTGAAGGGGTAGTCGGCGATCTTCGGCTTGGCGGCGGAGAGCACGGAGATCAGCGAGGACTTGCCCGCGCTGGGGTAGCCGACGAGGGCCACGTCCGCGACGGTCTTCAGCTCCAGGACGACGTCCTGGAGGTCCCCCGGCTCGCCGAGCAGCGCGAACCCGGGTGCCTTGCGGCGCGCGGAGGCGAGGGCGGCGTTGCCGAGCCCGCCGCGTCCGCCCTGGGCGGCGACGTACGACGTGCCGTGCCCGACCAGGTCCGCGAGCACGTTGCCGGCCTTGTCCAGGACGACGGTCCCGTCCGGCACGGCGAGGACGAGGTCCTGCCCGTCCTTGCCGCTGCGGTTGCCGCCCTCACCGGGCTTGCCGTTGGTGGCCTTGCGGTGCGGGGAGTGGTGGTAGTCGAGGAGGGTCGTCACGGACTGGTCGACGGTGAGGATGATGTCACCGCCGCGTCCGCCGTTCCCGCCGTCGGGCCCGCCGAGCGGCTTGAACTTCTCACGGTGGACGGAGGCACAGCCGTGGCCTCCGTTACCCGCGGCGACGTGCAGCTCGACGCGGTCCACGAAGGTGGTCATGGTGGGGTGCCTCCAGAGACGTACGATCGATTTTCTGTCTTAACACGCGAAAGGCGGACCCGCCTTCCCGATGGGGAAGTGAGGTCCGCCTCGCGAAAGCTTCCGATCAGGCGACCGGAACGATGTTCACGACCTTGCGGCCACGGTGGGTGCCGAACTGCACCGCACCGGCCTGCAGGGCGAACAGCGTGTCGTCGCCGCCACGGCCGACGCCGGCGCCCGGGTGGAAGTGGGTGCCGCGCTGGCGGACCAGGATCTCACCCGCGTTGACGGCCTGACCGCCGAAGCGCTTCACGCCGAGCCGCTGGGCATTGGAGTCGCGACCGTTCCGGGTGGACGATGCGCCCTTCTTGTGTGCCATGTCTCCTCAGTCCCTTACTTCGCAGCCGCGGGGATCTCAGTGACCTTGATCGCCGTGTACTGCTGGCGGTGGCCCTGACGACGGCGGTAGCCGGTCTTGTTCTTGTAGCGCAGAATGTCGATCTTCTGGCCCTTGTGGTGGTCCACGACCTCGGCCTGGACCTTGATGCCGGCCAGCACCCACGGGTCGCTGGTCACAGCGTCGCCGTCGACGACGAGCAGGGTCGAGAGCTCGACCGTGTCGCCGACCTTGGCGGTGGAAATCTTGTCAACCTCAACGATGTCGCCGACAGCAACCTTGTGCTGGCGACCACCGCTGCGCACGATGGCGTACACGCGGATCTCACTCTCACTCGAAGAACGGCACCCCCGCAGGCCAGCCGCCCGGCCAAGAACACGGACGACCTCTCCCGGCCACCGAGGCACCCGGAAGGAAGAGGTTTACGGGGATGTGGCGGCCCCTGTGGACACGCCGACGGTCAAGGTTACGGGGCCCGGCTTGAGGGGTCAAACCGGGCCCGTCGGCCCCTGAGCTCTACCTCGGGGAGTCGCCGAAGCGGCGGAGCTCCACCTGTATCCCGCGCTGACGGGCGAAATCCGCGATCCCATCCACGGCATCCGTCAACGCGACCATGAGCTTCGGCAGCTCACCGGCTCGCCGCTTCCCGTCGGGCGCGGCGTCCACCGCCCTCCAGGCAGCCTTGTACGCCTCCTCCAGTGGGGTGATCTTCTCGTCGAGGGCGACGATGTCGTCCAGCCCGAGGCCCGGCTGATGGCGCTGCGCCGCCATGTCCAGCTGAGCGGTGACCGAGATGAGATCACCGACCAACCTCACATGGGCCACCCCGATCTTCCCGCTGAGCAGGATCTCGGCCAGCACCGCGTTCGCGTTCTCTTCTCCGTCCAGCATTTCTTCCCCGTTCAGAGGTCTCTTGCCATTCTGGCAAGTCTCGCGGCTCCGGCTCTGCCCCCGGGTATGTCGACCCCGCCGGCTCTCAGCACGCCCACGCAGTAGGTGACACAGCTGTTACTTCCCGTGCTGTAAGGGCCGAGGTCAGCGCCGACGGATCTTATCTGGGCCCTCATGGCCGCTCGGGCGTCGGGCAGCCGGAACGTCAGTTGCCGCGTGTTCGGCCCCAGCGGCTCGCTGACCACCTGGGCCGTAGTGTCGTAGCCGGTCGGGTCCGCGCCCTCAGGCCCCATGTGCACCTGTTCCGTCTCGAGCGCACGCCCATCGTCCAGTTCTACCTTGATGGTGGCGTGGTTCGCGTCATCGTCCCAGTTGACGGTGGCCGTCCCTCCGCAGTTGTGCACCAGCAGCGAGGTATTCCCCGCGTGCACGTAATACGTGTGGACGTCCTCGATCGTCAGGTCGTGCGTGCGCTGGCGCTTGTCGAAGGTGTGGACGGCCGTGAGTTCGACCGCCTCGCCGCTCACCGTGTGCAGGCGCATGCCCGGTTCGAGGTCACCGGCCTCGATCCAGGCCTGCTCGGAGTCCGACCAGAAGGGGTGGGTCGTGGTGGAGACCAACTTCTCGGACTTGCCGGAGACACCCTTGATCGTCAGGTCGACGAAGTGCTTGTCGTCCTCGGTGACGATCGTGCCCACGACCTCGCGGACCGTCGTACCGCCCGTCTTCGGATCGGTGACGATGATTTTGTCACCGAGCCTCACCTTCTCGATCGGCTTGGTCTTGCCGTTGGCCAACAACACCTTCGTGCCCGGCAGGAAGCTGTGCTTGCCCTCATCCGGGCACGAGCCGCTCTCCTCGTTCTTCTTCCGTTTCTTGAGGGCCTCGGCCGCCTTCTTTCTGGCGTCCTTCAGTTTCTCCCCGGCCTTGGCCATCCCCGCGGTCGCTTTGCTGACCGCCTTGTTGGCCTTCCACAGGCTCTTGACGCCGCCGATCAGGTCTCCGACCAGGCCGGTGATCCGCTTGGCGAGGCGGTAGCCCTTGGCCCAGTTCCACGGCGCGCCGTACTTGGCGAGGACCTTGCCCGCCAGGCCGCCCGCGAAGCTGCCGGCGATGTTGAGCAGCGTCTCTCCGCAGGATCCGACATCACCGGTGGAGATGCAGTCCAGGGCCGCGTCGACGCCGAGGATGTCCCGGGCGATCTTCACCAGGGCCTTGCCCGCGGACTTGATCCGCTGCTTCGCCGCGGCCTGCTGGCCCTGCGCCTGCGTGACCTTCCAGGAAGCCAGGTCGTAATCGGACTGCGCCTTCTCGACCTTCGTCTTCGGGTAGTACGGCTGGCCGCCGCGGCACTCGATCAGGCCCTCCCGGCACTCCGGGATGATCAGGCCGCTGGGGTCGGCGTGCGTGACCGGCGAGTTGTTCGCGTACGCGTAGCCGTTGATCTGCTGCGGCTGCGTGTAGTCGATGATCGGGTCGACGGATATGAACTTGCCGATCGCCGGGTCGTACTCGCGCGCCCCCAGGTGGGTCAGGCCGGTCGAGGCGTCGATCGTGCCGCCGACGTAGCCCTTCTCCCCCGGCCAGGTGCCCGTCTTCTCCCCGCGGTCCACTCCGTAGGGGTCGAAGCGGCGCTGACTGATCGCGCCGGTCGTGGCATCGATCGCCACCTCGCCCGTGCCGTGGTGGTCGGAGGCGATGAAGGACACCTTGGCAGCGGTGCGGACCGCGACGGTCTGGCCGCCGTACTCGTAGTAGCGGGTGGCCTCCTTCTTGGTGCCGTCCGCGGACAGTTTCAGCTCCGTGCCGGGCAGGTAGACCGTCGTACCCGACGGGGCCTTGCGCACCAGGCGGTTGCCGGAGCCGTCGTAGAGGTAGCTGGTCTTCGAACCGTTCGCCTCGGTGGCCTCGTGCAGCTTGCCCTCGTCGGTCCAGGCAAGGGTCTGCGCATTCCCGCCGATCGTGCGCTTGGTGGTGTTGCCCGAGTCGTCGTACTCGTACGTCGACTGCCGGTCGCCCGTCGGGGTCTTCTCCACGATCTTGGTGACCTGGTGCGGGCCGTCGCCCAGCGTGCCCGCGGTGCCGTATTCGTAGCTGCGGGTGATGTTCTTCGACGCGTCCAGGCCTGTGTCGTGGATCGTCTCCGAAACGCGGTTGCCGATGGCGTCGGTCTCGTAGGACTTCCAGTACGGTGCCGGGCCGCCCAGTGCGTTCGAGCCGGCTGCGGAGTCACAGGCGGCCGGGCCGCTGCCGTCCACCGGGGTGGCGGAGCCGCGCGTGCCCATGCCGGCCGCGCTCGTCACGGTGGCCTGCGGGGTCCAGGCGTCCTTCAGGCGCTGCCGGGTGTCGTAGGCGAAGCACTGCATGTCCGGCGAGGCGGTGTCGGCGGTGTCCGCGATCGACAGGACGTTGCCTGCCTGGTCGTAGGAGTAGCGCGAGTCCTTCGCCGGGGCGGTCGCGCCGTGGACGTCGACCACCGAGCGGGTGAGACGGTCGGTCCCCTTCTCGTAGCTGTAGGTCTGCCAGACCTTCTTGCCGCTGCCGGTGGACAGCTCCAGCTGCTGCAGCAGGCTCTTGCCGGAGTAGACGGTGTCGGTGACGTACGGGGTGGAACCCTTCATCGTCGTCGGGCGCTGCAGGGCGTCGTAGGTGTAGGTGAGCGCCTCCGCCGGCAGATCGCCGATGGCCGGCAGACCACTGCTCTGGAGCGTGCCGTCCCGGTTGTAGGTGGAGGTGAAGACGTAGGTGCCGGCCAGGTCACCCTGTGAGGCGGGGACCTGGTAAGCGGTCTTCAGCGGGCGGTAGAAGTCGTCCATCGACTGGATTGCCGTGGCGAAGTAGTCGGTCGACGAGGTGTAGTTGAGGAAGCCGTAGGCGTGGCCCAGCCAGCCCGCCTTGTCGTACCGGGTCTCGGTGAGCTTGGTGCCCGTGGTGGCGTCGCCCCGCCAGGTGGTCAGGACACGGCCGAGGCTGTCGTAGACCGTGGAGTTCTTCTTGTTCCGGCCGTCGTACGAGGCGACCGGGCGGTCCAGCACGTCGTACTCCGTGCGTGACGTGCCCGCGTCGGGGTCGACCGACTTGGTCTTGCGACCCAGCTGGTCGTACTCGTAGCGCCACACATTGCCCTTGGCGTCCGTGACCGTCTCGAGCTGACCCGCCACGGTGTACGTGTACTTGGTGGAGTCATAGGGAACGCCCGCCGCCGGGGAGGCGCCCCGGTAGTGACGGATCTCGGAGACGTTGCCCTGGCCGTCGGTGACCGTCGTGGTGGGCACGCCGCCGACCGGCGGGTCGACGTGGGTCAGTTCACCCTCGTAGGAGGTCGTGGTGCGCCACTGCTCGCCGCCGCCGACCGCGAAGATCTGCATGGTGGGCCGGCCCAGGCCGTCGTACCGCATCAGGCTCTGCTGGCCGACCTCGCCGTTGACGACGATCAGCAGCTCGGCCGAGGGCGCGCCCGCCGCGTTGTACGTGGCGTTGGTCTTCTTGACGTTGCCCGTGCCGTCGTACCAGGTGTCGGCGACCATGCGGGTGCCGTCCAGGCCCTCGGTCTGGATCTGGCGCGGCCGGAGCAGGGCGTCGTAGAGCTGGTACTCGCTGCCGTAGGACCCGTCGTTCTCGATCTTCTCGGTCTTGATCGAGGTGACCTTGTCCTTGCGGACGTCATACGCGTACTTGATGCTCGGCGTCTGTTTGCTCTGCCGGTCCGGCAGCCACACCGACGTCAGGCGGCCCATCGCGTCGTAGGCGAGGTCGGTGCGCTTGCCGTTGGGGTCGGTCTGGCCCTTGGACATGCCCCAGGCGGGCTCGTAGTCCGTGGTGGTGACGTGACCGGCGGCGTTGGTGACGGCGGTCTTCGTCAGCAAACCGTTGGTCTCGGTGTAGGCGGTCTTCGTCTCGTTCTGCTTGGCGTCCTTCTGGGACAGCGGGCGGCCGAAGGCGTCGTAGGTCGTGACGCCGGTGACCTGGTACGTCGCGGCGGTGCCGTTGTGCGACGTCATCCGCTCGGTCTTCGTCGCGTCACCCTTGGTGGGAGCCGCGCCGAAGGCTCCGCCGTCGTAGGAGGTGCGCTCGTCGGCCAGGACCTGCGTCTTGCGGTCGGGGGTGGCGGAGCACTTCACCGACACCGACTCACTGCGCGCGGGCAGGGAGAGGATGTTCTTCGCGGTGTTGTCCGCGTAGGTGGTGCGGGTGCAGGAGTCGTCCTTGGCGGTGGAGACATCGCCCTGGTCGTCGACCGTCAGCACCCGGCCGGTGCCGTTCGACGTGTCGTACGTGGTGGTGGAGCTGGTCTCCTGCCAGGTCCCGTCCGCCTTCAGGCTGAAGCCGCGGCCGGTCTGGGTGCGCACGATCACCGCGCGGGTGGTGCCCCAGTCGCGGGTCTGGGTCGCGGAGTTGTGCTTCCAGGGCGTGTTGATCGTCTTGGCGACCAGCTTGGGACCGTCGTAGGTGGCGACCTCCAGCTCGTGACCGGTGAATTCCTCCTCGTCCTTGTACGACGCGCCCGTGGAGTCCTTGACCGTCACCGAGCGGACGCCCCCGGACGGGTCCTTGTCTCCGTCCATGCCCTGGAGGAACGTGTAGTCGACGCGGGTCTTCTGCTCGTCGGCCGTGCCGCTGGTGACCTTGACCTTGCCGTAGCCCTGCCAGCCGCCCCAGGTGAGGTACTTCTCGTCGGTGATGCCGTCCGGCTTCGCCTTACGCCAGGCGGCGTCGCCCTGGTACTCGTAGCGGGTGACCATGCCGTCGCTGCCGCCGGTGCGGTCGGTCTCGATGACCGCGGCGACGACGTACTTGTGGAACCAGTCGGTGATCGGGTCGATCGAGCCGGGCGGTGCCCACTTCACCGGGTAGCAGCGCCTGGTCGACTCGCCGGGCTTGGGCAGCGTCGCCTTGGTGCAGTCGGCGGGCGCGTAGTTGACGTCGAGCTGGGCGCCGGTCTCGCTGAGCACGGCGGAGAGCCGGTAGCGGTGGAAGGGCGCGATGTTGTCGCCGATCGCGTCGACGCGGTTGGCGAGCTGTTCGCCGAAGAGGTCCACCGAGGGCAGCTTCACCGCGGTGGTGCCGGCGCGGCCCTCGTGCTCGATCTTCGACAGCCAGAGGGTCTTGGAGTCGTCGCCGTTGTCGGTGAACAGGTGCGTCAGGATCCAGGCGTCCACATCCTGGTAGGACGTGGCGTCCTTGCGCATCTGGGTGACGACCGAGGTCAGTCGCTTGGTGGTGAAGAACGTCTGCACCGGCGAGGTGCACTTCGTGCTCGCCTTGCACTCCTGGTCGACCGGGACGTCCGGCCAGCGGGCGGCGTTGGCCTTGGTGCGCTTGCTCTCCGCGCAGTCGAATGCGTCGGTGGGCAGGCAGCGTTCGGCGGTGTTGAAGACGATGCGGGCCGGGGCCTTGGCGGCGTAGACCTTGCCGTCCTGCTGGCCGTAGTCGATGCGCTTGAGCCAGCCGCCGCGGTGGTACGCGGTGCCGTTGACGTCCGTCTTGCCGTTCAGCGCGTAGTGGTTGGTCTCGCGCTCGTAGAAGTAGGACATCACGTTGCCGTGGGTGTCCTTGACGTAGTCCAGGCTCCAGCGCCATGCCTGCTGGCAGTGGGCGTTGGCGAAGGTGGCGTTGTAGCAGGGTTCGCCGGAGTCGTCGCCGAAGACCGGCGCGGTCCAGACGGACTTGGTCTCCTCGTTGCCCGTGGCCCAGCCCGGCAGGCGGTTCCGGCCGAAGTAGTACTCGGTGCCGTCCGAGGTGGTGATGCGCCAGTACTCGCCGTCGTTGTCGCCGTTGGTGGCGCCGGTCAGCTTCTCGACCTTGCTGCCGTCGTCGGACGACATGTGCCACTTGCCGGTGGTGTCGTCCTTGACCAGCTCACCGGAGGTGCCGTTGAGCATGACCGTGGCGTTCTCGAATGCCCAGCACTGCTCACCCGAGTTGGCGTGACCGTCGTCGGAGCAGGGCTTGTAGCGGCGCTCGATGTAGCCGGGGTCGTAGGAGAAACCCTCACCGATCCACGAGCCCTGGTTGTTGGTGACCGAGGTGCGGCCGTCCGCCGACTGGGAGGAGTAGCCGAGGCCGACGGTCGGGGTCAGACCGCCCGGGGTCGGAACGGAGCGGAAGGGATAGTTCCAGCTGAAGGCACCCGAGGAGGTGGCGACGCTCCAGCTCGCCGACGGGGACAACGCCGTCGCCTTGTACGTCCCCTGCGCGCCCGACGGCCCCGCCGCGACCGCGACCAGGGAGGTCGCGTCGGCGGCCATGGTGGAGGCGCCCTCCGCGGGGGCCGGGGCGGCCGTGACGTCGGCGGAGACCGTGCCGGTCTTCACGTCGTTGACCGTGGGCAGCACCTTGGGCTGCTCGGGGCAGGCCTTGCTGCCGGGCGCGGCGACGGTGGCGCAGGCGGGGAGCTGGACCAGCCGGAGGCGGGAGGCGTAGGAGCCGCCGAAGCCCTCGGCGAACTCCGAGTAGTCCACGGTCAGGCGGACCTTCGCAGCCGCCTTGCCGTCGCCGTCGGCGCGCTCGACGCCCAGCAGGACGCCCGCGCCGAGCGCTGCGGCACGCGCGGGGTCGAGGACGTCCACGCGGACCTTGCCGGCGGACCGCGCGGACTGCGCGGCCTTCGCCTTGCTCTTGGCCACGGACGTCGCCGCGCCGACCGTGACCGGCAGCCCGCCGACCTCGGTCGGACCGGCGGCGCCCACGGTCAGCTCGGCGCCGCCCTGCCGGGGCCACGCCGCCTTGTCGAGGGCCTTGACCGCGGCTTCGCGGGCCGGGTCGGAGGGGCGGGGCTTCGCTTTGGCCGGGGTTCCCTTGGCGGGATCCCCGTCGTCCTGGACGCCGGGGCGGCTGGTGCGGCCCCGGTTCCCGTCGTCGAGCGCCACTGCCTGGACCGTCGACGCGGACAGCGCGAGCGAGAGCCCGAGCACTGTCGCGACGACCGTCGGTCTGGGCATGCGGCGGCTCAGTGAGCGGCCACGGAAGAGCATCCGTCTACTTCCTGATCGTAGGGGGTGGGAGAGAAGAGGAGGCAGGACAGGTGTGCCGGGCCCTTCCGGACCCGGCACACCTCATCTGTGACGGTGGGTCACATGTCAGGGAGGGCCGTCAGGGCGGCCATCTGCTGCACCGCGACCTGGTCGGCCGCGCCGCTGTACGCGCGCACCTCGTCGATCGCGCCGGCGAAGTACTCGCTCTCCCCGAGCAGCGAACGGCCCACCTGCAGACCGCCGGTGGCGGACCAGAGGGTGGCGTCCTCGCCGTGGGCGCCGGCCACGAGCTGGCCGTCGACGTACAGCCGGAGGGAGTTGGCGAAGGCGTCGTAGACGACCGCGAGGTGCTGGCCGGAGCCGCCGGTGTCGGGCAGCGACTGGTCGTCGGTGAAGGTGACGACCTCGGGGGCGGCCGCGTCGGTCCGGGCCACCGCCAGCTCCCACTGCTGCGTCGCGGCCTGGTAGCGGACCTGGACGCGGTTGGCGTGGGCGCCCGGCAGGGAGAGCACCGTCTGCGACTTCTCCGGGTCCAGCGAGGTGAGCTGGGCGCGGGCGGACACGGTGAAGCTGCTGTTGCCGGTGACCGGGGCGGTGGCGGTGGACGCGTAGTCCCCGTCGCCGTCCAGGACGAGGTTGCCGTCGCCGACCAGGGCCGCGATGTCGAACAGCGGGTCGGCCGGGCGGTAGACGGAGGCGTTGCCGGCGAGGGTCAGTGCCTGTCCGCCGCCGGTCTCCGCGGACGCTCCGCTCGCGGCCTCGTCGAGCTGCCAGTAGCCCTTGCGTTCCGGCTTGACGGTCATCAGCTCGGCCACCTGGGACGCCGGCAGGACCCGGTCGAAGACGCGGACCTCGGAGAGGTCACCGGTGAAGTGGTCCCGGTAGCCGCTCTTGGCCGTGGACCGGCCGATCTGGAGCGGTCCGTACGACTTCCAGGCGGAGCGGCGCTGCGCGGCGGCCTTCGAGTCCTTGTTGACGTAGAGCCTCAGTTCCGGGCCGCCGGCCTTCTGGGCGTCGTACACGCCGGTCAGCAGCACCCACTGGTCCTTGACCACCGAGGTGGTGGTGGCGACGGCCTTCCACTCCCCCAGCGAGTCCACGTCGTTGACCGGGACGGAGAACTTCCAGGCCTTGGCGGCCGCGTCGTAGCCGAGGGTGAAGCCGGGCTCGCCGGTGCCGTCCTGGCTGACGACCGTCATGTCCCGATCGAGCGCGGTGGGCCGTACCCAGGCGCTGACGCTGAAGCTCCTGGCGGTGTCCAGCACGGTCTCGCTGACGTCGAGGTAGGCGTCGGCGCTGCCGTCGAGGTGGGCGGCCTGGTCCGCCTTGCCGCCGGGGCCGTCCACGCCGAAGGTGACGGCGGTGCCGGCGGTCGCCGAGAACTCGCCGCTCTCGTCGTGGGCCTCGGTGCCGTCGGCCGGGTCGGCGAGGTTCCACTGGGCGACGACGGGGCTGCCCTCGCTCACCAGGAAGTCGTACAGCGTGCTGCTGGCGTGGCCCGCCTTGTCGACGGCGATCACTTCCAGCACCTGGCGCCCGGAGCGGGTCGGCATCCACTGCGTCGTCACCTGGCCGCCGGCCTTGGCCGGGGTCAGCGTGGCGAGCGCGGCGCCGTTGAAGCCGTACTGGTACTTGACGACGTCGGTGTCCGGGATGGCGTCGTTGGGGTTGGGCGAGAAGGTGAAGGTGCCGTAGGTGCCCACGCCGTCGTGGTAGACGGTGTCGGACGGGTACTCCTTGGACAGCACCAGCGGCTTGCCGGGCCAGGTCTTGTCGTAGACGAACTCGCAGCGCTGGGCGGGGTCGCCCGCCGAGCTCCAGGGGCCGTAGCCGTCCCCGTCGGTGGCCCGTGCGCTCCAGTAGATGACGGTGTTCTGCGGGATGGACGACTTGACGGTGTGCTCGAACTTGTTGCCGGCGGTCGGGGAGAGCCAGTCACGGCTGAGATACGTGTAGGACTTGGCTTCCTTGGTGGTGGGGTCGGTCCACTCCACCTTGAACTCGACCTTCACCTTGTCGGTCTTGCCGTTGCCGTGGTCCGGGTCGCTGGCGATGGCCTTCAACGTCGGCGGCCGGTCGGCGGTCGGACGGCCCGCACCCCACTTGCACAGACCGCCCGGGTCCGTGGACATGTCCGCGGTCCGGATCTGCCGGGGCAGGTTGTTGTACTTGATCGACAGGAAGGCGTTGCCGCAGATCCGCTTCCACTCGGCGAAGCGGGACTCGTCGGCCGCGCGCAGACCCAGCGTCATCGAGTTCCAGCCGTCCGCGGCCGCGGTCTTGATCTCGCTGGTCAGCTCGCCGGTCGCGCCGGCCTCGAAGTGCAGGTTGGGTCCGCTGGAGCAGGAGGTCGGGGAGATGGCCTTGTCGACGGTCCCGATGTGGTCGTCCCAGTCGTCCGAGGTGTTGGACCAGTTGCTGGACGAGTTGATCGTGTAGTTCTTGCCGCCGATCCGGTACAGCCGGATGGGCTCCGCGGTCGGCTTCGCGCTGTAGATGTGCTCCACCCGGGCGGAGAAGGTGGCGCCCATGATCTGCTTCCCCTTGTAGAAGGAGAGCGGCATGGTGAACAGCACGCGGCGGGAGCCGACGCCGTTGCAGGAGACGGGGTTGTAGTCGGTGGGGCACTTGCCGACTCCGGCGCTGCCCGAGTACTTCCAGTCCTGCTCGCCCGGGATGCCGGACATGACGCCGGTCCAGGCGCTGCGGGACGTGGTCCGCTGGATGGGGTCGATGACGACGGGGAAAACGGTGTCCTCGCCCCGGAGCAGCTTCTGGTCGGGGATGAGGCTGAGCCGGCCCTTGGCGACCTCGACGTCCAGCGGGGCGACACGGCCGCCGCCGCCGGGCCCGTCCAGGGCGGGGCGGGGGGCGGCCTGCGGGCCGGGGGTGGCAGCGGCTGTCTCCGCGACCCCGGTCGCCCCGGCCGCCTCCGCCGCCCCGGTCGCCCCGGCCATCGCGGCCTTCAGCGCCTTCGCGACGGCCTTCGGGCCCTGCTGCCCGGCCGCCGTCTCCTTGACGGCGGCCGAGTCCCACATGGCCGGCTTGCCGGCCTCGAACACGGTGCCGCCGACGACGGCGTCCTCGGCGACGATCGCGCCGGTGGCGTCCTCCGCGACCTTCAGACCGTCGGTCCTCATGCCCAGGTCGAGACGGGCGAGCCGCGGGTCGGCCGCCGCCTCGGGCGTCTTGACGACGAGCAGGTGGCCGAAGCCGTCGGTCTCGGCGCGTACGGCCAGGTCCACGCCCGGCAGCACCTCGGCGTAGGTGGCGGTGTCGCCGTCGACCTCCGGCTCGGGCAGGGCGCCGTACGGCCAGGACAGGGCGAACTCACGGCCCGCCCGCTGCATCGTCACGAACGGCTTGCCCGCCTGCCCGGCGGAGAAGGCCAGGTCGACGGTGGCGGCCTTCGGGCCCCAGGTGCCGTCGGCCCGCTTCACCAGCGTCGGATCGACCTTGACCCACGTGCCGCCCTGGACGGTGCGGACGGGCTCGGTGTACTCACGGGCGGTGAAGGTTCCGTCGGGCTCGGCGAAGATCTCGCGGCGCTCGCCGCGCAGCCCGACGACCTCGGTCCTCCTGCCGCTCTCCTGGGCCGCGGCGAGCGCCTGCTGCTCGGTCACCATGGGCTGTTCGGCCGCGACCGGTGTCTGCCGCGCCGGGTCACCGCCGCCGGGAAGGGCGACGACCACTCCCGCCACCACCGCTCCGGCGACGGCGGCCGCCATGGCCGCGCGCAGCGCGACGGCACGCCGTACGGGTCTGTGTCTGTCTGCGGACACGCGTCCACTCTCCAGTCGGTTCATGTCTGTCCCACCCCTGCGGCCGCCGACCGCGTCGTCTCCTCTGAAGGCCGTCATCGGACCGTCGCGCCGAAGGCGGTGCCGGTCGCCGGGATGCCGCCCTCGCCGGGCTTGAGCGTCACCGTCGGTGCTCCGCCGGAGGCCACGTTCCACGGGAAGCCGTGCACCGCGCGACCGTCGGACGGGCCGTAGGGCATGCCGACGTACAGCAGCGACGGGCTGCCGCCGAGGCTGATGCCCGCGTAGGTGCGGGGTGCCGGACCGGAGGGGATTCCGTTGCCGGGCTCCAGCCAGGCGTCGGAGGCTCCGGGCGCCCCGATCGCCGGCAGGATCTGCACACCGCCCGCCTCGGGAGCTTCCTCCGTGGACTCCTCGCCGGGCACCCCGACGGCCAGACGCACGGTGGCCGCCGTACTCACCACGTTGGTGGCGGTGTTCACCGCCGCGAGCCGCTGACCGAAGAAGTCACCGGCCTCCGCCTCGCCCTCGACCCCGTCGATGTCCTGGTCGATCCAGTTCAGCAGCGCCACCGTGCCGTCCGCCTTGATGTGGTAAACGTGCACGGCTCCGGCGTCCACGGCGGTGCCGAGATCCTCACCGGGTACGCCGATGGCCAGGATCGAGTCGGTGATCGTGGGCGCCCCCTGAGGGCGGTAGGGGGCCATGGCGACCGCGGCTCCGAAGCGGTCGTCGGTCTGGGCCGCGATGTTCGGCCCGGGCACGCGTCCCTGTCCCATCCCGAAGAGGGGATCGGGGATGCCGAGCTCGTTGATCGACGGCCGGAACGCCACCACGGCGCCCGCGAACGCGACCGTCCCGATGCTCTCGCCGGGCGCGGAGACCACGAAGTGCCGGTCGGTGGCGGCGATCGCCGACCCGAAACGGTCGTACGGCTCCGCGTCCTCCCACACGCCGGTGGTGTCCTGGCTGACGGAGGCCGCCTGGTAGTCGGTGCCCCAGACGTAGCCGATCAGGCCCATGTCGGGGCCGCCGCCCCCGTCCTCGCCCGGGACCCCGATGACCAGGAACGGGTAGCCGGTCGGCGAGGTGCCGGCGGCGACCGCGTAGCCGAGCCAGTCCTCGGGCTCGGGCCCGCCGCCCAGGGGCTGGTTCGCCCCCTGGATGAAGCCCCTGCTGGGAAACTCCTGCCCGACCGCGGTGGTCGAGCCGTAGATGATCTGCACGTACCCCGCGTCACGGACGGTTCCCACGTCCTCGTACGGGATGCCGACGGCCAGATCGCTGCAGCCGTCCTTGTTCGCGTCGTACACCGCAAGCGAGAAGCCGAAGCGGTCGCCCGCCTCCGGGCCGTCCGCCACGTTCGGGGTGTCCTGGGATATCTCGACGACTCCCTTGCCGCCGCCGAGCACGATGTGGACCACGCCGGCCCGTTCCTGCCCCGCGACCGTGGCGTCGGGATCGGCTATGGCCGTGTCCCGTATCCCGTCCCCGTTGAAGTCGGACGGGGTGCCGGCGCAGGCGACCGCAGCCTCAGCGGGGGTTCCTCCGGTCCCCATGCCCCACGCCAGCAGCGTGGCCACCAGGGCGCCGGTGAGGCACCGCCGCCGAAACCGTCGCACGCGTGAGGCCGGCACGATTCCTTGTGCGGAACGGCCTGACGCCGCCTCGCGTCTGTCTGCGGACACCCGTCCACTCTCCGTTCGACCCATGTCTGTTCCATCCCTGCGGCCGGCCGCGTCGCTTTCCACAGATGCCGTCATCGGACCGTCGCGCCGAACGCGGTGTTGGCCGCCGGGATACCGCCCTCGCCGGGCTTGAGCGTCACCGTCGGTGCTCCGCCGGAGGCCACGTTCCACGGGAAGCCGTGCACCGCGCGGCCGTCGGCCGGGCCGTAGGGCATGCCGACGTACAGCAGGGAGGGGGTCGCGGCCAGGGAGAGGCCGGCGAGCTGACGGTGGTCGGGGATGCCTGGGATCCCGTAGCCGGGGTCGATCCACTCGTCGGAGGCGCCGGGCGGACCGATGAGCGGAAGGATGTGGACGCCGCCCTTGTCCCGGTGCTCCTCGGACGACTCCTCGCCGGGTACGCCGATGGCCAGTTTGGTGTTCGCGGCGGTGGAGGTGGCGTTCGGAGCGGTGCTGACCGCGGCGAGGTTCCGGCCGAAGAAGTCACCGGCCTCGGACTCCTCGGCCATGTCCGTGGTGTTCTGGTCGATCCAGGCGACCTCGTCGAAGGTGCCGTTCGCCGCGATCCGGAAGACCTGGACGGCGCCCGCGTCGACCGTCGTCGACAGGTCCTCGCCCGGGACGCCGACCGCGAGCAGCACCTGCGTGGTGGTGGTGGCGCCGGAAGACCGGTACGGAACCATCGCGAGCGCGGCGCCGAACTGGTCGCCGACCTCCTCGGCCCCACTGACCCCGTCCAGGTCCTGGGAGAGCCCGCCGAGCGGCTTGGGGTAGCCGGAGGTGAGCGTGTGGCTGAAGTACCCCGCGCCACCGGCGAAGGGGGTGGTGCCGATCGCCTCGCCGGGGTTGCCGACCGCGAAGTGGGTGGGGGTGGAGGCGATGCTGGAGCCGAAGCGGTCGTCCACCTCGGCCACGCCCGCCACGGCACCGGCCTTGTCGGTGTCCTGGTGGTTGAGGGTGGCCGTCTGCGCGGTGCCGCCGACGTAGTGGAAGCCGCCCGCGTCCTCGATGTCGCCGATCGACTCGCCGGGGCAGCCGATCACCAGGTAGGGCACGCCAGAGGCGGTCTTCCCCGCCGCGAGCGCGTAGCCGACCCAGTCCTCCGCCTCCGGGCCCCCGCCCAGCGGCTTGTCCGCGCCCTGGAGGAACTCCTTGACGGCCTTCCCGCCGCCCAGCCCGGAGGGGGAACCGTAGAGGAGTTGCACCACTCCGGCGTCGGGTACGGTCCCCAGGTCCTCGTACGGTGTGCCGATCACCAGGTCGCTGCAGCCGTCGAGGTCGGCGTCGTAGACGGCCAGCGCGTGCCCGAACCTGTCGCCCGTCTCGGGCCCGCCCGGGAGGCTGTCCAGGGCCTGGGAGACGGTCAGGGTGCCCTTGCCCCCGCCGTAGACGATGTGGACCTCGCCCGCGTCGCGGACCCCGGCCACCGTCGCCTCGGGGTCGGCGATGGCCGTGTCCCTGATGCCGTCGCCGTTGAAGTCGGAGTCGACGCCGGAGGGACAGGCGACGGCGGCCGCCGCGGGCGTACCACCGGTTCCCAGCCCGAACGTCAGCAACACTCCCACGAAGACGGCGACAGAGCTGTGCCGCCAGATTTTCCCCACCCTTGACACAGACGCCCCGTAAATAAGGAGGAATTAAAAGTCGAGCGATCATGGCTCCATGCGGAGTCGGCCTGCAATAGCCGGTCTCCCTTTGACGGCCATGACATAAATCACAGGAAGGGCACAGGTTCTCCAGAGGTCGGGCACAGGACGGCACCGCTCCCTCTCGATTCCCTCACACGCCCCCTCGGCGTAAATCCGGCGAAGAGTCACCAGCTCGGCGATCCGTACCTCGCGACCGCCCGGGCAGGGCCCGCCGATCACCCCACGTTGCCCCTGTATGTGCCGCTTGCCTTCACCGGTGCTTCGCTTGGGCCTTCCCGCCCGTCGACGCGGTCCGGCCCGAGTCCCCGGTGTCCCGCATCCGGCTACCGGAGGCCAAACGGCGACCTTTTCGCGGCAGGGGCAAAAGAATGTCTGAAAAGAGCAGCGTCACAATGAGATCAACCTGGTAATGCGGCTGGCGCCTTCCGTTCGCCGCTTTCCCACTAAATTCCTTCATGCCCCCCAAGACAGGGCATCGCGGCACCGGAAGGATCGGAGGGAATCGGCGGACAGGGAAGACCGCACGCGCCGGTTTCGAGTCTCGGAGAAGAGCGGGCCGGCACCGGGCCCACGGTCGAAGGGACCCTGTCCTCCTGCGGGCGCCGCCTCCGGCACCGGCCGCGTATGCTCACCGGGCGTAGCAGACACCCCGGAAGCGAGAACGAAGTGAACTACAGGGTCCAGCCCAGCGCCCAGGTCGACGAGAGCGCCGAGATAGGCGCCGGCAGCAGTGTCTGGGACCTCGCTCAGATCCGCGAGGGTGCCAGGCTCGGCGAGGGCTGTGTGATCGGTCGCGGCGCCTACGTCGGTTCGGGCGTGCGCATGGGCGACAACTGCAAGCTGCAGAACTACGCGCTCGTGTACGAGCCGGCCGAGCTGGGCGACGGTGTCTTCATCGGCCCCGCCGTCGTCCTCACCAACGACCACAACCCGCGTTCCGTCGACCCCGAGGGCAAGCAGAAGCGCGGCGGCGACTGGGAGGCCGTCGGGGTGCGGATCGCCGACGGGGCGTCCATCGGCGCCCGGTCCGTGTGTGTGGCTCCCGTCAGCATCGGACGCTGGGCGATGGTCGCCGCGGGCGCCGTGGTCACCAAGGACGTGCCGGACTTCGCCCTGGTGGTCGGCGTGCCCGCCCGGCAGGTCGGCTGGGTCGGCCGGGCGGGGGTCCGGCTCGTCGAACGGGCCGGGGAGAACGGTGTCTGGGAGTGCCCGCAGTCCGGCGCTCTGTACGACGAAAAGGACGGCGTCCTCGTCGAACGGGCCGTCTGACACCTCCCGGCGGACACCAAGGGGGTCGGTGGCGTACCGGGTACGCCACCGACCCCCTTGGTGTCCGGTCCGTCAGCCCTCGCCGTCCAGCAGCAACCGATCGAACTCCGGACCGACCACGGACCAGTCCCACATCGCCAGCGCATGCTTGGCGGCGGGTTCCGTGGCGGCGCGCCAGCTCTCCTCGGACTGCGTCAGCGCGAGGATCCGCTCCGCGGCCTCTTCCGGCGTCCCGACGACCCAGTCCGCCGGGAAGAGGGTCCGAGGACCGCTCTCCAACGAGGCGAAGAACGGCCAGTCGCGGACCACGGGGAGCGCGCCGCTGACCGCGCCCTCGACCAGGCCGCAGTGGAAGCTCTCGCGCACCGAGCTGCTGAGGATGACTCCGACCTCGGTGAGCGCCGCCGGCACGTCGTCCGTTTGCCCCACGAGGTGCACGGCGTCGGCTGCCTCGAGGTCAGCCAGGTCCGAACGGAGCAGGTCGTCGTACGCGCGGACCGCGGCGCTCGCCTTGCGGTTGAGGCCTTCGCCGATGATCACCAGGCGGTAGCGCTCGTCCTTCTCGCGCAGCAGCCGCAATACCCGCAGCGTCCAGCGCGGGTCCTTGGCCACCGCGCTGATGCCGACCATGCCGAGGACGAAACGGGCGTCGGCACTGCTCTTCTCCCGCTGGAAGGGGACCAGGTCCATGGCATTGGCCACCACGTGGGTCGCGGCGGTGTCCGGACGCGCCAGCTGGGGCAGCACCTTCTCGGTCAGCTCACGCAGATGGTCGCTGACCAGGATCAGGTCGTCCACCCGGGTGAAGTCCACGACGTGCGGCCACCAGGCGAACACCTCGTAGCTGTGCAGGCGCACGATGACGCGTGCGGTGCCGGGGTCGACGGCGGTGAAGATGCCGGCCGCGTTGGTGCACCAGTCGATGAAGACGGTGTCGGCCCAGTCGAGGTGGGGCCGCAGTGCCTCCTCGAGCTGGGCGCGGAACTCCGGTCGGCCCCCCAGCGCGTGCTCCTTGATCCGCTTGAGGCCCTTGGCGAGCGGACGGATCGTTTCGTCCTCGTTGACGTCGAGGTAGCGGATCTCGACGTCGGGGTGGTTCTCGTAGCGCTCCCGGATGGCCTTCAGGAAGCTGGCGTTCGCGTACGTCGTGACCAGCAGCCGCAGCGGGCGGCCGGTCGGTGCCGGAGCGGCCGGCAGGGCCCGCCCGCGCGGTGCGGACAGAGCCTTGAAGGCGGCGCTCCGGCGGAAGACCTCGAGGTACCCCTCCGGGTCGTCGGCCATCGGCGACGAGGTGCCGTCGAAGTGCAGGCCCCGGTTGAAGGCGAGGGAGAAGGCGGTGGACAGGTGGTCGGCCGCCGCAGGGACGTCCTTCTTCCTGAACCGCTGGTCCGCCAGGTTCAGCGCGGCCTCGACGGCCTTGGCGCGGACCACGGGATCATCGTGGCCGCGGGCCAGGTCGGCGCGCGCGGCGTCGGCCAGCAGGGCGGCGCTGAGCTTGCGGTTGGCGATGCGGTCGGCGGCCTGGTTCAGCACGATCGTGGCGCCCGTCCTGCGGCCACCCTTCGCCATGCTCAGGCTCACCCTGCGGGCGAGCTTGGCACGCATGCCGTCCGGCACCTTCGGGGCGACGACCGCGGTCCGCCACGCCTTGGCGCCGATCGAGGTGCGCATCACGGCGGGGGACGAGGCCCGGCGCAGCACGGCACCGGCGCCGTGCCGCACCGAACGCTTCGTGGTACGCAATGTCACCGTCGGGGACGGGACGGTGCGGACGGCGTCGCGCAGCGCGTACTGCACGCGGTACGTGCCGCGTGCCTGGAGCGCGCGGAGCGCGGGAGCGACGCCGAAAACCGCGTCGGCCCGCCGGTTGCGCTCGGCAAGCCGCCAGACGCTGTAGACGGCGTTGGCGTCCAGGGCGACGAGGACTTGTGCCTTTCGTGCACGACCGAGTACCCAGCGGCTGCGTTCCGCGCTCGCCCACGTCCTGCGGGACGGCGGGAGCTTGGCGACGCGCTTGGCGAACGCGTTACCGCGCTCCGCGGCGGCCTCGGTCAGGGAGCACACGTCGGCCGCGTCGAGGACGCCGTCCACCGCCGCACGGTCGAAGTATCCGGCGAGGTGCACCG
Organism: Streptomyces sp. NPDC030893; assembly: GCF_055571535.1. Classification (NCBI taxonomy): domain Bacteria; kingdom Bacillati; phylum Actinomycetota; class Actinomycetes; order Kitasatosporales; family Streptomycetaceae; genus Streptomyces; species Streptomyces sp. NPDC030893. Next base: position 482,547 of record NZ_JBVIFC010000001.1, on the reverse strand, counting down.
TGGCTCCCGCGGCCCGCAACTGCTCGACGGCGGCTTTGAGCATGGAGAGCGTCGGCGCCGTGCCGGCGATCAGGAGTACATGGGTCATGCGAGGAGGTCCTTCACCTGTTCTGCGTCCGTTGCGGGGCACGGTGCGGTCCGTCGGCCCGGTGGGGGAGATTCGGCGGGCGCCGGACCTCCTCGTCACCGGGCCGACGGACCGGTCGTGGCCGTCCGTCAGACGGCGCTCGAGTACTCGGAGCCCTCCGGCTCCGCCGTCCGGGCCGGTCGCTGCCGGTCCTTCGACGCGGCCGGCGCCTCGGTGCCGGGCAGCAGCCTGTCGTAGATCTCGCCCAGCACCACGGCCTGGGCCTCCCATGTCCACTTCTCCAGCAGACCCGGCGTGTCGTAGGCCTTGCGGTAGCGCTCGGGGTCGGCGAGAACGGCCTTGACGGCGCGGACGTAGTCCTCGACGTCCTGGGCCTTGAAGACCTCGCCCTGGCCGGTCTTCCTGACCATCTCGGCCATGGTGCGGATGTCGCTGACCACCAGCGGGAGCCTGGCCTGGGAGTACTCGAAGAACTTGTTGCTCAGGGCCAGCTCGTGGTTGGGCAGGTGGTGCAGCGGGCTGACCGCCGCGTCCGCCGTGGCCAGGAACTCGGGCACCTGCCAGTGCGGCACGAAGGGCAGGAGGTGGACGCGGTCGCCCACACCCAGCTCATCTACCAGCTCCATGACCTTGTTCGTGGCGGGGAACGGCTTGCGCCCGGGCGGCAGGGAGACCAGAGCGACGTGCACGTCGGGCAGGTGCACCAGGCCCTCGATCATGGTCTCGACGCCCCGCACCGGGTTGATGCCGCCGCAGTAGGCCAGCAGCGGGGTGTCCCGGTCGATCCCGCACAGCTCGCGCAGGTCGGGGACCGGTTCGACGTCGGCCACCTCGTCCGGTGCCGGACGGATCACCGGAGCGTTGAGGACGACGTACGGCGTCTCCTTGAGCTTGTGGCCCTTGACCAGCAGGTCGGCGAGCGAGGGGGACACGGTGATCACCGCGTCGGCGAACACTGCGTGCTCCTTCTCCCAGGCGACATGCCCCGGGAGCCAGCGCTCGTGGTGGGAGTGCAGGCCGGGCACGAATTCGTGCGCGTCCCAGACCAGCTTCACGGGGTGCCCGGCGCCGCGGAGCCGGACGGCGGCACGGGCGCCGACTCCCAGCATGCGGAAGTCGTGCGCGTGGATCAGGTCGGGCTTGAGCTCGTCGATGTGCTTGGCGAAGGCCAGCTCGAAGTCCCACAGGTAGGGCAGCAGTCGCCTCCAGGCGCGCTCCCCCATGGACATCTGCCAGAACTTGATGAGCGCCTTGTCGAAGGGGCTGTCGAACTTCTCCCGCTTCCGCTTCGCCCGGTGCGTCGCCCGCGAGCGCAACCCCACCCACTTGCCCGTGACCTTCGCCGCGGCCTTCGGGACGACCAGCCGCGCGGCCGAACCGCCGGCACTCGGCCGGCCGGGCCCGTCGGCCTTGGCAGCGGTCGCCCGGAACCGGAGGTCGGCGCGCCAGGCCTTCACCTGCTGCTTGCGGTACGAGGCTATCCGCGTGCTGCGGTAGGCGAGCGGGCTGCGGGGACGCAACCCCTTCATGTCCTGTTTGCGCGGGGAGAGCGGACTCGGTTTCGGCACCAGCCGGACCTCGGCGTCGCCGATGGTCCAGCTCTGGACCTCTCGGGTGTTCGATATGCCGAAGAGAATGACGTCCCATCCCGCTTCAGCGGCAGACCGGGCGGACTTCTGGACGCGGGAGTCATTCTTGACGCCGTTGTCCACGAGCATCACGATTCGGCCTCGGGTTCCCTTGGGCCGGCGCTGCCCGTCAGCGCTGTCGAGCTCCATAAATACGTGTGCCTTTCGTGATCTGAAGCTTCTGGCACGTTGCAGGAGCCCGCACGAAGGATCGAGCTCACACACCAGTTCCGTTCAAAGCGGGCGTCTCGTGCACGCAGTTGCACCCAGACGGCACGGCCACATAACCCGGCCCGCATCAAAGCATACCGGCAGCGCACGTCCCTCCTGTGGTCCGGCCCGGTAGAGCGGCACCGCACTGTCAATCATCGACACGCTCGTATGATCAGGGTTCGGTCGTCAGTCGCCTATTTCGGCAGGAGCAGTACACGTGAAGGTCATCAGTGTCGTGGGCGCGCGTCCCCAACTGGTCAAACTCGCCCCCATCGCGGCCGCTTTCGCCGAGACCCCGCACCAGCACGTCATCGTGCACACCGGCCAGCACTACGACGCGGATCTCTCCGACGTCTTCTTCTCCGGTCTCGGTATCCCGGACCCCGACGTCCACCTCGGTGTCGGCTCCGGCAGCCACGGCGCGCAGACCGGCGCGGTGCTCACCGCCATGGACGAGGTACTCGAAGCCGAGAAGCCCGACTGGGTGCTGGTGTACGGAGACACGAACTCCACCGTGGCCGGCGCTCTTTCGGCGGTGAAGCTGCACTACCGCGTCGCCCACCTCGAGGCCGGTCTGCGTTCCTTCAACCGGCGCATGCCCGAGGAGCACAACCGTGTCCTCACCGACCATGCCGCGGACCTGCTGCTCGCCCCGACCGAGGAGGCCATGCGCCATCTCGCGAACGAGGGCCTGGCCCAGCGCTCCACGCTCGTCGGAGACGTCATGGTGGACGTCTGCCTGCGCATCCGCGACGCCGTGCTGGCCGGTGAGCACCCGCGTCCGCAGCTGCCCGAGGGCATCGACGCTGACGCTCCCTATCTGGTGGCGACGCTGCACCGGCCCGACAACACCGACGACCCCGAGCGCCTGGCCGCCATCATCGGTTCGCTGGCCGCGCTCCCCGTCCCGGTGGCCCTGCTCGCCCACCCGCGGCTGGTGGCCCGTGCCGAGGAGCAGGGTCTGAAGCTGGACCAGGGCGCGGTGCGCGTCGGCCGTCCGCTTCCCTACGCCGGTCTGGTGGGCGCTGTCCTCGGCTCCGCCGGCGTCGTCACCGACTCGGGCGGTCTGCAGAAGGAGGCGTTCCTGCTGGGCCGCGCGTGCACCACGATCCGTCCGGAGACCGAGTGGGTCGAGACCCTCGAGGGCGGTTGGAACGTGCTCGTGCCCGACCCGCACGAGACGCCCGACTTCCCGGACCTGGCCACACGCCCCGCTCCCGACACCGAGCGCGGCACGCCGTACGGTGACGGGAACGCCGCGGTGCGGGCCGTGCAGGCAATCGTCGAGGGCTGACCCCGCCGTCCCTCCCGTCACCGTTCAACAGTCTCTCGGAGCACTCCCTTGCGAAACGTGATCAAGCGCCTCAGCCCGTCGGCTCCGGGTGCGGTCCCCTCCGGCGTCCGTACGACGGGGCCGCGGCCCGACGGAGTCCGGCCGCACATGATCTACCTCGCCATCGGCTTCCCGCCGGCGGCGAAGAGTTGTGCGTACCGGATGCGCGAGACGGCGAACAAGTTCGTCGAACTCGGCTGGGACGTCACCGTGCTCACCATCGCGGAGGAGTCGTGGGAGCGGGAGTACGGCCTGGACCACACCCTCTCCGACCCGGTGGACCCGCGCGTGCGGATCGTCGAGCTGCCCCTGGCCCGTGAGGATCTGGAAACCGACATCCGGCTGTTCACCGAGGACCGGGCGCTGAACCCGATCCGCTGGATGCAGCGGGAGCGCGATCGGCACCTGGAGCACTTCCCCGAGCCGGTGTTCGGCGGCTGGCGTGCGGCCCTGGAGCAGGGTGTCCTCGACATCCACCGCGAGTTCCCTGCCGACATGCTGCTGGCGAGCTGCGCCCCGTACGTCAATCTGGCCGCCGCCCGGAAGCTGTGGGACACGCACAAGGTCCCGTACGCGATCGACTTCCGGGACGGCTGGTCCATCGACGTCATCGGGGGCGGGGAGGCGTTCACCCGGGACTCCGAGGCCGGCCGGTGGGAGGAGCGTGTCCTGTCGGACGCGACCGCGATCTGGTGCGTCAACGACCCGATCGCGGACTTCTACCGGGAGCGCTACCCGGAGCTCGCCGAGCGGGTCCACGTCGTGCGCAACGGTTTCGACCCGGACAGCGTTCCGGAGGTCCACGGTGCGCCGGACCCGGAGCAGGGGCTGACCTTCGGCTACCTGGGTTCGGTGAACTTCAAGCCCGCCTTCCTGGCCACCGTGCTGGACGGCTGGCGCGCCGCGCGGGAGCGCGACCCGCTCGTGGCCCGCTCCCGGTTCGAGATCCGCGGGCACATCGGCGCGGGCGCCAGCCGCGAGGCCAACGCCCACATGACGCTGATCCGACAGGCCGAGTCCGAGGGGGTACTCTTCGGCGGCCCGGTGGCCAAGGCCGAGGTCGCGGCGACCTACGGCCGCTGGGACGCCCTCGTGCTCATGCTCGTCGGCGGCCGGTTCGTCACCTCGGGCAAGGTGTACGAGTTCATGGCCTCCGGGCTGCCGGTGGTCTCCTGTCACGAAGTGGACCACGACGCCTCCCACGTACTGGCGGGGCACCCGCTGTGGACCGGCGCCGTCGGTCTGGACGCGGAGGGCATCGCGGACTCGTTCGTGCGGGCCGCCCGGATGGCGGTGGAGGCCACCCCGGAGCAGCGGGCCGAGGCCCGTGCCCATGCCAACAGGTTCACCCGGGGCCTGCTGATGGCTCCGGCGGCCCGGCAGCTCTCCGAGGCGGTCCGGCCGGCGGTCCCGGGGAAGAGCCCCAGCGCATGAAGCACATACGACGGGGGATCCGCGCGGTGACCCGCGGGGGGCTGCACCCGAGGGTCCTGCGCACCGGGGCGGGTGCCCGTGCGTGGCGGCTGATGGTGACCGCGCCCGGGCTGTCCGACCCTCTGCGATACCGACTCGCCCACCGGGTGGGCGGAGGGCTCGACCAGGTCAACCGGCCCGAGGGGGCGGTGCGGACCCTCAGCTCCGCCGCCCGCCGTACGACCGACAGCCGTCGCCGGGCCGACCTGCTCAGTGAGGCCGCCCGCGTCGAACTGGCCCGCGGCCGGGCCCCCCGCGCCCTGACCGCCGCCGTCTGTGCCGAACTCGCCTGGGCCGACGCCCAGTGGGCCGCCGGCGACGCGGAAGCAGCCGCCACCTCCGCGGTCACGGCGCTCCAACTCGCCTTCCACCGGGTGCTGCACCTGGACAGGACCACCTCACCGCTCGCCGACGCCCCCGAGACGTACACGGCGCCGCTGCGTGCCAGCACGGTCGTCCAGGCACTGACGGAGCCGGCCGGCCGGACCGCTCTGCCCGTCTCCCCCACCGGGCGACGGCTGCGCCTGCTGTTCGTCACACGCGGCAATGCGAACTTCCTCCACCGGATCCGCGGTCACTACGAGGACCATCCCGATGTCGAGGTGCGCTTCCTGGACGTGAAGGAGGTGCCGGAGCTCGACGGGCTGGCCACCTCTCTCCCCCGGATCGCGGCTCACCGGCTGGGCGCCGACCCGGAGTTCGGCCGGCGGGCCGAGGAACTCCTGCGTCCCCACCTGGACTGGGCGGACACCCTTTTCGTCGACTGGTGCGTCGGCCCCGCCGCACTGTTCACCTGCGTGGACCCGGGCAGCACCCGCATCGTCGTACGCCTGCACAGCGCCGAGACCTTCAGCCCTTGGCCGTTCCTGGTCGACTTCTCCCGTGTCGACGACCTGGTGTTCGTCGGCGCGCATCTGCGGGACCTGACGGTGGCCACGGTGCCCCATCTCGCGTCCGCGGCCCGGCCTCGGCTGCATGTCGTCGCCAACGCCATGGATCTGGCGGGCCATGTCCGTCCCAAGACGGACGACGCCCGGTTCACCCTCGGTCTGACGGGCATCTCGTCCGTGGCCAAGGACCCCCGGTGGGCCATCGAGGTGCTGCGTATCCTGCGCGGCCGGGACTCCCGTTACCGGCTCCTCCTGCTCGGCGAGGACGTGAACGCCCGGCTCAGCCCCGCGTCCCGCGCCTACGCCCGGCGCTACCGCCGTGAGGTGGCCGAGCTCGAACCCTCCGGTGCTCTGCGCAGGCTCGGCCAGCAGGACGACGTACCGGCCGCGCTGACCGGGATCGGCGTCATCCTCAGCTCCTCGGTGCGAGAGAGCTTCCACTGCGGATTCGTCGAGGGCGCCGCGAGCGGGGCCGTGCCCGTCGGCCGTGACTGGCCCTTCTTCGCAGGCCGGGCCAACAGTGCCCGCACCCTGTTCCCCGCCGACTGGGTCGTCGCCTCGGCCCAGGAGGCCGCCGACCGGATCCTCGAGGTCACCGCCACCCCCGAGAGTTGGCGGCAGGCGGGCCGGGCCGCGTCCACGGTCGCGCTGGAGTCCTGGGACTGGCCGGTCGTGCGTGAGCAATTGGACTGCCTTCTGCTTCCCGAACACTGAAGGAATTCTCCGTGACCTCGATACCGGCGCCCGGTCGCGACCGGCTGCCCTCGCTGACCGGGCTCCGCTTCTGGGCGGCACTGCTCGTGGTGCTGTACCACCTCTCCCGGCAGGTCGGTACCGTGCCGGGAGTCAGCGAGGCGGTCTGGTACGGCCGCAGCGGCGTGACCTTCTTCTTCGTCCTGTCGGGTGTCGTGCTCGCCTGGACCTACGACGGCGCGCGCGTGCCCACCACGGTCTTCCTGTGGCGTCGCTTCGCCCGTATCTGGCCGCTGCTGGCCGTCAGCACTGCCCTCTCGGTCGCCGTGTGGGCCGTCATGGACCGGGCGGTGTCGCTCAAGGCGGTAGCCGCGACGCTGCTGCTGGTGCACGCCTGGTTCCCCGATCCGGTGATGTTCACCGGCGGCAACCCGGCGGCCTGGTCGCTCACCGACGAGGCCTTCTTCTATCTGTGCTTCCCCGCCCTGCTCGCACTGCTCGCGGCCCGGAAGCCCCGGGTGTGGGCATGGACCGCACTCGCCGTCACCTGCGCCGCCCTGGTGCTGTGGCCCGCGCTGTCCGGTCTGCCGCCCACCACTCGCAGCTGGGCCATGGACTACCTGCCGCTGACCCGGTTCCTGCAGTTCGTGCTGGGAGTGGTGGCGGGTCTGGCCCTCAAGCGCGGCTGGCGTCCCCCCGTGTCCCTGCCGGTCGCCGCCGGACTCGTCGTCGTCTGGCACATGGTTCTGATTCCCTGGCACCACGCGGTCCCGGACGCTCTCTGGTACAGCCCTTACACGGCCTCCCAGTGGCTGTCCGCGCCCCTCTTCGCCGCCCTGATCAGTGCGGCGGCCCGCCGCGACCTCGACGGTCGGCGCACGGGCCTCGGCGGGCCGTGGATGATCCGGCTGGGCCACTGGTCGTTCGCCTGGTACCTCATCCACGAGATCGTGATCCGTGCCGCCCTCTTCCACTGGGGCCGCCCCGCCCCCGGCGGCGAGACCCTCGTCTTCTGGGCCGGCATCCTGCTGGCCAGCCTCGCCGCCGCAGGGGCCGCCTACCAGTACGTGGAGCATCCCGCCGAGCGCCGGCTGCGCCGCCTGGGCCCGTCGGTCCAACGCCCCCGCCAACCCGACTCCTCTCCGATGCTCGACGCCCGTTGACCCCGCTCTTCGTGAACGGATCCGGCCCCGCCCCCTCGCGAGCGAGGGGCGGGGCCGGATCCGTTGTTCGTCACACGGGCGGTCAGCCGCCGATGACCACCCTGCGGACGCCCTTCCAGGCCTCCGGGTCCGTGGTGCGGCGGCCGTCGACGAGGACCGTGACGTCCGGCAGGTCCGCCGGGGTCAGGGTGCGGTACTCGGCGTGGTCGGCCTGGAGGATCGCGGCGGTGACCTTCTCGCCGGCGTGCGGGGTGAGGCCGTGCGCCGTCAGCTCCTCGGCGGTGTACATCGGGTCGGAGACGTACGGCACCGCGCCGCGCGCCCTGAGCGCCTCGACGGTCGGGAAGACACCGGAGAACGCGGTCTCCTTGACGCCACCGCGGTAGGCCGCGCCCAGCACCAGCACCTTGACGCCGGTCAGGTCGCCGTAGGCGGCGGCGAGCAGGTCGACGGCGTACTCGGGCATCGCGGCGTTCGCCTCGCGGGCGGAGCGCACCACGGTCGCGGCCGGGTCGTTCCACAGGTACATCCGCGGGTAGATCGGGATGCAGTGACCGCCGACGGCGATGCCCGGCTGGTGGATGTGGCTGTAGGGCTGCGAGTTGCAGGCCTCGATGACCTTCTTGACGTCGATGCCGTTGCTGTCGGCGAACCGCGCGAACTGGTTGGCCAGCCCGATGTTGACGTCGCGGTAGGTGGTCTCGGCGAGCTTGGCGAGCTCGGAGGCCTCCGCCGTGCCCAGGTCCCAGACGCCGTTGGGCCGGGGCAGGTCCTCGCGGGCGTCGAAGTCCAGGACCGCCTCGTAGAACGCGACACCGCGCGCCGCCGAGGCCTCGTCGATGCCGCCGACCAGCTTGGGGTAGCGGCGCAGGTCGGCGAAGACCCGGCCGGTGAGGACCCGCTCGGGCGAGAAGACCAGGTGGAAGTCCTCGCCCGCGGTCAGGCCCGAGCCCTCGGCGAGCATCGGGGCCCAGCGGGTGCGGGTGGTGCCGACCGGCAGCGTGGTCTCGTAGGAGACGAGCGTGCCCGGCTTGAGGCCCTGGGCGATCGCCTTGGTCGCGGCGTCCATCCAGCCGAAGTCCGGTACGCCCTCGGCGTCGACGAACAGCGGGACGACCACGACGACGGCCTCGGACTCGGCCACGGCGGCGGCCGTGTCCGTCGTCGCGCTCAGCAGGCCCTCGTCGACGGCCTTCTTCAGCTTGACGTCCAGGTCGTGCTCGCCGGGGAAGGGCTCGACACCGGCGTTGACCAGCTCGACGACCTTCTCGTTGACGTCGGCGCCGATGACGCGGTGGCCCTTGGACGCGAACTGCACGGCGAGCGGAAGCCCGATCTTGCCGAGCGCTACTACACAGATGTTCATGGTTCGGTCGTTACTTCCTCTTGAGACCGCGGACGAGTGTGGTCTTCACCCGGGAGGCCAGGGACTTCTTCGGCGGGTACATCTGGGCCGTGGAAACCACCACGCGGCCCTTGTCGTTGACGACGGCGGAGGCGCGGTAGGGGTCGTCGTGGCTGCCCCAGCGGCGGGACAGCGGCATGGGCTTGTCCGTGCCGCGCACGGGGATCTCGTACGTCGTCCCGGCGACCTCCAGGTACACCCGGGCCCCGAGCTTGGCGTCGCACCGCTCCAGCGGGATGCGGGCGTGCAGCACCGTGGCGGCGCCGTCCCCGGCGGGTTCGGTGGTCATGTGGCCCACGACCGCAGGCGGGGAGTGGTCCGCGGGCAGCTTCCTCGCCCCGGCCTTGTCGGCCGACTTGGGCATGGCCCCGCGGACCAGCCGCAGGACGGCGCCGGCCGGGTCGCCGACGACGGGCACTCTGATCGACGCCGTGTACGTGATCCGCTCGCCCTCCTGCTCCCAGGCGGAGGCGAGCAGTTCGGTGCCCTGGGCGAGCCGGCCGGGGACCGCCTCCCCGACGAGTTCGTAGCACCGGTCGGGCAGGCCGATCAGGGTGTCGCGGAAGCCCGGGTAGCGGGCGTAGGCGCGGTCGCCCTCCACGACGAAGGGCGGCGCCCCGTGCAGCTTCTCGGCGGTGATCGCCTCGCACAGCGCGTCGATCGCCCCGGCCCGGGCCAGGCAGATGCGCACCCGGCGCTTGACGTCCATGGCGTCGCGGATGCCGTCGGTGAAATAGGTGTCGGCGAGCCGGGCGATGCCCGCGCAGAGGTCGCGCTGGAGGTCGCGGTCCAGGGCGGGGAAGTCGTCCTGGACGAGCTTGGCCAGCTCCCAGGTGAAGTGGCGGCGCAGCACGGCGTCGCGCTCCGGGCCGGGCTCCAGCAGCCCGGCGGTGAAGTCCATGATCTCCGCCGTGCACCGCAGCCGGGCCAGGTGGTCGGCCCGGTAGGTGATGTTGCTGGCGTCGCCCCGCTTCACCGCGTAGTAGCAGACGTAGTCGGCCACCACGGAGATCTTCCGCGCGCGCACGCACGCCTCGATGGTGAACGGCTGGTCGCTGCCCACGGGCAGGTGCTCGGGGAAGCGCAGCTTGTGCCGCTCGACCAGCTCGCGCCGGAACAGCTTGGTGTTGGCGAGGGTGAAGGGCAGGGCGGAGTCGGTGAGACGGATGTCCGGGTCGCTCTTCTTGTACAGCGCCTGGTGGACGTACCGCCCGTTGGTGCCGACCATCTTGCCGACGACGACGTCCGAACCGTGCTCGTCGGCGCAGGCCACCATGCGCTCCAGGGCTTCCTCGCCGAGGTAGTCGTCGGAGCCGATGAAGTAGACGTACCGGCCGGTGGCGACGTCCAGTGCCCGGTTGCTGGGGGCCGCCGGGCCGCCGGAGTTCTCCTGGCGGATCACCTTGACGGTGCCCGGGTAGCGCTCGGCGAAGCGGTCCAGCTCGGCTCCGCTGTCGTCGGTGGACCCGTCGTCGACGGCGACGATCTCCAGCCGCTGCCGCCCGATGCTCTGCCCGATCAGGGAGTTCAGGCACTCCGTCAGGTAGGGCATCGTGTTGTAGACGGCGACGACGACGCTGACGTCCGGGGCGGTTCGCACCCGGTCCTCAGCCGCCATGACCGGCCAGGTCCTGCGGCAGCAGGGAGACACTGCGTTCGTCCGCCGCCGACTCCAGTACCGCCGCCGCCACCTCGACGGTCCGCAGTCCCTGGCGCAGGGTGCAGATGTCGGCGGGCCGGCCGAGGACCGCGTCGCGGAACAGCTCGTGCTCGACGAGGAGCGGCTCGCGCTTGGGGATGGCGTAGCGGATCATGTCGCCCTCGGCGACTCCGCGGAAGGCCTGGAGGGCCTCCCACTCGGTGGCCACCGCCGAGTTGGAGTGGAAGGTCAGGTCGGCGGTGAGGGTGTCGGCGATGAAGCAGCCGCGCTCGCCGGTGACCGAGGTGAAGCGCTCCTTGAGCGGGCTCAGCCAGTTGACCAGGTGGTTGACCATCGTGCCGTCGTCGAGGCGGCCGACCGCGGAGACCATGTCCTCGTGCGGACGCCCGCTCTTGGAGACGGTGTGCGCGGCGATGGAGGTGTACGAGCGGCCCGTCACCCAGCCGGTGAGGTCGATGTCGTGGGTGGCCAGGTCCTTGACCACGCCGACGTCGGCTATCCGGTGCGGGAAGGGGCCCTGGCGCCGGGTGACGACCTGGTACACGTCGCCGAGTTCGCCCGCCTCGAGCCGCGCCCGCAGGGACAGCAGCGCGGGGTTGCACCGCTCGATGTGCCCGACGCCGGCGACCAGGCCGTTCGACTCGAAGGCCTCCACCAGTCGGCGCGCCCCGTCGACCGTGTCGGCGAGCGGCTTCTCGATCAGCGCGCAGACGCCGGCCGCGGCGAGCTGGAGGCCGACCTCCTCGTGCAGCGCGGTGGGGCAGGCGACCACGGTGTAGTCGACGCCCAGGTCGAGGAGTTCCTCGACGGTGGCCAGGACGGGCGCGCCCTGTGCGGCACCGTGCTTGTCCCCCATCGGGTCGACGACGCCGACGAAGTCGACGCCCTCCAGGCCGGAGAGGATGCGGGCGTGGTGGCGCCCCATGGAGCCCAGGCCGACGAGTCCGGCCCGCAGCCGCTTTCCGGTGCTCACTTCTGCTCCCCCAGCGCGTTCACGGCGGTCACGATGCGCTCGAGGTCCTGCTCCGACAGGCCCGGGTGCACGGGCAGCGAGACGACCTCGGCCGCCGCGCGCTCCGTCTCGGGCAGGTCCCAGACCCGGCCGGCCTTCTGGTCCGGCTCCCAGTACGGCTTGAGGCGGTGGATGGGGGTCGGGTAGTAGACCGCGTTGCCGACGCCGGCCTCGGTGAGGCGGGCCATGGCGGCGTCGCGGTCGCCCCGGACGCGCACGGTGTACTGGTGGTAGACGTGCCGGGCGCCGTCGGCGACCTTCGGCGTGACCACGTTCGGCGCGGTGATGCGCTCGGTGAGGTACGCGGCGTTGGCGATGCGCCGCTCGGTCCAGCCGGGGAGCTTGGTGCGCTGGACCCGGCCGATCGCGGCGGCCACGTCCGTCATGCGCATGTTGGCGCCGACGATCTCGTTGGCGTACCGCTGCTCCATGCCCTGGTTGCGCAGCAGGCGCAGCACGCGGGCCACTTCGGCGTCGCCGGTGCTGACCATGCCGCCCTCGAGGCTGTGCATGTTCTTGGTCGGGTAGAAGCTGAACGTTCCGGCGCTGCCGAATGATCCGACGGGGGTGCCGTGCAGCGCCGCCGCGTGGGCCTGGCAGGCGTCCTCAACGACGGCCAGACCGTGCCGGCCGGCGATGTCCATGATCCGGTCCATCGCGGCCGGGTGCCCGTACAGGTGGACCGGCATGACCGCGGCGGTGCGCGGGGTGAGGGCCGCCTCGACGGCCGCCGGGTCCAGGCAGAAGCTGTCGGCCTCGATGTCGGCGAACACGACGTCGGCACCGACCAGCCGTACGGCGTTGGCGGAGGCGGCGAAGGAGAACGACGGCACGATGACCTCGTCGCCCGGGCCGATGCCCAGGGCGAGCAGGGCGAGGTGCAGCGCGGAGGTGCCGGAGTTGACGGCGACGCAGTGCCGCCCGCCGACCAGCTCGGCGAACTCCTCCTCGAAGGCGGCCACCTCCGGGCCCTGTACGACCCGGCCGCTGCGCAGCACGCGTACCGCGGCCTCGATCTCCTCCTCGCCGATGACGGGCCTGGCGGCCGGTATCAACTCATGGGCGTCGGTCATCGACGCTCCCCCTCCTCGTTCGGCGCCTCGTGGGCGCCTCGCGATGTGATCGGGAAGGGACGGTCCCGAGCGCGGGCCGTCCGTGTCCGTGCTGTTGGAATTGAACCGATGGCCGTCGGTGGCACCGGTCTCCGTCCGGGCTCCGCCCCCGGGGAGCTTCGACGGAGGGCAGCCGCCCACGCGCGGGTCGCGGTGAGTGGCCGGGTCCAGGCGGCGGAAGAACAGCGGCCGAGACCGCGATTACGTTACCAGCAGATGAGAGGCAAAATTCCTCATAGTTACCACAGAGAAATCTACGTTTGGTCAATGAGCAACCACACGTGACACCGGCCCGGTCTCCGTATGAACGAATGTGATCAACGGTCGGCCGCAGCGCGGGAGGGGCGCGGGGCACCGGTCGTTCTCCGGTCCCCCGCGCCCCTCCCCGCTGAGAACGGTCAGTCCTCGGTCGTGGCCGTCACCGAGGACGGCGGCTGCTCCGCCGCGGCCGCGGTCTTCTTCGACGCCGTCTTCTTCGCGGTCGACTTCTTGGCGGCGGCCGTCTTGGTGGCCGCCGTCTTGGTGGCCGCCGTCTTGGTGGTCGCCGCCTTGGTGGTCGCCGCCTTCTTGGCCGTCGTCGTCTTCTTGGCGGCGGCCGTCTTGGTGCTCGCCGCCTTCTTGGCCGTCGTCGCCTTCTTCGTGGCGGCCTTCTTCGCGGGGGCCTTCTTGGCCGCCGTCTTGCGGGCGGTCTTCTTGGCCGGAGCGGTTTCGGCCGCCTCCTCCGCGGCGCCTTCGGCGCTCTCGCCGGCGGGCTCCCCGGAGGGCGCCTGCTCCTCGGCCGAGGCCGGGGCCGGGGCCGACGGGACGACCACGACCGCCGTGTCCTCGGCCGCGGTGGACGTGCTCGGCTTGCGCACCGCGCGGCGGCGCGGGCGGGCGGGGGCCTCGGGCTCCGCCGGGGCGGCCGCCTCGGCCGGGGCCTCGGCGGGGGTCTCCCCGGCCGCCGGCTCCTCCTGCGCCTGCGCCTTCGCGGACTCCGCGACCGTGACCACCGCGGCCTCCGCCCCTGCCGGGGAACCGGCGGGCGCGGACACCTTGCGGGTGGCCCGGCGGCGCGTACGGCCCTGGGGCGCGGTCTCCTCGGGGACCACGGCGTCCTCGACGGCCGCGGGCTCGGCGAGAGCGCCGGCGGCCGACTCCGGCTGCACCGGACGCGCGGCCTCCTCGGCGGCCGTGACGTCCTGAGCCGTCGGAACCTCCGCCCGCACGGGCTCCTCGGCCCGCGCCGGCTCCTCGGCCCGCTCCCGGTCGGCCCGCGGGGCCTGGTCGGCCTCGGTGACCTGGGCGGTCCGGGCGGCTTCCCGCTTCGGCGCGCCCGCGGGAGCGGACGCCCGCCGGCTCGCGCGGCGGCGCGTGCGTCCACGGGTGGCCGCGGCCTCCGCCTCGGCGGCGCTGCTGTACAGCTCCTCGTCCGGCGTGAACTCGGGCGCCGGAAGGGCGACCGGCTCGGCGGCCTCGGCGGCGACCTCGGCCACCGACTCGGTCTCGGCCTCGGCCTCCTGCTCGGCCGTCCCGGCGCTCGCTGCCTCGTGCTCATGCTCGTGCGGCGTCTCCGCCGCGCCGGCCCGCGCCCGCTTCCTGCGCTTGCCGCCACCGCCGGCGGCGGCCGGCTGGTCCAGGTGCACGATGACACCACGCCCGTTGCAGTGGACGCAGGTCTCCGAGAACGACTCCAGCAGACCCTGGCCCACCCGCTTGCGGGTCATCTGGACCAGGCCCAGCGAGGTCACCTCGGCGACCTGGTGCTTCGTACGGTCCCGGCCCAGGCACTCCAGCAGGCGCCGCAGCACCAGGTCCCGGTTGGACTCCAGCACCATGTCGATGAAGTCGATGACGATGATGCCGCCGAGGTCACGCAGCCGCAGCTGGCGCACGATCTCCTCGGCCGCCTCCAGGTTGTTCCTGGTGACCGTCTCCTCGAGGTTGCCGCCCTGACCGGTGAACTTGCCGGTGTTGACGTCGATGACGACCATCGCCTCGGTCCGGTCGATCACCAGCGAACCGCCGCTGGGCAGCCAGACCTTGCGGTCCAGCGCCTTGGCGAGCTGCTCGTCGATCCGGTACGTGGCGAAGACGTCGACCTCGCTGGTCCACTTGGACAGCCGCCCGGCCAGGTCCGGGGCCACGTGCGCCACGTACCCGTGGATGGTCTCCCAGGCGTCGTCGCCGCTGACGACGACCTTGGAGAAGTCCTCGTTGAAGATGTCCCGCACGACCCGGACGGTCATGTCCGGCTCGCCGTACAGCAGCGTCGGCGCGCTGCCGCCGTTCTTGGACTTCTTCTTGATCTCCTCCCACTGCGCCTGGAGCCGCTCGACGTCACGGCGCAGCTCGTCCTCGCTCGCGCCCTCGGCGGCGGTGCGCACGATGACGCCCGCGTCCTCGGGGACGATCTTCTTGAGGATGGTCTTCAGCCGGGACCGCTCGGTGTCGGGCAGCTTGCGGCTGATGCCGGTCATCGAGCCCTCGGGGACGTACACGAGGTAACGGCCCGGCAGGGAGACCTGGCTGGTGAGGCGGGCGCCCTTGTGCCCGATCGGGTCCTTGGTCACCTGGACCAGGACCGACTGGCCGGACTTCAGCGCGGACTCGATACGGCGCGGGCCGTGGCCCATGCCGAGCGCCTCGAAGTTGACCTCACCGGCGTAGAGCACCGCGTTGCGGCCCTTGCCGATGTCGATGAAGGCGGCCTCCATCGACGGCAGCACGTTCTGCACCTTGCCGAGGTAGACGTTGCCGACGTACGAGGTCGCCTGCTCCTTGTTGACGTAGTGCTCGACGAGCACCCCGTCCTCCAGGACGCCGATCTGCGTACGGTCGCCGTACTGGCGGACCACCATCACGCGCTCGACGGCCTCGCGGCGGGCCAGGAACTCGGCCTCGGTGATGATCGGCACACGGCGGCGGCCCTGCTCGCGGCCCTCGCGGCGGCGCTGCTTCTTCGCCTCCAGACGCGTGGAGCCCTTGATGGACTGCACCTCGTCCGACGGCTCGGCCGCCTTGCGCGGCTCGCGGACCTTGACGACGGTGCGCTCGGGGTCGTCGGTGGTCGACTCGCCCTCGCCCCCGCTGTCACCGGCCCGGCGACGGCGGCGACGACGGCGCCGGCTGCTGCTGGAGCCGTTGGAGGCGTCGTGGTCCTCGCGCTCCTCGGCGTCCTCCTCGGCCTGCTCGGCGGCGTCCTCGGCGTCCTGGGCGGCCTGCTCCGAGGCGACGCGCTCGGTGTCGGCGTCGTCGTCCCCGGACTCGCCGCCGTCGGCGTCGTGCTCGGCGGACTCACCGCGACGGCGGCGACGGCCACCACGGCGCCGGCGGCGGCGCGAACCGGAGGACTCACTGTCGTCCTGGTCGTCGGTGTCGGTGTCCGCATCGGCGTCGATGTCGGTGTCGCTGTCGGCGTGGTCATCGGCCGACTCGTCGGCCTCCTCCGCGTCGTCCTCGGCGCGGGTCGCGGGAGCGGCCTCGGTCTCGTCGCCCGCACCCCGGCGCCGGCGACGGCGGCGGGAGGCGGCGGGCTGCTCCTCCGGGAACTCCTCGGTGTCCTGCTCGGACTCGGCCGGTCCGGCCACCTCTGCCGCCGCTTCGGCGGCGGCCCGCTCCGGGGTCTGGAAGCGGGGCTCGGTGAACACCGGCGGCTGGAACACGGCGACGGCCGGGCGCGCGGGGCGCCGCGGCGAGCCCTCCTCGGTCTCGTCGGTTCCGGCGGTGGCCCGGGCGGTGCGCGCGGGCTCGGCGAACCCGGCGGCGGCCTTGCGGACCACGCGTCGGCGGCGGCGCGGAGCGGCGTCGTCGGCGGGGGCCTCGGCGGCCTGCTCGGACCGGGCGGGAGTCTCCGGCTGCTTCTCGTTCTCGGTCACCGGGGTCTCCTCGGCGGTCGCGGCGACCTGCGCGGGCTCGCCCGCGTCGCCCTCCGCCGTCCCGGCGGTCACGGGTGCCCCGGCGGGCGTGACACGGCGCACGGCGGACGTGCCACGCCGCTTGCCATGGCTGCGGGTGTGGCGGGCGGCGGCGTCCTCGTCGGCCTCGGTGGCCCCGGCGGCCTCGGCGACCGCGGCCGGCTCGACCGTGGCCTGCGCCGGTTCGGCGGTCGCCGCCGGCGTGGCCGCGGTGCGGGTGGCACGGCGGCGGGTACGGCGCGGGGCGGCGTCTTCTGCCTCGGGGGCTTCGGCGGTTCCGGCCGGGGTCTGTGCCGGCTCGGCCTCGTCCGCGGTCCCGGACGCTTCGGCGGTCGCCGCCGGCGTGGTCACGGTGCGCGTGGCACGGCGACGGGTACGGCGCGGGGCGGCGTCCCCGGCGGACTCAGCGGACTCAGCGGCCTCGGCGGACCGGGCGGCGCCGGCGAGCTCGGGAGCCTCAGTGGTCCCGGCGGTCTCAGCGGCCTCAGCGGCCTCGGTGGCATCCGCCGTCTCGGGGGCCGCCGTCGGCGAGGTCACCGTGCGCGTGGCACGGCGACGGGTGCGCCGGGGAGCGGCGTCCTCCGAGGAGTCGGCGGCGGGCTCGGGAGCCGGAGCGGCGGGCTCGGCCGGGGCGGCCGGAGTCGCCGGTACGACGGTCTCCGCGGCCTCCGCCGAGGCGGGTGCCCCGGCGGGCGCGGCCGCACGGCGGACCGCACGGCGGCGACGGGGCGCGGCGGCCCCGGCCTTCTCCTCGGTCGCGGTGCTGTCCGGCTCGTCCACGGGCCGCGCGGGCTCGGGAGCCCCGGGCGCGTCGGCGGACCCTGCGGCCGGTACGGCCGGCGCGGCGGTCTCGGCCGCCGTGTCGGCCGCGGCGACGGGCGGGCCCGCCGGGCGGGACGCGGCACGGCGCCGCCTCGGCGGCAGGGTGTCGCTGGGGGTGTTCGGTTCGGAGCCCTCTGTGGGCTCGATCGGCTCGAGCATGCGGGCGTTTCTCCCGTCAGGCTCCCGGGCGCCGCACCTGGTCCGGCGATGCCGGTGACGTCCGCGGCTCGCGCGGTGCGCGGTTACCGCCGTCCGGGGCGCGGGCGCCGCACGGGAGCTCTCTGTGTCCTGTCTCGCCGGTTCCGTACGCCGAATGCGTACGGCCTGGCGAAAGTCTTCTGGTCGGTGCGCTGCCCGACCCAGGTGGCTCCCGAGTTCGAGGGCGGCGCTTATCGACGTCCGTCCCTGCGCGGGACCTTCCTTACGCCGTCGCCGTCGCGGCGGCAGTGGCGCCGGCCGGATGCGGCTCGGTCGCTGCTGCCTCGCGGTCGGGCGCGAGCGGGTCGGTCACCGTGCCGGTCTCTTCATCGAACAGCCCCTGCGCCAGCCTGGTCACCGCTGCGGGGACCGGCGGCGCCAGGTCGGCCACGGCGCGGAGACCGGACAGGACGTCGTCGGGTCGTACGGCAGGCGTCACGTGCCGAACAACCAGCCGCAGTATCGCACAGGGCCGGTCGCTCGGCCTATCAGGCTGCGACGACTGCGCTGCCGTGCTCTCCAGTTGCACGACCGCCGAGCGGGCGTCGAAGGTACGGACGCCGTTCTTGGTACGGCGCTGGACCTCGACGGTCCCGGCCGCGTTGAAGGCGTCCACCGCGCGGCGGGCGTCCTCGGGGCCGACACCGTCCAGCCGCAGCTCCCACACGGAGGCCGTGAGCCGGTCGGCGAGGCCCGAGGTGCGGGCCTCGACCGCCTCGACGATGTCGAGCCCGGCGGGCATCGACTCGTCGAGCAGGCCTCTCAGCCGCTCGGGGTCGCGCGGCTCGGTGAGCGCGATCTCCAGGTACTCCGCCTCGCTGCCCGTGCCGGTGGGTGCGGCATTGGCGTACGACACCTTCGGGTGCGGCGTGAACCCCGCCGAGTACGCCATGGGCACCTCGGCGCGGCGCAGCGCGCGCTCGAAGGCGCGCTGGAAGTCACGGTGGCTGGTGAACCGGAGGCGGCCGCGCTTGGTGTAGCGCAGTCGGATGCGCTGCACCGCGGGTGCGGGCGGCGGGCCTTCGGGCTGTCGCTTGCCCAGTGGATCTTCTCCTCGTTGAAAGGGGGCGCGGGGGGCGCCTCCCTTCTAGGGTACGGCCGTACGACGACGACCCTGCCGTCCCGGCCGGGGACCGGGGTCGTGGTCCTCTTCAGAGTACGCGCAAGCCCGGCCCCCGGTTCCCGGCGGCGGGACGAGGGGGCGCCTCACCAGCCGGCAGGACGGTCTCCGCCCTGGACCATCTCCCAGGGTGCACCCGGTGCGCCGTGGGCCTGCGCACCGAGGGCCTGCGCGCCCTGCGCCTGCGGGCCCGTCGGGGCGGGGGCGTAGCCTCCCGCGTACACCGCGGTCACGGGTGAGGTGGCCGGCGCGAGCGGCCCACCGGCGGCGGGGAACCCGGCGGCGGGCTCGGCCGGGCCCGTCGGTCCGGTGGACGTCCGGCGAGCGGGCGCCGGCGCCGCCCAGTCGTCCTCGCCCGAGATGAGCAGTGGGTCGAACATGACCACGGCCGTGGCGAACAGCAGGAAGACGAGCGGGCCGAGCAGCATCGGCAGGACGACCGACATCATGTGCGTGCCGCTGCCGTCGCCGTCTCCGTGGAGGTGGACGGTCATGGCCGACATGCCGGTGTAGTGCATGCCCGTGACCGCGACGCCCATGATCATGCTGGCGCCGACGCTCGGCAGGAAGCCGCGGACGGACACGGCGGCCCACAGCGCCGCGGTGGCGGCCACGACGGCGATGAGCACCGACAGGACGACCAGCAGCGGGTCGTACGCGAACGCGCCGCCCATCTCCATGCTCGCCATGCCGATGTAGTGCATGCCGGCGACGCCGAGCCCCGTGACGACGCCCGCGGTGAGCAGCGTCGTCGGGGCCACGCCGCGGTAGCCGACGATGAAGACGCCGATGCCGACGACGACGACGGCCACGGCGAGGCTGAGCAGCGTGAGCGGGACGTCGTACCGGATGGAGGTCTCGTCCACGGTGAAGCCGAGCATGGCGATGAAGTGCATCGTCCAGATACCGCAGCCGATGGAGGCCGCACCGAGGGCGAGCCAGCCCGGCTTCCACGAACGGTCGCTCGCGCGCAGGGACCTGGTCGTGCAGCGCAGGCCGAGGGCGCCGCCCAGACATGCGACCAGATAGGCCGCTACGGGTGTGACCAGGCCGTAGCTGAACCCGTCCACTGTGCCTTGCATGCTCGATTCGCCTCTCATATGCGGTTTGCGTGAAGCAGACATTTACCTGTAGCTGCCATGCAAAAACAAACCGCGGCGCATCAAAGGCGCAGGTCAGCCCTTGGTCAACATGTCCTGACCCTCACTCACATTCCGCGCCCCCCGCACCCGCACCCATTCCCGATCTCCTTTTGCGTGAGGCTCTTTGGGATCTCCGACGAGCGCCCGCCACAGATCGGCGCGGGTCTGACGGGCCGTCACGCGGACGGAAGCGAGCGCCTGTCGTGTGGCACGTCCCACACGACGGCCCGCTTCGGCGGCCGGGCGGAGCACGGCGTCACGCACCCCGTGCCCCACCGGTGTCAGCAGGCTCCGGTACACCCACCGCGCGGGCTCCACGAACGTCCACCGCAGAAGCGTCCCGAGGAACCGTCCCACGGCGAGCGAGACGTGCCCGGCGACCCGCCAGGCGTGCCCGAACGCGGCCCCCACCTCGCGCGCGACGACGCCGAGCACCCGCCCGACCGGCACCAGGACCCATCGCCAGACCCCGAGCGCGGGCAGCACCAGCAGCACACGGGTGATCCAGTACAGCCCCGTCCCGATTCCCGTGGCGGCCACCGTCACCACCCACAGCAGCCCCCGGCCGCACCACACGACCGCGTGCCCGACCGGCGTCAGGATCCACCGGTACACCCACGCCGACGGCACGACCACGAGATGCCGGCCCAGCCACGCCAGCCCCGCCCCCACCGCGGCCCCGGCGGCGGCGAGCACCTGCCCGACGGGCGTCAGCACACGCGCGTACACCCATGCGGCCGCGTGCCCCAGCGGAATCAGCACATGGCGGTGGAACGCCAGGGCGGGCAGGACGACCAGCACCTTCCCCAGCCACCCCAGGCCCCTGCCCAGCGGCACGAGGACATACCGCCACAGCCCCACGAACGGCCACACGAACACCGCCCGCCCCATCCAGAGCAGGGCACGCCCGACGGGCCGGAACACCGTGTCGTTCAGGAACCGCCCGGCCACGACCAGCGCGTCCCACACCATCCGCACGGGCACGACCAGCACGAGCACCACGATCCGCACGGGGATGCGGATCGCCACGACGAGACATCCCTCACCACGCGCGGGCGCCGGCGACTTCTCGAGATCCATACCCGCAAGGACGCCGGAGCGGCCCGCGCGGATGCGCACAGCGACCCCGAGATGTCCCTCATATGCTGAACGCCAGTCGAAAAACCGGAATTCCGAGGCTTATATAAAGCAATTGTCGGCACGGCCGTTCACTCATTCGCCGCGCATCCAAGTGAACCGGACGCCGTTAGTCGCTATATGAAGGCAAGCAGGTCAGGGCCGATCCAACTCCACGTCACAGAAACGCTGTTGACTGCCCCCGCCGGCCCGATGAATCAATCCTGACATGAACGATGAACGCTACGACCCTCTCTGGTACAGCGCGGACATCCCGGACCAGTACCCCGAGGCGGGCACCGGACGGCACCGGGCCGGAGCCGTCTACGCCGAGCCCGTGGAACCGGCCGTCCCACCCTGGGACCCCTCCATGGACCCCGCGGTCCCTCCCTGGGATCCGGCCATGGACCAGCCCGTCCCGCCCTGGGACCCGGCCGAGGAACTCGCCTACCTGCTCCAGGAGGCCCGCGGCGAGGAGTACGGCAGGACCGTACCGCCCCCGCGCGAAGAAGCCTCCGTCACCGCACCCCCCGCGGGCAGCCCCATGGGCAACCTCCAGGAGATCACGGCCGAACTGCCGCCCCTGCGCCCGACGGCCCCGCGCGGCCACCGCAAGCCCCCGCGCAAACGCCCCGACGCACTCCGCGTCGCCAGCTACGTCATCGCCGCCATGGCAGCGGTCACCGTGTCGATGGTGAGCGTCTTCAGCGGCGTGGTCACCTACGAACCCCTGCTCCTGGTCACCACCGCGCACAGCAGCGGCAGCTCCTCCGCCTGGTGGCCCATCCTGGTCTACGGCCCCTGGCTGGCGGGCTCCCTCTCCATCCTCCGCGCGGCACTCCACCAGCGACGCGCCCTGCACTCCTGGTTCGTCGTCCTGCTCTTCTCCTCCGTCGCGGTCCTCCTCTGCGTCGCCCAGGCCCCCCACACCATCACCGACACGGCCGCCGCGGCCCTCCCGGGCGTGGCCGCCCTGGCCTGCTTCCAGCAACTGGTCCGCCAGATCACCCTCACCCGCCCACCCCGCCGCACAGCCTCCCCCCGCCACCGCGTCCGCCCCTACGCCCGCGAACTCCCGTAACTCCCGGTTCTCACCCGGCAAAGAAGAACGGCCCCAGCCGGATGGCGGGGCCGTTCTTCTTCGTCGTACGGCACAAGCGGTGCACAGCGGGCCACGGCGGCCCGGAAACACTCCTACTTCTTGACCGTCAGGGGCAGCAACTTCTTGCCCGTAGGTCCGATTTGAATACTTGTGTCCATCTGAGGACACACCCCGCAGTCGAAGCACGGGGTCCAGCGGCAGTCCTCGACCTCCGTCTCGTCGAGGGCGTCCTGCCAGTCCTCCCAGAGCCAGTCCTTGTCGAGGCCGGAGTCGAGGTGGTCCCAGGGGAGGACCTCCTCGTAGGAGCGCTCGCGGGTGGTGTACCAGTCGACGTCGACGCCGAAGGGCGCCAGCGCCTTGTCCGCGCAGTTCATCCAGCGGTCGTAGGAGAAGTGCTCGCGCCAGCCGTCGAAGCGGCCGCCGTCCTCGTAGACCGCGCGGATGACCGCGCCGATGCGGCGGTCACCGCGGGAGAGCAGGCCCTCGACGATGCCGGGCTTGCCGTCGTGGTAGCGGAAGCCGATGGAGCGGCCGTACTTCTTGTCGCCGCGGATCTTGTCGCGGAGCTTGCCGAGGCGCTCGTCGGTCTGCTCGGCGGAGAGCTGCGGCGCCCACTGGAAGGGGGTGTGCGGCTTGGGGACGAAGCCGCCGATGGAGACCGTGCAGCGGATGTCGTTGGAGCCGGAGACCTCGCGGCCCTTGGCGATCACCCGGGTGGCCATGTCGGCGATCTGGAGGACGTCGTCGTCGGTCTCGGTGGGCAGGCCGCACATGAAGTACAGCTTGACCTGGCGCCAGCCGTTGCCGTAGGCCGTCGCGACGGTCCTGATCAGGTCGTCCTCGGAGACCATCTTGTTGATGACCTTGCGGATGCGCTCCGAGCCGCCCTCGGGGGCGAAGGTGAGGCCCGAGCGGCGGCCGTTGCGGGTCAGCTCGTTGGCCAGGTCGATGTTGAAGGCGTCGACGCGGGTGGAGGGGAGGGAGAGGCCGATCTTGTCCTCCTCGTAGCGGTCGGCCAGGCCCTTGGCGATGTCACCGATCTCCGAGTGGTCGGCGGACGACAGGGAGAGCAGGCCCACCTCCTCGAAGCCCGTGGCCTTCAGGCCCTTGTCGACCATCTCGCCGATACCGGTGATCGAGCGCTCGCGCACCGGGCGGGTGATCATGCCGGCCTGGCAGAAGCGGCAGCCGCGGGTGCAGCCGCGGAAGATCTCCACGGACATGCGCTCGTGGACCGTCTCGGCGAGCGGGACGAGGGGCTGCTTGGGGTAGGGCCACTCGTCGAGGTCCATGACCGTGTGCTTGGAGACACGCCACGGGACGCCCGACTTGTTCGGTACGACGCGGGCGATACGGCCGTCGGGGAGATACTCGACGTCGTAGAAGCCGGGGACGTAGACCCCGCCGGTCCGCGCCAGGCGGAAGAGGAGTTCCTCGCGGCCGCCGGGGCGGCCCTCCTCCTTCCAGGCCCGGATGATCCGCGTGACCTCGAGGACGGCCTGCTCGCCGTCGCCGATGACGGCGCAGTCGATGAAGTCGGCGATCGGCTCCGGGTTGAAGGCCGCGTGGCCGCCGGCCATGACGATCGGGTCGTCGAGGGTGCGGTCCTTGGCCTCCAGGGGGATGCCGGAGAGGTCCAGGGCGGTGAGCATGTTGGTGTAGCCGAGCTCGGTGGAGAAGCTCAGGCCGAACACGTCGAAGTTCTTCACCGGGCGGTGGCTGTCGACGGTGAACTGCGGGACGTGGTGCTCCCGCATCAGCGCCTCCAGGTCCGGCCAGACGCTGTAGGTGCGCTCGGCGAGGACGCCGTCCTGTTCGTTGAGGACCTCGTAGAGGATCATGACGCCCTGGTTGGGCAGTCCGACCTCGTACGCGTCCGGGTACATGAGCGCCCAGCGGACGTCGCAGCTGTCCCACGGCTTGACCGTGGAGTTGAGCTCTCCGCCGACGTACTGGATCGGCTTCTGCACATGCGGGAGGAGAGCTTCGAGCTGCGGGAACACAGACTCGGCGGCTTCGGCAGGCATCTCGCGAACCTCTGTGTGCTGAGTGGGGTGACCATTCAGCGTAACGCGGCCGGAGGGGTACTCCCTACGTTGTCCAGGGCCGAAGGTCCTCGGTGATCGACGCCCAGGCTTCGGGGAGGGCGGCCTCGGCGAGCTCCGCGCGGCGTTCCTCGCGGGCGTGGAGGACGCCGTAGGTGAAGGCGTTCTCCCCTGCCGCGTGGGCGACGGCGGCGAGTTCCCGCAGGGTCCGGCGGGCCATGACGCTGTCCTGGTGGTCCCCGAGCAGGCCCTGGAGCGACTTCATGGCCTTGACGAGTTCCTTCGCGGGTGTGCCGAGGGCGGGGGCGGCGGCCTCGGCGGCGTAGCGGGTGCGTTTGGTCTTCTTGCGGGCCTCGTGCAGGGCGACGTCGCGGTCGGTGCCGGGCGGGAGGGCGAGGGCGTGGGTGACGAGACCGGCGAGTTTGCCGAGGTCCTTGCGGACGGCCTTGGTGAGGGTCTTCTCCGGTGCGGCCTCGGCCTTCCTGCGCAGGGGCGGGTTGTCAAGCAGGGCGTCCAGGGTGTCGAGGAGGGTGAGGTAGCGGCGGGAGTCGAGGATGCCGGTGAGGTGGCCGTGGGCTCCCGCGTGGCGGGCCTCGGCCCAGGTGGTGAGGCGGTCGGCGACGGGGCCGGAGACGAGGGCGTGGGGCAGGTCGGCGAGGGCCGTGCCGAGGCGTTCGGCGAGGACTTCCTGGTCGCGGTCCAGGCCGAGCTCGCCGGCCAGCCACTTGAGGTCGGTGGCGGCGGGGTCGGTCGTCTCCCGGTCGAGGACGGTGCGGAAGGTGCGGAAGGTGCTGCGCAGGCGGCGGGTGGCGACGCGCATGCTGTGCAGGGAGTCGGGGAGGTCCTGGCGTACGGCGGGGTCGAGCTCGACGAGGGCGTCGCGCTGGGCGCGGACGTAGGCGAGGACGTGGTCGCCGGCGGTGACGGGTTCGCCGGCGGTCCGTGAGCGCCGCTTCTGCTTCGGGGCCGCTTCCGGTGCCGTGGCGGGGGTGGGTGCCGTCGCCGGGGTGGTGGCGTTGCCGGGTGCCGTGTCGGCCAGGGCCCTGGCCAGTTTGGAGGTCGACCCCGCGGGGCGTGCGCCGGCCTTGCGCAGGCGCTTTTCGACCCGGTCGAGGAAGGCGGGGTCGCCGTCGTCGGCCAGTTCGACCTCGATCTCGGTCCACCGGGCGGTGCCGCCGTCCGCGGTGAGGCGCTCGGCGTGCACGGTGTCGACGCTGACCTCGGCGAGCAGGTGTCCGCCGGTGTCGAGGAGGTGGCGTACGTCGCGGTCGGAGCGGAGCCGGACGACGGGCAGCAGGGGGTGGTCGCGGACGCGGGAGCGGACGAGGGCGGCGAGTTCGTCCGGGAGGGTGTCGGAGAGGGGGGCGCGGATCTCGTCGCGTACGCCGAGGGCGACGGGGAATTTCAGGTGCCAGCCGGCGTCGGAGCCGCCGGTGCGCCGGCGCAGGGTGACGGCGGACGCGGCGAGGCGTTGGCCGGCGGTGTCGTGGTAGGTGGCGTCGAGGTGGGTGACGCCCTGGTCGACGACGGATGCGACGCCGGGGACGCGGGTCAGGTCGGGCAGCTCGCCGGTGTCGGACTCGTATTTCCGCTCGATCTCGCGCTTGGTGTCCGCCATGGATCGAATCTAGTCGCCATGGGTGCGGAGCGGCAGTGGGCCGCTCCGCACCGGTGAGGCGTGGGCGAGGTGCCGGAGCGGCTACGCGGACATGGGCCGTTGCATCTTGATCGACTGCAGCAGGCCGACGGCCAGCCATACGGCGAACATGGAGGAGCCGCCGTAGGAGACGAAGGGCAGGGGCAGGCCGGTGACGGGCATGATGCCGAGGGTCATGCCGATGTTCTCGAAGGACTGGAAGCCGAACCAGGCGACGATTCCGGCGGCGACGATGGTGCCGTAGAGGTCGGTGGTGTCGCGGGCGATGCGGCAGGCGCGCCAGAGGATGATGCCGAGCAGGCCGATGATGAGTGCGCCGCCGACGAAGCCGAGTTCCTCACCGGCGACGGTGAAGACGAAGTCGGTCTGCTGCTCGGGGACGAACTGGCCGGTGGTCTGGGAGCCGTTGAAGAGGCCGGAGCCGGTGAGTCCGCCGGAGCCGATGGCGATGCGGGCCTGGTTGGTGTTGTAGCCGACGCCGGCGGGGTCGAGTTCGGGGTTGGCGAAGGCGGCGAAGCGGTTGATCTGGTACTCGTCGAGGATGCCGAGCTGCCAGACGGTGACGGCGCCGATCGCTCCGGCGCTCATCAGGCCGAAGATCCAGCGGTTGGAGGCGCCGGAGGCGAGCAGGACGCCGAGCACGATGACGACCATGACCATGACCGACCCGAGGTCGGGCATGAGCATCACGATCAGCATGGGGACGATGGCGAGCCCGAGGGCCTGGAGGACGGTGCGGTGGTCCGGGTAGGGCTTGTCCCCGGCGTCGACCCTGGCGGCGAGCAGCATCGCCATGCCGAGGATGATCGTGACCTTCACGAACTCGGACGGCTGGAGGGAGAAGCCGCCGGGGAGTTTGATCCAGGAGTGGGCGCCGTTGATCGTGGAGCCCAGTGGGGTGAGCACCAGCAGGATCAGGAAGACCGAGGCTCCGTACAGCAGCGGCACGGCGGTGCGCAGGGCGCGGTGGCCGAGCCAGATGGCGCCGATCATCAGGGCGAGTCCGATGCCGGTGTTCAGCCAGTGCCGGACGAGGAAGTAGTAGGGGTCGCCCTGGTTGAGTTCGGTGCGGTTGCGGGTGGCCGAGTAGACCAGGAGGGAGCCCAGCAGGGACAGGGCGATCGCCGAGAGCAGTATCGGCCAGTCCATGCGGCGGGCCAGGGAGTCGCGGGCGAAGACCCGGGTCCAGCCGGCCCGCTCGGGTCCGTATCCGGAGACCTGGAAGCTGTTGACGCCGCCGGTCATGACGCCGTCCTCCGTGTTCCGGTCCGGCGGGCGCGGCGGCGGGGTGGGCCGTCGCCGGGGTGTGGTCCGCCGCCGCCCCGCCGTCGTTCGCGGCGGCGGGTGTCGCGGTTGGTGTTCTCGGGTGAGGGGACCGTGCCGGCCTGCTGGGGGTCGGCGGGGTCGTCCTGCGGGGCGGTGGCCCTGGCGTCGGGCGAGGGGGTGGCCCGGTCCTTCGCGGGGTCCTTGGAGATCTTGGGGGACTGGATGGTGCCGTCGGTGCGGACCTTGGGGAGGGTCTTCTGCGGTGTCGCCAGCAGCGCCTTCCTGGTGTCGATCTCGCCGTCCTCGGAGACGCCGTAGAGGGCGTTGTAGATGTTGCGCACGGCGGGGCCCGAGGCGCCGGAGCCGGTACCACCCTGGGAGATCGTCATGACGATCGAGTAGTCCTTGGTGTACGTGGCGAACCAGGAGGTGGTCTGCTTGCCGTGGACCTCCGCGGTACCGGTCTTGGCGTGCATCGGGATCTCGTCCTGTGGCCAGCCCCCGAATCGCCACGCGGCCGTACCGCGGGTGGCGACTCCTTCGAGGGCTTCGTCTATCTGGTCGAGGGTCTTCTTCGTCATCGGCAGCTCGCCGTACGACTCGGGCTCGATCTCCTTGACCGTCTTGCCGTCGGGGCTGATGACGGCCTTGCCGACGGTGGGCTGGTAGAGGGTGCCGCCGTTGGAGAGGGCCGCGTAGATGGTGGCCATCTGGATGGGGGTGACGAGGGTGTCGCCCTGGCCGATGGAGTAGTTGACGGAGTCACCCGCGCGCAGCCGGTTGCCTTCGAGGCAGTTCTCGTAGGCGATCTTCTCGGCGTAGCTGCCGTCCTTCTTCCCGTACTTGCACCAGGCGTCCTTGTTGGCCTGCCAGTAGTCCTTCTTCCACTGGCGGTCGGGGACGCGGCCGGTGACCTCGTTGGGCAGGTCGATGCCGGTTTCCTCGCCGAGGCCGAACTGGTGGGCGGTCTTGTAGAACCAGTCGTTGGTCTTCTTCTTGGGCTTGTTGCCGCCGTCGCGCTTCCACTCCTCGTGGGAGAGCCGGTAGAAGACGGTGTCGCAGGAGACCTCCAGGGCGCGGCCGAGGCTGATGCCGCCGAAGCTCTGGGACTCGAAGTTCTTGAAGACCTGGCCGCCGATGGAGTACGAGCTGGAGCACTCGTAGGGGCCTTCGAAGGAGTAGCCGGCGTTGATCGCGGCGGCCGTCGGGATGACCTTGAAGATGGAGCCGGGTGCGGACTGGCCCTGGATGGCGCGGTTGAGGAGCGGGTAGTTGGAGTCCTTGCCGGTGAGGGCGGCGTAGTCCTTGGCGGAGATGCCGCCGACCCAGGCGTTGGGGTCGTAGGTGGGGTTGGAGGCCATCGCGACGACGCGGCCGGTCTTGGCCTCCATGACGACGACGGCGCCGGAGTCGGCCTCGTAGTTGCGGTTGGTGTTGCGGTCGTGCTGTTTGCGGGCTTCCTTCATCGCCTCGTTGAGCTCGTACTCGGCGATGCGCTGGACGCGGGAGTCGATGCTGGTGACGAGGTTGGCGCCGGGCTGGGCGGGGTCGGACTCGGCCTGGCCGAGGACGCGGCCGAGCTTGTCGACCTCGTAGCGGGTGACGCCGGCCTTGCCGCGCAGCTGCTTGTCGTACTGGCGTTCCAGTCCGGAGCGGCCGACCATGTCGGAGCGCAGGTAGGGGGAGCTGGTGTCCTGCGCCTTCTGGATCTCCTCGTCGGTGACGGGCGAGAGGTAGCCGAGGACCTGGGCGGTGTTGGCCTTGCCGGGGCTGGTGTAGCGGCGCAGGGCCTGCGGTTCGGCGGTGATGCCGGGGAAGTCCTCGGCGCGTTCGCGGATCTGCAGGGCCTGTTTGGGGGTGGCCTCGTCGGTGATGGGGATGGGCTGGTACGGCGAGCCGTTCCAGCAGGGCTGGGGGGTCTCGGCGTTGCACAGCCGGACCTTCTGCTCGACTTCCTCGGGCTTCATGCCGAGGACGGCGGCGAGTTTGGTGAGGACCGCCTTGCCGTCGTCCTTCATCTTCATCAGGTCGGTGCGGGAGGCGGAGACGACCAGCCGGGTCTCGTTGTCCGCGAGGGCCACTCCGCGGGCGTCCAGGATGGAGCCGCGGACCGCGGGCTGGACGACCTGCTGGACGTGGTTGCCGGAGGCTTCCTTGGCGTACTGGTCGCCCTCGCGGATCTGGAGGTACCACAGGCGCCCGCCGAGGGTGCCGAGGAGGGAGATGACGAGGACCTGGATGACGACGAGCCGGATCTGGACCCGCGGGCTGCGGCCGGTCTCGGGGATGTTGGTCACGCGGTTTCCTCCTCTCTCAGAGCGTGTGGGCGTGTGTGCGTACGAGTGATGAACGGCCGGTCGGCCGGCCGGCGTTCCCCCGTCGTTCACTCGTCGGGGTGAAGTTTCGGGAGGTCACAGGCGCTTGACCCCCTTGATGCGTCCGGCGCGGGCGGCCCGGGCCCGGGCCGCCTTGACCTTCAGTCCGCCGCGCTGGCCGCCGATGCGCAGTCCGGTGCCGCCGGAGAGCCAGCCGGAGGAGATGTCGCCGGAGCCCGCGGAAGCGGTCTCGGCGAGCGGATCGTTCTCGGCGCGCCGGGCCAGGGCCATGACGCCGGGGACGACGAACGGCGCGAGCAGCAGGTCGTACAGGGCGGCGGTGAACAGCAGCCCGCTGAGGCCGACGTGGCGGGCGGCGGTGTCGCCGACGAGGGCGCCGACGCCGGCGTAGAGCAGGGTGGAGCCGACCGCGGCGGCGACCACCACGACCATGGGGCCGGTGGCCGACTTCACCTTGCCGCTCTCGGGTTTGACGAGTCCGGCGAGGTAGCCGATGACGCACAGCACCAGGGCGTAGCGGCCGGCGGCGTGGTCGGCGGGCGGGGCGAGGTCGGCGAGGAGGCCGGCGCCGAAGCCGACGAGGGCGCCGCCGACGTGGCCGTAGACCAGGGCGAGGCCGAGGACGGTGAGCAGCAGCAGGTCGGGGACGGCGCCCGGGAGGTGGAGGCGGGCGAGGACGCTCACCTGGATCACCAGGGCGACGACGATCAGCGAACTGGAGAGCAGGATCCGGTTGACGCGCATGGGGTGACAGCTCCTACTGCTCTTGCTGGTTCAGGCCGTCGGCAGGGGCGGAGGGGGTGACGGTCACCGTCACGGTCGGCGTGGGGGTGGGCTCGGGCTTCTTGGGCAGCACCGTGTCGCGCGGGTCCTTCTCGGGGGCCTGGACGACGACGCCCACCACGTCGAGCTTGCTGAAACTGACGTACGGCGTGACGTAGAGGGTGCGGGTGAGGTCGCCGCCGGAGGGGTCGACGCGGGAGACGACGCCGACGGGGACGCCGGGCACGAACGGCTTGTCGGCCTGGGAGCCGAAGGTGACCAGGCGGTCGCCCTTCTTGATCTCGGCCTTGCCGTTGAGCAGTTCGACGCGCAGCGGGCGGTCGCCCTGGCCGGAGGCGAAGCCCAGTTCGTCGGTGCTCTCCATGCGGGTGCCGACGGTGAAGTCGGGGTCGCTGGCGAGCAGCACGGTGGCGGTGTTCGGGCCGACGGTGGTGACGCGGCCGACGAGTCCGTCGCCGTTGAGGACGGTCATGTCGCGCTCGATGCCGTCGTTGGCTCCGGCGTCGATGGTGATCGTCCAGGAGAAGCCCTGGGCCGCTCCTATGGCGATGACCTGGGCGCCCTTGATGCCGTACCGGCCCTTGCCGGAGACGCTCAGCAGCTTGTCGAGCTGGGCGAGGCGGCTGCGGTCGCGGTCGTCGCTGCCGAGTTCGGCCTTGAGGGCCGCGTTCTCCTGTTCGAGTTCGGCGAGCCGGTCGTGCCGGTCGCCGGATTCGCGGACGGCGGTGACCGCGTTGCCGATCGGGTCGACCGCGCTGGACACGCCGTTCTCGATCGGGCCGAAGACGGTCGCCGCGGCCTGCCGGGCACCGTCGACCGGTGAATCCTCCCCGCCGCGGATGTCCACCGTGATCAGCGCGAACGCGATGGCGATCAGCAGCACCAGGAGCAGCCGGCTCTCTTTCGTGTCCCTCACGTGCGGCGGCCGTGCCTTCCTCGTCGAGAACGGGTATGCGGAGTCGTCTTGTTCAGATGTCTGACGGTATGTTCGACGGTTTTCGAGCCGGTTCGGGCGGGCTCACGCCTCTATACCAGCGATCCGCCGCACGAGAGGGGAACGTCCCGTACGGCGGAATCGAAGGGCTGGGTCATCTGCGGGGCTGGGCGTCCAGCACCTGCTGGAGCGCCTCGAACTCCTCGACGCACTTGCCGGAGCCGAGCGCCACGCTGTCCAGCGGGTCCTCGGCGATGTGGATCGGCATGCCGGTCTCCCGGCGCAGCCGCTCGTCGAGGCCGCGCAGCAGGGCGCCGCCGCCGGTCAGGACGATGCCCCGGTCCATGATGTCGCCGGACAGCTCCGGCGGGCACTTGTCCAGGGTCGTCTTGACCGCGTCCACGATGGCGTTGACGGGCTCCTCGATCGCCTTGCGCACTTCGGCCGCGGAGATGACGACGGTCTTCGGCAGTCCGGAGACCAGGTCCCGGCCGCGGATCTCGGTGTGCTCGTCGGTGTCGAGGTCGTACGCCGAGCCGATCGTGATCTTGATCTGTTCGGCCGAGCGCTCACCCAGCAGGAGGGAGTACTCCTTCTTGATGTGCTGGATGATCGCGTTGTCCAGTTCGTCGCCCGCGACGCGGATGGACTGTGCGGTGACGATGCCGCCGAGGGAGATGACCGCGACCTCCGTGGTGCCGCCGCCGATGTCCACCACCATGTTGCCGGTGGCCTCGTGGACCGGCAGCCCGGAGCCGATGGCGGCGGCCATGGGCTCCTCGATGATGTGCACCTGGCGGGCGCCGGCCTGCGACGACGCCTCGATGACGGCACGGCGCTCGACGCCGGTGATGCCCGAGGGCACACAGACGACGACCCGCGGACGAGCCAGATAGCGCCGCTTGTGGATCTTCAGGATGAAGTAGCGGAGCATCCGCTCGGTGATCTCGAAGTCGGCGATGACGCCGTCCTTCAGCGGACGCACGGCAACGATGTTGCCGGGCGTGCGCCCGATCATCTTCTTCGCTTCGGCACCGACCGCGAGGATGCCGCCGGTGTTGGTGTTGATCGCGACCACGGACGGCTCGTTGAGTACGATCCCGCGACCCCTGACGTACACCAGCGTGTTGGCGGTCCCGAGGTCGACAGCCATGTCACGGCCGATGAACGACATTGAGTTCCCCATCAGGATTCGTCTGGCCTTCCCACGAGCTTTTGAGGGCTTTTCAGGTCGGCGAGGTGGGTGCGGTGACGTGAAGGCTTCCATGGTAGACGCGCCTTCGCGAACACTGTGCGAGGGTCTTCGCCATTGTCATCAGATGGCGGGTCGCCCTGCTTGTGGAGACGGGCCATCGGGGGCATCCGTTCCCCCGAACGCCGCGCATATGCCAAAAATGGTCCGGGGGCAAAGCCCCCAGACCATTCGACAGGCGGCAAACGCGCTGTATACGGCCGCTACGTGATCGTTATGCGGAGGCTACGCCCGGCCCGGGAAGAAGATCTTCACCTCGCGCTCGGCGGACTCCTCGGAGTCGGAGGCGTGGATCAGGTTCTCCCGGACGATCACACCGAAGTCGCCCCGGATCGAACCCGGCTCGGCGGCGATCGGGTCCGTGGGACCCGCCAGCCTGCGCACGCCCTCGATGACCCGCTCACCCTCGACGATCATGGCCACGGCCGGGCCGGAGGCCATGAACTCCATCAGGGGCTCGTAGAACGGCTTGCCCTTGTGCTCGCCGTAGTGCTGCTCCAGGGTGTCCTGGTCCAGGGAGCGCAGCTCCAGCGCGGTGATCTGCCAGCCGGCCTTGCGCTCGATGCGGCTGATGATCTCGCCGGTCAGGCCACGACGGACGGCGTCGGGCTTGAGGAGGACGAGGGTGCGCTGGGTCACGGCGGAACTCCTTGTGCGTGAAGTGGTGCGGGGACACGACATTACCGGGCGTGTCGGATCATCTGTCACGCAGCGTCAGGCTGCTCCCCCTGCGCGGCGAAACGCGCCTTCGCTTCGTCCACCTTTCGCCCGAAGTGCACCGACGCCCACCACAGCAGCGCGAAGACCGCGCCCATGAAGAACATCATCGGGACGAACACACCGGAGGCGATCAGGGCGATCTGCAGCGCCCAGCCGAGCGCCACCCCGCCGGGCCGGGTGATCACCCCGCACAGGGCCACGCACAGGAACATCGCGATGCCGCAGACCGTCCACACCGTGCCGGTGGACAGGTCCGGGTCCTTCATCGCGACCAGCCCGGCGAAACCGATGATGAAGACCTCGCCGATCAGCGTCGAAGCGCAGAGCGTACGCACGGGAACTCAGCCCCTCCCCAGGAGCAGTCGGGCCTCGCCGACGGTGATGACGGAACCGGTGACGAGCACACCGCCGCCCGCGAACTCGCCCTCCTCCTCGGCCAGCGTGATCGCGGCCTCCAGCGCGTCCGGCAGCCGCGGCTCGACCTGGACGCGGTCCTCGCCGAACACCTCGACGGCGACCGCGGCCAACTCGTCGGCGTCCATCGCGCGGTGGCTGGAGTTGCGGGTGACGACGACCTCGGCGAAGACCGGCTCGAACGCCTCCAGCAAGCCGCGCACGTTCTTGTCGCCGCTCGCGCCCACCACGCCGATGAGCCGGCTGAACTGGAACGCCTCCCCGATCGCCTCGGCCGCCGCACGCGCGCCCGCCGGGTTGTGCGCGGCGTCCAGGACGACGGTCGGCGACCGCCGTACGACTTCGAGCCGGCCCGGGGAGGCGACGGCGGCGAACGCCTTGCGCACCGTGTCGATGTCGAGCGGATCGGGGCGCTCGGCGCCCACACCGAAGAACGCCTCCACGGCGGCGAGCGCCACGGCCGCGTTGTGCGCCTGGTGCGCGCCGTGCAGCGGGAGGTACACCTCGGGGTACTCGCCGCCCAGCCCGCGCAGCGTCACCAGCTGGCCGCCGACGGCGACCTGCCGGGCGACGACCCCGTACTCCAGGCCCTCCCTGGCCACCGTGGCGTCCACCTCGACGGCCTTCTTCAGCAGCACCTGAGCGGCGTCCACCGGCTGCTGCGCCATGATCACCGTGGCGCCGCGCTTGACGATGCCGGCCTTCTCGGTGGCGATCTCCGCGGTCGTGGTGCCGAGCCGGTCGGTGTGGTCGAGGTCGATGGGCGTCACCACGGCGACGCTCCCGTCGATCACGTTCGTCGCGTCCCAGCTGCCGCCCATGCCGACCTCGACGACCGCCACGTCCACGGGCGCGTCGGCGAAGGCCGCGTACGCCATGCCGGTGAGCACCTCGAAGAAGGACAGCCGGTACTCCTGCCGGGAGTCGACCATCTCGACGTACGGCTTGATGTCCTGGTACGTCTCGATGAACCGCTCGGCGGTGACCGGGGCCCCGTCGAGGCTGATCCGCTCGGTGATCGACTGGACGTGCGGGGAGGTGTAGCGGCCGGTGCGCAGCTCGAAGGCGCCGAGCAGGGCCTCGATCATGCGGGCGGTGGAGGTCTTGCCGTTGGTGCCGGTGATGTGGATCGAGGGGTACGAGCGCTGGGGCTCGCCCAGGACGTCCATCAGCGCGGCGATACGGCTGACCGAGGGCTCGAGCTTGGTCTCGCCCCAGCGGGTGGCGAGCTCCGCCTCGACCTCGCGCAGCGCCTTGTCGACCTCGGGGTCCTCGGGGCGGGTGGGGACGTCCGCCTGGGGGCTGCCGCCCTGGGTGCGCAGGGTGCGGCTGCCGGCCTCGATCACCGCGAGGTCGGGGTCGCGGTCGGTCTCGGCGGCGATGATCTCCTCAAAGGAGCCGCTGTCATTCGGGGGGAGCTCACTCACGGGGCCCAGTCTACGTACCGGCGGCACCGGTCCGGACGGGCCGCTGCCGCAGGCCTGCGGCGCGGCCTCACCCCACCACTGGCCTGCGGCCGGCCGCCACTGCCCTGCGAGCACCTCCGCCGGCCTGCGGTCGGTCCCCGCCCTCTGCGGGCATCTGTGCCGCTGGGGCGGCACGGGTGGGCGCAGGCGGCGCCTCGTGAGCGCCGAGCGGCGCGGCCCACCCCCGGCCGGCCGAAGGCCCCGGAACTGAACAGCTCCGGGGCCTTCGGTGGGGCGTTTCACTTACCCGCGCCAGCGGGGTGCCGCTGCGCCCACCCGTGCCGCCCCAGCGGCACGACTGCCCGCAGCGGCGGGGTGAGCGGGCGACCCAAGCAGCACAACCGCCCGCGCGGCGGGGCGGGCGCAGGCCCCAGCGGCACGGCTGCCCGCAGCGCGGGGCGGGCGCCAGCCCCCAGCAGCACAACCGCCCGCAGCGCGGGGCGGGCGCCAGCCCCCAGCAGCACAACCACCCACAGCGGCGGGGCGGGCGCCAGCCCCCAGCAGCACAACCACCCACAGCGGCGGGGCGGGCGCCG
>NZ_JBVIFC010000001.1:407609-446977 GCF_055571535.1 Streptomyces sp. NPDC030893 | reverse complement strand
GTCCAGCCCCCAGCAGCACAACCGCCCGCAGCGCGGGGCGGGCGCCAGCCCCCAGCAGCACAACCGCCCGCAGCGCGGGGCGGGCGCCAGCCCCCAGCAGCACAACCGCCCGCAGCGCGGGGCGGGCGCCAGCCCCCAGCGGCACGGCTGCCCGCAGCGGCGGGGTGCGGCGCCGGTCCCAGCCGCGTGGCTGCCTGCGGTGGCGGGGGTTACGACGGGGGCAGGTGGGTGAGTTGGGTGCGGATTCGGGTGATGTCGTCCTCCGCCTTCGCCAGCCGCGTGCGGATCTTGCCGACCACGTGGTCCGGCGCCTTCGCCAGGAACGCCTCGTTGCCGAGCTTCGCCGTCGCCTGGGACTTCTCCTTCTCCGCCGCCGCCAGGTCCTTCGCCAGCCGCTTGCGCTCCGCGGCGACGTCGATCACACCGGACAGGTCCAGCGCGACCTCGACGCCCGCGACGGGCAGGGTCGCCGTCGCGGCGAAGGAGTCGCCCTCCGGCTGGAGGCGCAGCAGTTGCCGGATGGCCGGCTCGTGCGGGGCCAGTGCCGTACCGGAGAGGGTCAGCCGGGCCGGGACCCGCTGGCCCGGCTGGAGCCCCTGGTCGGCGCGGAAGCGGCGGACCTCGGTGATCAACGACTGGAGCGTCTCGATCTCCCGCTCGGCGCCGGCGTCCCGGAAGCCGCTGTCCTTCGGCCATTCCGCGATGACGACCGACTCGCCGCCGGTCAGCGTCGTCCAGAGGGTCTCCGTGACGAACGGGACCACCGGGTGCAGCAGCCGCAGGGTGACGTCGAGGACCTCGCCGAGGACCCGCTTGCTGACCTCGGCCGGCTCACCGCCCGCCTGGAACGTCGTCTTGGACAGCTCGACGTACCAGTCGAAGACCTCGTCCCACGCGAAGTGGAACAGCGCGTCCGACAGCTTGGCGAACTGGAAGTCGTCGTAGTACGCGTCGACTTCCGCGACCACCGAGTTCAGCCGGGACAGGATCCAGCGGTCGGTCGGCGACATCTTCGACGCGTCCGGCAGCGGGCCCTCGACCGTGGCGCCGTTCATCAGCGCGAAACGCGTCGCGTTCCAGATCTTGTTGGCGAAGTTCCGCGAACCCTGGACCCAGTCCTCGCCGATGGGGACGTCGACGCCGGGGTTGGCGCCGCGGGCGAGGGTGAAGCGCAGGGCGTCGGAGCCGTACTTGTCCATCCAGTCCAGCGGGTTGACCGCGTTGCCGAAGGACTTCGACATCTTCTTGCCGAACTGGTCGCGGACCATGCCGTGCAGGGCGATGGTGTGGAACGGCGGCGTGCCGTCCATCGCGTACAGGCCGAACATCATCATCCGGGCGACCCAGAAGAAGAGGATGTCGTAGCCGGTGACCAGGACGGAGTTCGGGTAGAACTTCGCGAGCGACTCGGTCCGTTCCGGCCAGCCGAGCGTGGAGAACGGCCACAGGCCGGAGGAGAACCAGGTGTCGAGGACGTCGGTGTCCTGGTGCCAGCCCTCGCCGCTCGGCGGCTCCTGGTCCGGTCCGACGCAGACGACCTCGCCGTCCGGTCCGTACCAGACCGGGATGCGGTGGCCCCACCACAGCTGGCGCGAGATGCACCAGTCGTGGAGGTTGTCGACCCAGTCGAAGTACCGCTTCTCCATCTCCTGCGGGTGGATCTTGACGCGGCCGTCGCGGACGGCGTCACCGGCCGCCTTCGCCAGCGGGCCGACCTTGACCCACCACTGCATGGACAGCCGCGGCTCGATGGTGGTCTTGCAGCGCGAGCAGTGGCCGACGGAGTGGGTGTAGGGCCGCTTCTCGGCGACGATGCGGCCCTCGGCGCGCAGCGCGGCGACGATGGCGGAGCGGGCCTCGAGCCGGTCCAGGCCCTGGAAGGGGCCGTGGGCGGTGATGACCGCGTGCTCGTCCATGACGGCGATGGCGGGCAGGTCGTGCCGCCGGCCGATCTCGAAGTCGTTCGGGTCGTGCGCCGGGGTCACCTTGACGGCGCCCGTGCCGAACTCGGGGTCGACGTGCTCGTCGGCGACGACCGGGATGGAACGGTCGGTCAGCGGCAGCTTGATCAGCTTGCCGACGAGGTGCTTGTAGCGCTCGTCGTCGGGGTGGACGGCGACCGCGGTGTCGCCGAGCATCGTCTCCGCGCGGGTGGTGGCGACGACGATGGCGTCGTCACCGTCGCCGTACTTCATGGAGACGAGCTCGCCGTCGTCCTCCTGGTACTCGACCTCGATGTCGGAGATCGCGGTCAGGCAGCGCGGGCACCAGTTGATGATGCGCTCGGCGCGGTAGATCAGCTCGTCGTCGTAGAGCCGCTTGAAGATGGTCTGGACGGCCTGCGAGAGGCCCTCGTCCATGGTGAAGCGCTCGCGCGACCACGCGACACCGTCTCCCAGACGGCGCATCTGGCCGCTGATCTGCCCGCCGGACTCGCCCTTCCACTGCCAGACCCGCTCGACGAACGCCTCACGGCCGAGGTCGTGGCGGGACTTGCCCTCCTTGGCGAGCTCCCGCTCGACGACGTTCTGCGTGGCGATGCCGGCGTGGTCCATGCCCGGCTGCCACAGCGTCTCGAAGCCCTGCATGCGCTTGCGGCGGGTGAGGGCGTCGATCAGCGTGTGCTCGAAGGCGTGCCCGAGGTGCAGGCTGCCGGTGACGTTCGGCGGCGGGATGACGACGGTGAAGGGCGGCTTGTCACTCTTCTCGTCCGCCTCGAAGTAACCGCGCTCCACCCAGCGCTCGTACAGCGGCGCCTCTACATCGGCCGGCGCGTACTGGGTCGGCAGTTCGGTCGTGGGCGCTGGTGGCTGCTGCTGAGCGTTCTCGGTCACGCGGCTCAGTTTAGAGGCGTCACGAGCCTGTCCCGAAACGCGTTTCGTTTGTAACGGTGCGACCCCCACTGGCCTGAACGCATCACTCCTGAGTCAGGATGTCAGCAACGCGTAAGCATCTGGAGGGGAACCCAGTAATGAGCTACAACCAGCCGGGCCCGTACGGCGGGCAGCCCCAGCAGCCCGGGCCGTACGGCCAGCCGGGACCTTACGGCCAGCAGCCGCAGGCTCCGCAGCCCGGCTACGGCTACCCCCAGCAGGCTCCCCCGCCCGGCCAGCCCGGGTACGGCTACCCGCAGCAGCCCGGCCAGCCCGGCGTGCCGCCGCAGCAGCCCCCGTACGGCCAGCAGCCGCCCTACGGCCAGCACGGCCAGCCCCCGTACGGCATGCCGCCCCAGCAGCCCGCGTCGGGCGGCGGCGGAGGCAAGAAGGCCGCGATCATCGTCGGCGCCGTCGCCGTCGTCGCCGCCATCGGTGTGGGCGCGTACTTCGTGATCGGCGGGGGCGGCGGCGCGGGCGGCCTGGAGGACGACGGCCCGCACAAGCTGGCGACGCCGGAGAAGGTGCTGGGCGAGTACACGCGTGTCGGCGACGGCGGCGAGGACTCCAGCTCCGGCATGGCGGACGACCTGGCCAAGGGCGGCATCAAGGACGGCAAGTCCGTCGCCGCCGCCTACTCGACGGCCGACTTCAGCAGCTACGACCCGCAGGACCCGACCACGCTCCCGGACCAGTCCGAGCTGCTGGCCGCGAAGGGCGTGTCGTTCTTCGGCGCCTACGGCCAGGTCACCGAGCCGGAAGCCGCGGTCGACAAGATCTTCGCCTCGCTCAAGAAGGAGACGGAGAAGGGGTCGAACAACGAGCTGATGTCCGAGCTGGTCGGCGAGCCGGAGTCGGTCGACATCGACGGCGCGGTGATGAAGTGCCAGGCGGCCAAGGGCACCAACGACCTCACGCAGAAGGAGACGACCAACTGGTTCTGCGCCTGGGCCGACTACAGCACCATCGCGGTGGTCTCCCCCGGTGACAACACCAAGGACATCACCAAGAGCGCCGCGGCGGACATCACCACCAAGCTGCGCAACGAGGTCCGCACCAAGGCGTGAGCGCCACGGCATCAGCGACTGGAGGGGGAACGAAGCAATGAGTCACAACCAGCCGGGCCCGTACGGGGGGCAGCCCCAGCAGCCGGGGCCGTACGGTCAGCCGGGGCCTTACGGGCAGCAGCCGCAGCCCGGTCAGCCCGGTCAGCCCGGGTACGGCTACCCGCAGCAGCCCGGCGTGCCGCCGCAGCAGCCCCCGTACGGCCAGCAGCCGCCCTACGGCCAGCCCCCGTACGGCATGCCGCCCCAGCAGCCCGCGTCCGGCGGCGGAGGCAAGAAGGCCGCGATCATCGTCGGCGCCGTCGCCGTCGTCGCCGCCATCGGTGTGGGCGCGTACTTCGTCTTCGGCGGGGGCGGCGGTGCGGACATCGCCGACGACGGGCCGCACAAGCTGGAGCCGCCGGCCTCGGTCGGCGAGTACAAGAAGGGCGGCGGCTCGTCCGGTTCGGGCGACGGCGGCCCGACGGGGACGAACTCCAAGGCCGACCTGGAGAAGATCGGCATCGAGGGCGGCAAGGTCGTGAAGGCGTCCTACGCCAGCGGCTCGTCCACCGAGCTGGGCAAGGCCATGGCCTTCAACGGCGCCTACGGGGAGATCAGCGACCCGGAGGGCTCCATCGACAAGGCGTTCGTCAACGCCCACGAGAACTCCAAGGACACCGGTGACAACGCGGGTGAGCCGGAGACGGTCACCTGGGAGGGCAGCCCGGAGACGGTCGAGCCGGACGGTCTCGACGGTGCCGTCATGAAGTGCCAGACGGCCAGCATCAGTGAGGGCGACACCAAGCTCGAGATGCCGGTGTGCGTGTGGGCCGACCACAGCACCTACGGCGTGGTCAACGGACTGGACCTGGCCGCGGCGCAGGAGGGGGGCAGCGGCGGTCTCGCCACGGACGACGTCGCCGCGTTCGCCGCCGAACTGCGCTCCGCCGCGCGGGTCAAGGCCTGATCCGGGATCGTAACGACGCGCGAAGGGGCCCCGGTCGCCGACCGGGGCCCCTTCGCGCGTCGTTCTTTCCTCCGCCGCGGTTACGCCGTCTTCTGCTCGCCGGAGCCCCGGCCGCGGGCGTCGCGCGGGATCAGGGTCGGGTTGACGTTGGAGAGGACCACGTCGGCGGTGATGACCACGCGGGCGACGTCCTTGCGGGACGGGACCTCGTACATCACGCCCTGGAGGACCTCCTCCATGATGGCGCGCAGGCCGCGGGCGCCGGTCTGGCGGAGGATGGCCTGGTCGGCGATGGCCTCCAGCGCCTCGCGCTCGAAGTCCAGCTCCACACCGTCGAGTTCGAAGAGGCGCTGGTACTGCTTGACCAGCGCGTTGCGCGGCTCGACCAGGATCTGGAGCAGGGCCTCGCGGTCCAGGTTGTGGACGCTGGTGATGACGGGGAGCCGGCCGATGAA
Organism: Streptomyces sp. NPDC030893; assembly: GCF_055571535.1. Lineage (NCBI taxonomy): Bacteria > Bacillati > Actinomycetota > Actinomycetes > Kitasatosporales > Streptomycetaceae > Streptomyces > Streptomyces sp. NPDC030893. The sequence continues at coordinate 441,636 of NZ_JBVIFC010000001.1, read as the reverse complement.
CTCGGGGATCATGCCGAACTTGACCAGGTCCTCGGGCATGACCTGCTCGAACTGGTCCTTGTTCTCCAGCTCCCGCTTGGAGCGGATCGTCGCGCCGAAGCCGATGCCCTTGGCGCCGGCCCGGCCCTCGATGATCTTCTCCAGTCCGGCGAAGGCGCCGCCCACGATGAACAGCACGTTCGTCGTGTCGATCTGGATGAACTCCTGGTGGGGGTGCTTGCGGCCGCCCTGCGGGGGGACGGAGGCCGTGGTGCCCTCGAGGATCTTCAGCAGGGCCTGCTGTACGCCCTCGCCGCTGACGTCGCGCGTGATCGACGGGTTCTCACTCTTGCGGGCGACTTTGTCGATCTCGTCGATGTAGATGATCCCGGTCTCGGCCTTCTTGACGTCGTAGTCGGCCGCCTGGATCAGCTTCAGCAGGATGTTCTCGACGTCCTCGCCGACGTACCCCGCCTCGGTGAGGGCCGTGGCGTCGGCGATCGCGAACGGCACGTTCAGCATCCGGGCCAGGGTCTGGGCGAGGAGGGTCTTGCCGGAGCCGGTGGGGCCCAGCAGGAGGATGTTGGACTTCGCCAGTTCGATGGCGTCCTCGCGGCCCTGCGCGCCGCCGTTCTCGCCGGCCTGGACGCGCTTGTAGTGGTTGTACACGGCGACGGAGAGGGCCTTCTTGGCGGCCTCCTGCCCGACCACGTACCCCTCGAGGAACTCGTAGATCTCGCGGGGCTTGGGAAGCTCCTCCCAGCGGACCTCGCTGGTCTCGGCGAGTTCTTCCTCGATGATCTCGTTGCAGAGATCGATGCACTCGTCGCAGATGTACACACCGGGCCCTGCGATGAGCTTCTTGACCTGCTTCTGGCTCTTGCCGCAGAACGAGCACTTGAGCAGATCGCCGCCGTCACCGATGCGTGCCACGGTGTGCTTCCCCTTCGCCTGGGAGACGACCGGACGTCGATGTCCGGCGGCTCCTGGTGCTGCCTTATGTCCGACGGTACCTTGCCTGGCCCCCCGTTCGGGCCCCCCTTGGCACGGTTCACTTTGACGTGGACCGTGCCAAACCGTGCCAAGGGGCGGCAGACGTTACACCCCCGCCTCGCGTCAGCGCAGGCTGGAGTTGTCCATCTTCCGGGTGGTGATGATCTGGTCGATCAGTCCGTACTCCAGCGCGTCCTCGGCCGTGAGGATCTTGTCGCGCTCGATGTCCTCGCGGATCTTGTCCAGCGGCCGGGTGGAGTGCTTGGCCAGCATCTCCTCCAGCTGCGTACGCATCCGGAGGATCTCGTTGGCGGCGATCTCCAGGTCGGAGACCTGGCCGCGGCCGGTCTCGCTGTACGGCTGGTGGATCAGCACGCGCGCGTTGGGCAGCGCCATGCGCTTGCCGGGCGTACCGGCGGCCAGCAGGACGGCGGCGGCGGAGGCGGCCTGGCCCATGCAGACCGTCTGGATGTCCGGCTTCACGTACTGCATCGTGTCGTAGATCGCCGTCAGCGCGGTGAAGGAGCCGCCGGGGCTGTTGATGTAGACCGAGATGTCACGGTCGGGGTCCATCGACTCCAGGCACAGCAGCTGCGCCATGACGTCGTTGGCGGAGGCGTCGTCGATCTGCACGCCGAGGAAGATCACCCGCTCCTCGAAGAGCTTCGCGTACGGGTCGTACTCGCGGATGCCCTGGGAGGTGCGCTCGACGAAGCGCGGGATGACGTAGCGGGACTCGGCCGAGGGGCCGGTGTAGCGGCCCTCGGAGGCGGAGGCGGCGGGCGTGCGGTCGTACAGGCCGCTGCCGGGGAAGCTGTTCACGGTGTCTCCTGAAAGGGGCTGAGGCGTCGGCTGGGGCTGCTGGGGCTGGTCACCGGGCCCGGGGGCCCGGTGGGGGCGGGTACGGGGCCGGGGGCCTCCGTACGGCCGCTCAGGCCCCGGTGCCGCCGCCGCCCGGCATGCCGGCCGCCGTGGCGATCACGTCGTCGATGAGGCCGTACTCCTTGGCCTCGAAGGCGTCGAACCAGCGGTCGCGGTCGGAGTCACGGGTGATCTGCTCGACCGACTGACCGGTGTGCTGGGACGTCAGCTCGGCCATGCGCTTCTTGGTGTGCAGCAGCCGCTCGGCGTGGATCTTGATGTCCGAGGCCGAGCCGGCGAGACCGGCGGACGGCTGGTGGATCAGGATCTCGGCGTTCGGCAGCGCGAAACGCTTGCCGGGGGTGCCGGCGCTCAGCAGGAACTGGCCCATGGAGGCCGCCAGGCCCATCGCGATCGTCACCACGTCGTTCTTGATGTACTGCATGGTGTCGTAGATCGCCATGCCGGCCGTGATGGAGCCGCCGGGGCTGTTGATGTACAGGTAGATGTCCTTGTCCGGGTCGGAGGCAAGGAGCAGCAGCTGTGCGGTGATCTTGTTGGCGATGTCGTCGTCGACCGGCTGGCCGAGGAAGATGATCCGCTCGCCGAGCAGCCGGTTGTAGACCTGGTCGCCGAGGCCACCACCGATGGAAGGCTCGCCGGCGGCTGAGGGCATCAGATTCGTCACGTATCCACCTGCTCGTCTTACGACGGCGCCGGGCCGTCTCACGTTTCCCTGCGGGCTGGAGCCTTGTTCGGTGACTCCCCTGCCCTCGTATTCATGGACCCTAACGCGGGGGCTGCGCCGGGGAATCCCGGTAACCGGGGTGTTCGCCGGGGGCGTAGTGCTCCGCGGGGGGCGCCGGGTGCGTTTACGCCATGGTGCGTGGTGGAGCGCGCGGGCGGGCACGGGCCGGTGGGGGGCTGGTCGCGCAGTTCCCCGCGCCCCTGGGGTGGGCTGCTCCGACGCCGGACCGTGACGAACCGGGGTCGAGCGCGGCGTCGCGTGGTTCCCCGCGTTCCCGGGGTGCTTGCGGCAGGGCCCCGTGGTGTCGTACACCCCGGGGCCCTGGTGATCACATCAGCGGTGACGCGAGGATCAGCCCTCGGTCTTCTCGGCGGCGGGGGCCTCGGTGGCCTCGCCCTCGGCGGACTCGGTGGCCTCGGCCTCTTCGTCGTCCTCGTCCTCGAGGTCGACGATCTCGCCGTTGGTGTCCTTGACCGTGGCCTTCTCGACCACGGAGGCCAGGGCCTTGCCGCGGGCGACCTCGCCGACGAGGAGCGGGACCTGGCCCTGCTCGACGACGGCCTGGGCGAACTGGTCGGGGGACATGCCGGAGGAGGCCGCGCGCCGCATGAGGTGCTCGGTGAGCTCCTCCTGGTTGACGTTGAGCTTCTCCTGCTTGACGAGCTCGTCGAGGACGAACTGGGTCTTGATGCCCTTGACCGCGGCCTCACGGGTCTCGGTGTCGAACTCCTCCTCGGTCTTGCCCTGGATCTCCAGGTACTTCGCGAGGTCGAGGCCCATCTGGCCGAGCTGGTGGTGCTCGAGGTTGTGCTTGCGGGTGTTGATCTCGTCCTCGAGCAGCTTCTCGGGGACCGGGACCTCGACCAGCTCGAGCAGCTTCTCCAGGACGCGCTCCTGCGCCTGCGTGGCCTGGTCGTACTGCTTCATGTTCTCCAGGCGCTTGCGGCTGTCCGCCTTCAGCTCCTCGAGGGTGTCGAACTCGGAGGCGAGCTGTGCGAAGTCGTCGTCCAGCTCGGGCAGCTCGCGCTTGGCGACCTGGGTGACCTTGACGGTGACCTCGGCTTCCTTGCCGGCCGCCGAGCCGCCCTTGAGCTCGGAGGTGAAGGTGGCCTCGCCGCCGGCCTCCACGCCCTTCACGGCGTCGTCGATGCCGTCGAGCAGCTCGCCGGAGCCGATGGTGTAGGAGACGCCGTCGGCGACGCCGTCCTCGAGGACCTCGCCGTCGACCTTGGCCTGCAGGTCGATGGTGACGACGTCGCCGTCCTCGGCGGCGCGCTCCACCGGGGAGGTGGAGGCGAAGCGCTCACGCAGCTCCTCGACGGCCTTGTCGACGTCCTCGTCGCTGACCTCGACGGCGTCGACCTCGACCTCGATGCCGGAGTAGTCCGGGATCTCGATGGCGGGGCGGATGTCGACCTCGGCGGTGAAGTTCAGCGTCTCGCCGTCCTTCAGCTCCGTGATGTCGACCTCGGGCTGGCCCAGCGGGCTCAGCTCGGCCTCGTTGACCGCGTCGGTGTAGAACTTCGGGAGGGCGTCGTTGACGGCCTCCTCCAGCACCGCACCGCGGCCGAAACGCTGGTCGATGACCCGGGCCGGGACCTTGCCCTTGCGGAAGCCCTTCACCGTGACCTGCTGGTTGATCTTCTTGTACGCCGCGTCGAGGCTGTCCTTGAGCTCCTCGAAGGGCACCTCGACAGTGAGCCGAACCCGGGTCGGGTTCAGGGTCTCCACGGCGCTCTTCACGGTTCGGTCTCCTTGTGGCTGACTTCTCGGGTTCTGCCGGGACCAGAGCGGCCCGGCCGATTCGCCGCCCGGAGGACTTCAGAGACACACAGGGCGCGCAGCTTGCATAGTAACGGCAGCGGCTACGGCACCCAAAAGGCGATCACCGGCTCAGGAGCAGGTGGCTGGTCGGGGTGGCGGGATTTGAACCCACGGCCTTCCGCTCCCAAAGCGGACGCGCTACCAAGCTGCGCCACACCCCGTCTGGTGCGAGACGTAGGGTACATCGACCCGGGCGGAACGGCCGCCGCGTTTCCCTGCGCGGTGCGGTCCGGGCGGGCCCCGGGGCGGTGGTCCGGAAACGGGGTGTGCGACGAGGGCGTACAACCCGCTACGATGCCTGTCAGTGCCGCGGCCTTCCGACGCGCGGCGCTCCGTGTGCGGGCGTAGCTCAATGGTAGAGCCCCAGTCTTCCAAACTGGCTACGCGGGTTCGATTCCCGTCGCCCGCTCTGTACGACTCAGGGCCAGGTCAGAGGATGATTCCTCCGCCTGGCCCTGATCCCTTTCCGGGGTCCCGATCAGTCGGTCGTGTCCCCGGCGTGCCCCTTGGGCTTTCGATCTTTCCTCTTCTTGCCCTTCCGTACCTTCTTCCGGCCCTTGTCGACGAGCCCGGACACGGCATCGGCGATCAACCGGTCCCGCTCGGCGCTGGCGTGCTGGTAGATCAGCGCGGCCCGCGCGGTGCTGTGACCCATGCGCGCCATCAGCTCGCGGGTACTGGCACCGGTCGACGCAGCCAGCGTGTTGCCGGTGTGCCGAAGATCATGGAAGTGCAGGCCCTTGATGCCGGCGTCGGTGCACGCGGCGCGCCATAGCCGGTTGAAGTGGTTCCGGCGCGGGGTCGCACCCTTTGCACCGATGAACACACGGCCGTCGGCGCCCGGTTCGGCGTACCGCTTCAGGTGCTCGCGGATGTCGGGGATGATCGCGGCAGGGATGGACACCGTACGCTTGCCCGCCGCGCTCTTGGGCGCCTTGATCTCACGCTGGCCGTTGTTGAGTTCGGCGACGGACCGGCGGACGCGCACGGCGCCGTGGTCCAGGTCGACATCCCGGCGGTACAAGCCGATCAGTTCGCCCCAGCGAAGACCGAGGAAGCCCGCCATGAGGACGAGCGCCCGGTAGCGCGGCTGGATGGCGTCGGCGAGGTCGTACACCTCCTGCACTGTGGCGGTGGGCCGCTCCGGGGTGTGCACCACGCTCGCGCCCTTGATCGTGCAGGGGTTGCGCCGGATCATCTGGTCCGAGACGGCGGTGTGCAGGATGGCGCGGAGCAGCGCGTACGCTTTGGCAACGGTCGTCGGACCGGTGCCGGCGGCGAGCTTGTCCGCGCGCCAGCGACGCACGAGCGGGGGCGAGATGTCGGCGACGTTGACACCTCCGAAGGTGGGTTCCAGGTGATGCCGGAGGAGCGAGGCGTAGAGCTGTCGCGTCCGCGTGGTCACCTCCCGTTCCTCGATCCAGGCAGCGGCATACGGACCGAACGCCATCTTCCCGGCGTCAGGGTCGTGCCAGTCGCCGCGTCGCATCTCGGTCTGCTTGTCGGCCAGCCAGGCATCCGCGTCCTTCTTCGTGCGGAAGGTCTCCGGGGCCGGCCGAAGCATGCCGTCGGGACCGACATAGCGGGCCTGGTAGCGACCGGACGGGAGCTTGCGGACCCGGCCGAACTGTCGGCGCTTCCCTGCCATCAGGCAGCCACCCCCTGGAGAGCAGGACGACCCCGCCGCGGCTGCACCGTGTTGGCAGCTATGAACTCCCGTACAGCGCTCTCCGGGATACGCACGTGACGGCCCACCTTCACGTACGTGATGCGGCGTTCTTCGATCAGGCGGCGCGGGAAACGCACGCTGGTGCCGAGGAGTTCGGCGACCTGATCAACGTTGAGATAGCGCTCATGCATGGTCTTGCTCTCCTTCCTGACGCAGGTCTGCGAGTGCTTCGCGGGCGGTTTCGCGGTTGAGCTGGAGGCCGCGGGCGATGGTGGCGGCGAGCACGGATTCACCGGGGGTGTGGCCGTGGCCGGCGTACTGCCAGTCAGCGAGGACGAGGACGGTGTCCGGCTCTCGGTCGTCCAGGCCGAGGGCGGTGTGTTCCTGGGCTGCGCGGTAGTCGGCGCGTGCCTGACGGAGGGCGCCGAGGGTGGTGGAGTAGCGGCGGGACTTCGAGGAGAAGTGGCCGCGGAAACCGAGCATGTGAGCCCAGGCCCATAGCCGCCGGTCGGGATACAGCGAGTCGAGGTCGCGGCATGCGGTGATCAGGCGGCGGGTGTGGTCGGGGACGCCGTGGCGGTCGAGTTCGGAGAGCTCCCCGATGCGGCGGTCGAGGGTTCCGGTGTTCTCGGCTGCCTTGGTGGCGTACTTCGCGACGTAGGAGGCGACGGCCTGTTCGGTGATGTCGGAGCCGTCCCCGAACGCCTTGACCGGGCGGACGTCGAGCTGTGTGCCCCACCGGAACGTGCGGGCCGGTTGGTCGGCGGCGGCCGGGACGGAGACCGAGGTGTAGGAGTGCGCGGCAGCTGCGCGGATCGCGTCGGCGAGGAGATCGACGGTGGCCCAGGACGGAGGCGGAGTGTCCGGCCCGTCGGGCCCGTCGAGGCGTACGACGGCGTGGAAGTGCAGGGCGCCGCGTTTCTGGAACTCGGCGACCTTGCCGTACGACAGCCGGGCCGACTCCTTCAACTCGCGTTGGGTGAGGCCGGCGCGGGCGGCGATTTCGCGGCGGAGCCGGTTGGTGAAGCGCTGCCAGAGCTGCCCGGCATGGTTGTTGAAGAGCACGGCGCCCGCGTAGTCGTACGTTTCCGGGTCGAGGGCACTGCCCAGTTCCGGAGCGTCCGGGGCATGGCGAGCACCGCAGCGGCAGACTCCATGGTCGGGCCGGTTGTGGACCGGGCCGAACGAGGGTGCGGTGAGGGTGGCGAAGACGCGCGGGTGATCCCGGATGGTGGCGGGGATGTCGCGGCGGTCGTCACCGGCGAGGCCCGCGCGGATCAGGTGGTAGGTGTCGCCCGCGTAGGTCCAGGCGCAGGACGGGCAGCGGGAGGCGCGGCGGTTGCCGCAGGCGACGCGGAGGCGTCCGCCGGGCTCGCCCTCGGTCGAGTAACGGTGCAGCGTCTCGCCGGTGGTCTTGTCCTTGTGGATCGTCCAGCCGGTCAGGTGGATGGGATCGGAGCAGCCACCGGTGCGGCGGATCTGGTCTTGCCAGCGGTCGAAGCCGGGGGACCCGGCCACCCTCAGCAGGTCGCCGAGGGTGGCCGGGTCGAGCAGTGCGTCAGGCACGGGCCCGCTCCCGTGCGGTCGGGCGAATGGTGCCGGTGCCGTGGCAGGTCGGGCAGTGGGCGGTGATGGTGCGCAGGTGTCCGCGGGTGTTGCGTCCGCCGGAGGTGACGGCGACGGTGGCGAAGCCGTCGCAGGTGGGGCAGATACGCGGCGGGGGCGGGGTGCGGTAAGTCATGATGGGGGTTCCTTTCGATTGCGGTTGGAAGGAACGGCCCCGGGTGGCGGCGTGCTTGGCGGCTTGTGCGCCACCCGGTGGCCGGTCAGTGAGAGGTGCGGAAGTCCCGGCGGCCACGGCCCTTGGCCGCGTACATGGCCGCGTCGGCGGTGGCGAGCGCTTCCGTCAGGAGCGGCACCGGCAGTTCGGCGAGGGGGCAGACGCCGACGGAGGCGGCCAGGGGCAGCGACGTGTCCGCATAGGGCAGCGGCCGGTGCAGTTCGGCGGTGAGCGCGTCGAGGTCGGCGGCGGCCAAGTCGCGGACGACGATTACGAACTCATCCCCGCCGAGGCGTCCGGCGGTGCCGTTGCGTCCGCACCAGGTGCGCAGCCGGTCGGCGGTGGCGACGAGGGCGGCGTCCCCGGCGGCGTGGCCGTGGGTGTCGTTGAGGCTCTTGAAGTGGTCGAGGTCGACCAGGAGCACGGCGGCGGTGGAGTGCCGGCGGATGAGGCGTTCCGCGCGGGCGGTCCATCCGGCGCGGGTGTGCAGGCCGGTGAGCGGGTCGCGGCGGGCGGAGGCGAGACGGCGGGTGAGGATGCCGCCGTGCAGGGCCCAGCCGAGTAACGGCAGGAGGGTCGCGGCTATCTGCGGGTCCATGGGTGTTTCCCTTTCGCGAGCGCGGTTGGAGGAGCGGAGCGATGGACCGAGGGCGGCGGCGTGCTGGCGGCTTGTGCGTCGCCCTCGGTCCGGTCAGCGGTGGCGCTTGGTGTCGGTGTTGACCAGGGAGCGGATCACCAGGGCGCAGACGGCGACCGAGGCGCCCGTGATGGCGACCGCGAGGAGCAGGGAGACCAGGACGGCGCCGACGACCAGGACGACGGCGGTGCCGCCGCCGACGAGGGCGAGCGCGGTGCCGGGGGTGAGCTGGACCGTGGGCCGGGTCGGCAGCGGGGCCGGGGAGACCGGGGCCGGCGGCATGGCCGAGGTGCCCGGCGTGATGCTGGCCGGTTCGACGACGACCGCGGGCGGGGTGACCCGGCCGGTGGGCTGGGGCATGGTCGGGAGTTTGGGCCGGAACATCAGCGGGTCTCCTTACTTGACGGCGGTGTCGATGACGGGGGCAAGCACGCTGTCGGCGAGGAGGAAGCCGCCGAGGAGGAGCACGGCGATCAGCCACCAGGGCGGGCGGACGAGCTTGACGCCGAGCCAGCCGATGACGATCAGGGCGAGCCAGAGCGGGACGTCCATGACGGTGGCCTCCTAGCGGACGCGGCAGCGGTGGGTACGGGCGGCGAGCTGAGCGGCGGACTGGCTGGAGTAGTCGGCGGACCAGCCGCAGTCGTCCGAGCTGCACACGGCGGCGTGCTTGGTGGTGCCGTTGCGGTCGCGGTGGGTGCCGATCTGCACGGGGCCGATGCGCATCACGGAGTGGAAGAAGTCGCGGGCGGGCATGTCAGTCGGTCTCCGTTCGGGTCAGGGTCGGGTCGGGGAAGGTGGCGCGGATACCCGCGGCGGTGGCCGGGTCGGCGGTGCGGCGGGCGGCTTCCTCGGCGAGCAGGTGAGCGAGGTAGGGCCGGTTCGCGGCGGCCATCTCGCGGGCGCCGTCGAGGTGGTCAGCGGCGGTCAGGTCGTTCAGGTCGCCAAGCACGAGGTGTCTCCCTCCGGGTCAGGCGAGTTGGGCAGCGATGGCGTCGGCCATGTGCGGCGGGACGCCGAGGCGGGCGCGCAGGGTGTCGGTGTCGATCCGGGCACCCGTCCGGTGCTCGTGGTCGGCGGCGACCTTGCGGGCGTGGTCGACCAGCGCGGCCGGGACCGGAACGGCCGGCGGTGCCGGGTCCGGGTCGGCGGCCGGGAGGGCGGGGGTGTCGTCGACGGCAGCCACCGGTACCGGTTCCGGGTCCGGCTCAGCAGGGGCGACCGGTTCGGGCTCCACCTCGGGCGCGGGCTCAGGGTCCGGGTCCGGGGAGTGGCCCGCGGGTGAGTGGGCGAGGAGGGTGCCTCCCATGAAGGCCAGGGCTGGCCAGGCGGCGACCAGGATGCGCAGCCAGGCCGGAACGTCGTCCAGGTCGAGGAGTCCGGCGGTGGCGACGTTCGCACCGAGCGAGGCCACCAGGGCGATCAGGAACCAGCACCAGGCCAGCCGGGACGGCCCATCGGTCCGCAGCCGACGCCAGGCGGCGACCAGCAGCAGATCAACGGAGACCGGATAGGCCCAGGCCTTCCAGCCGTCCTGTCCAGCGGCGGCAGCCAGGTCGTGAAGGTGGGCGAAGGACAAGGCGCCGGCGATGACGGCCTGAACCAAGACGGCATCCACGCGCAGAGAAGAGCGGGTCATGACGGCTTCTCCTTCCGGCTCAGGCGGCGGCCGGTACGGACTCGACAGCCGGAGCGGGGACCGGGGCGAAGGTGCCGAGGGCGGGCCGGAACGGCGCGAGGACGGGCAGGTCCGGGGCCAGGTGGGCGTGCCGGTTGCAGACGTTCACCGCGTGCCGGAGCGAGGTGTGGGGGGCGCGGATGCGGGCCCAGCCGCCGGCCGAGTCACCGGTGACGGCGACGCCGGGGGTGTCGGTGGGGATCTGGATCGCGGCCAGCACGGCATCCGGGGCGATATCGCCGAAGGCCATGTTCGCCGAGGATTCGTCGTTGACCCGGTGCGCGGTCCGGCCGGTGAGCTGGGCACGGAGCATCGTGATGCCCTTGCCGAGTTCCGAGCCGAAGCGCTGCCCGCAGATCTCCAGGTAGATCCCTGCCGCGCGGCCGAGCTGGGCGAGCCGGGCGAGCGCGGTGATGATCCGGTCCCGCCGCTTCTCCTCTTCCTTACTCGCGTACAGGGCGAGTTCGGCGACCTCGTCGACCAGGACCACCACCGGCACCGGCCGCAGGTGTTCCGGCAGGTCCCAGATGTCGGCGGCGATCTCGGCATCAGGCACATCAGCGGTGATTCGCTGCTCGGCCCGGAGGAGTTGATACACGTCCTGCATGTGGGACACCAGCGCATCGAGGAGTTCGGCGGCTGTGTCGGGGCTGTCGGCCAGCGCTGAGAACCGGCGCGCCAGCGGGAACAGCTCAACCCCTTGCTTGCAGTCGATGCCGACCAGGGCAACGCGCTGCGGCGCGAGCGCGGCCACAAGGGTGCGCTGATAGACCGACTTCCCCGACTCCGTGGCACCCAGGGTGAGCCCGTGCGGCACAGCCCGGTAATCGCGGTAGTGCACGGCTCCGTCTTCACGCAGGGCGACCGGGACCCGCATCGGCCGGGTATCGACGTGCGCAGGCATCTGCACGCGCTTGAGCACGTCATAGCCGGTCATGCGCAGTTCGACGACCCCCGAGCGCAGTTCGCGGGAGGTGACGCCGTACATGGCGAAGGAGTGCCGCAGCCGGTCGCACGAGGCCGCGACGTCGAAGGCGTCCTGACCGGGCCGGAGCTTGAGCCGGAGCACCAGGCCGGTACGGGTCACCCGCACCCGCAGGATGCGCGGAGCGCGAGGACCGGGAACGGGCCGGTTGGTCATCCGGGCCAGGGTCAGGCGCCAGCGGGGGGCCGGGACCGTGAGCCCGCATGCGTCCATGACCGAGCCGTAGCGGACCAGGACCCGCAGCGCGGCGAAGGTGACCCCGAAGGTCAGCCAGAACCAGGCGGGGCGCCGCCACCGCAGGAGACCCGCAGCGGCGACGACCAGCACCAGGGCGAATAGCAGCCGCGTCATAACTCAGGCCGCCTTCGGCTTCGACGCGCCATCGGCGAGCGAGGTCACCGCGACCGCGCGGAAGGCGATGCCGTGCCGCTTCTGGCCGTTGAACTCGTTCTCCCACGGCGAGGCGACCACGCCGGTCAGCACCACCGGAGTCCCCATGGTCAGGTCCTTGGAGACGCCCGGCTCCGGAACGGTGAGCTTGAGGATCTCCACCTCGTCGGGCGTGGAGAACATGACCTCCACGGTCATCAGGGTGGCACCGTCCTTGTCCACGGCGATCTCACCGGTACGGCGGTCCTTCACCTTGGGCTGCGGGGCCTTGGCGACCATCACGGTCGCGTTCGCGGTGTCGACGGGGATCTGACGCATCGTCTGTTCTCCTGATCTGGCGGAGTTGAGCCGCCGTTCGGCGGTGAGATCAGGAGACCGCGAGAGGTGGTGGACGCATCACGGTCCGCATGGACGCTTGGGGACGTCTGAGCTATCGTCAAAACGTCCCTACGGCGTCCCAAGGGAGGACACGTCATGGCGAACGAGCGTCTGCGCGCGGCGATTTCAGCGAAGGGCGAGACGATCCAGTCCGTGGCACAGCACGTCGGGGTGGACCCCAAGAGCGTGGAGCGTTGGATCACGACGGACCGCACGCCGCACCGGGGACACCGCTGGAAGGCTGCCAGCTTCCTCGGCGTCGATGAGGTCTACATCTGGCCGGCCGTGCAGAAGCAAGCCGAGTCGGCGAGCGCATCCGAGCTGATCACGTACTACCCCCACCGGGGCGCGGTACCGGCCGCCTTGTGGTCATCGCTGATCGAGAAGGCGAGTGATCACGTAGACATCCTGGTGTACGCGGGACTGTTCCTCTTCGACAACCACCCGGACCTTCCCGACCAGTTGGCAGAGAAGGCCAAGGCCGGCGCGCAAGTTCGCGTCCTGCTCGGCGACCCCGACTCGGAGATGGTCCGCCAGCGTGGCGAAGAGGAAGGCATAGGCGGTGATCTTGCCGCACGGGCCCGGATCACCCGGCGATACCTCGAACCGGCCATGACGACGCCCGGCGTGGAAGTCCGGCTGCACGACACGATCCTCTACAACTCGATCTACCGCTTCGACGACGACGTGTTGGTGAACCCTCACGTGCTCGGCGCGCCCGCGGGGCAGAACCCCGTCCTGCACTTCCGCTACATCCCGGGCGCGCGAACGTTCCGTCACTACATGCGGAGCTTTGACTACGCGTGGGAGCGTGGACGGCCCGAGTAGCCAGCCAGGACACGGAAACCACCCGGCGGATCGTGTAAGGCTTGGCACATGGCCCGAGTCGACTACTTCAACGATCCGAACGCACCAGAAGCGAACAGCATCGTTCCGTCCGTCACCGCCGTTGCACTCAACGATGCGGGGGAAGTGTTGCTGATCCACAAGACGGACAACGACCTATGGGCACTCCCCGGCGGTGGAGTCGATGTCGGCGAGTCAGCCCCCGCTGCGGCCGTACGTGAGACCAAGGAAGAGACCGGGTTCGACGTCGAGGTGACGGGACTTGTCGGTGTCTACACCAACCCGGCGCACGTCATGGCGTACGACGACGGCGAGGTCCGCCAACAGTTCTCGATCTGCTTCCGGGCACGGATCACCGGCGGCGAGCTGCGCACGAGCAGCGAGAGCAAGGAAGTGGCGTTCGTGCACCCGAGCCGACTGGACGCCCTGAACATCCACCCGTCGATGCGGATGCGGATCGATCACGGACTTGCCGACCGGCCCGATCCTTACATCGGCTGATCACCGAGGCGGGAGCGCGTCCGCTCGACAGCGGCCCCGAGGTACGGGCGCGCCTTGCTGATCGCGTTGTGCACCTCGCTGCCTGACGCGTACCGCTTGAGGATCTCGTCAATGCGGTGATCGAAGTCGAAGGACTGCCCCGCCGGCCCGGTCGTCATGTCCGCGAAGATCAGTGCGTCCAGCACGGGAGAGTCCTCCCGCTCGTAGACGTCCAGTTCGGCAGTCAGGCCCCGCTGCTCAGCCTCATACACGGCTCCGGAGTGGTGAGCGACCAAGCACACGAGTCGGGAAGGCGCACCGTGCGTCTCCAGGTATCGAGCCCCATCGAGCGGATGAAACCCCGTGTCCCGCAGTTCCGAGGCATACCCGATGTCGTGCAGCCAAGCGGCGGCCACGAGTAGGTCACGGTCCTCTTCGGACACAGCCGCGGAAGCCTCGCAGGCACGAGCGGCGACCGCCTGAGTGTGCAGCCAGCGGTTCCCGAGCGGGGGCAACAGCGACTCGGCCAGCTCGGCCGCGCCTTGGGGCGTGTCTAGTCCAGAGGGCATATATCGCACGGTAGCCCAGGTGAGCAGGTAGCCAACAGTCCGGAAGCCGCCGCCCGAGCTGTGGCGCGGTAAGAGTTTCCCTACGTTGATCAAGGCTCGCTGCGCTCGCCGTCGCTCCCGGCCTCCTGGAACTGCAAGCAGTCCGATCGGAGATCGGAGGTGCCGCGCACAGCGCGGCGGCGCCGGTCGGTCGCCGCCGCGCCGCCCCTCCTTGCCTTCGTCACCGGGGCTGCGCGCCGTCGCCCGCCCGCGCCCACAAGGGGGCGAAGACCAGGCCGGGGCTGAACGGAGGGGGCGGAGCCGAGGTCAGAACCCGTCGTGGCTGGGGCGGCCGGCTCCGCGACTTTAGCCAGCCACTTTGGCGCGAGCCTCGAAGATCATGGCCCCAACGTCGTGCTTTAGCGGGCAGGTCCACAGACTGCCCGACGCGCCGGAAGCTTACGGGGCCATGATCACTCGCGCCAAAGCAGCTCCCGGCCAAAGTCGCTCCACCGACCTTGCTTGCCATCGAGACGCCGTGGACCGCATAGTAGCTTTTCAGCCAACTTTGAGGCTCGCGCAGCCTACTCACCAATGCGAGTAGTTCCGAGTCCATCCGAGTCTCGCCGAGTCTTAGGCCAAGCGCCTAGTTGCCGGAAGTGAGCGACCGCAGACCCAGTTGGACGGAGACGGACGGCCTCGCTGCTACGGTCCTCGAAGCGGGTCAAGCCCCAGCAACTCCAAGTTCTGGCCAGCGCTGGGCAGTTGTGGCGACGAGCCTGCTAGAGTGCCCACGCGCGTACTGTAAGCACGCCAAAAAGACGTCTGCGACACCTCTCACAGCACGCCGACGCCTGATGGCTCTACGAGGAGGGACCCCTTGGAGGATTCCAACCCCAGCGCCAGCCCATCACAATGCAATGGGCTAGTTGATATGAGACTGTACAGCCGCGACTTGCTCGCGAGCAAGTCCAACTTGCATGCCAGTAAGCCACAGACGCATGGGTGCTGTCGCACCAAGACCGAAACAACGGCACAGGCGCTCCAACTGATCACAGCGATCGTCGGCCTGGTCGCGGTCGCTGCCCCTTGGATCAGGCAACTCATGTAGCAACCGATTCACATGCCCCTCGCGTGCCCGATGCGAGGGGCACCAGCGGGGAACCACGGGTACTCGCAGGCGGAGCCTTAGGAAGCACCAGGTCAACGACCTCCCAGCTCAGCCGGATCCGCATACGCGATCTTCCAAACTGGCTACGCGGGTTCGATTCCCGTCGCCCGCTCTCTTCGGCTCAGGGGCCGGGTTCGAGATCTTGTTCTCGAACCCGGCCCCTCGGCGTTCCGGCGGAGCGGTTCCGCGGGGCGGGGTCAGAAGCTGATCGAGTTGACCATCTCGGCTATCGAGTCCAGGAACCGCTGGATGTCGTCGGCCATGCCGGTGGAGGCGAGGAAGAAGCCGAAGAGGACGGCGACGATCGCCGGCCCGGCCTTGATGGAGCCACCTCTCAGCAGCACCACCAGGATGATCGCCAACAGCAGCACCACTGACAGTGAAATGGCCACAACTGATCACACCCTCGGTCGGTTCGGCTTCCCCGGCCCGGGCGACGCGACCCCGCGCACCCCGCCAGAACCATCGTGCCACCAACACGGCCGCGTCATGCGGCGGCTGACGCATCGTTCGCCGCGCCGTGTCCCCGCGCGGGTGCGCCGCTGCGCCCCGGAGGACCAACGGCGCTATTTCGCACGACAATTCGAAGGAGCACGCGCGCAGGCAATTCGACAAGGCCGTTGCCGTCTCCACACAATGCGTTCGCAGGTCTTTCGAATGGTCACCGCAAATGCATCGCAGAAGCACCGCAGATGCGCGACAGATGTCCCAACGGGCCTGCGGGGGACGCTTTGACGGGGCGCGCAACCGGACATATCGCAGGAGTCCCCTGGCGACCTCATGCACGGATTGATCCGGAAGAATCCTGACAAGTACGGGCACCCGGAGCGGTCAAACCCCCTTACCGCGTCATGTGTTGCCCCTCACCTCACAGGTATGCGCGCTTTCCCCGATCCGGGGTACCCGGACCGAATACCAGGAATGACGTCGGGCGTTTTACGAAATCCCACGGACAACGCTAGGGTGCCTCAGATGTTCCACGCTGCCTCGTCCCCCGCAAGCGCAGCGAGCTCACCGATCGTCCCCCCGAGTTCCCGCCGGGAGGGTCAGTGACGGACTCGCAGCGACCGCACGGCAACCGCAGGACGCCGCTCCCCCCGGCCGAGTCACCGGCGGACGGAGTGCCGAGCCCGCGCACCAACAGCAAGGAAGACGACCGGCCGGCCCCGTCCGGCAGACAGCGCGACGCGTTCTTCGACAACGCCAAGTACCTGGCGATCGTGCTGGTGGCCGTGGGCCACGCCTGGGAGCCGCTCAAGGGTGACAGCCGGACCCTGGAGGCGGCGTACGCGGTCGTGTACGCGTTCCACATGCCGGCGTTCATCATCATCTCCGGCTATTTCTCCCGCAGCTTCGACATGCGGTCCGACCGGCTGCGGCGGCTGATCACCGGCGTCGTCGTGCCGTACATCGTCTTCGAGACCGCCTATCCCCTCTTCAAGCGGTTCGTGGACGACGACCCCGGGCAGGAGATCAGCCTCGCCGACCCCTGGTACCTGACCTGGTTCCTGGTCGCCCTGTTCGTCTGGCGGCTGACCACGCCGATCTGGAAGCTGGTCCGCCACCCCCTGCCGCTGGCCCTGGGTATCGCCATGCTGGCCAGCGTCAGCCCCGAGATCGGCAACGATCTCGATCTGCAGCGTGTGCTGCAGTTCCTGCCGTACTTCGTGCTCGGTCTGTGTCTGCGGCCGGAGCACTTCCACCTGGTGCGCCGCCGGTCGCTGCGGATCGCCGCGGTGCCGGTGTTCGCGACGGCCCTGCTGCTCAGCTGGCTGGCCGTGCCGCGGCTGAGCGCCGGGTGGTTCTACCACCGTGACTCCGCGCAGGAGCTGGGCGGGCCGTGGTGGGCGGGCCCGCTCATGGTGCTCGCGACGTTCGGCTGCTCGCTGCTGCTCGCCGCCTGTTTCTTCGCCTGGGTACCGGGACGCCGCACGTGGTTCACGGCGCTCGGCGCGGGCACGCTGTACGGCTATCTGCTGCACGGCTTCGTGGTGAAGGGCGGCGACTACCAGGGCTGGTTCGAGCCCTCCGTCCTCCACACACCACTCGGTGCCGTGGTGGTGACCGTCCTCGCGGCGGCCATGGTGACGGCGCTGTGCAGCAGCCCGGTGCGGCGGGTCTTCCGGCCCGTGGTGGAGCCGAGGATGGAGTGGGCGTTCAAGCGGGACGCCCCCGCATCGGCGCCCGCGGGCGAGCGGGTGGAGCAGCGGGAGTCGCGCGAGAAGGTGACCGCCTGACCGGTCACTCGCTCCCCTTCACGTCAGACCGAGAAGCGCGCGCATCCGTGCGTACTTCTCGGTCAGTCGTTTCCGGGTCGGCCCGTCGAGGACCGCGAGCCGGGCCGGGTCGGCGTTGTGCGCCAGGTCCGCCTCCTTCACCAGCAGCGCGCCGGGTGTGGCGAGGATGCGGGCCGCGTACGCCTCGGGCGGCTCACCGGGCCGTTTGGTGACCGCGAGGACGATGTCCTTGGTCCGCCGGGTGAGGGCGGCCTCCTCGAGCCACTGTCCGGTGAGCCGGTCGTCCTCGACGGCGTCGTGCAGCCAGGCCGCCGCGATCTGTTCCCGGTCGCCGCCGCGTGCCCGTACGCCGTCGGCGACGGCCCGGAGGTGCTCGGCGTAGGGGCGGCCCGCCTTGTCGGTCTGGCCGGCGTGCGCGGCGCGGGCGATGGCCTCCACCTGGTCCGGGGTGAGCGGGGTACGCGGTGTGTCGGTCATCCGTCCAGTGTGCCCGGGGAGTTCAGCGGGCCGCGGCGGCCGTCGGGCCCTCCCGGCATATGAGCAGCAGCGCCCGGTCGTCGTTAACGTCCTTGGCGACCGACTCGATGAGGTGCCAGGCGGCGCCGTGGAAGCCGCCGGCGACATAGCGGTCGGCCTCTCCGGTGAGGCGGTCGATGCCCTCGACCATGTCCCGGTCGGAGGTCTCCACCAGGCCGTCGGTGAACAGCATCAGCACGTCCCCGGGACGCAGCGAGCCCTTCACCGAGTCGAACTGGGCGCCGTCGTACACGCCCAGCAGGGGGCCGTCGGCCGCCTTCTCCTCCCAGCGGCCGCTGCCCGCGCTGAGCTGGAGGCCCGGCGGGTGCCCGGCGGAGTACAGCTCGTAGTCGCCGGAGTCCAGGTCGAGCACCAGGTGGATGGAGGTGGCGAAGCCCTCGTCCCAGTCCTGGCGGAGCAGATAGCCGTTGGCGGCCGGGAGGAAGGCGTGCGGGGGGAGGCTGCCGAGCAGGCCGCCGAAGGCGCCCGACAGCAGCAGGGCGCGCGAGCCGGCGTCCATGCCCTTGCCGGAGACGTCCGTCAGCACGACCTCCAGGGTGCGCCCGCCGTTGGTGCGGGCCGCGACGACGAAGTCACCGGAGAAGGACTGGCCGCCGGCCGGGCGCAGCGCCATCTCACGGTGCCAGCCGTCCGGCAGCTTCGGCAGCTTGCTCTGCACCCGGATGCGTTCGCGCAGGTCGAACAGCATGGTGCCGCCGCGCCGCCAGGGCACGCCGACCCGGCTGCGGAACTGGGCGACGAGCAGTCCGAAGAAGCCGCAGGCCGCGACGACCAGGACGACTCCGGGGGTGACCCGGGCCGCGCCCTCGGTGTAGGGGCCGAGTTGTACGGCCTCCACGATGAGCGCGGTCGCCGCCGCCGCGTACAGCCCGAGCAGGCTCGCCGGGCGCAGCAGCAGTCCGCCCGCGACGATCGGGATGACCAGTGCGGCCGGCGCGCACCACACGGAGTTGGCGAGGGTCCCGGCCGCGATCAGCGGGACGGTGAGGAGCAGTCCGGCGAGCGCGATCCAGTCCGAGCCGTCGCCGCGGAAGTAGTCGACGGCGGCTCGGCGCACGCCGACGCGGGCCCGGTGCCACTGCTTCTTCAACCGGGCCGTGAACGTGTCGGCTTCCGCGCGCCGCTCTCGTCCTGCTGCCATTAGTTCGGGACCCTATCCATCGGACCGGCCGCTTGGCACGGGAGGTCCTGGTTGTCCCCTCCGACGGGGACCGGACTCACAGTGAACTTCACGGAGCGCCGCCGTGGGGGCGCCCGGGAGAAATTCCGTCGCTCGCCCCCGCATTGTCCTGGTAGGCATGGGCGCATGGCGAACGAGTCGACGGGCCCCGCGCCCGAACTCCGGGCACTGAAGCCGGATGAATGGGACAAGTTGTACGCGAACCTCATCCGTGCGTTCGGTGCGCCCCCGGAGGCGGACGAGGAGCGGGAGCTGTGGCGCGCGCTGACCGAGTACGACCGGTTCCTGGCTGCCTGGGAGGGCGAGGAGTGCGTGGCGTCGGCGGGCGCGTTCCGCTTCCGGCTGACCGTGCCCGGTGGCGCGTCCGTCGCGGCCGCGGGGGTCACGATGGTCGGCGTGGCCGCCACGCACCGGCGGCGCGGGGTGCTGACGTCCATGATGCGGCGGCAGTTGGACGACGTCCGGTCCTGGGGCGAGCCGCTGGCGGTGCTCACGGCGTCCGAGCCGGCGATCTACGGCCGGTACGGGTACGGGGCGGCGACCTTCCAGACGGACGCGGAGATCGACACCGGGCGCGCGGGACTGTCGGTGCCGCCCGGCACGGATGACGTACGCCTGCGGTACGTGGCGCCCGGCGACGCGCTGGACGCCTGCGAGGCGGTCTACGCCCAACTGGTGCCGGGCCGCCCGGGGATGGTGGCGCGGGGACCCGGCTGGGAGCGGCTGGGGGTGCTCGATCCGGAGAGCGAGCGGGACGGTGGCTCACCGTTGCAGTGCGTGGTCGCCGAGCGGGACGGCGAGACGGTCGGGTACGCGCGGTACCGGGTGAAGCCGTCCTGGGGGCCGGGCGGGCCCGACGGCGAGGTGGTCCTCAGTGATCTTCAGGCCTTGGATCCGGCGGCGGACGCGGCGCTGTGGCGGTTCCTGTTCGACATCGACCTGACGTCGACGCTGGTGGCGCGGGGGCGCCCGGTCGACGAGGGCTGGCAGTACCTGGTGTCGGACATACGCCGGTGCCGTCCGAAGCTGCGGGACGCGCTGTACGTACGGCTGGTGGACGTCGGCGCGGCGCTGCGGGCGCGGACCTACCGGGCCCCCGTGGACGTCGTGCTGGAGGTGGAGGACGCCTTCTGCCCCTGGAACGAGGGCCGTTGGCGGCTGAGCGGGGACCCGAAGGGCGCGTCCTGCGAGCGTACGGACGATCCTGCCGATCTCGCCCTGTCGGTGCGGGAGTTGGGCGCGGCGTATCTGGGCGGAGTGGGTCTCACCGCGCTCGCGGCGGCCGGCCGGGTGCGTGAACTGCGCGGCGGTGCGCTGGCGGAGGCGTCCCTGGCGTTCGGGAGCGACCCGGCGCCGTGGCTGCCGCACGGCTTCTGAGGGTTCTCAGGGGCTGCGCTGGCAGGCGGGGCACCAGAAGAGGTTGCGGGCGGCGAGGTCGGCGGTGCGGATCTCGCCGCCACAGATGTGGCAGGGCAGGTTCGCCCTGCGGTAGACGTACACCTCGCCGCCGTGGTCGTCGACGCGCGGCGGACGGCCCATCGCCTCGGGGGTGTGTTCCGGGCGGACGGTGTCGATGCGGTTGTCGCGGACGCCTTCGCGCATGAGCGCGACCAGGTCGGCCCAGATGGCGTCCCACTGCGTGCGGGTGATGTCCCGGCCGGCGCGGTAGGGGTCGATGCCGTGCCGGAAGAGGACCTCGGCGCGGTAGACGTTCCCCACGCCCGCGATGACCTTCTGGTCCATCAGCAGCGCGGCGATCGTCGTACGGCTGCGGCTGATCCTGCGGTGGGCGAGGGCCGGGTCGGCGTCCGCGCGGAGCGGGTCGGGGCCGAGGCGGTCGTGGATCGCCTGTTTCTCGCCGTCCGTGATCAGGGCGCAGGTGGTGGGGCCGCGCAGGTCGACGTACGAGGTGTCGTGGGCGAGGCGGAGGCGGACGGTGTCCGTGGGCGGCGGCACCGGGGCCGGGCCGAAGGTGACCTTGCCGAACAGGCCGAGGTGGATGTGGACCCAGTCGGTGTGCGCGGGCTCGGGGTCGCCGAAGCCGAGGAAGAGGTGCTTGCCGTGGGCGTCGGTGGTGTGCAGCCGGGTGCGGTCGAGAAGAGCGGCGGCGTCGCTGAACTTGCCCTGGGGGCTGGTGACGCGCAGGGGGTCGCCGGTCACGAAGGCCTCGGCGTAGTCCCGGGCCAGCCGGTGGATCGTGTGGCCCTCGGGCACGGGTCCCCCCTCGCTCGCTCTTCTTCGTCCCGCGTTCCGCTGTCTACTGCTGGGGGTGGTGGGCCGGGATCGGCGGGAGGTCGCCGGTGGTCTCGTACGCGGAGAGCATGTCGATCCGGCGGATGTGACGCTCATCACCCGAGAACGGGGTGCTCAGGAAGGTCTCGACGAACTTCGTCGCCTCGTCCTGACTGTGCATGCGCGCGCCGACCGCGACCACGTTGGCGTTGTTGTGCTGGCGGCCCAGGGCGGCCGTCTCCTCGCTCCACGCCAGGGCCGCCCGTACGCCCTCGACCTTGTTCGCGGCGATCTGCTCGCCGTTGCCGGAGCCGCCGATCACGATGCCGAGGGCGCCCTCGTCCGCGGCGGTCCGCTCGGCGGCGCGGAGGCAGAAGGGCGGGTAGTCGTCCTGGGCGTCGTAGATGTGCGGGCCGCAGTCGACGGGCTCATGGCCCGCTTCCTTCAGCCACTCGACGAGGTGGTTCTTGAGTTCGTAGCCCGCATGGTCGGAGCCGAGATACACGCGCATGCGTCGAGTGTGACACGGCCGGCGCCGGGTGGTGGCGCGGGGTGGGAAGGCGGGGCGGGGACGCGGGGCGCCGGGCGCGGGGCGGGACCGGCGGCCGCGGGAATCCGCCGGCTCGCGGGGGCACCGGCATCGCGGCCGGACCGGCTGACACGGGTCCCGTCGTACTCATGGGACACCCCTCGCCCGACGCCCCGGCGATCCCGCTGCTTCTCGGCAGCGACAACGAGCCGGCCGGCCCGGGACGGGATGAACTGGCCAGGACCGGGCCCGCCGAGGAGTCGGCGCTGCTGGGGGCGGCCGTGCCGTGGTGGTCGGCCCGGCGGCGGAGCGTGCCGCCGCGGGACTGACCGGCGGCACGCGAAGAGGCTCGCCGTCGCTACGACCGGCGAGCCTTTTCCTCACAAACTCCCGGCAGGTCAGCGCCTGTTGACGAACTTCCAGGCCGTGGGCAGCACACCCATCGCCAGCGCCGCCTTCAGTGCGTCGCCGAGGAGGAAGGGGGTCAGGCCGGCCGCGATCGCGGCGGAGGCGGACATACCGGTGGCGAGGGCCAGGTAGGGCACGCCGACGGCGTAGATGATCGCCGAGCCGAGGACCATCGTGCCCGCCGTGCGCCAGGCGGAGCGGTCGGCGCCGCGCCGGGCGAGCGCGCCCACGACGACGGCGGCCAGCAGCATGCCGAGGACGTAGCCGAGGGACGGCATCGTCATCCCCGACTTGCCCTCCGCGAACCACGGCACACCGGCCATGCCCACCAGTGCGTACACCGCGAGGGAGGCGAAGCCGCGGCGGGCGCCGAGGGTGGTGCCGACGAGGAGGGCCGCGAAGGTCTGGCCGGTCACCGGCACCGGGGAGCCGGGGACGGGCACCGCGATCTGGGCGGCGAGGCCGGTGAGCGCGGCACCGCCGAGCACCAGCGCGGCGTCCCGCACGCGGGAGGCCGGGACGAGGTCGGCGAGGACCTGTCCGGATCGGGCGGACGTGACGGAAGCGGTGCTCATGGGGTCTCCGCGGGGATGAGGGCGGTTGGGGACACCGCGACGCTATACCGGTGCCCCCGCGGCGATCACCGTCAGCGCTCGACAAAGGCGCGAACACGGTCTTGGTGGGCTCCGGACAAAGAAGCGGGGTGACCAGGGGCAGGAGGTGATGCCGGTCACTGAGGTGAGGTGGCGTCGGCGACAGCCGACAGGGCAGCGGGGCCGTGACGGGGCTGTAGGGATCCACCAAACGGACCGCCGACTGCCGGGCGCCCCGTCCCGCCCACCGACCGCCTGCCGACCGCCCCGAGGTAACCGGACTGTCACCGTCCGGATGGCCTCTGTCCACATGCTGGGCGGCCTCCTCGCGGCGGAGGGGAGGCCGCCCAGACTGGGCGGCGTTTTGTCATCTCCCGCATTGGACCAGCCGCGCCCATGCCCAGCACCACCGTCGAGACGCCCCCGAAGCCGGACGGCGCCTCCCTCTCGCACGGCCTGAAGCAGCGCCACCTATCGATGATCGCCCTCGGCGGGGTGATCGGCGCCGGGCTGTTCGTCGGCTCCGGCGCGGGAATCGCCGCCGCCGGGCCCTCCATCGTCCTCGCCTACACCCTCTCCGGCCTCCTGGTGATGCTGGTGATGCGGATGCTGGGCGAGATGTCCGCCGCGTATCCGTCCTCGGGCTCGTTCTCCGCGCACGCCGAGCGGGCCATCGGTCCGTGGGCGGGTTTCACCGCGGGCTGGGCGTTCTGGGTGCTGCTGTGCACGGCCGTGGGTCTGGAGGGCATCGGGGCCGCGAAGATCGTGACCGGCTGGCTGCCGGGCACGCCCGAGTGGGCCTGGGTGGCGCTGTTCATGGTGGTCTTCTGCGGGACCAACCTCGCCGCGGTGAAGAACTTCGGCGAGTTCGAGTTCTGGTTCGCCGCCCTGAAGGTCGGCGCGATCACCCTGTTCCTGGGCCTCGGCGTCCTGGCCGTCGCCGGTGTGCTGCCGGGCACGGACTCCCCGGGTGCCTCGAACCTCACCGACTTCCTCCCCAACGGCGGCGAGGGCCTGGTGATCGGACTGCTCGCGTCCGTCTTCGCGTACGGCGGCCTGGAGACGGTGACCATCGCGGCGGCCGAGTCGGAGAACCCGGTCAAGGGCGTGGCGAGCGCGGTCCGTACGGCGATGTGGCGGATCGCTCTGTTCTACATCGGCTCGATGGCGGTCATCGTGACCCTGGTCCCGTGGGACTCCCCCGCGGTCGTCGAGGTCGGCCCGTACGTCGCCGCCCTGGACCGTCTCGGCATCCCGGGCGCGGGTCAGCTGATGAACGTGGTGGTGCTGGTGGCGCTGCTGTCCGCGATGAACGCCAACATCTACGGCGCCTCGCGCATCGGCTACTCGCTGGTGGAGCGCGGGCAGGGGCCGAAGGCCCTGGGCCGGGTGTCGGGCGCGGTGCCGCGGATCGCCGTGCTGGCCTCCTCCGTCTTCGGCTTCCTGTGCGTGCTGCTGAGCTACTGGCGGCCGGACGACGTCTTCGCCTGGCTGCTGAACATGATCGGCGCGGTGATCCTGGTCGTCTGGATCTTCATCGCCGTCTCCCAGCTGCGGCTGCGCCGCCGGCTCGAGCGTGAGGCGCCCGAACGGCTGACCGTGCGGATGTGGGCGTTCCCGTGGCTCACATGGGTGGCACTGGCCGGCATGGCGGCGGTCTTCGTGCTCATGGCCCGGGATCCGGGCACGCGCGTGCAGCTGTACTCGACGGGCGGCATGACGCTGGCGCTGGCGGCGGTGGGATACGCCTGGCAGCGGGCGCGCGCCCGGGGCTGACCCGCCTCCCCCGCCCTCCGTGACGGCCCTCGCGTGGACACGCGGGGGCCGTTTCGCGTGCCGGGGGCTCACACAGGGCACCTTCTGCTGCTAGCTTTGTAATTGCGAGCTACTTGCAATAAGCGTCCTGCCTCGTGGTCGTCTTCTCACCGTTCACCCGGCAGGCGGAAAGAGGAAGGCCCCCGCGAGGACATGACTCGCGGGGGCTTCCGGGACGGCGTCACAGATTGCTGAAGTCCGGCCCCTTGGTGCGGCTGCGCTTGATCTCGTAGAAGCCCGGGACGGAGGCCACCGCGAGGGTGCCGTCCCAGAGGCGGGCGGCCTCCTCGCCCTTCGGCGCGGGGGTGACGACCGGACCGAAGAAGGCGATCTGCTCGCCGTCGGCGCCGGGGACCGCGATCACAGGGGTGCCGACGTCCTGGCCGACCTTGTCGATGCCCTCCTTGTGGGAGGCACGCAGCTGCGGCTCGTAGGGGGTGGAGTCCCAGTGCTCCATGAGGGACTCGGGCAGTCCGACGTCCTTCAGGGCGGCGGCGACCGTCTCCCGGCCCGGACCCTCGTCCTTGTTGTGGATGCGGGTGCCCAGCGCCGTGTAGAGGTCGCCGAGCACCTCGGCGCCGTGCTCCTCCTGCGCCGCGATGACGACCCGGACCGGGCCCCACGCCTTGGTCTCGAGCAGCTCGCGGTACTCGTCGGGGAGCTCGTCCAGCCGGTCCTCGTTGAGGACCGCGAGGCTCATCAGGTGCCAGCGGACCTCGATGTCCCGCACCTTCTCCACCTCCCGCACCCACCGCGAGGTCATCCAGGCCCACGGGCACAGGGGGTCGAACCAGAAGTCGACGGGCGTGGCGGCAGACTTGTCCGGCATGTCACTCCTCGTGAAGGCGGTCTCTCCCGGTGACAACGCCACGGCTCGTCCCGGCCATTCCCGGCTGCCCCGCGTCAGGGGCACATGGCAGGATCGGTCCTGTTCATTCCCTGTCGACGACGCATGAGGAGTCCGCCCGTGCCCGGTGAGAACCTGACCCGCGACGAGGCCCGGGAGCGGGCAGCCCTGCTGTCCGTCGACGGGTACGAGGTGTCCCTCGACCTCAGGTCGGCGGTCGGCGGGAGCGGCGGCGACGGCCCGCGCACCTTCCGCTCCGTCACCACCGTGCGGTTCCGCTGCGCCGAGCCGGGCGCGAGCAGCTTCGCGGACCTGATCGCCCCAAGCGTGACGGCCGTGTCGCTCAACGGGCGGGACCTCGACCCCGGCCAGGTCTTCGACGGCACCCGGATCCTGCTGGAGGACCTCGCCGCCGAGAACGAGCTGATCGTCGACGCGCGGTGCGCCTACTCCCGCACCGGCGAGGGCATGCACCGCTTCGTCGACCCCGAGGACGGCGAGGTGTACCTGTACACCCAGTACGAACCCGCCGACGCCCGGCGGGTGTTCGCCAACTTCGAGCAGCCGGACCTCAAGGCCCCCTACCGCTTCGAGGTGCGGGCGCCCGAGGGCTGGACGGTGTGGAGCAACGGCGCCGGTGAACTCACCGACGGGGTGTGGCGCTTCGCGGAGACCAAGCCGATCCCGACGTACATCACCTGCGTGGTGGCCGGCCCGTACCACTACGTGACCGACTCCTACGAGCGGGTCTTCGAGGACGGTACGCGCCTGGAGATCCCGCTCGGCGCGATGTGCCGCAAGGGGCTCGCCCCGCACTTCGACGCCGACGACGTGTTCCTGGTGACCAAGCAGGGCCTGGACTTCTTCCACGACCACTTCGACTACCCGTACCCGTTCGGCAAGTACGACCAGGCCTTCGTGCCGGAGTACAACCTGGGCGCGATGGAGAACCCGGGGATGGTCACCTTCCGCGAGGAGTTCATCTTCCGGGGCAAGGTGACGCGGGCGTCGTACGAGGGCCGGGCCAACGTCATCCTGCACGAGATGGCGCACATGTGGTTCGGCGACCTGGTCACCATGGAGTGGTGGGACGACCTGTGGCTGAAGGAGTCCTTCGCCGACTTCATGGGCGCGTTCTCCCTGGTCGGCGCGACCCGCTTCACCGACGGCTGGATCACCTTCGCCAACCGCCGCAAGGCGTGGGCGTACCGCGCGGACCAGCTCCCCTCCACGCACCCCATCACCGCCGACATCCGCGACCTCCAGGACGCCAAGCTCAACTTCGACGGCATCACGTACGCCAAGGGCGCCTCGGTGCTCAAGCAGCTCGTGGCGTACGTCGGTCAGGACGCGTTCCTGGAGGGCGCCCGGCGCTACTTCAAGCGGCACGCGTACGGCAACACGCGCCTCGGTGACCTGCTGTCGGTCCTGGAGGAGACCAGTGGCCGGGACATGGGCGCGTGGTCCCGTTCCTGGCTGCAGACGGCCGGCGTCAACTCCCTTACGCCGCAGGTGCTGTTGCGCGAGGACGGCACGGTCGACGAGCTGGCGATCGTGCAGGAGGCGGCGGAGTCGCACCCCGAACTGCGCCCGCACCGGGTCGCGGTGGGGCTGTACCGGCGCGCCGACTCCGGCGCCCTGGAGCGGTACGCGCAGGCCGAGACGGACGTCGAGGGCGCGCGTACGGTCGTGACGGAGCTGGCGGGCGCGGACGCGCCGGACCTGGTGCTGGTCAACGACGACGACCTGACGTACTGCAAGACGCGGTTCGACGAGACCTCGCTGGCCACGCTGCGTGAGCACCTGGGTTCGCTCACCGACCCGCTGGCCCGCGCTCTGTGCTGGTCGGCGCTGTGGAACATGACGCGGGACGCGCTGCTGCCGGCCGGGGAGTTCATCGAGCTGGTGCTGCGGTTCGCGGGCCGGGAGTCCGACATCGGTGTGCTCCAGATGCTGCACGCGTGGGCGGAGTCGGCGGCCGTGCACTACACCGCACCCGAGCGGCGCGAGCGAGCCGGGCGCCGGCTCGCCGAGGGCACCTCGGCCGAGCTGTACACCGCCGAGGCGGGCAGTGAACAGCAGTTGGCCTGGGCGAGGTTCTTCGCCCACACGGCCGACGCGCCGGCCGACTTCGAGCTGCTGACCTCGCTCCTCGACGGCACGGTCACCCTGCCGGGCCTGGAGGTGGACCAGGAGCTGCGCTGGGCGTTCCTGGAGCCGCTGGCCGCGCACGGGGTGGTGGACGAGAAGCGGCTGGACGAGGAGCTGGCCCGGGACGACACCGCCTCCGGCAAGCGGCACCACGTGCGCTGTCTGGCCGCCCGCCCGTCGGCTGCGGTCAAGGCGGAGTGCTGGGAGCGGGTCGTGGAGTCGGACGCGCTGTCCAACGCGCTGGTGGAGGCGACGATCTCGGGCTTCGCCCAGCCGTCCCAGCGGGAGCTGCTCGCGCCGTACGCGGAGAAGTACTTCGCGGCGATCGAGCGGGTGTGGACGGAGCGGTCGATCCAGATCGGCATGGATGTGGTGCGGGGCCTGTTCCCCGGCTTCCAGGACTCGCAGGCGACGCTGGACGCGACGGACGCGTGGCTCACGTCCCACGAGGACGCGGCGCCGGCACTGCGGCGGCTGGTCCTGGAGTCCCGGGACGACCTGGCGCGTGCGCTGCGCGGTCAGGCCTGCGACGCGGCTGCCGCCGGCGACTGAGGACGGGGCGGTACCCCTTCCCGCCCGTCCCCGAGGGGCGCCGCCCCGTCGGCCCCGGCCGCGGGTGGGCGGGGGTTGCTCGCGCAGGTCCCCCGCGCCCCTTCGGGGCGTCGTTACGGAATCCGGTAATCCGTGGCCGTAACCCCTGGCCGCACCCGAACGGACCAGGGGTTTTCGGTATCCGAACAGGCGTCCTTTAGTGCGGGCTTGTCCTTGTTTGCCGACAGGTGTGTAACAGGGGTTCAAGGGCCGTCCGGAGACGGGAAATTGCGGGTCATGAACCACAACACGCCGCTCTCCCCCCGCCCCCTGCACCACCTCTCCACCAGCACCGGACGCCGTCTGCTGACCCACACGCAACTGCGCGCCCACGGCGTCTCGGCCGCGGAGGCCGGTGAGCAGTGCCGTCCCGGCGGGCCCTGGCAGCAGCTCCTCCCGGGGGTCGTGCTGCTCCACCCCGGCCCGCCGACCAGCGAGGAGCGGCTGCGGGCGGTGCTGCTGTACGCGGCACGGGAGCGGACCGTGAGCGTTCCCGCGCAGCCCGGCGCGGACGAGCCTCCGGCGTCCCCCTACGGGGAGTCGATGATCACCGGGCTCGCGGCGCTGACCCTGCACGGTTTCGCCTCCGCTCCCCCGCTGCCGTCCCTGGAGGTCTTCGACGTCCTGGTCCCGCGGCTGCGCCGGCTGCGTTCGACGGGCTGCGCCCGGATCGTCCGCACGTCCGCCCTGCCGGTCCCGGAGCAGGTCACCGGCCTGCCGGTGGCGCCGGTGCCGCGGGCGCTGGCCGACGCGGTGGCGGGTCTCAAGGACGCGGCCGTGGTCCGCCGGCTGCTGACGGAGGCGGTGCGCGGCGGCCACTGCGACCCGGCGGCGGTGGTACGGGAGCTGACCGGCGCGAAGCTGCTGAACCGGCCGCACGTGGTGGACGCGGTGGACTCGCTGCTGGCCGAGGGCCGGGCGCTGGCGGAGTCGCGGCTGTACCGGATGGTGCGCGACCACGGCCTGCCGGACCCGTGCTGGAACGTCGACCTGCGCCTCCCGGGCGGTCCGCACCTCGGCGGCCTGGACGCGTACTGGCCGGAGCAGGCGGTGGCGGTGGTGCTCGACACCCGTGCGCCCCGTCCGGGCCGGCGCCCCGAGGACGACGCCGAGTGGACGGAGTACGCCCGCAAGCGCGAGCATCTGGAGCACCTCGGCATCACGGTCGTCCACATCACCCCGCGGGCGCTGCGGGACGCGGGGGAACAGCAGGCGGCCGTGGTCCGTACGGCCCTGATGGCCGCGGCCGACCGCGACCCGGCGGCGTATGTCGTCGTCCTGCCCCGTTAGGCCCTGTCGCCGCCCGGGGCCGGGTGCGCGGTCATCCCTCGACCGGGTCCAGGCGTCCCGTCGGCGGGCGTTCGCGCCACAGTCGCAGGGCGATGTCGACCAGGCGGACGCGGACCAGACCGGGGACGGCGCCGAGGGGCTGCCAGGCGGCGAGTTCCGTGGTGCCGCCGATCTCGTCGCGGAGGTCGCCGCCGGTGACGCGGGCCTCGTAGAGCAGCCGTACGCCGTGATGGTCGACGGAGCGGCCCAGGCGGGCGGGGAAGGTGCGGCGGGTGGAGTCCACGCCGAGCAGGCCCGTGACCTCGACGAGGTAGCCGGTCTCCTCCTCCACCTCCCGGCGGACGGTGTCGTAGGGGTCCTCGCCGTGCTCCATGCCCCCGCCCGGCAGCACCCACTCGGGGACGCCGCCGGGGCCCGGGGAGCGGGCGAGCAGGAGTTGTCCGTCCCGCACCACCACGGCGTAGGCCGCCACCCTCAACTTCTTCCGCATCGCGGCACGTTAACCCGGTATCGGGGGTCGGTGACCCGGTCCGGCGAGTCCGGCTGAGGAAGGCCGCCAGGGAGGTCCCCCAGGACGGCCGGCCGGGGAGGACGCCGGCCCCACGCACGTACGGATGACTTGTCGGCTTCGGACTCTTTCTCCGGATACGCACACCGGGGGTTTTCCCCACACATCCATTTCCTTTTCGCCAACCCTCGCCAAACATCAGCACCTTGCGTAAGGCTCAACGATCGTCCGGGACCACGTTCCGGACCGTCGCGGCCAGGGTCGATCGGCTCCGGTCGCTCCCGATCGTTCCTTTACGTACAAGGGATGCCGATGACCAACTCCCCCCAGCGTGACTCCATATCGGGCACCAGACGCGTGGCCCGCATCGCCGTGGCCGCCGGTCTCGTCGCCGCGCTCTCCGCGGCCGGGCCCGTCCCGCTGGCCTTCGCCGCCGACACCCCGCCCGCCGCGCCGGCCGACGCCGACGTCAAGTCCGCGCACGACAAGCTCGGTTCGGACGACGCCGACCTGCTCGCCGAGGCCAAGGCCGACGGCTCCAAGCACGTCACGATGATGATCGCCACCGCTCCCGGCAAGACCGAGCAGGTCGCCAAGGAGCTGAACGCGGTCAAGGGCGGCTCGGTCGGCCGGACCGACGACAAGCTCGGCTACGTCCGGGCCACGGTCCCCACCGGCAAGGCCGACGCGGCGATCGCCGCCGCCACCAAGCTCTCCACCGTGCACGGCGTCGACCTGCGCGACGAGATCCCGCTGGACGACCCGACGCCCGCCGCCGACACCACCAAGGGTGCCAAGGGCAAGGGCAAGCACAAGGGCAAGAAGTACCCCGGCCCCGACCGGCGGACCCCCGCGAAGAACCCGTACAACCCGTCCTTCGAGACGGGTGCGGTCGAGTTCGTCGAGGACAACCCGAGGGCGGACGGCCGCGGTGTCACCATCGGCATCCTCGACTCGGGTGTGGACCTCGGCCACCCCGCGCTGCAGAAGACCACCACCGGCGAGCGCAAGATCGTCGACTGGGTGACGGCGACCGACCCGATCGTGGACAACGACCGGACCTGGCGCCCGATGGTCTCCTCCGTCTCCGGCCCGTCCTTCACCTACGGCGGCAAGACCTGGACGGCTCCCGAGGGTTCGTATCAGATCAGCACGTTCCTGGAGTCGTACACCACCGGCGGCGACGCGGGCGGTGACGCCAACCGCGACGGCGACACCACCGACTCCTGGGGCATGCTCTACGACGCGCAGGCCGGAACGGTCCGCGTCGACCTGAACAACAACCAGGACTTCTCCGACGACACCCCGATGAAGCCGTACAAGGACGGCTTCCAGATCGGGTACTTCGGCACCGACGACCCGAAGACCGATGTCGTCGAGCGCCAGCCGTTCGTGGTGGAGATCCGCGAGGACGTCCCGATGGACCCCTACGGCGGCGACTGGATCGGCAAGAAGGCCGACTTCGTCAACATCGGTGTCATCGAGGGCTCGCACGGCTCGCACGTGGCCGGTATCACCGCCGCCAACGGCCTGTTCGGCGGACGGATGGACGGCGCCGCCCCCGGCGCGAAGCTCGTCTCCTCCCGCGCCTGCACCTGGTCCGGCGGCTGCACCAACGTGGCGCTCACCGAGGGCATGATCGACCTCGTCACCAAGCGCGGTGTCGACATCGTCAACATGTCCATCGGCGGCCTGCCGGCGCTCAACGACGGCAACAACGCCCGCGTGGAGCTCTACAACCGGCTGATCGACACCTACGGCGTCCAGCTGGTGATCTCCGCCGGCAACTCCGGCCCCGGCGCCAACACCATCGGCGACCCCGCCCTGGCGGAGAAGGTCATCTCCGTCGGCGCGACCGTCTCCAAGGAGACCTGGGCCGCGAACTACGGCTCCGAGGTGCGGACCAAGTACGACATGATGCCCTTCTCCTCGCGCGGTCCGCGTGAGGACGGCGGCTTCACGCCGACGCTGGTCGCCCCCGGCGCGGCGATCAACACCATCCAGACCTGGTCCCCGGGCGCCCCGGTCGCCGAGGCGGGCTACGACCTCCCGGCCGGCTACGGCATGCTCCAGGGCACCTCGATGGCCTCCCCGCAGGCCACCGGCGCCGCCGCGCTGCTGCTGTCCGCCGCGAAGCAGAAGCGCATCGACCTCACCCCGGCGAAGCTGCGCACCGCCCTCACCTCCACCGCCGAGCACATCCGCGGTGTGCAGGCCTACGAGGAGGGCGCCGGCCTCATCGACATCGAGGACGCCTGGGACGCCATCCGTGACGGCGCCACCGCGCACACGTACACGGTGCAGGCGCCGGTCGACACCGCGATCGACCAGTTCCTGAAGACCCCCGGTTCCGGTACGGGCCTGTACGACCGCGAGGGCGGTCTGAAGGCCGGCCAGAAGAAGACGTACGACATCACGATCACCCGTACGTCCGGTCCCGACCGTGCGCTCCACCACGAGCTGGACATCGAGAACAACGAGGGCCGCACCTTCCGCATCCTCGGCGACGACGACATCCGGCTGCCGCTGAACGAGCCGGTGACCGTCAAGGTCCAGGCCGCGCCCGGCTCGGCCGGCATCAAGAGCGCGATCCTCGAGGTCGACGACCCGCGCACCGAGGGTGTCGACCGGCAGATCCTGAACACCGTGGTCGTCTCGGAGCCGCTGGCCCACACCTTCTCCGCGTCGGGCAAGGCCCAGCGCAACGGCACGACCTCCTACTTCGTCACCGTGCCCGAGGGCGCGAAGACGCTGGAGATCGCGCTGAGCGGGCTGAAGGCCACGAGCCAGACCCGGTTCATCGCCATCCACCCCTACGGTGTCCCGGCCGACCCGACGTCGACGGTCAACTGCTACCCGAACTACGACAACCCGGCCAACACCTGCCGCCCCGACGTGCGTTCGTACGCGAACCCGCAGCCGGGCGTCTGGGAGATCGAGGTCGAGTCGCGCCGTACGTCGCCGCTGCTCGACAACCCGTACAAGCTGGACGTCGCCGTGCTCGGCGCGGTCTTCGACCCGGAGACCGTGACGGTGCCCGAGGCGAAGATCGGCACGCCGGCCGCCGCTTCCTGGACGGTGACGAACGAGCTCGCCGCCATCGAGGGCAAGCTGGTGGGCGGCCCGCTCGGCTCGTCCAAGACGGACCGTCCCGCCATCCGCACGGGTGAGACGCACACGACGACGGTCGAGGTGCCCGAGGGCGCCGCGTCGCTCGACGTCTCCATCGGCAACGTGTCCGACACGGCCGCCGACCTGGACCTGACGGTCTACGACGCGGCCGGCAACCAGGTCGCCCAGGCCGCCGACGGCGACTCGGAGGAGTCGGTCTCGATCGCCTCCCCGGCGGCCGGTACGTACACCGTCGAGGTGGACGGCTACTCGGTCCCGGCGGGTTCGACGGACTACGACTACCTGGACGTGTTCTTCTCCTCCACGCTCGGCTCCGTCGCTGTCGACGGCTCCGCGTCGGTCGAGCTCGGCACGGGCGACTCGGCCACCGTCTCCGGCGACGTCACCGTCGCGGCGGCGGCTCCCGAGGGACGTGCGTTCTTCGGCCGCGTGCAGCTGGTGAACGAGCGCGGCACGGTCGCGGGCCTCGGCAGCGTGGCGATCGGCAAGGTCGTCCCGTAACCGGCTGAGGTGTGAAGGGAAGGGGCGGGCGTCCGTTGACCGGGCGCCCGCCCCTTCGGCGTACTCAGCCGCAGGCCAGGGTGCGGGACTCGGGGAGCGAGGCGATGATCCGGGCCCGCTCGGGGGCGATGTCGGGCTCACCGACGATCACCGCGTCCGGGTGGGCGCCGTCGGCCGGCATGCCGATCAGCACGCGGTCGCCCGGCCGCAGCGGGGGCTCCGCGGCGGTGTCCCGGAGGAACGTGACCTCGCCCCCGCCCTTGTAGTACCGGCTCGGCTCCAGGGTGACGCGCTCCGTGCCGGCGGCTCCCGGCACCTGCTCCACCGCGGTCACCGGCCCTTCGGCGACCAGTCGCGCGCACGCGAGGTAGCGGGGGCTGCCGAAGGCGACCCCGGCCTCCTGCTTGGCGTCCGCGGCGGCACCGTTCACCGCCGAGTCGGCCGTTCCCCCTTCCTGCGACACGAGCCATCCCATGCCGAGCACCAGACCGGCGGCGGCAGCGGCGACG
>NZ_JBVIFC010000001.1:407122-407516 GCF_055571535.1 Streptomyces sp. NPDC030893 | reverse complement strand
GCGACGAGCCCGCCGAAGGCGACCTTCAGGGCACGGCGCCGGGACCCGCGCGAGCCCCCGCCGCCCCCGGGACGAGCCCCGGCCCGCCTCCCCGGCGAGGCGGCAGCGGCGACGAGCCCGCCGAAGGCGACCTTCAGGGCACGGCGCCGGGACCCGCGCGAGCCCCCGCCGCCCCCGGGACGAGCCCCGGCCCGCCTCCCCGGCGCCACACCGGCCCGCTCCCCGGCGGCAGGGCCGCGCCGGGACCCCGGCCGCGCTCCGGGGCGAGAGGGCGGGCCCTCCGCCGGGACGGGAGCGGCCAGGATCCCGCCCTGCGCACCGGGCGACGGTACGTCCTTCGGCAGGGCGGGACCCACCGGCATCCCGTCCTCCGCGCCGGACGACGGTACGTCCC
>NZ_JBVIFC010000001.1:187573-407030 GCF_055571535.1 Streptomyces sp. NPDC030893 | reverse complement strand
GTACGTCCCCAGCCGGGCGGATGCCGCCAACGTGCTCCCGGACTCCGGGCCGGAGGCCGGTACGTCCCCCAGCCGGGCCGGAGCCGCCGGCATCCCGTCCTCCGCGCCGGACGACGGTACGTCCCCCAGCCGGGCGGATGCCGCCAACGTGCTCCCGGACTCCGGGCCGGAGGCCGGTACGTCCCCCAGCCGGGCCGGAGCCGCCGGCATCCCGTCCTGCGCGTCGGGGGGCGGTGCGTCCCTCAGCGGGGCGGGTGCCTCCGACGTGCGCTCGGGCTCCGCGTCGGGGGACGTGCCGGTCCGGTTCCCGGCCGCCGGGACGCGTCGGGGACCGGGACGGGAGGGCAGGCTCTCCGCCGGGGTTCCGTGCTCCGGGCCGGACGACGGTACGTCCCCCAGCGAGGCGGGTGCCTCCGACGTACGCCCGGACTCCGGGCCGGGGGACGGTACGTCCCCCAGCCGGGCCGGAGCCGGCGGCATCCCGTCCCGCGCGTCGGGGGGCGGTGCGTCCCTCAGCGGGGCGGGTGCCTCCGACGTGCGCTCGGGCTCCGTGTCGGGGGACGTGCCGGTCCGGTTCCCGGCCGCCGGGACGCGTCGGGGACCGGGACGGGAGGGCAGGCTCTCCGCCGGGGTTCCGTGCTCCGGGCCGGGTGACGGTGCGTCCGTCAGCGGGGTGGGTGTCGTCGGCGTGTGCCCGGGCTCCGGGTCGGTCGGGGAGGGGGGCGCCGCGTCGTGTTTCGGGCCGGAGTCGGGGGCAGGCCGCCTGCCGGTCCGAGCGACTGCCTCTCGCCCCGCCGGGCCGCCGGCCAGCGTGTCTGCGATCAGCGTCAGCTGCTCGCGCAGGACCGCGAGGTCGGCGACGGCGGCGTCCCGCGCCGCGACGAACGCCGGGTCCCTCCGGGCCGGCTCCGGGAGCGGCTCGTCGAGGAGGGCGGCCATCAGGGCGTCCATACCGTCGTACGCGGGCTCCCGCTCCGGCGGATCCGGTCGCTCCGGTCCTTCGCGGGACGGGTCGCGGGCCTCGTCGTGGGCGGTCATGTCACACCACCTCGTCCTCGTGCAGGCGGGCGCGCAGGGCCCGTACAGCGGTGTGCAGCCGGCTCTTGACCGTGCCCTCGGGAACCCCGAGCTGCTCGGCGATCGAGCGCACCGGCAGATCGGCGTAGAAGCGCAGCACGACCACCTGGCGCTGCGCGTCGGGCAGCCGGTCCAGGCCCCGGGCCACGGCCAGGGAGAGCACGCTGTCCTCCTCACCGGAGGCCGCCTCGGCCGGCCGCAGCGCCGCCAGCCGCTCCCCGAGCCGCTCCTGACGGCGCTTGGCCCGGTGCCAGTCCATGGCGAGGTTGGAGGCGACCACCGCGGCCCACGCCGAGACGTCCCGCGGCGCCTCCCGCCCGCTCGCGGCGCGTTCCAGCAGCCGCAGGCGGACCTGCTGCACCCCGTCCGGCAGGTCCGCCTGCTGCACCCCGCCCAGTGCGAGCACCGCCCGCACCCGGCGTTCCTGAACCGCGTCCAGCGGGTCGTCGTCGGCGTACGCCCCCCGGGCGCGCCGGGTCCTTCCGCGCAGCACTGGCCACCCCCCTCACCCTGTTTCCCCTACGACGCCGTACCGGCCCGGAACGTTCGCGCGGGTTCTCCGGATCCGGCCGAGGCGTACATCACATCTCCGTGTGGGCGGGGGCGTACCGGGCAGGGGACCTTGCGGTCCATGGCCCCCGGTGGCTGAATTTCTGCAGCTCAGCGGGGTAGCAACCGAAGGTCCGGCAGCCCGCGCGCACCGCCCCGCCGTCCCAGTGGGCGGGCAAAGCGGCAAAGAATTGGACAGGCGGGCCGTGGTCGGCCGCATCATGGAAGAGCCTCGGCCAGGCACATCAGGTACGTATCAGGACGCAGTAGGGAGTCACCGTGAGGGTCGGAATCGTCGGAGCCACCGGTCAGGTGGGCACGGTCATGCGCAGCATCCTCAAGGAACGGAACTTCCCGGTCACGGAGCTGCGCCTGTTCGCCTCGGCCCGCTCGGCCGGCACGGAGCTGGACGGCGTGACGGTGGAGGACGCGTCCACCGCCGACTACAGCGGCCTGGACATCGTGATGTTCTCCGCGGGCGGCGCGACCTCGAAGGCGCTGGCCGAGAAGGTCGCCGCACAGGGCCCCGTCGTGATCGACAACTCCTCCGCCTGGCGCAAGGACCCCGAGGTCCCCCTCGTCGTCTCCGAGGTCAACCCGCAGGCCGTCGCCGACCGCCCCAAGGGCATCATCGCCAACCCGAACTGCACCACGATGGCCGCGATGCCGGTGCTGCGTCCGCTGCACGAGGAGGCGGGCCTGGAAGCACTGGTCGTCGCCACCTACCAGGCGGTGTCCGGTTCGGGTCTCGCGGGCGTCGCGGAGCTGCACGGGCAGGCGCAGAAGGTGATCGACGAGGCCGACAAGCTGACCCACGACGGTTCGGCGGCCGACTTCCCCGAGCCGGAGGTCTACCAGCGCCCCATCGCCTTCAACGTGCTGCCGCTGGCCGGCAACCTCGTCGACGACGGTCGGTACGAGACCGACGAGGAGCAGAAGCTGCGCAACGAGTCCCGCAAGATCCTGGGCATCCCGGAACTCAAGGTCTCCGGCACCTGTGTCCGCGTCCCGGTCTTCTCCGGCCACTCGCTGCAGATCAACGCCCGTTTCGCCCGCCCGATCAGCGTGGAGCGCGCGACCGAGCTGCTGGCGGACGCCCCCGGTGTCGTCCTCACCGACATCCCCACCCCGCTGCAGGCGGCCGGCCAGGACCCGTCGTACGTGGGCCGTATCCGCACCGACGAGACGGTGGACCACGGCCTGGCCCTGTTCGTCTCCAACGACAACCTCCGCAAGGGCGCCGCGCTGAACGCGGTGCAGATCGCGGAGCTGGTGGCGCGGGAACTGCGCGGCTGACGCCGGTCTGCGCGCTGGGCGCGCTGTTCGTGCGAGAGGCGGACGCCCCCGATCCGGGGGGCGTCCGCCTCTTCGTCTCCGGGGGGGCGTCCGCCTCTTCGTCGTCGCCGCCGGTACTGCCGGCCGCCGGTCAGCCCCTGCGCACCTCGTACAGGAAGCAGCCGTACTCCACGGCCCGTACGTGCACGAGCGCCACCTCGGGGTCGGCGAACGCCTCGCCGAACGCCGGTGCGAAGTCCTCCGGTGCCTCCACCAGCCGCCCGCCCAGGATGCGCCCGTCGGCGGAGTAGCGGCGCAGGGTGCGGTGGGCGTGGGTGAACGGGAGGTCCCCGCCCGTCGGACCCGCGCACTCCTCCGCGTGGACGAAGACCGGTCCCTGTTCGTCGTACGCGCCCGGGTCGGCGCCCGTCTCCGCCGCCCAGCGGCGCAGGGGCGCGTAGGAGACGAGGGCGATCCGCTCGCCGGGGCGGCTGCGCCGCAGACAGCAGCGGAGTGGGGCGCCGCCCTCGTCGTCGGTGTGCGGGACGGCCGGACGGCCGGCGTCGTCGGCGGTCAGCAGTTCCTTCACGGTCGGCGCGGGAATGGGACGCGCGGCGTGGCTCTGGTGCGTCTGGATCGTCATGGCTCCAGGCGCACTCCCGCCGAACCGCCCCGCCGGCGGGATTCGGACGTCGTAGCACACCCCCTTCGGTCGGGCCCGACACAGGGGTATCCCCATGGTCCGGCTCCGTCGCCCCCCGATCCCGATCTCGCGTGGAAGGATGGCGCAACCCACACAAAACGAGGAGATGACCGCGTGCCTGGCACAAACCTGACCCGCGAAGAGGCGCAGCAGCGGGCGAAGCTGCTGACCGTTGACTCGTACGAGATCGATCTCGATCTCTCCGGCGCGCAGGAGGGCGGCACCTACCGGTCCGTGACCACGGTGCGCTTCGATGTCGCCGAGGACGGCGACGGCGCGGAGTCGTTCATCGACCTGGTCGCTCCGGCCGTGCACGAGGTGACCCTCAACGGCGACTCCCTGGACCCCGCCGAGGTCTTCGCGGACTCCCGCATCGCCCTGCCCGGCCTGCTGAAGGGCCGCAACATCCTCCGGGTGGAGGCCGACTGCGCGTACACCAACACGGGCGAGGGCCTGCACCGCTTCGTCGACCCGGTGGACGACCAGGCGTACCTCTACACCCAGTTCGAGGTGCCGGACGCCCGCCGTGTCTTCGCGAGCTTCGAGCAGCCGGACCTCAAGGCGACCTTCCGGTTCACCGTGAAGGCGCCGGAGGGCTGGACCGTCGTCTCCAACTCGCCGACGCCCGAACCCCGGGAGAACGTCTGGGAGTTCGAGCCGACCCCGCGGATCTCGTCGTACATCACGGCGCTGATCGTCGGCCCGTACCACTCCGTGCACAGCGTGTACGAGAAGGACGGCCAGTCGGTCCCGCTCGGCATCTACTGCCGGCCCTCGCTCGCCGAGTTCCTCGACGCGGACGCGATCTTCGACGTCACGCGGCAGGGCTTCGAGTGGTTCCAGGAGAAGTTCGACTACGCGTACCCGTTCGCCAAGTACGACCAGCTGTTCGTACCGGAGTTCAACGCCGGCGCGATGGAGAACGCGGGCGCGGTGACGATCCGCGACCAGTACGTGTTCCGGTCGAAGGTGACGGACGCCGCGTACGAGGTGCGGGCGGCCACGATCCTGCACGAGCTGGCCCACATGTGGTTCGGCGACCTGGTCACCATGGAGTGGTGGAACGACCTGTGGCTGAACGAGTCGTTCGCCACCTACGCGGAGGCCGCCTGCCAGGCCGACGCGCCCGGATCCAAGTGGCCGCACTCCTGGACGACGTTCGCGAACTCCATGAAGACCTGGGCCTACCGCCAGGACCAGCTGCCGTCCACGCACCCGATCATGGCCGACATCCGCGACCTGGACGACGTGCTCGTCAACTTCGACGGGATCACGTACGCCAAGGGCGCGTCGGTGCTGAAGCAGCTCGTCGCGTACGTCGGTGAGGACGAGTTCTTCCGGGGCGTGCAGGCGTACTTCAAGCGCCACGCGTACGGCAACACCCGCCTCTCCGACCTGCTGGGCGCGCTGGAGGAGACCTCCGGCCGCGACCTGAAGACGTGGTCGAAGCAGTGGCTGGAGACGGCCGGCATCAACGTCCTGCGCCCGGAGATCGAGACGGACGGCAACGGTGTCATCACCTCCTTCGCCATCCGCCAGGAGGCCCCCGCGCTCCCGGCCGGCGCGAAGGGCGAGCCGACCCTCCGCCCGCACCGCATCGCGATCGGCCTGTACGACCTCGACGAGGCGTCCGGCAAGCTGGTGCGCGGCGACCGTGTCGAACTGGACGTCGACGGCGAGCTGACCGCCGTACCGCAGCTGGCCGGCAAGCGCCGTCCGGCGGTCGTCCTGCTCAACGACGACGACCTGTCGTACGCCAAGGTCCGCCTGGACGAGCAGTCCCTGGCCTTCGTCACCGAGCACCTGGGCGACTTCGAGTCCTCGCTCCCGCGCGCCCTGTGCTGGGCCTCCGCCTGGGACATGACCCGGGACGCGGAACTCCCCGCCCGCGACTACCTCTCCCTCGTCCTGTCGGGCATCGGCAAGGAGTCCGACATCGGCGTGGTGCAGTCGCTGCACCGCCAGGTGAAGCTGGCCATCGACCTGTACACCGCCCCGGCCGCCCGCGAGGCGCTGCTGGCCCGCTGGACCGACGCCACGCTGGCCCATCTGCGGTCCGCCGAGCCGGCGAGCGACCACCAGCTGGCGTGGGCGCGCGCCTTCGCGGCGACCGCCCGCACCCCGGAGCAGCTGGACCTGCTGGAGGCGCTGCTGGTCGGCACGCAGACCGTCGAGGGCCTGGCCGTCGACACGGAGCTGCGCTGGGCGTTCGTGCAGCGGCTGGCGGCGGTGGGCCGTTTCGACGAGGCGGAGATCGCGGCCGAGTACGAGCGGGACAGGACGGCGGCCGGTGAGCGCCACGCCGCCACCGCCCGCGCGGCCCGCCCGACGGAGGAGGCCAAGGCGGAGGCGTGGGCCTCGGTCGTGGAGTCCGACAAGCTGCCGAACGCCGTCCAGGAGGCGGTCATCGCCGGCTTCGTCCAGACCGACCAGCGCGAGCTGCTGGCCCCGTACACGGACCGCTACTTCGAGGCACTGGCGGACGTCTGGGCCTCCCGCTCGCACGAGATGGCCCAGCAGATCGCGGTCGGCCTCTACCCGGGCATCCAGGTCTCCGGCGAAACCCTCGACAGGACCGACACCTGGCTGACCGCCACCGACCCCGGCGCGGCCCTGCGCCGCCTGGTCTCGGAATCCCGCGCGGGAGTGGAACGCGCCCTGCGGGCACAGGCGGCGGACGCGGAGGCGTAGGCCCGTACGCGGAGGAGGGTGAGGTGGGGTCCGGAGGTCCTTCAGGACGTCCGTACCCCGCCTTCCCTGGTGCTTCCCCAGTCCGTCAGCCGGTCGTAGGAGGCGGTCTCGAAGTGGAGCCTCGTCGGGGCGGTCGGCGTGGGATCCTGCGCGCCCCGCCTGCCGTGGACGAAGAGCACCGAGAAGTTCCACAGCTCCGGACGTTCGTGGTGGACGTTGTCCGACGTGACGTGATCGGCAAGCCGTCGGACCGCTGACAGCACGCTGGGGAACTCCCCGGCGCGCCGTCCCGGCAGATAGTCGTTGTAGGGGCGGCCGGCGAACGGGATCTCCTCTCCGAAGGCCAGATCCGTGGCGGCCAGCGAGTCGGCACCGCCGGTCCCGGTCGGGCCGAGGACGACGAACGTCACCTGGATCGGCCCGGTGACGCCGTGCGGTTCGTACAGAATGAAGTCGCACGGCAGCTCGGGGAAGCGCGAAGCAGGACACACCACCTGCGCGACATAGCGTGTCAGCGTGATCAGCAGGCTTTGGTAGGCCGAGAGCACCAACAGCACGTCCTCCCGGCTCCCGCCCGCTGCCAGCACCGCCTGCAAGGTCCTCCGGGCGGTATCCCGGTCGGCGGCACGCTCCTTCGGCCCATTCGACAACGGCAGGGTCGCAACCCGCTCGGGGAAGGCCGCGCGCACGATCTCCTCGGCCACGACGTGCAGCCCCCGGCCGGTGTCCACCGCCTTGATGTCGGCCAGCAGCGGCGAGTGCGCAGCGACCGCGGCGGCGTCAACGCCGTGCCAGACCGGCAGGACCGGGCGCTCACCGGCGGCGGCGATGGCGAACAGGCCTGCCAGCTCGCGCTGGGGCCACTGCTTCGCGAAGAACGACTCGCTGAGGACGACGACGCCGTACCGGGACGCCCCGAGCCCACGGTCGATCTCGCGCAGCACCGAGTCGCCCACCCGTAGCGAGAACTCGTCGTACCAGACTGAGAAACCGACTGATTGCAGGTAGTGGGCCAGCGGCCCGGCCACGAGGAGCTTGTCCTCACTGGCGTGGCTGATGAAGAAGTCCCACTTCGGAGTCATCCCGGCATCTTCGACGAGAACGCTCCGTCCGGTCTCCTGAATGGGCGAAGAGGCCCGGCTCCCTGGGCAGGTACTCCCGCTGGGCAGGGCCTCGGGCGGCCCAGGGCCCATCCCCCGAGCGAGCTACCTGGCCTGTCATCTCCGGGGTGACGTCCCCACCGGTGGTCTCTTGTTGACTCGCATCGTCAACACAACGGCCGGGCAAGGCCGTTCAGCCCAGTAGCCGAGGACGGCACCATGATCACGACACGCAGTCCCGTTCAGCACGGTCTCCCCAGGGGCCGCCGGATCGCCGCAGCTCTGCTGGTTTCCACGCTGGCAGGAACCGCACTGGTCTCGTGCACCGCCGACACCGAGGGCTCGCAACCGGCCAAGGTCTCCGGCAAGAGCGGCGGCGAGACCGCGGGCGACGCCGAGATCACCTGGGGCGAGTGCCCGGCCCCGGCCGAAGGGCAGACCCGCGACCCCCACCTGGCCTGCGGAACGCTGGAGGTGCCGCTCGACCACCGGAACCCGAACGGCACGACGATCGACGTGGCGGTCTCCCGGCTGTCCACCGCGAAGCCCGGGAAGCGACGTGGCGTTCTGCTGCTGAACCCCGGCGGGCCGGCCCTGGGCGGTCTCGGCATGCCCGAAACCATGGCGTCCACCCTGCCGAAGTCCGTGCTGGACCGCTACGACCTGATCGGTTTCGATCCGCGCGGCGTCGCCCACAGCACCCCACAGAGTTGCGGTCTGCAGGACCCCGGCGTGCCCGCGCTCTTCCCCTATCCCGCCGCGGACGGCTCGATCACCGAGAACGTGGCCCGCGCCGAAGCCGACGCCAAGCAGTGCGCCGACACGGCGGGCAAGGACCTGCGGTACTACAACACCGCCAACACCGCCCGCGACATGGACCTCATCCGCCGGGCGCTCGGTGAGAAGAAGATCTCCTACTGGGGCCAGTCCTACGGCACCTACCTCGGCGCCGTCTACCGTTCCCTCTTCCGGAACCACACCGACCGGATGGTCCTGGAAGGCAACGTCGACCCCACCAAGGTATGGGCCGACCAGGTGGCGGACACCTGGGGCAAGGGCATGGCCGACCGGTTCCCCGATGCCGCCCGCGTCGCCGCGGCGCAGGCCGACACCCTCGGGCTGGGCACGAACGTCGCGCAGGTGACCGACACCTATCTCGCCCTCGCCGATCGGCTCGACCGCGCGCCCGCGGCGATTCCCGGCGCGTCGGTGTCGCTGGACGGGGCGCTGCTGCGGAACATGACCTACGCCCTGCTTCTGGACAACAGCACCCTGCCCGTGCTCGCCAAGTTCTGGAAGGCCGCCGACAGCCTGGCCCGAGGCAGCACCACGGCCGCCGACATCGCGGTGCTCAAGGAGGTGTTCGCCGCCGCACCGGCGTCCCCGGGCATCCCCGCGGACAACCAGGCCACCATGTTCATGGCGCTCACCTGCGGTGACGCCGAATGGCCGCACGACGTCGACGGCTATGCCGCCCGCACCACCGCCGACCGCGAGAAGTGGCCGCTCACCGCGGGCATGCCGGCTAACATCTGGGCATGCGCCTTCTGGGACAAGCCGGCTGAGGCGACCGTCAAGGTGGTGGAGGGCGGCCCGCGCAACACCCTGATCCTGCAGAACCGCCGGGACAACGCCACCCCGTGGGAAGGCGGCGTCGGACTGCACAAGTCCCTCGGCGACGGTTCCGCCTTCGTCGGCGTCGACAACGGCGGGCATTCCGTCTACGGCGCGGGCTCGGCCTGCGCCGACAAGGCCGCCGTCGACTTCCTGACCACGGGTCACCTGCCGGACCAGGACGTCCACTGCACCGACGTCACCCAGGCGGCACCCCGACGCTCCTGACCCCGCTCGGCTTCCCACCACGCCCGAGCGCCGACCGGGTGGCGCCGCCGGGGGACAGGATACGAGAACGGTCGTTCTTGACTGGGCGTTCTCAAACCCCGTAGGGTCATCGGCATGGGACGACCACGCGCCTTCGACACCGGCCGGGCCGTCGAGTCCGCGGCCGCCCTCTTCGCCACCCATGGCTATGAGGGCACCTCGGTCGACGACCTGGTCACCGCCACCGGTGTGCACCGGGGCAGCCTCTACAAGGTGTTCGGGTCGAAGCGGAGTCTGCATCTGACGGTTCTCCGTCACCACCTCGACCACGAGATCCACCCGAGCACCGCCGCCATCGCCGCCCTCACCGACCCCGAGCAGGCGCTGACCACGGCCATCGCCTCGTACGACAACGGGCCGGCCGCCGGGCTGCTGCTGCTCGCCGCCGCCGAGCGCGCACCGCTCGACGCCGACGTCGCCGCCCTCGTCGCGGAGGGCATCGCCGCACTGGAGGACGCCCTGCGTCCCTCCCACGGCGACGCGGCCCCCCGGTTCGCCTCCACCGTCCTCGGCGCCCGCCTGCGGCTGCGCGCCGCACAGCCGCCCGCACCCAAGGAGCACTGACCATGGCCCTGATCTCCGTCGACCGCGAACGCGGCCTGCTGACCGTCGAGTTCCAGGGTCTCGACAAGCTCTGGACGTTCAAGAGCCGCCTGGAGATTCCCCTCGCCCATGTCCGCGGCGCCACCCACGACCCCGGGATGGCGCGCGAGCCGAAGGGGATACGGGTCGCCGGCACCCACTTCCCCGGCGTCATCACCGCCGGCCGGTTCCGGCGTCACGGGGAGCGTCTGTTCTGGGACGTG
This sequence comes from Streptomyces sp. NPDC030893, assembly GCF_055571535.1. NCBI lineage: Bacteria > Bacillati > Actinomycetota > Actinomycetes > Kitasatosporales > Streptomycetaceae > Streptomyces > Streptomyces sp. NPDC030893. The sequence goes on along the minus strand of NZ_JBVIFC010000001.1, from coordinate 396,948 downwards.
AAGAACCCGGACAAGGCGGTCGTCGTCGAACTGGCCGACGCCGAGACCTACGACCGCCTCGTCATCGAGGTCGACGACCCCCGCGCCACCGTCGCCCTCATCGAGCGGTCCATCGTCCGCGGCTGAACCACACGGTCCCCGCACCCGTCAGGGGTCCTGGGGGTCATCGGCGAGCGGGCGGCCGACGATCCGCCGGAGGGCGTCGACGTACGCGGCGAAGGCCCTGCGGCCCTCGGGGCTGAGCTTGAGCCAGGTACGGGGGCGCTTGCCGACATAGCCCTTGCGGATCTCGACGTAGCCGGCCTTCTCCAGGGCGGCGGCGTGTTTGGACAGCACCGAGTCGCTGATGTCCAGGCTGTCACGGACGAAGGCGAACTCGGCCTCGGTCGCCGCGGCCAGGAGCGAGACGATCTGCAGTCGGGCGGGGGCGTGGATCACCGGATCGAGGTTCACCGGACCACCCGCCCCGTCGAGTGGGCCAGCACCTGGTTCTCCGCCCAGCGGGTGGTGGCCGCCGCGTAGGCGGCGGTGACGACTCCGGCGACGGCCTTCCGCCAGACGACGGAGTCGGCGAAGGGGTCGGCGACGACCAGGACCAGTCCCCAGACGGCGAAGATCGAGAGGAACCACAGCGCCATGCGGACACCGGCGTTCACGGTCCAGGTGCGCGGCCTCCACCGGACGCGCATACGGGCGGCCAGCGTGCCGGTGAGAAGCGCCAGGCCAGCGACGACCGCCACCGTGAGGACGATCCGAACGGTCCCGTCCTCCTCCGCGGCGATCGCGGAACCGGTCACCAGGGCGATCACGCCCGGCAGGTACCAGAGCGGGAGCCGCTGATCGGCGTAGGCCTTCTGCTGGATCCGCTCGATCTCGGAGAGGGCGTCGGCGGGGTTCGGCGTCGCGTCCATGCGGGAGTTACCTGCTTCCTCGTCAACTACTTGACGCAACGGAAAGTAACCTGGCACTTTCCATTGCGTCAAGTATTTTCCGGCGAGGGGACAGGATGCGCACGCTGCGATCCACTCGGTACCGGCCCACTTCCTTGCGGGCAACCCCGTGCCCTGCCGATACTCCTGGTCATGAGCACATCCCCGGAGCAGCGCCGGCAGCGCCCCAAGGACCCCGTCGACGCGATCATCGAGCAGTGGGCCCGGGTACGCCCCGATCTCGACACGGCCGGCATGGAGGTCTTCGGGCGCGTCTTCCTGCTCGCGCGCGCCATGGGCGACCGGATGGAGAAGGCGTACGCCCGGTACGGCATCTCACGCGGGGAGTTCGATGTGCTGGCGACCCTGCGGCGGGCCGGGGAGCCCTACACCCTCTCCCCCCGGCAGCTCTCCGGCACGCTGATGCTGACCACCGGCGGGATGACGGGCCGCCTCGACAAACTGGAGCGGGCGGGGCTGCTGCGCCGCTCCCCCGACCCGCACGACCGGCGCGGACTCCAGGTCACGCTCACCGAGGAGGGGCTGGGGCTGATCGACCGGGCGGTCGGCGCGGGATTCGCCGAGCAGACGGAGGCGCTGGCCGCGCTCGACGGGGAGCGGGCGGCGCAGCTGTCGGGGTTGCTGCGGGAGCTGTTGCTCGCGAGCGAACGGTAGGGCGGCGGGCCGGGTGTCCGTAGGGCCGCCGGCAGCACGAGAAGGCGCCGGCGGCCGCGTGTCGCGGTGCCGGCGCCTCGGAAGTGTGGGGGAGTCGCTCCGGGTCAGGCCTTGGCTTCGGCCTTGGTGCTGATGTTGGAGCTGGTGACGTCCTTCTTCTTGTGCGACTTGTCGCCGATCATCACCAGCCCGGCGATGATCGCGAACAGCGCGATCGGGGCCAGGACGAAGAGGCCGAGCGTCTCGACGACGCTCAGGCCCGTGCCGGGGTCGTCGCCGTCGTCGCGGGTGAGCGCGAGCGCGGGGGACGTCATGAGCAGCATCATCAGCGTCGTACCGGCTGCCAGGGCGCCGGCGCGCAGGGCGTTCTTCTTGTCCACGGTCCCCAAAGTATCGAACGCGGGTCGGCTGCGCGCGGCCGGGGGGTCGTAAAGGTGTCGCCCGTCCGCGGGCAGTCGTGCCGCAGGGCGATGGAGATCCCCCCGCTCGGGCAAAGGCGAGAGTGGGGGAGGGCGGGCGCGCGACGGCACCCGTCGGCACCGGGCCGCGCGATGCCCTCCGCCCAGGCCTCACACCGCCCACCTCATCACTCCCTCAGCACCTCCATCAGCGCCCGCAGCCGCCCCGAGCCCGTCAGGGCCTCCAGTGTCACCGGACGCCCCTCCGCGTCCGCGATCGGCAGGCGCCAGTTGGGGTACTGGTCCCACGTGCCCGGCAGGTTCTGCGGGCGGCGGTCGCCCACCCCGTCCGGGAGCCATACGCCGATCATCCGGGCCGGGGTCCGCAGCAGGTACCGGTGGACGGCCCGGATCTCCGCCTCCTCCGAGGAGTCGCGGAGCAGCCCGAGCCGCCGCAGCAGCTCACGCCACTCCCCCACGTCCGCCGCCGCCTCCGCCCGCTCCTCCGCCAGGGGCCGGGTGAGCAGTCCCAGGCTGTCGCGGAGCTCCACGTGCTCGCCGCTCAGCCGGGCGGCCGTGGGCGGCAGGTCGTGGGTGGTGGCCGTCGCCAGGCAGTCCGCGCGCCAGGTGTCCGGCGGCAGGGGGCGGCGGTCGCCCTCCCAGTCCCGTTCGAACCAGAGCACCGAGGTGCCGTACACCCCGCGTTCCCGCAGCGCCTCCCGCACGCCCGGCTCGACGGTCCCGAGGTCCTCGCCGATCACGACCGACCCGGCGCGGGACGCCTCCAGGACCAGTACGGCGAGCATGGCCTCGGCGTCGTAGCGGACGTACGTGCCCTCCGTGGGCGGGTGGCCCTCGGGGACCCACCAGAGCCGGAACAGGCCCATCACGTGGTCGATGCGCAGGGCTCCCGCGTACCGGAAGAGGGCCCGGAGCAGGGCGCGGAAGGGGGCGTAGCCGGAGTCGGCGAGGCGGTCGGGGCGCCAGGGCGGCAGGCCCCAGTCCTGGCCGCGCGCGTTGAACGCGTCCGGGGGCGCGCCGACGGACATGCCGGCCGCGAAGTGGTCCTGCTGTGCCCAGGCGTCGGCGCCCGCGGGGTGGACGCCGACGGCGAGGTCGTGGACGATCCCGACCGGCATCCCGGCCTCGCGCGCGGTGCGCTGGGCGGCGGTGAGCTGGGCGTCGGTGAGCCAGACGAGACGGGAGTGGAAGTCGACGCGGTCCGCCAGTTCGCGGCGGGCGCGGGCGGTCTCCGGTGAGCGCGGGTCGCGCAGTCCGGCGGGCCAGCGGTGCCAGTCGGCGCCGTGGACCTCGGCGAGGGCGTACCAGGTGGCGTGGTCCGCCAGGGCCTGGCCCTGCGCGGCACGGAAGCCGGCGTAGGCGGCGTGCCGGCCGGGGCCGAGCGGGACCTCGGCGACCAGTTCCAGAGCCTCCCGTTTGGCCTCCCAGACCGCGTCCCGGTCGATCAGCGCGCCCTTCTCCAGTACCGCCTCGCGCAGCCGGCCCGCCCGCTCCCGCACGGCGCGCACCCGGTCGCGGTCCTCGACGTAGGCGAACTCGGGGACGTCCTCGACGCGCAGGTGGACGGGGTCGGGGAAGCGGCGGGAGGAGGGGCGGTAGGGGGAGGGATCGGTCGGCGGGCCGGGGACGGCCGCGTGCAGCGGGTTGACCTGGACGAAGCCCGCGCCGAGGGTGCGCCCCGCCCAGCCGGCGAGTTCGCCGAGGTCGGCGAGGTCGCCCATGCCCCAGGAGCGGCGGGAGAGGAGGGAGTACAGCTGGACCAGCAGGCCGTGGGAGCGGTCGGGCGGCGCGGGCAGGCGGGGCGGGGCGACGATGAGGTGGGTGCGGGCGGTGCGGCCGTCGGGGGCGGTGGCGGTCAGCTCGTGCACGCCGGGCGGGAGGTGTTCGGCGGTCGCCCGGGTCTCGCCCTGTTCGGTGCGGACGCTCAGCCGGGTGCCGTCGGGGAGGGCGGCGAGGGCGGCCGGGGTGTCGGTGCCCCAGCCGACCACGGTGGGGGGCAGCAGCCGGGCGCCGAGTTCCCGTTCGCGGGCGGTGAGGGCGGCGTGGACGGCGTCCGGGGTCGCCGCGTCCACGCCGAGGGCGGCCAGCGCGAGGGTGACGGCGGTGGCCGAGGCCGCGACCGTGCGGTCCGGTGCGGGCCGGTAGGAGGTGGCGACGCCGTGCAGGGCGGCGAGCCGGGACAGGTCCTCGGAAGGGGGCTCGGCCGGCCGTGGCGCGCTCACCCTAGGGCTCCGGGCGGTACTGGGCCGGGAAGGAGTCGAGTCCGGAGGCGTCGGAGGAGTCCATGAAGGCGTCGGACTCGCTGGTCAGGGGGGTGGCCTCGGCGAGCGGCGGTTCGCTGGTGAGCGGTTCGGCGTCCGGCAGCGGGGGTTCGCTGGTCAGCGGGAGTTCGGTGCAGGGGCCCTCCGCGCTGAGGACGCAGAGGTGGAGGTCGTCGGCGGAGGGCTCCGCCGCGGGTTTGGACAGGGCCGGGGAAGGAACGTACGCCGGTGCAGCCACAGATGGTCTCCTCGTCGAGCACGGTGCGCGGATCACGCGGGCGTGCGGATGCGGGTGGTGCGGGTCGTGCGGGTTATCCCGCAGCCCTACCCAGCGGGCGCGATGCCAGACGCACAAAGTCTCCCGACGTGCTCCTGCTCACATTCTCGCCCCGCCCCCTGCCCCCTCGGTGGGACAAACGCGCCACAACGTCCACTCTCATTGACACGTTCACCGCGGAAGTGGTGGGCTCGGGGTTTCTCGGTAACGGAATGGACACGGCCGTTCGGCCGTGGGCCGTCCGGACCGCCCGAGCGACCAGGAGGGGCCCGTGCAGCTGCGGCGTGGGAGGACGGCGAACGCCAGGAGGGCCGCTCTCGCCTTCGCCGTCCTCGCCGGGACCCTGGGGACCGCGCCGGCCGCCGTGGCGGCGCCGCCCGCGCCCGGGACGGCCGCGTCGCCCGCCGCCGACCCGGTGGGGGCCACGCCACCGTCCGTGTGGCCGCGGCCCCATTCCCTGCGCGCGAACGGCGCCCCGGTCGAGGTGACCGGGGAGGTCGCCCTGGTCGCGGACGAGGCGGCCGATCCGTACGCCGTCGAGGCGGTGCGGGAGCTGCTGCGGGAGGCCGGGGCGCGCCGGTTCACCGCCCCCGGCGCATCGAGGCCCGAGGGGGCGCTCGTGGTGCGCGTGGGCAGGGAACGTGCCCCGGACGACCGCCACCACGCCCTTCCCGCCGGCGGCTACGCGCTGACCATCGGCAAGGGCACCGTCTCGCTCATGGGCGCCGACGGTGCCGGACAGTTCCACGCCGTGCAGACGCTGCGGCAGCTCCTGCGCCCGGACGGCACGATCGGCGCCGTCGTCGTACGCGACTGGCCGGGCACCGCCGTGCGCGGCATCACCGAGGGCTTCTACGGCACCCCGTGGACGCACCGGCAGCGGCTGGGCCAGCTGGACTTCATGGGCCGCACCAAGCAGAACCGGTACCTCTACGCGCCCGGCGAGGACCTGCTGCGCCAGGCCCGCTGGCGGGAGCCGTACCCGGCGCAGCGGCGCGCGGAGTTCCGGGAGCTGGCGGAGCGGGCGAGGAGCAACCATGTCACGCTCGGCTGGGCGGTGGCGCCGGGGCAGGCGCTGTGCTTCGCCTCGGACGACGATCTGCGGGCGCTGACCGGCAAGCTGGACGCGATGTGGGCGCTGGGCTTCCGCGCCTTCCAGCTCCAGTTCCAGGACGTCAGCTACAGCGAGTGGCACTGCGGGGCGGACGCCGAACGGTTCGGGTCGGGCCCCGAGGCCGCGGCCCGCGCCCAGGCCCATGTGGCGAACGCGGTGGCCCGGCACCTGGCGGGCCGCCACCCGGACTCCGCCGCCCTGTCCTTGATGCCCACCGAGTACTACGAGGACGGGTCGACCGCGTACCGGCGGGCTCTCGCCCACGCCCTGGACGCGGGCGTCGAGGTCGCGTGGACCGGGGTCGGGGTGGTGCCGCGCACCATCACGGGCGGGCAACTGGCCGAGGCGCGTGAGGCGTTCGGGCACCCGCTGGTCACCATGGACAACTACCCGGTGAACGACTACGCCCCCGGCCGGATCTTCCTCGGCCCCTACCAGGGACGGGAGCCGGCCGTCGCCGCCGGTTCGGCCGCGCTGCTCGCCAACGCGATGGAGCAGCCCGAGGCGTCCCGCGTCCCGCTGTTCATGGCCGCCGACTTCGCCTGGAATCCGCGCGGTTACCGCCCCCAGGAGTCCTGGCGGGCCGCGGTCGCCGACCTGGCCGGCGGTGACGCCCGGCGGGAGAAGGCGCTGACCGCGCTGGCCGGGAACGTCGCGTCGTCGGTGCTGGGCGGCACGGAGTCGGCGTATCTGCGCCCGCTGCTGGAGGAGTTCTGGCGGAGCAGGCAGACCGCGCGCGGCACGGACGAGACCGGGGCGGCCGTCCGGCTGCGCGCGGCCTTCACCGGGCTGCGGGAACTGCCGGGGCGGCTGTCCGGCACCGCGCTCGCCGCCGAGGTCGCCCCGTGGTCGGACCGGCTGGCCCGGTACGGCGAGGCCGGTACGACGGCCCTGGACATGCTCCGTGCCCAGCAGGCCGGGGACGCGGCCGCCGCCTGGACGGCGTACCGGAAGCTGGGCGGGCAGCGGGACGCGGCCGGGGCCGCGCGGGTGACGGTCGGCGAGGGGGTGCTGGAGCCGTTCCTGAGCCGGGCGCAGAAGGCCTACCGGAGCTGGGCCGGGCTCGACCACGAGCCGCCCGCGCGGCCCGGCGGCAAGCACACGCTCGACCTCCCGCGGGCCCGCGCGCTGGAGGCCGTGACGGTGCTCACCGAGCCGGGCACGCGGGGGACCGTGGAGGTGCGGGCGCCGGGCGGGGGGTGGCGCCGTCTCGGGGCGCTGAACGCGCAGGGCGCCACGGAGCTGCCCACCGGCGGCGCACCGGTCGACGCCGTCCGCGTCACCGGCGCCGATCCCGCCCGGGTGCGGCACCTGGTCCCGTGGTTCGCGGACGTGCCCGCCGCCTCGGTGGAACTGCCCGAGACCCGCGCGGACGCCGACATCGGCGGCACCCGCCGGCTGACGGCCACGCTCGGCTCGCTGCGCCCCGAGGAGGTGCGCGGCAGGCTGACCGTCGAGGCGCCGGAGGAGCTCGAGGTCCGGGTGCCGAAGGAGACGCTGACCGTTCCGCGCGGGACGCCGGTGCAGGTGCCGGTCGAGGTGAGCGTGAAGCCGGGCACGCCCGTCCGGTCGTACGCCGTCCGGCTCGGTTTCGGCGGCGCGACCCGCACGCTGACGGTGCACGCCGTCCCCCGCGTCGGCGGCCCCGACCTGGCCCGCGGCGGCCGGGCGAGCTCCTCGGCCGACGAGACGCCCGACTTCCCCGCCCCGGCGGCGAACGACGGTGACCCGGAGACCCGTTGGTCCTCCCCCGTGGAGGACGACGCCTGGTGGCAGGTCGAGCTGGAACGCCCGGTGCGGCTGGGCAAGGTGGCGCTGCACTGGCAGGACGCGCACCCGTCGGCGTACCGCGTGGAGGTGTCGCCGGACGGCCGCACCTGGCGCACGGCGGCGGAGGTCCGGGGCAGCCGGGGCGGCCGTGAGACCGTCCGCATGGACGAGCCCGGCGTCCGCCACATCCGCGTCCAGGGCGAGAAGCGCGCGACGCGGTACGGCTATTCCCTGTGGTCGGTCGAGGCGTACGCGGTCGCGGACTGACCAAGTCCCCTCGCGGGAAGCCCGGTTGTTCGCACGCACGGCTATTCACTCAGTACATGTACTCGGTGCATACTGGCAGCCATGAGCACCCGTCACATCCTGCTGGGCCTGCTCGCCTCGGGGCCGAGCCATGGCTACGACCTCAAGCGACGCCACGACGCACGCTTCCCGCAGGCCCGCCCACTGGCCTACGGGCAGGTCTACACCACCCTGCAACGCCTGGTCCGGGACGGTCTCGCGGAGGTCGAGGGAACCGACTCGGACGGCGGGCCGGAACGGACGATGTACCGCGCCACGGACGCGGGAACGCGTGAACTCGGCCAGTGGGCCGGGGAGATCGCTCCACCGGCACCGTTCGTGACGAACGAGATCTTCGCCAAGGTCGTGGTGTCGATCCTGTCCGGCGGCGACCCCGCCGGGTATCTGCGCGCCCAACGCGCCGCCCACATGGAACGGATGCGGGAGCTCACCGCGGTGAAGACGGCGGGCGGCGCCGATCCGGCGACCGTGCTCTCGGCGGACTTCGCCCTCAACCACCTGGACGCCGACCTCCGTTGGATGACCACGACGGCGGCCCGGCTCACCACCCTGACCGCGGAGGTCGACACGGCATGAACAACGGGGACAACACGGCGGGTCCGCTGCTCGCGGGCCGCGGACTGGTCAAGGCGCACGGCAGGACCGAGGCGCTGCGGGGGGCCACCGTGGAGCTGGGCGCCGGCGAGATCCTCGCGGTGACCGGCGCCAGTGGCAGCGGCAAGTCGACGCTGCTGCACTGCCTGTCCGGCATCGTGCGCCCCGACGAGGGGTCGGTGACGTACGCCGGTGCGCGGCTGGAGGAGCTGCCGGAGAAGAAGCTGAGCGAACTGCGCCGCACCGAGTTCGGGGTGGTGTTCCAGTTCGGGCAGCTGATCCCGGAGCTGACCGCGCTCGACAACGTGGCGCTGCCGCTGATGCTGGCCGGTACCGACCGGGCCACGGCGCACGCGGCGGCCGGGGAGTGGCTGGAGCGGTTCGGGGTGCGCGGGCAGGCGGAGTCGCGGCCCGGCGAGATGAGCGGCGGTCAGGCGCAGCGGACCGCTCTGGCCCGCGCCCTGGTCACCGGGCCGAAGGTGGTCTTCGCGGACGAGCCGACCGGCGCGCTGGACTCACTGGCGGGCGAGCAGGTGATGACGGCCCTGGTGCACACGGCCCGCGAGGCCGGTACGGCGGTGCTGCTGATCACGCACGACGCGAAGGTGGCGGCGTACGCGGACCGGGAAGTGCAGTTGCGGGACGGGGCCGTGGCCCCGCAGGAGGTGGCGGCATGACGTCCCTGGGCCCCGATCTGCGGCTGGCATGGCAGCTCACCCGTGGTTCCGACCGGCGCGAGTGGTGGCGGATCGGGCTCACCGCGGCCGGGGCGGCGCTCGCGACCGGACTGGCGCTGGTGGCCGCCGCCCTGGCCTCACTGCGGGGCGGCAACGTCGCCGTGTCCCTCGCCGAGGGCCTGCTCAGCGAGCCCGGTACCCGCTCCGGGGTGATCTTCGCGCTGCTGCTGCTCCTCGTCCCGGTGCTCGGGTTCCTCGGCCAGTGCGCCCGGATCGGGGCGCTGCACCGCGACCGGCGGCTGGCCGCGCTGCGGCTGGCCGGGGCGGCCCCGGGCCAGGTGCGGCGGATCGCCGCGCTGGAGACCGGGCTGGCCTGTCTGCTCGGGTCGGCGGTCGCGACCGTCGTCTCGGTGCCGGTCCTGCTGCGGCTCTGGGAGCGTCCGGCGGTGCTCACCTGGGTGGCGCTCGGGCTGGTCGCCGTCGCCGTGCCGGTGCTGGGCGCGGCGGCGGGCGGGCTGGCGCTGCGCCGCGTGGTGGCCTCACCGCTCGGCTGGGTGCGCCGGGTCGGTCCGGTGCGCTCGGGGCGCGGGCCGGGATGGCTGTTCCTGCTGTCTCTGCTGCTGGTGGCGGCCCTGGCGCTGCTCGCGGCGGTCACCACCTCGGCCGGACCCCGTGGCCCGTCGCAGTGGCGGACGCAGATGACGGTGCTCGGCGCGCTGCTCGCGGTCGGCGCGGGCTCGGTGTGGCTGTCCGGGGCGACGTGCCGTGTCGTGGGGCGGACGCCGGCGCTCCGGGCCCGCTCGGCGGCGACGCTGATCGCGGCGGAACGGCTGCGCGACGACCCGTGGGCGGCGGCCCGTACGCATGCGGCGGTGCTGCTGGTGACGGTGGTGGGCACCGGGTTCGTGGGCGTACGGCAGGCGTTCCTCGAGGGCCTGCACGAGAGCCGGCAGCTCGGGGAGCCCATCACGTACTACACGACGGGGCTGGGCCTGACCGCCGCCGCCATCGCGGTGGGCCTGGTGATCACCCTGGTCGCCCTCGCCGTCGGTACCGCCGAGTCGCTCTCCACCCGCCGCAGGGGGCTGGCCGCGCAGGTCGCCGCGGGGGTGCCGCGCGCGGTGCTGAACCGGGCGCTGCTGCTGGAGACCGCGCTGCCGCTCGCACCGGCCCTGCTGCTGGCGGGCGTCGGTGGCATGGCGGTCGGCACCGGGTACTCCGCACTCACCGGGGCGGGTTCCTGGCCGTGGGCGGCCCTGCTGGTCCCTCTCGCGGTCTACGCGACCTGCCTGTTGGCGGCGGCCACCGCCCTCCCCCTGCTGCGCCGCACCATCCGCCCGGCGGAACTGCGGTACGCGTGAGATCCGTCCGCCGAGGGCGCCACCCCGCGGTGGCGGCGGTCCGGCAGCGGGAGTCGGGCGGTGTACGCGGCCGGCGTGGTCGCGCGCCAGGTGCGGTCAGGGGGACGTGGAGCCACCGGAGTGCGTGCGCGAGCGCGGCGTTCGTCCCTGGCCGGGTGGCTCTGTCCCAGCCTCGTACTAGGTTGGCCAGGTGAGTGGTCGACGGGAACTGGATGCTGCCTGGAGCCGGCTCGTCGGGTGGCTGGAGGTGAATGCCCCGGTCTCGTACGCCTCGTTGCTTCCGCCTGTCCCGGAGCAGGCCGTCGAGGCCGCGGACGCGCAGCTGAGGCAGCACCTGGGCTTCGGGCTTCCTGGGGAGCTGGCCGAGCTGTGGCGGCTGTGCGGTGGGGTGGAGCACCAGTACATCGAGGCCAACGAGGAAGAGGGCGAGGTCGGTTCGGGGGCCTTCCTGCCCGGCGGGGTGATCATGTCCCCCGTGGACGCGCTGCGGTCCCGGCTGCCCGACCTCACCGGTACCGACTGGTGGGGCGGGGCTCCGGTGGTGCCGTGGCTGACCGGGGACGAGGCGGGGCCCGAGTCCGGGCACTGGGCGGGTGGCGCTGGCGTGGGCCGGTGGTCCCTGGACAGCCTGGCCGGCGTGGGCCGGGAGGCCGCGTACCCGTCGATCGCCGCCTATCTGGACGCGGTGCACCGGACCCTCACCGACGGTCCGGCCGACGCGATGGGCCCGGATGTGCCGGGCGTGGTGTGGGGGTGCCTGGTCTGGGAGAACCGGGAAGCCCCGCTGCTGGACGACGCGTTGCCGCACTGGACGCCCGTTCACTGACCCCGCCGCACGCGTGACGGTCTCGTCACGCGTGCGGCGGCATTGTCTTCGGGTCGATCGGGTGTATAGCCTGAGTGATGGCATGTGACATTGCACAGAGCGCGGGGTGTCGTCGGTGGCGTTGAAGGTCGTCGTCGTGGGGGCGGGTGTCATCGGCGCCGCGTGTGCCTTCCACGCCGCCTCGGCGGGTGTGGACGTCACGGTCGTCGACCGCGGGCCGGTCGGTGCCGGGACGACGAGCCGCGGGGAGGGGAACGTCCTCCTCTCCGACAAGGAGCCGGGCCCCGAACTGGACCTGGCCCGGCTGAGCCGCACCCTGTGGGACGAGGCCGGTGAGGAACTGGGGCGGGACTCCTTCGAACTCGAGCCCAAGGGCGGCCTGGTCGTCGCGAGCACCGCCGAAGGCCTCACGGCGCTCACGGAGTTCGCCGCGCGGCAGGAGGCGGCCGGTGTCCGCGTCGAGCCGGTCGGCGAGGTGCGGGACGTCGAACCCCACCTGGCCCCCGGACTCCCCGGCGGCATCCGCTACCCGCAGGACGCGCAGGTGCAGCCCGTGCTCGCGGCGGCCGCGCTGCTGCGAGCCGCCGTGGCACGCGGCGCCCGCTTCCACTCCGGTGAGGTCGCCGGCGCGGTGACCGGCCCGGGAGGCCGGGTCACCGGTGTGCGGACGGCGGCCGGTGACGTCCTGCCCGCCGACGCCGTCGTGAACGCGGCCGGGACCTGGGGCGGTGAGGTCGGCCGCCGGCTCGGTGCGCCCGTCGAGGTACTTCCCCGCCGGGGTTTCGTCCTGGTCACCGAACCGCTGCCGCCGATGGTCCGGCACAAGGTCTACTCGGCCGACTACGTCGCCAACGTGGCCTCGTCCGACGCGGGACTGGAGACCTCGTGCGTCGTGGAGGGCACGCGCGGCGGCACGATCCTGATCGGCGCCAGCCGGGAGCGCGTCGGCTTCGACACCACGATGAACCCCGCCGTGATCACCCGGCTCGCCGCGCAGGCCTGCCGGCTGTTCCCCTTCCTGCGCACCGTCCACCTGATGCGCGGCTATCGCGGCTTCCGGCCGTACTGCCCGGACCATCTGCCGGTCATCGGCCCCGACCCACGGGCCCCGGGCGTCGTCCACGCATGCGGGCACGAGGGCGCGGGCATCGGCCTCGCGCCCGCCACCGGCGCGCTGGTGACGGCCCACCTGCTCGGCCGTCCCTGGCGCGGCGCCGATCCGGCGGCGCACACCGGACTTCTGCCCGACCGTTTCCTCACCTCGGGAGGTGCGCCGGAGTGAGCGAGCTCATGATCGACGGCGAGCCACTGCCGTTCATCGAGGGGCAGACCGTCGCCGCGGCGCTCGTCGCCGCGGGCCGGCTGTCCTGGCGCACCAGCCGCGTCGGGCGCCGTCCTCGCGGTGTCTTCTGCGGGATCGGTGTCTGCTTCGACTGCCTGGTGACGATCGACGGGGCCGGCGGGCAGCGCGCCTGCCTCGTCCCGGCACGTGCGGGCATGAGCGTCACGACCGTGGAGGGCGACGATGACTGAGCAGGCCGATCTGGTGGTCGTGGGCGCGGGCCCGGCCGGCATGGCCGCGGCGGCCGGCGCGCTGGCGGGCGGGCTGCGCGTCGTACTCGTCGACGCGGGCACCACCGTCGGCGGCCAGTTCTGGCGCCACCCGCCGGAGCACGCCCGCGCGGCCATCCCGACCGGGGACCTGCACCACGGACTGCGCGAGTACCGCGCCCTGTGCGAGACGCTGACGGCGCATGCGGCGGCGGGCCGGCTCGACCTGCGCCCGGCGCACCACGTGTGGTCCGCGGTCCGCCGGGACGGCGGATTCACGGTCCACGCCGTCGACCGGCGCCGGGCGCCCGAGGAGACCGCCGTGGTCCTGCGCGCACCCCGCCTGCTGGTGGCGACCGGGGCCTACGACCGCCAACTGCCCTTCCCGGGCTGGGACCTCCCGGGCGTACTCACCATCGGCGGTCTCCAGGCCCTCCTCAAGGGCGGCGGGGTCGCGGCGGGCCGCCGCGTGGCGCTGGGGGGCACCGGCCCCTTCCTGCTGCCGGTCGCCGCGGGGCTGGCCGCACGCGGGGTCGAGGTCGTCGTGGTCTGCGAGGCCGCCCGTCCGTCGGCCTGGCTGCGGCACCCCGGGCCCCTGCTGCGCAACCCGGCCAAATGGGCCGAGGGGGCCGGATACGCCGCCGCGCTCGCACGCCACCGCGTGCCGGTCCGCCCGCGCACGGCGATCGTCGGCGCCGAGGGAGAGGACAGGGTGACGTCGGTGCGGATCGCCTCGCTGGCGCCCGACGGCAGCCCCCGCCCCGGGACCGAGCGACGGATCGACGTCGACGCCGTCGGTGTCGGCTGGGGTTTCGCACCGCAGCTCGACCTGCTGGTGCCGCTCGGCTGCGCCCTCACGGACTCGGCGGACGGCAACGCGGTCGTCGCCGTCGACGACGGCCAGCGCACCACCGTTCCGGGACTCTACGCCGCGGGTGAGGTGTGCGGGATCGGCGGAGCGCCTCTCGCGGTGGACGAGGGGCGGCTGGCCGCGGAGTCGGTGCTCGCCGACTCCGGAACCACCGCCGCCGGGCCGGGGAGGAAGCGCCTGGCCGCGGTGCGCGCCCGGATCGCCCGGCAGCGCGCCTTCGCGCGGGCGATGGCCCTGGCCCACCCGGTCCCCGCGGCATGGCCGGTGTGGCTGAGCGACGACACCGTCGTGTGCCGCTGCGAGGAGGTGACCGCGGGCACCGTCCGCGGCGCCTGCGCCGACGGCGCACACGACCACCGGCAGGTCAAGCAGCTGACCCGGGCCGGTATGGGCTGGTGCCAGGGGCGGATGTGCGGCCCCGCCGTGCACTGTCTCACGGCACGGCAGCGGGCCTACACGCCCGCGGAACGGCTCGTGGCGGCACCCGTCACCCTCGGTGCGCTCGCCGACCTCGATGAACAGCACTGACACCACACCAGGAGGACCCATGACCGAGAACCGCTTGCCCTGGCACGGCATCATCGTCGCCACCAGCCTGCCGTTCGGCGACGGCCTCGCGGTCGACTTCGGCGCCTACGGGGAGAACGTCGCGTGGCTCGCCGAGCAGGGGATGCACGGCGTCGCGCCGAACGGTTCCCTCGGCGAGTACCAGACCCTGACGTACGAGGAGCGCGACCGTGTCGTCGAGACGGCCGTCGCCAACGCCCCCGAGGGCTTCACCGTCATGCCGGGTGTCGGTGCCTACGGCGCCGAAGAGGCCAGGCGGCACGCCGAGTTCGCCAAGGACGCGGGCTGCGGGGCCGTGATGTGCCTGCCGCCCAACGCCTACCGTGCCGACGACCGCGCGGTCCTCCAGCACTTCGAGCGGGTGGCCTCGGCCGGCCTGCCCGTCACCGCGTACAACAACCCCATCGACACCAAGGTGGATCTGCGCCCGGAGCTGCTGGCCAAACTGCACGCCGAGGGCCTCATCGTCGGCGTCAAGGAGTTCTCCGGCGACGTCCGGCGCTGCTACGAGATCTCCGAACTGGCACCCGGCCTCGACCTCATGATCGGCACCGACGACACCGTGCTGGAGGTCGGCATCGCCGGCGCCAAGGGCTGGGTCGCCGGCTACCCCCAGGTCTTCCCCCGGGCCTGCCTCGCCCTGTACGAGGCGTCCGTCGCGGGTGACCTGGAGACCGCGCTGCCGCTCTACCGTCAACTGCACCCCGTCCTGCGCTGGGACAGCAGGACGGAGTTCGTCCAGGCGATCAAGCTCGGCCAGGACATGATCGGCCGGCGGGGCGGTGCCTGCCGCCCGCCGCGGCAGCCGCTCTCCCCCGAGACCGAGTCCGCCGTACGCACCGCCACGCAGGCCCTGATCGACGCCGGGGTGCGCTGACCGTGCGCTCGACCGTGTGTTTCCACGCCGTCGACTCGCACACCGAGGGGATGCCGACCCGTGTGATCACGGGCGGTGTCGGCGTCCTCCCCGGGGCGACGATGTTCGAGCGACGGCAGCGGTTCGTCGCGGAACGCGACCACCTGCGCACCCTGCTCATGTGCGAGCCGCGCGGCCACGCGTCGATGTCCGGGGCCATCCTCCAGCCCCCGACCCGGCCGGACGCCGACTACGGCGTGCTCTTCATCGAGGTCTCCGGCTGCCTGCCCATGTGCGGGCACGGGACGATCGGCGTGGCGACGGTCCTCGTCGAGACCGGAATGGTCGAGGCGGTCGAGCCGGAGACCCTGGTCCGGCTCGACACACCGGCGGGACTGGTCACGGCCCGGGTGCGGGTGCGCGACGGCCGCGCCCTGGCGGTGACCCTGGAGAACGTCGCGTCGTACTGCCACGCCCTCGACCAGGTCGTCGACGTGCCGGGACACGGGGCGGTGCGCTACGACATCGCCTACGGCGGCAACTTCTACGCCTTCGTGCGGACCGAGGACCTCGGCATCCCCTTCGACCGGGCGGAGAAGCAGCGGCTGCTCGACGCGGGACTGGCCGTCATGGACGCGATCAACAAGCAGAACCCGGTGTCCCACCCGGAGAACCCGGAGATCGACGTGTGCCACCACGTCTATCTCGAAGCGCCGGGATCGACCGCGGAGCACTCGCGCCACGCCATGGCGATCCATCCGGGATGGTTCGACAGGTCGCCCTGCGGCACGGGAACCAGCGCCCGGATGGCGCAACTGCACGCGCGCGGACTGCTGCCGGTCGGCCGGGACTTCGTCAACGAGTCGTTCATCGGCTCCCGTTTCACCGGCCGCGTCCTCGGTGAGACGACGGTCGGGGACCGGCCGGCCGTCCTGCCGTCCGTCACCGGCCGCGCCTGGATCACCGGCACCGCCCAGTACCTGCTCGACCCCTCGGACCCGTATCCGGCGGGCTTCACCCTCTGAGCGGCCGTACGGCACGAGCCCGGGGCGGATCCTTCCGCCCCGGGCTGCTCTTGCTCTGTGGTGCTCGCGGTCCCCGCTCGTCAGTAGTCGGTGCTCACCGTGACCCCGCTGAAGCCGCTCGCGGCGTGCAGGCTGATGTAGTTCGCGCCGGCCGGCGGGTTGTTGACGGTCAGGGTGTGGCTGTTGCCCGAACCCGTGGCCCGCCGGGTGTGGTTGCCGGTGGTGGCCCAGCCACTGCCGCTGTAGTACAGGTCCGCGTCGCCGGTGCCGCCGGAGGTGGTGATCCTCAACTGGGTGGTGCCGGCGGGCACGTAGAGGTAGAGGTAGCTGTAGTTCCCCGTGGTGGCGGACTGGTTGCCGCGCCGGCAGCCCTGGCCCAGCTCCCTGGTGTCGGTGCCCGTGCATTCGGCGCCGGAGCCACCGCTGCTGACGGTGACCGGCCTGGTGACGGTGGCGCTCGCCCCGTCGTCGTCGGTGACGGTCAGCCGCACCGTGTACGTGCCGGCGGCGCTGTACGTCTTGCCGGGGTTGATGGCGGTGGAGGTGGTGCCGTCGCCGAAGTCCCAGGACCGGGAGGCGATGGTGCCGTCGGAGTCCGTCGAGCGGTCCGTGAAGGTCACCTTCAGGTCCTGCACCGTGGTGGAGAAGGCGGCGGTGGGGGCCTGGTTGCCGGGCGGGTTGGTGCCCCCGCCGCAGTCGCCGGCCGCGCAGCCCGCCAGCCAGGCGTACCAGTCGCTGTCGTAACGGGTGCCGATGGTGGTGGTCAGGTGGGTCCGGGCGGCGTTCCAGTCGCCGGCACGGTAGTGGCCGAGCACCGTGTTCATGTCGGACGGGTGCTTCTCCAGCATGTACCGCACGGCGAGGTAGCCCCAGCGGTAGACGCGGGTGGTGTCGTGACTGTACGTGGTGTCGAACAGCGTGCTCAGCGCGTACGTACGGTTGCCGGCCTCGGTCATCGCCGCCGTGTAGGGGACACCGCGGTAGGAGTAGGAGACGTACTCGGCGAAGCCCTCGATCCACCAGATGGTCGGGGTGGCGATGTTGGCGGTGAAGTCGCCGTACAGGTTGTAGCGGCCGTCGAGGTAGTGGGTGTACTCGTGGTTGAGGTTCCAGATCTGGAAGTCCGGGCGCAGCCACTCCGCCTCGTAGGCGATGAACCGGGGCTGGTTGCCGGCGGCGGAGGGGTCGCCCTCCAGGTACATGCCGCCGTTGTTGGTGTCGATCCCGTACAGGGCACCGGCGTACGTCTGGTAGTCGGTGCTGGAATCGAACACCACGACCTCGATCGTGGAGTTGTTGTCACCCCGGACCGGGCCGCTGTCCCTGACGACGTCGTGGAAGTAGGCGTCCTGATCGAGCATGCTGGTGCAGGCGGACGCCAGTTGGGCCGAGGTCATCCGCTGGGCCCTGACGGTGATGCCGGGGCTGCAGCGGTGGGTCACCGGCAGCACCGCCGCGGCCAGCCGCGACTGCAGGTCGCAGGTGTCGTAGTACGAGCAGTTGGACTTGTCGTAGTAGTCGGTCATCTCGGCCACGCCGATCCAGAGCGGGGCGGTGGTGCCGGTGATCGAGCTCGCGTTCAGCAGACCGGCGGCCAGCGGACGGACCGAGCTCCGCAGAGCGGAGTGCTGCAGGAAGCGGCCGAGTTCACGGCCGGCGTTGGACGTGAGGTACGACTGGTCCGTGCCCAGCAGCGCCATGTGACGGGACGCGAAGCCGTACAGGGCGTCGAGCAGACTGCGGTCCGACTGGACGGCCGACACGAACGCGGGCACCTGATGACCGCGGAAGGTGACGGTGTAGACGTTGTTGACCGCGGTGAGCATCCACCGGGAGGAGTTCCAGGAGGAGTCGTAGTCCGCCAGGAGCCGCTTGAGGACGTGGATGTAGCGGGCGTTCTGCTCGGCGCTGTCGATGAGGGTGACGGCCTCGGCGAGGGTCTCACCGTTGGCGTCGCCGACGTCGCGGGAGCGCGGGCCGGCGAAGAAGGCGTCGAGCCCGGCACGGATGGCGGTCTCCAGGCCGCTGCCGTACGAGCCCACCGTGTCGGGGTTGTAGTACTGGACGTAGTAGCCGGCGCGCAGATAGAGGACGAGCTGCGGCATCCCGGTGCTGCCGTTCCCGGGATAGGACGCCGAACCGTCGCGCAGGGCGTAGGCGACCGTGGTCATCTGCGCTTCACGGAAGGCGGAGCGGGCGTCGCTTCCGGTCAGGCTGAACAGGGTGTTGACGCAGTCGGTCGTGGACGCCTTGATCTGCTGCACCAGGGCGCTGCCGGAACGGCCGGTGAAGTCGGAGGTGTTGCACGCGGCGGCCTCGGCGGCCGTGTTCCTCGCGGCCTTGCCCTTGGCCGCCGAGTCGATCGACTTCGCGGGAACCGGGGGTTTGCCGTGCTCCCCGTACGTCTCCTTGAGTGCGTCCTTGTCCGCTGCCAGCGGCGGGAGTTCGGAGACCTTCGCGCGCCCCTCGTGGACGTGCTCGCTCCCGGTGCCGGTCCGCCCCGCGGGCGGGGGGCCCGAGTGCTTCTCGTCTCCGGCCGCGGCCGGTACGGCTGCCGTGCTCCCGCTGCCGGGCAGTGCGCCCGCGGGCTGCGCCAACAGGCCCGCGCTCATGGCGACGGTCAGGGCGAGCGGCAGCGCCGCGCCCAGACTTCGCCGGACCAGTGACTTTCTCACTACGCCTCCATGAGGGTTCAGGCCACGCGGGGCGCGGCCTGTGAGGGGATGGAAAGGCCGTGGCTCGGGGAGGGCCGTGTTCCGGTATGGCGGAAACACGACGCATGTCCTGATTGACATGGCCACGCTTTGTGAGGTGTACCATTGCACAGGTCACATGTCTCAAGGAAGACATTCAACGAAATCCGAGGTTGCCGGTCGGCGTACGAAGTCCCGGCAGCGGCACGGGAGTTGAGGAAGTCCCAGGTCATCCCCGTGAGACGGCGAATGGAAGAATCACGTCCGCTTCAGGCCGTCCCGCGGGGGTTGACAGACCCGGCGTCCGCGGATGCCGGCTCGGGACCGTGCGGAAGGCCCGCGACGGACCGGGAAGGACCGGAACGACTCACCCCGGATGTCCGGATCACGCCCCGGACGAGGGCGTTCCGGCGACGAGGACGGTGCGCGGCGCGGGGGCGGGTTCCCGCCGGACGACGGAGGAAGCGCGCCTCGCCGTCCGCTTCACCCGCGGGGCGTACCCCTGCGCGGGGAGCGCGGCCGACGCGCACGGCCGTGCGCCGGCACGGCGCGTCCGGGAATCCCGGGATCCGGGACGCGGGATCAGGCGGAGCGCCCGGCGGTTCGGCCGGCCGGCTCGCGGTCCCGGCCTTCGGCGGCCGTCCGGCCGCCCGATCGGCCGTCCGACTGGCCGACCGCCTGGCCGTCCGCCCACAGGGTGCGTACGTGGGCGAGATGGCGGCGCATGCACTCCTCCGCCTCCTGGACCCGGCCGGCCAGCATCAGTTCGAGAAGCTCGACGTGTTCCTCGGCGGAGGCCACCAGGCGCCCCGTCTCGTTCAGGCTGCTCAGCCCGAACAGACGTGACCGCTTGCGCAGGTCACCCACGACCTCCACGAGGTGCCGGTTCCCGGCGAGCGCGAGCAGTTCGAGATGGAAGCGGTGATCGGCCTCCAGGTACTGGAGGACATCGTGCTCGCGGGCCGCCGTGACGATCGCCTCCGCCATGGGGCGCAGACGCTCCAGTTGCCCGGTGTCCGCCGTCGCGGCCACGCGCCCCACGGTGGGCACCTCGATCAGCGTCCGGATCTCGGTGAACTCGTCGAGGTCCTGTTCGGTCATCTCCGTGACGCGGAAGCCCTTGTTGCGCACCGCCTCGACCAGGCCCTCCCGGGCCAGGTCCAGCATGGCCTCGCGCACCGGAGTCGCCGAAACGCCGAGTTCCGCGGCCAGGGTGGGGGCCGAGTAGACGGCGCCCGGGCGCAGTTCGCCCACGATGAGCGCGGCCCGCAGCGCGGTGGCGACCTGGTCGCGCAGGTGCGCCTGGACGGAGATCACCTGCGGTTTGAGGTACCCCATGATCGCTCCTCCGTCCAGCCCAATCCCGTCACTATACAATGTCACGTTGCTGTGACGGTTTCGGGCGTCAGCCGGACGCAAGGGGGGCTTGGCCGGGTCGCGGCCGGGGCTGCGGTCAGCGCAGGGAGGCCATCCAGGTCTCGATCTCGTCGGCGCCGCGCGGCAGGCCGGACGACAGGCATTCCGCGCCGTCGTCCGTGATGACGAAGTCGTCCTCGATCCGCACGCCGATGCCGCGCAGTTCGCCGGGCACCGTCAGATCGTCGGGCTGGAAGTACAGGCCCGGCTCGACGGTGAGGACGTGACCGGCCTCGAGCACCCCGTCCATGTAGGTCTCCCTGCGGGCACTGCCGCAGTCGTGGCAGTCCAGACCCAGCATGTGGCCCGAACCGCAGAGGGTGTACCGGTGGTACAGGTCGGCCACGGGCGTCGCCGCCGTACTGCCGTACGGCCGCAGGCCCCATGCGTCGAGCCCTTCGGCGATGACCCGCATCGCGGCCTCGTGGAAGTCGCCGTACCGGGCGCCCGGCCGCAGCGCCGCGATGCCCGCCGTCTGGGCGGCGAACACCAGGTCGTGGACGCGTCGCTGGGGTTTGCTGAAGCGGCCGCTGACCGGCAGGGTCCGGGTGACGTCACCGGTGTAGAAGGAGTCCGCCTCGACACCCGCGTCCAGCAGGAGCAGGTCCCCGTCCCGCACCGGGCCGTTGTTGCGCGTCCAGTGCAGGACGCAGGCATGCGGCCCGGCTGCCGCGATGGTCTCGAAGCCCAGCCCGTAACCCCCCAGCCGGGCACGCCGGTTGAAGGTGCCCTCGATCCACCGTTCCCCTCGGGCGAGGGCGGTGGCCTGGCGCAGTTCACCGACGACGTCGTGGAATCCGGCGACCGTCCAGTCCACGGCCGCCCGCAGCTGCCCGATCTCCCACTCGTCCTTGACCAGCCGCAACTCCGAGAGGAACGCGCCGAGTTCGGCGTCGGCCCGGACGTCCGGCGCGATCAGGGCGTCGACGTGCGCGTCCACGCCCCGCAGGACACGGGTCGGCACGTTTCCGCCGAGGGCCCGCTCCAGGTCCTCGCGTGCGGCGGCCTCGATGCCGAGTGCGGCCGACGTCTCGGCGAGGGTCCGGCGACGCCCGGTCCAGAACTCGCCGTACCGCCGGTCGCTGTGGAACTCCGTGCCGTTCGGTCCGCCGTCCCGCGGGGAGCGGGGCCGCGTGAACAGGGTCACCACGTGCCCGGTTCCGGTGGGTTCGAGGACGAGGACGCTGTCGGGGACCGCCTGCGTGCCGAGTTCGGCGGTGAGGTGGACGAACGCGGAGTGCGGCCGGAAGGTGTAGTCGAAGTCGTTGCTCCTGACCTTCAGGCCGCCCGACGGGACGACGACGCGTTCGCCGGGGAAGCGCTCCGACAGCACCGAGCGCCGCTTGGACGCGTACGCCGCTCCCGACAGGAGCGGCAGCCTGCGGTTGGTGTCCGCCCATCCTCCGTGGAAGGGGCCCCTTTCCGTGACCGGTACCGCGCGACGGCCGGTACGCGTGCCCGTACCGCTCGGGCTGTCCTGCTCCGTCATCGGGAGTTCCTCCATGTGTCGGGTTCGAACGGTCGTGTACGTACCTGTGGTGCACGTACCTTCTGCGTCGCGCCCGCCCCGTGCGGCCGGCGCGCGTTCCCGGGCCCGTCAGCGGGTTCCGGGGCGGGACGCCGCCGGCGACAGGCTCGACAGCAACGCTTCCCCGGCGGGGGTCAGGGCCCAGCCGCCGGAACCCGACGGGCCGCCGCCGTCGTCGCCGGCGCTGTCCGGCGTCTCCCCGGCCGCCGGTCCGGACGCGGCCGCCACGGCGAGGACCGCCCAGCAGCGCTTGCCGTGGGCGGTGCGTTCGGCGCCCCGTAACAGACAGAGGGAGTCGACGAGGACAAGGCCGCGTCCGCGCTCCTCGTCGGCCCGGGCCACACGGGGTTTCGGCAGGACCGGGCTGGCGTCGTGGACCTGGAGCACGGTGAACGCGCCCTCCAGGGACACCTCGACGGTCAGGGGACCGGTCGCGTGCCGGAGACCGTTGGTGAGCAGTTCCGACGCCACCAGTCCCACACGGAAGGGCAGGTCGTCGTCGTACGGCCCGGCCCAGGACCGTACCGTCGCGGCGATGCGGCGGCGGGCGCGGTGGACCGCGGCGGGGGTGGCTTCGACCACGAAGCGGGCCTGGGCGTGGGGCATGGTGTCGCTCCTGGGTGGTGAGACGCCGCGCCCTGCCCCTGAGGCGGCGGGCGGGGGCCCCTGGTGGCGGGCAGGGGACCACCGGGAAGCGGTGGACCACGGGACGCGGTCCCGGCGTTCCGCGGCGGTGCCGGACGCGGAGTGGAGACTTCCACGACGGGTCCGCCGGAACAACGGTCGCGGGCATAGGAGAAGGAGCGGGGCGGGCATAACACCGGCCGCCGGGCGCGGAACGGCGGCCGGGCCGTGCCTCCGCGGCGTGGATCGCCGTGCCTCCGAGGCCGCGGATCACCGTGCCTCCGAGGCCGCGGATCACCGTGCCTCCGAGGCCGCGGATCACCGTGCCTCCGAGGCCGCGGATCACCGTGCCTCCGCGGCCCCGGATCGCCGGGGGTCGCGACCGCCGGGACCCCGCGCATAATGGGCCTCGTTCCCGTCACACAGCGAGGTGTACCGATGGAACTGGAGCTGCGTCATCTGCGTGTGCTGTGCGCGATCGCGGATTCCGGGAGCGTCGGCCGCGCGGCGTCCGCGCTCGGGTTCACCCAGCCGGCGATGAGCACACAGCTCCGCCGCATCGAGCGACTGCTCGGTGAGGGGCTGTTCGTGCGCAGCAGCACGGGTGTGGAGCTGACCGCGTACGGCGCGGAGGTGGTGAGCCGGGCCCGCGACATCCTGGTCCGGGCCGACGCGCTCGGCCGGCGGCCCGCGGGCTGCCCGGCCCCGGCGGCCGGTACGCTCCGGCTCGGCGTGACCAACACGCCGGTGGTGCCGGCGCTGCTGGACAGCCTCCGCGACGCCCTCCCGGATCTCCCGGTCTCCGTCTGCAGCGTGTACGCCACCGGTGACCTGCTCCGGCTGCTCGAAGCCGGTGAACTCGACGCGGCGCTCGGTGTCGCCTACCCCGGGCTGCCGGTGACGTACGCCTCGTCCCTGGCGCACCGGGTCATCAACACCGTCCCGATCTTCGTGGCGCTGCACGCCGGTCATCCGCTGGCGCACCGCCTGGAGGTACCGCTGGAGGAACTGTCCGAGGACACCTGGTTCGTCGCCTCCGACGACGGCGTGGGGTGGCCCGGCGCCTTCTACGACGCCTGCCGGAGCGCGGGCTTCACACCTGCCGGTACGCACGAGTTCCACGTACTGGACCAGTTGCAGTCGATGATCGCCAAGGGGCTGGGAGTGGCTGTGGTCCAGCCCACCGTGCGTCCCATCGACGGGGTACTGGTCAGGCCGCTGGCCGGAGACCCGCTGTGGCAGCGGCACCTGCTCGTCTGGCGTCCCGACGGGGTGGACGCGCCCGTGGCCGAGGCTCTGCACCACCATGCCGTCCGCGTCTACCGGAACCTGCTCGCCCAGGCTCCCCACCTGCAGAAATGGCTGACACGCTCCTACACGACCGGGCGTCCGGCGGAGGGACGCACCACCGCACGGCCGGGGCCGGGCTGACCGAGCGGGGCGGCGTCACGCGGAGATGCCGTCGGCGCGGGCCATGCCGTCGATCCGGGCCATCGCGTCGTCCGCGCCGTACGGCTGGAGGTACGGCAGCCAGCGCGGGTCGCGGTGGCCGGTGCCGATGATGCGCCAGGCCAGACCGGTGGGCGGGGCGGGTTTGTGGCGCAGGCGCCAGCCCAGCTCGATCAGGTGGCGGTCGGCCTTCACGTGGTTGCAGCGGCGACAGGAGGCCACGACGTTGTCCCAGACGTGCTTGCCCCCTCGGCTGCGCGGGATGACGTGGTCGACGCTGGTTGCGACGCCACCGCAGTACATGCACCGGCCCCCGTCGCGGGCGAACAGCGCCCGGCGGGTGAGCGGAACGGGCCCCCGGTAGGGAACCCGTACGAAACGCTTGAGCCGGACCACGCTGGGTGCGGGGACTGTGACGGTCGCGCTGTGCAGATAGGCGCCGGTCTCCTCGAGGCAGACTGCCTTGTTCTCGAGGACGAGCACGAGCGCGCGGCGGAGCGGTACGACGCCGAGCGGCTCGTACGAC
This sequence comes from Streptomyces sp. NPDC030893, assembly GCF_055571535.1. Taxonomy (NCBI): domain Bacteria; kingdom Bacillati; phylum Actinomycetota; class Actinomycetes; order Kitasatosporales; family Streptomycetaceae; genus Streptomyces; species Streptomyces sp. NPDC030893. The sequence continues at coordinate 372,633 of NZ_JBVIFC010000001.1, read as the reverse complement.
GCGTTGAGGACCAGGACATGCGGCACGGACGGCCTCCTTGTACGCCGGCGGCGCGTGGCTCGCGCCGGGACGATCCGTAGTCAGTTTCTCCTCATGCCTGGCGCGAGCGCCACCATGTCCCGGTAACGGGCTGGGAGTGTTTTCGACCACACTCCGATGCATCCCCGGTTTCACGGCCTGTTCAAGCACGGGTGAGCACGGTCTCTTCTTCACACATCGGCCCGATCCCCGCACAATGCCCCGTTAGTGTGGTGGTTCCGCCCGTGCGGTGATCCGATCGTGACCTTGCCGGACTTGACCGCCGCACCGGGGGCAGATCGTGCACCTGGAGGTACCTGCCGTGTCCTTGTCCGCCGTCCTGTCGGCCGATCCGTCGCCGACGCCCTCGGAGTCCGGGACACCGAGGGTTCCCACGCTCCAGGACGCCCAGGAGAGCGCCACCAACGCCGCCGGCTGGGTCGAGGAGAACTGGTCGACGTGGCTGGCGATCGGGCTCAGGGTCCTGCTGATCGTGGTGATCGCGGTCGTACTGAGAGTGGTGGTGCGGCGGGCGATCACCAAGCTGGTGGACCGTATGTCCCGCACCGGCCAGGCGGTGGACGGCACGGCGCTCGGCGGTCTGCTGGTCAACGCCGAGCGGCGCCGGCAGCGCTCGCAGGCGATCGGCTCGGTGCTGCGGTCGGTGGCGTCCTTCGTGATCCTGGGCACGGCGGCGCTGATGGTCCTCGGCACCTTCCAGATCAACCTCGCCCCGCTGCTGGCCTCGGCGGGTGTCGCGGGCGTGGCGATCGGCTTCGGCGCGCGCAACCTGGTGACGGACTTCCTCTCCGGCGTCTTCATGATCCTGGAGGACCAGTACGGCGTCGGCGACACGGTCGACGCGGGCGTGGCGTCCGGTGAGGTGATCGAGGTCGGGCTGCGGGTGACGAAGCTGCGCGGTGAGAACGGGGAGATCTGGTACGTCCGCAACGGCGAGGTCAAGCGCATAGGCAACCTGTCCCAGGGCTGGGCGACCGCGGGTGTGGACGTCTCGGTCCGGTCCGACGAGGACCTGGACCGGGTGAAGGCCACGCTGAGCGAGGTCGCCGAGAAGATGGGCAAGGAGGAGCCCTGGAACGAGCTCCTGTGGAGCCCGATCGAGGTGCTCGGCCTGGACTCGGTGCTGCTGGACTCGATGGTGGTCCGGGTCTCGGCGAAGACCATGCCGGGCAAGTCCCTGACCGTGGAGCGGGAGCTGCGCTGGCGGATCAAGCGCGCCTTCGACGCGACGGGGATCCGTATCGTCGGCGGTGCCACGGCCCTGGAGGACGCGCCGGCCGCCGATCCGACGGCCGGTATGGCGGCCCCGTCCGCCTACGCGAGCACGGTCTCCCCGCAGTCGATCGCCGCGTCCCCGCTGCCCCCGCCGACCATCACGAAGTAGGCCCTCCTCACCGGCCCCCCAGGGCGGTACCCGGAACTCCCCGGGTGCCGCCCTTTTCCGTGCCTCCCCTTGACGCCCCCTCCGCACCGGGCTTACGTTCCCAGCGTCCGACAGGAAACTTTCCTAACAGTGATCGGCGAGGCGGCCCGGATGGACGTCTCCCGCCGGCCGCTGAGAAGCTGGGCAGCCGAAGAAGGGCAGGTGTCGCACGTCATGGCAGGAACCGCCGGTACGCCGGGCACCCCGCGTGTGCTGCGCGCCATGAACGACCGCACCGCCCTGGACCTCCTGCTGGCGCACGGCCCGCTGTCCCGCACCCGGATCGGCAAGCTCACCGGCCTGTCCAAGCCGACCGCCTCCCAGCTCCTGGCCCGTCTGGAAGCGGCCGGACTGGTCCTCGCCACCGGCACCACCGAGGGCCGCCCCGGCCCCAACGCCCAGCTGTACGAGGTCAACCCGGCCGCCGCGCACGCGGCCGGGCTCGACGTCACTCCCGAACGGATCCGCGCCGCCGTCGCCGACATCACCGGCCGCACGGTCGGCCGGTACGAACTGCCCACCCCCGGCCGCCGCCCCGCGGTCCCCGTCGTCCAGCAGGTCACCGACGCCCTGGACGGCGCGGTGAAGGCGGCGGGACTGTCCCGCTCCGACATCCACCGCCTGGTCATAGGGACACCGGGCGCCTTCGACCCGAACACCGGCCGGCTGCGCTACGCCTCCCACCTCCCCGGCTGGCACTCCCCGGCCCTGCTCGACGAACTGGCCGCCGCGCTGCCGATGCCGTTCGAGTACGAGAACGACGTCAACCTGGTCGCCCTGGCCGAGCAGCGGCTCGGCGCGGCCCGCGACCACACCGACTTCGTGCTGCTGTGGAACCAGGAGGGTCTGGGCGCCGCCCTGGTGCTCGGCGGGCGGCTGCACCGGGGCTGGACCGGCGGCGCGGGCGAGGTCGGCTTCCTCCCGGTGCCGGGCACCCCCCTGGTCCGCCAGGTCACCCGGGCCAACAGCGGCGGCTTCCAGGAACTGGCCGGCTCCCAGGCCGTCCCGGGACTCGCCCGGGAGCTGGGCATCGAGGACATCCCGCAGGTCCCGTACACCGAACAGGCGGCCGCCCTCCTCGCACGCGCGGCGGCGTCCCCGGCCGACGACGGCCCCCACCACCGCCTCCTGAAGACCTACGCCACCCGGCTGGCCACCGGTCTGGCCTCCCTCGTCTCCGTCCTCGACCCCGAACTCGTCGTCCTCAGCGGCACCGGCCTCACCTCCGGCGGCGAGGTGCTGCGCGCCCTGATCCAGGCCGAACTGGAAGAACTGGCCGCCCCCCGCCCCCGGCTCGTCGTGGGCGACGTCCGTGAACACCCGGTGCTGCGCGGCGCGCTGGAGAGCGCGCTGGCGACCACCCGCGACGAGGTCTTCGACACCTCCCGCTGACCCTTCCGTTCCCCCTTCCCCTCCCACCCCCTTGCCCCAGGGAGCACCGTCATGCCCGGAATATCCAGAAAAGCGACGCTCGCGCTGGCCACCACCGCCTCCCTCGCCCTGCTCACCACGGCCTGCACCGGCCAGTCCGGATCCGGTGCCACGGACGACCCGAACGCCCGGACGACCATCACCTTCTGGCACGGCTGGAGCGCGCCGGCCGAGGTGAAGGCGGTCCAGGAGAACGTGGACCGCTTCGAGAAGGCCCACCCCAACATCAAGGTCGAGGTCGTCGGCAACATCAACGACGACAAGCTCAACCAGGCCCTGCGCGCGGGCGGTTCGAAGGGCCCCGACGTGGTCTCCTCCTTCACCACGTCCAACATCGGCAAGTTCTGCTCCTCGGGCGCCTTCCTCGACCTGAAGCCCTTCATCGAGAAGTCGAAGCTCGACCTGGAGGCGATGATCCCGAAACCGATGCTGGACTACACCCAGTTCGAGGGCACCCGCTGCGCCCTCCCCCTGCTCGGCGACGCCTACGGCCTCTACTACAACAAGGACGCCTTCGAGGCGGCGGGCATCACACAACCCCCCAAGACCTGGACGGAGTTCGCCGAGACGGCCAAGAAGCTCACCAAGCCGAAGGGCGACACCTACGACCAGCTCGGCTTCATGCCGAACTACCACGGCTACGAGACGGTCGTCGGCCACTACATGTCCCAGTGGGACCACGCCTACTTCGACGCCGACGGCAAGTCGAACATCGCCAAGGACCCCGCGTTCGCCGAGATGTTCACGTACCAGAAGAAGCTCGTCGACGACCTCGGCGGCTTCGCCAAGCTGGAGAAGTACCGCAACACCTTCGGCGACGAGTGGGGCGCCAAGCACCCCTTCCACACCGGTCAGGTGGCCATGCAGCTCGACGGCGAGTGGCGCCTGGGCATGGCGAAGGACGCCGGCGTGGACTTCGAGATCGGCACCGCGCCCCTGCCGGTCGCCGACGACGAGGCCGACGAGTACGGCAAGGGCTTCCTCTCCGGCACGATCATGGGCATCGCCCCGCAGAGCGAGAAGCAGAACGCCGCGTGGGAACTGGTGAAGTACATGACGACCGACACCGAGGCCGTCGTCTCCTTCGCCAACGGCATCCGCAACGTGCCCTCCACCTTCGCGGCCCTGAAGTCACCCGACCTGAAGACGGACCCGGCCTTCAAGACGTTCCTGGACATCGCCCAGCACCCCGGGTCCAACACCCCGCCGGCCTCCGTCAACGGCTCGACGTACCAGCTGACGCTCCAGGACTTCGGCTACCAGTACGAGTCGGGGAAGGCGAAGGACCTGAAGGCGGGCCTGGAGAAGACCGCCGAGCAGATCGACCGGGACATCGAGCAGGCGAAGTAGCGGTCCATGTCCACGGCCACGCTCCGTACGAAGCACCGCGCCTCGGCGCTCCGGACGCTCGCCTTCCTCTCCCCGTGGCTCATCGGCTTCGGCGTCTTCTTCGCCTACCCGCTGATCTCCACCGTGTACTTCTCCTTCATGAAGTACGACGGTTTCGGCGTCCCGGAGTTCCGGGGACCCGGCAACTGGACGTACGTCTTCCAGGACTACCCGATGTTCTGGCCGGCCCTGCGCAACACCCTCTGGCTGGTCCTGGTGATGGTGACCTGCCGGGTCGTGTTCGGCCTCGGCGTCGGCCTCCTCATCACCAGGATCAGAACGGCCACGGGCGCCTTCCGCACCCTCTTCTACCTCCCCTACCTGGCCCCACCGGTGGCCGCGACCCTGGCCTTCGTCTTCCTCCTCAACCCCGGCACGGGCCCGGTCAACTCCGTACTGGAGGGACTGGGCCTGCCGGCCCCCGGCTGGTTCACCGACGCCACCTGGTCCAAGCCGGCCCTGACGGCGCTCGCCCTCTGGGGCGTCGGCGACCTGATGGTCATCTTCATGGCGGCCCTGCTGGACGTGCCGAAGGAGCAGTACGAGGCGGCCGCACTGGACGGGGCGTCCCCCTGGCAGCGCTTCCGCTTCGTCACCCTCCCCAACATCTCCCCCATCGTGCTGTTCGCCGTGGTCACGGGCGTGATCCAGACGATGCAGTACTACACCCAGCCCCTGGTGGCCGGAAAGGTCGCCTCAGGAGTCATCGGCGGCTCCGGCCAGCAGTTCGAACCGGGCTACCCGGACAAGTCGACCCTCACCCTCCCCCAACTCGTCTACAACCTCGGCTTCCAGCGCTTCGACTACGGCGCGGCCTGCGTGGTGGCCCTGGTCCTGTTCGCCCTCTCGATGGCCTTCACAGCCCTGCTGATGCGCCGTCGCGGCGGGCTGATCCAGGCAGGTGACCGATGACCCGGCTTCTGGACAAGCCCGTACCGTCCCGGACGGCACCGCCACCGGCACACCGTACGGCCCGCCGCAGGGCGGTACTGGAATGGATCGGCGTCCACGCCCTCGGTGTGGCGGCCGCGCTGTTCTTCACCCTGCCGTTCCTCTTCGTGCTGCTCACCTCGCTCATGAGCGACCAGCAGGCACTCACCCGCGACCTGGTCCCGGACACCTGGGTGTGGGACAACTACCGCAGGGTGTGGGACACCCCCGGCTTCCTCACCTGGTGGCGCAACACTCTGCTGTACGCGGGACTCGGCACCGTCCTCACGGTGGTGTCCTCACTGCCCGTCGCCTACGCGCTCGCCAAGTTCCGCTTCCGGGGCCGGAACGTCTCGGTGATGCTGGTGATCTCGATGATGATGCTGCCCCCGCAGGTCGTCATCATCCCGATGTACCTGTTCTGGGCGAAGCAGCTGGACCTCTCCGGCACCCTCTGGCCCCTCATCATCCCGATGGCGTTCGGCGACGCCTTCTCCATCTTCCTGCTGCGCCAGTTCCTCCTCACCATCCCCGACGAGTACCTGGACGCGGCCCGCGTCGACGGCTGCGGCGAACTCCGCACCCTCCTCAGGGTCGTACTCCCCATGGCCAGACCCGGCATAGCGGCCGTCGCCCTCTTCCAGTTCTTCTACGCCTGGAACGACTACTTCGGCCCGCAGATCTACGCTTCGGAGAACCCGGGCGCATGGACCCTCTCCTACGGCCTGGAGTCCTTCAAGGGCGCCCACCACACCGACTGGAACCTGACCATGGCGGCGACGGTGCTCGTCATGGCACCCGTGATCCTCGTGTTCTTCTTCGCCCAGAAGGCGTTCGTCGAGGGCGTCACCCTCACCGGAGTAAAGGGATGACTATGAAACTCACCGTGGTCGGCGGAGGTTCGACCTACACCCCCGAACTCATCGACGGCTTCGCCCGGTTGAGGGACACCCTGCCCCTCACCGAACTGGTCCTCACCGACCCGGCGACCGAACGCCTCGACCTGATCGGCGCGTTGTCCCGCCGCATCTTCGCCCGCCAGGGCCACCCCGGCACCATCACCACCACCACCGACCTCGACGCGGCGGTGGCCGGCGCGGACGCGGTCCTGCTCCAGCTGCGGGTGGGCGGCCAGGCGGCCCGCCAACAGGACGAGACCTGGCCCCTGGACTGCGGCTGCGTCGGCCAGGAGACCACCGGCGCCGGCGGTCTCGCCAAGGCCCTGCGCACGGTGCCGGTGGTGCTGGACATCGCCGACCGCGTCCGCCGGGCCAGCCCCGACGCCTGGATCATCGACTTCACCAACCCGGTCGGCATCGTCACCCGGGCCCTGCTCCAGGCGGGCCACAAGGCACTGGGCCTGTGCAACGTGGCCATCGGCCTCCAACGCAAGTTCGCGGCGCTGCTGGACACCGACCCGGCCGACGTCCACCTGGACCACGTGGGGCTCAACCACCTCACCTGGGAGACGGCGGTACGCCGGGGCGGCGGCCCGGAGGGCGAGGACGTCCTCCCCCACCTCCTCTCCGCCCACGGGGAGACGATCGCCGCCGACCTCCGCCTCCCCCGCCCCCTCCTGGACCGCCTGGGCGTCATCCCGTCCTACTACCTGCGCTACTTCTACGCGCACGACGAGGTCGTACGGGAACAGCGCACCAAGCCCTCCCGGGCCGCCGAGGTGGCCGACATGGAACGCCGCCTCCTGACCCTGTACGCCGACCCGGCCCTCGACGAGAAGCCGGCCCTGCTGTCCCAGCGCGGCGGCGCCTACTACTCCGAGGCGGCGGTGGACCTGGCGGCGTCCCTGCTCCGGGGCGCCGGATCCCCCTACCAGGTGGTCAACACGTACAACCACGGCACGCTCCCCTTCCTCCCCGACGACGCGGTCATCGAGGTCCAGGCGGCGGTGGGCCCCAAGGGCGCGGCACCCCTCCCCGTACCCCCCGTCGACCCCCTCTTCGCGGGCCTCATGGCAGGCGTCACGGCCTACGAGGACCTGGCACTGGAGGCGGCCCTGCACGGCACCCGGGACCGGGTCTTCCGCGCCCTGCTCGCCCATCCCCTCATCGGCCAGTACGAGTACGCCGAACGCCTCACCGACGACCTCGTCGCACACAACCGGGAGCACCTCACGTGGGCCTGACCGCAGGCGTCCTCGCCATCGACGCGGGCAACAGCAAGACGGACGTGGCGGTGGTCGCGCACGACGGAACGGTGCTGGCGGCGGCCCGAGGGGAGGGCTTCCGCCCGCCGGCGGTGGGCCTGGACACGGCGATGAGCACGCTCAGGACGACCGTCGCGCAGGCCCTGACCACCGCCGGAACACCCACCGTCGCCCACGTCTCGGCCTGCCTGGCCAACGCCGACCTCCCGGTGGAGGAGGAACAGCTGGCGGCGGCACTGACCGCGTGCGGCTGGGGCGGGACCGTCGAGGTGCGCAACGACACGTTCGCGATCCTGCGCGCGGGAGTGGACGAGCCGCGGGGGGTGGCCGTCGTCTGCGGCGCGGGCATCAACTGCGTGGGCATGCGCCCCGACGGACGCACGGCGCGCTTCTCGGCGATCGGGCGCATCTCCGGGGACTGGGGCGGGGGTTGGGCGCTGGCGGAGGAGGCGCTGTGGCATGCCGCCCGGGCGTGGGACGGGCGCGGGCAGCCGACGACGCTGACCGTCACGCTGCCGGCGCACTTCGGGCTGTCCGGCATGCCCGAACTGATCGAGGCGCTGCACCTGGAACACGTACCGCCCGCCCGGCGGCACGAGTTGACCCCGGTCCTGTTCGCCACGGCGGCGGCAGGTGACGGGGTCGCGCGGGCGATCGTCGGCCGGCAGGCGGAGGAGATCGTGACGATGGCGGTGGTCGCGCTGACGCGGCTGTCCCTGCTGGACGAGGAGACACCGGTGGTGCTGGGTGGGGGGGTGCTGGCGGCGGGGCACGCCCTGCTGAACGACCGCATCCACGCGTTGCTCGCGGAGCGGGCGCCGAAGGCGGTGCCTCGGGTGGTCGCGGTGAGTCCTGTGCTGGGGGCGGGGCTGTTGGGCCTGGACGCTTTGGCAGCACCGGCGCCGGCACACGAACGCCTGCGCTCGCATTACGAGGGTTAACTGTTCGGGATCGCCCGGGTGGGCCGGGGGCGGGTTGTGCAACCCGGCACTTGCACGGTGCCCCGGCGTTGGCGCGGGTTGCGCAACCCGGTACTTGCACGGTGCCCGGCGTGGGTGTGGGCCGGGGGGTGTCCGCGCAGCCCGGCGCGAGCGGGGTGCCGTCGCGCCCACCCGTGCCGCCCTGCGGCACGACTGCCCGCGGAGAGCGGCGGGCTGCCCGCAGGCGCGTACGGCGGGAAGGGGACGGGGCGGGGGTGGCCGCCCGCAGCGACTGGCGCGTCCGCGCCCCGAACCCCATCCAGCCGGCCTATTCCGCGCCAGTCCGAGGACGGCCACCCCCGACCCGGCACCGACCCACCCACCCACCGCAGGCGCTACGCGCACCCCCACCGAAGGGACAGCGGCGCCGCAGGCATACGACCACCCACCCGCACCCGCACACACCCCCGGAACCGAACAGAATTCCCGGGCGTGTTCCTGGGCAGGGATCGGCCCGCCAGCACGGAATTTCCGGCAATCGGGCCGCAATCGGATCAAGATCGTGCCAAGGCCGGTGCATATGTCAGTCCCGGCGGCGATACTTGCCGCGGAGGGATGACCATGGGGGAGGTCAGGTGACACACACACCGCACAGCACGGCACCACCGGGCAAGGCCGTGCCCACGCTGCCGGCGGTCCCACCGCAGCGCACCCCCGCGACCACCGCACCACCACCCCCGGAGCCACGCCGTACCGCCTTCGCCGAGGGCGTGGACCGCCTCCGCAAGGCAGCCACCACCGAACCCGGCCGGCTCCGCATCATCGGCGCGCTCCTGGCCGCCCTCGTCCTCGCGTTCGGCGCGGTGACGGCCTGGCAGATGACCGACCGTGCCGCCGCCGCGGACGACGTCCTCACCCGCAGCCAGCCTCTCACCTCGGACGCCGCCGACATCTACCGCTCCCTCGCGGACGCGAACACCGCCGCGTCCAGCGGCTTCCTGGCGGGCGGTCAGGAGACCGCCGCGTCGAGGGACCGCTACGAGAACGACATCCGCACCGCCGCCGCCAAACTCGTCAACGCCGCGGCCAACTCGGCTCCCGGTTCGTCCTCGGCGGAGACGATCGCCGAGCTCAACCGCCTGCTCCCCGAGTACAAGGGCCTGGTGGAGCGCGCCCGCACCTACAACCGCCAGGGCTACCCCGTGGGCGGCGCCTACCTGCGGTACGCGAACGAGAAGATGCAGAAGGAGATGCTCCCGGCGGCGGAGGAGCTCTACACCTCGGAGAACCGGCGCCTGCGCTCGGACTACGCGGACGCGACCCCCTACCCCTGGCCCGCGATCGCCCTCGGCGTCATCGCTCTCGCCGCGCTCGCCTGGGCCCAGCGCCGCAGCTACCTGCGCACCAACCGCGTACTCAACCACGGCCTGGTGGCGGCGACGGCGACGGCCGCCGTCGTCCTGCTGTGGCTGACGGCCGGCCACACCCTCGCCCGCTCGAACCTCGACGACTCCTACGACCACGGCGTCCGCTCGCTCAACGTCCTGCACGACGCCCGCATCGCCTCGCTGAAGGCGAGGGGCAACGAGAACCTCACCCTGGTGGCGCGCGGCGCGGAGACGACGAAGGTCGGCGAGGAGACGTTCGACGCGTACGACTACGACTTCGGCCGCGACATGGACACCTTGGCGAAGGGACTGGCCCGCGCCGAGCGGCTCGCGGACGACGACAGCGGCACGAAGCCGGTCACGTCGGCGGTGAGCAACATGACCGAGTGGAAGAAGCGTCACGCGGCCGCGCGGGAGCAGGACGAGAACGGCAACTACCAGCAGGCGCTGGACATGGTGATCGGCGCCGAGGGCGCGACGGGCGAGTGCTTCGACGGCGTCGACGAGAACCTGGCCACGGCGCTGGCGCACGAGGAGACGGAGTTCAGGCAGGCGGCCGGCGACGGCAGGGACGCGCTGACGGGCCTGCCGCTCGGCGCGGCGGTCCTCGCGGTGCTGGGCGCGGCCGGCGCGGTGCTGGGCATCGGCCGCAGGCTGTCGGAGTACCGATGAGGACGCGCATGCCGGACCCGAAGGAGGCGACAAGGATGACCGCAGCACGTCTGCGGGCCCGCCTGAGGGGCTGGGGCGGAGTGGGCGCGATGGCGACGGCATGCGCCCTGGCACTGGTCTTCGCCCTCGTCCTGACCTGCACCGGATCGCAGGGGCGCGGCCCGGCGAAGACCACCGGCGAGTCCGTCTCGCACGCCGAACGGGCGGAGGCGGACGAGGAGTGCACGGCTCCGGAGAAGCAGACCTTGCCCCCCGCAGGCGCCGACGGTCCCACGATCGAGGCGATCAAGAGCCGGCAGGGGGAGAAGCGCAAGCTGATCGTCGGGGTGGACCAGAACAGCTACCGCTGGGGCTATCGGGACCCCAACAGCGGCGTGAGCGGCAAACTCGAGGGTTTCGACATCGACTTGGTGCACCGCATCGCCGAGGAGATACTCGGTGACCGGAACGCGGTCCAGTTCAAGGCGATCCCCACCGACCAGCGTATCCCGGCGATCCAGGCCGGCCGGGTCGACATGGTCGTCCGCACGATGACGATCAACTGCGCGCGCATCCAGGACGTGGCGTTCTCCGCGCCGTACTTCAAGACGGGCCAGCAGGTGCTGGCGCCGAAGTCCTCGCCGATCACGGGGTACGACAAGTCCCTGGCGGGCCAGGAGATATGCACGGCGGCGGGCTCCACGGCGTACTCGACGCTGGAGGCGGACAAGGAGGCGGGCCGGCTCCCGGAGTCGGCCGACATCCGCACGACGGTCCCCAACCAGCTGGACTGCCTGGTGCGGCTGCAGCTCGGTGAGGTGGACGCGGTGGTCACGGACGGCGCGCTCGCGGCCAGCCAGGCCGCGCAGGATCCGACGGTGGAACTCAAGGGCGGCGCCTTCACGACCGAGTACTACGGCGTGGCGATGAAGAAGGACGCGGACGATTTGGTCCGCCGGGTCAACCAGATCCTCGTGGACTTCCGTGAGGACACCGCCGGCGGCTGGGAGTCCTCGTACGCGGACTGGCTCTCGGCCACACTGGGCCAGGACCCCACCGCCTCGAAGCCCCCGGCCCCCCAGTACCTGCGCACAAGCTGACCACCCGCCCCACCCCCGGACCACAACCGACAAACCACAAACCACAAACCACCCAACACCCAACACTCAACACCCCCGCAGCGAAAGGTGATCGATGGCCGACACGGATCCCACCGGGCCGGTACTGGACCGGGACGAGGTGGACCGTGCGCTGGCGCGGCTGGGCGCGGAGCACGAGGCGATCGAGACCTCGCTCCTCGCCCTGCAGGACCACGCGGGCCGAAGACTCCTGGAGGGCGCGGAGCTCACCGGCGTGACCGCCGAACGCTGGGCGGCCACGGAGGCGTCGATCACGCTGCTGTGGACCTACTTCGACGCGTACACGGGCGCGTTGCGCACCGCGCGGGACATCCGCTCCCGCCGCCGCTGGTCCAGCCGGGAGGACCTGGTGGAGCTGACGGAGCTGCTGCGCGGCGAGTCGGTGACGGTGGCCGGCGGCGCGTCGGCGACGGCGCACGCGCCCACCCCGCACGGCGGCCTCCCCGGCAGGCTCAGCGAGCGCTACTCGCTGGTGACCCTCGTCGACCGGATGAACGAGCTGTACGCGGCCTCGCTGGACATGGTGGTGGCCGCGGACGCGGTGTGGTCGGCGCTGCCCGCCCGGATCGATCTGCTGGCGGCCGAGCTGCAGCGCACGAGCAGGCTCGCGCACTCGGTCGGGGTGCGCCCGGGGGAGCATCCGGCGGGCGACGACCTGGAGCGGATCACCCGCACGCTGACGAGGCTGCGCGAGCGGGTGGTGTCCGATCCGCTGGCGTTCTGGAAGCCGGCGGAGGGCAGTTCGGCACCGGGCGGCGGCAGACCCGACACCACGGTCTACGACCGCGAGGCACGGGCGCTGGAGGACGTACGCCGGGAGATCGACGCGGTGTTGACGGTGCGCCAGGACGCCGAGAAGAGAATCGTGCGGCTGCGTGACGTGCTGTCCCGCGCCGACCGTACGCTCGCCGAGGCGCGCACCGCGCGGGGCGAGGTGCTGGCGAAGATCGCGGCGACGGAGGTGCCGGTGGTCAGCGGGCCGCCGACGATACTGCAGGAGCAGTTGTCGACGGCGGCCGAGTACCGCCGGCACGCCCAGTGGCACCGTCTGTCCCCGCTGCTGGAGTCGCTGGAGCAGAAGGCGGAGGACGAACTGCTGCGCGCCCGTGAGTCGTTGACGGCGGTGACGGCACCGCTGGCGGTCCGTGCGGAGCTGCGCGGCCGGCTGGACGCGTACCGGGCGAAGGTGGCCCGGCACGGTCTCGCGGAGGACTCCCTGCTGGTGGAGCGGTACGAGAAGGCGCGCCGCATGCTGTGGAGCGCGCCCTGCGATCTGCGCGCCGCCGAGCAGGCGGTGCTGCGCTACCAGCAGACGGCCGCGGAACTGCTCGGCGGCATCGGCGGCACCCCCCGGGTGCCGGGCCAGGGCGGGCCCGACGACCGGAGGGGGCCGGGCGCATGAGCGAGCACCGGAGGGGGCCGGGGCACATGAGCGAGCAGGGGGAGGCAGCGTCATGAGCGAGCCGGAGAACCAGGGGCCCGGGGCGGCCGGAACGGACCCCGCCCCACGCGCCTGTCAGCGCCCCGACTGCGACGGCACCTACGAGGACGTCGGCGGCGGCGAGCTGTACTGCGACACGTGCGGCCTCGCCCCGGTGGTGTCGCCGACGGGCATGGTCGGCTCGCCCCCGACCGGCATCACGGCGGGCGGCCGCGACTCGCACGGCTCACGCGGCTCACGCGGCTCGCGCGGCTCGTCGGGCAGCAAGAGCTCCGCCGGCAACAGCTCGGGCAGCAGCCGCAGTTCACGCACGTCGTCGCAGTCGTCGAAGTCCCGTCGCTCGGTCTCCGGGCGGCTCTCGCGTTCGCTCTCGGGCCGGGCCTCGGGCCGCTCGGTGTCGGTGCGCAGTTCCGGCGCGGGCACGGGCTCCTCCGGCCGGGGCCGGCTCGGTGCCGGGCTGGTCCAGGTGCCGCCGATCCCGCGCCCCGATCCGCGCACGATGGTGCTGGACGATCCGGAGGTGCCCGAGCGGAAGCGGTTCTGTTCGCGTTCGGACTGCGGTGCGCCGGTGGGCCGGGCCCGCAGCGGCCGGCCGGGGCGTACGGAGGGGTTCTGCACCAAGTGCGGTCACCCGTACTCGTTCGTGCCGAAGCTGCGTTCCGGGGACGTGGTGCACGGCCAGTACGAGGTGGTCGGGTGTCTGGCGCACGGCGGACTGGGCTGGATCTACCTCGCCGTGGACCGGGCGGTGTCGGACCGCTGGGTGGTCCTCAAGGGCCTGCTGGACACCGGCGACCAGGACGCGATGGCGGCGGCCATCTCCGAGCGGCGCTTCCTCGCGGAGATCGAGCACGCCAACATCGTGCGGATCTACAACTTCGTGGAGCACCTGGACCAGCGTACGGGCTCCCTCGACGGCTACATCGTCATGGAGTACCTGGGCGGCAAGTCGCTGAAGGAGATCGCCAACGCCCGCCGCACACCGGAGGGCAGACGTGACCCGCTGCCGGTGGAGCAGGCGTGCGCGTACGGCATCGAGGCGCTGGAGGCGCTCGGTCATCTGCACAGCCGGAACCTGCTGTACTGCGACTTCAAGGTCGACAACGCGATCCAGACCGAGGACCAGCTGAAGCTGATCGACATGGGCGCGGTGCGCCGGATGGACGACGACGAGTCGGCCATCTACGGCACGGTCGGCTACCAGGCGCCGGAGGTCGCCGAGGCGGGCCCGTCGGTGGCGTCCGACCTGTACACGGTGGCGCGTACGCTCGCGGTCCTCACGTTCGACTTCCAGGGGTACACGAACGTGTTCGTGGACTCGCTGCCGGACCCGGACAGCATCGAGGTGTTCCGGCAGTACGAGTCGTTCTACCGGCTGCTGGTGCGCGCCACCGATCCGGATCCGGCGCGCAGGTTCGCCTCCGCGCAGGAGATGACGGAGCAGCTGACGGGTGTGCTGCGCGAGGTGGTCTCGCTCCAGTCGGGCCGCGCCCGCCCGGCGCTGTCCACGCTGTTCGGCCCGGAACTGAGGGTGACGGACACGGAGTTGTTCCCGGCCCTGAACGGGGAGGTGTCCCGCCTGGGCAGCCGGACGCCCCGTCCCCGCCGCGGACGGCCCGCGCTCCCCCCTGCGGGCGGCGCCCCGGCCGCTCCCGCCTCTCCCGCCGCTCCCACCGCTCCCCCGTCGGCCCTCGTCAGACCCGTCGACTGCGCCCCCGCGGCCCTCGCGCTCCCGGTGCCGCACGTCGATCCGGCCGACCCCAACGCCGGTTTCCTGGCAGGCCTGCTGACGTCCGCGCCGGGCGAGCTGATCAACGCGCTGGCCGCGGCGCCCGCCCCGTCCGCCGAGACCCGGCTGCGCGAGATCCGGGCCCGGCTGGAGACCGGTGAGCGGGCCACCGCCCTGGAGGCGCTGCGCGCGCTGGAGGAGCAGGATCCGGACGACTGGCGGGTGGTCTGGTACCGGGGCGTGGCCGCGCTCGTCACCGGCGACCACGAGGGCGCCGCGCTCGCCTTCGACGCGATCTACGACGCCTTCCCGGGTGAGATCGCGCCCAAGCTGGCGCTCGGCCTGTGCGCGGAGGTGCTGGGCCAGTTGGACAACGCGGCCGAGTACTACCGCCTGGTGTGGGCGACCGACCCGAGCTATGTGAGTGCCGCGTTCGGGCTGGCCCGGGTGCGCCTGGCGGCCGGGGACCGGCACGGCGCCGTACGGACGCTGGAGTCGGTGCCGGAGTCCTCGATCCACTACACGGCCGCCCGGGTGGCGGCGGTGCGGGCACGGCTGCGGGGACGCGCGGCCACGCCCGGCGATCTGACGTTCCTGGACGATCTGGCCGCCGCCGCGGGGCAGGTCGAGGCCCTGGAGGCGTACGGTCTGGATCCGGCGCGGCGCGAGTCGCTGTCGGCCGAGGTCCTCGGCTGCGGGCTGGACTGGGTACTCTCCGGGGGCCAGGGTTCCGCCCCTCCCGCCGCCGGGGGACGGACGCTGCTCGGCAGCGGCCTGGACGAACGGGGCCTGCGCTTCGGCCTGGAGCGTTCGTACCGCACGCTGGCCCGGCTGGCGCGCAGCGGCGAGGAGAGGATCGACCTGGTGGAACGTGCCAATCGTTACCGCCCCCGGACGTGGGTGTAGTTGATGTCGCAGATGCCTCAGCCGGCCGCTCTGTCGAAATGCCCGAGCTGCGAGGAACCCCTCGAGTCGGGTGATCGTTTCTGCGGTGCGTGCGGATACGACCTGTCCGCGGTTCCCGCGCGCCCGCAGGACGAGCCGACGATCACCCTGAACGGTGCGGTGCCGCCCCAGGCGCCGGCGGACCGTACGCGCCCCCGGCCGCCGTCGGCCCCGCCCGCGGCCCCGGCGTGGCCCGCGCCCGGCCCGGACGGCTCCGTCGACGGCCCCCCGACCCACCAGCCCACGGACGTGCCCGGCACGAACTCGGACGGCTCCCCGCTGTCCGGCGGCAGTCCCGTACCCCCACCCCCACCGCTCGTACCGCCGGTACCGGCCCCGGCCCAAGCGCCCGTCCCGGCCCCGTCGTCCGGTGTGCGCCTCGACCACCGCGCGCAGCCGGACGCGTCCCACGCGTCCCACGTACCCGCCCCCGCCCCGCAGGGCGGCGGCGACAGTGCCCGGCAGCCCGCACAGCCCGCACAGCCCGAGGAGTACCCGCTCCAGGCGCCCGACCCGCGGGTGACCGCGGAACCGGAGCGGCAGCCCGCCGCCGGCCCGGCGGTGTGCGTGGCCTGCCGTGCGGGCAGGGTGGACGATGACGGCTACTGCGAGAACTGCGGCCACGCCCAGCCGCGCGAACGGGACCACATGGAACAGGAATGCGGGCCCCTGGCCGCGGTCAGCGACCGCGGACTGCGCCACCACCGCAACGAGGACGCCTTCGGCATCGGCACCACGACGCTGCCCGACGGTTCACCCGTCTCCGTGGCGATCGTCTGTGACGGCGTCTCCTCGGCGACCCGCCCCGACGAGGCGTCCATGGCCGCCTCCCGCGCGGCCACCGAATCCCTGCTGGCGGCCCTGCCGCGCGGTACGCATCCGCAGCAGGCGATGCACGACGCGATCATCGCCGCCTCCGACGCGGTCAACGCGCTGGCCGGCGAACCGGCCGCGGCCGCCCGTGAGCACGACGCGCACCAGAACGCCCCGGCGTGCACCATCGTCGGCGCGGTGGTGACGGCCGGGCTGCTGGTGGTCGGCTGGGTCGGCGACAGCCGCGCCTACTGGGTGCCGGTGGACCGCTCCGCGCCCACCGCCCGGCTCACCGAGGACGACTCGTGGGCCGCGCAGATGGTCGCCGCGGGCCTGATGGGCGAGGCCGAGGCGTACGCCGACCACCGGGCGCACGCGATCACGGGCTGGCTCGGCGCCGACGCCTACGAACTGGAGCCGCACACCGCGTCCTTCAAGCCGGACCGGCCGGGAGTGGTCGTGGTCTGCACGGACGGTCTGTGGAACTACGCGGAGTCGGCCGACGACATGGCCGCGGCCGTCCCCGCCGACGCCGCCGCGCGCCCGCTGCACGGGGCCCGGGTGCTGGTCGGTCACGCCCTCGACGGCGGTGGCCACGACAACGTAACAGTGGCCCTCGTGCCGTTCCCGGCCGTCCCCCAGGGGGCAGGATCGGCCTGAGGCCGCGTACGGGAGACCCTCACGGGCTCTCGCGGGGAAGCCTCGACGGACCGGAGGGGACCGGTCCGCCATCCGTCGTCGCCCCGCGCCGCCGGGGCACCCGAGGGGGATCGAACAGGCATGGCCATCTTGTCGAAATCGAACGTGCCGCAGTTCTCGGTGGACGTGTACCAGAACGAGTACCTGCCGGAGGGCGGCCGCGAGGTCAACGCCATCGTGACGGTGACGGCGACCGGCGGCGGCACCGTCGGCAGCGCGGTGACGGCACCCCACCTCTACTCGCCGGGTCAGGGGCCGTCGGCGGCGGTGGTGCTCATGGTCGACTGCTCGGGCTCGATGGACTACCCGCCGACCAAGATGCGCAACGCCCGCGACGCCACGGCCGCCGCGATCGACGCCCTGCGGGACGGCGTGCACTTCGCCGTGGTCGGCGGCACGCACGTGGCCAAGGAGGTCTATCCGGGGGGTGGCGGCCTGGCGGTCGCCGACGCCGCCACCCGCGAGGAGGCCAAGCAGGCCCTGCGGAAGCTGAGCGCGGGCGGCGGTACGGCGATCGGCACCTGGCTGCGGCTGGCCGACCGGCTGCTGGCGGCGGCGGACGTGGCGATCCGGCACGGCATCCTGCTCACCGACGGCCGCAACGAGCACGAGTCGCCGGAGGACCTGAAGGCGGCCCTGGACGCCTGCGCGGGGCGGTTCACCTGCGACGCCCGCGGTGTGGGCACCGACTGGGAAGTGAAAGAAGTCACAGGCGTCGCCTCCGCGCTCCTCGGCACCGCCGACATCGTCGCCGACCCGGCCGGTCTCGCCGCGGACTTCACGCGGATGATGGAGACGGCGATGGGCAAGGAGGTCGCGGACGTCTCACTGCGGCTGTGGACCCCGGTCGGCACGACGGTGAAGTTCGTCAAGCAGGTCGCGCCGACGGTCGAGGAACTCACCGGCCGGCGCAGCGAGTCGGGGCCCCGGGCGGGCGACTACCCGCTCGGTTCCTGGGGTGACGAGTCCCGCGACTACCACGTCTGCGTGGAGGTGCCCCCCGCGAACATCGGCCGGGAGATGCTGGCGGCCCGGCTCTCGCTGGTGATTCCGCAGCCCGACGGCAGTGTTCAGAACCTCGGCGCGCAGGGTCTGGTGCGGGCCGTGTGGACGGACGACATGGCCGCCTCGACGTCGATCAACCCCCAGGTCGCCCACTACACCGGGCAGGCCGAACTGGCACAGGTCATCCAACAAGGGCTGGATCTACGCAAAGAGGGCGATATCGACGGAGCAACGGCCAAACTGGGCCGGGCGGTTCAGCTCGCGAGTGCGTCCGGCAACGCGGATACTGCGAAACTGCTTGCGAAGGTGGTGGACGTCGTCGACGCCGCGACCGGTACTGTGCGACTGAAGGCGAAGGTGGAGGAGGCCGACGAGATGACTCTCGAGACGCGGTCGACCAAGACCGTTCGTGTGAAGAAGTGATCTGTAAGTAATCGAGCCCGACCCCTCGGGGTTGGAGAAATCCGGCCGGAACCGGCCGGACAAGGAGAGGGGGAAGCGCCGACATGCCGACCTGCCCGAACGGACACCAGTCGGGTTCCGACGACTGGTGCGAGGTGTGCGGTCACCGCATGGCGGGTGCCGTGCCCCCACCTCCTCCCCCGCCCCCCGCGCCCGGCGGTGGCGGCGGCTACGGCTTCCCGCCGCCCGGCGGTCCCGCCGGCGGCCCGGGTGGCCCCGGCGGCTACGGCGGCCCCGGCGGCCGGTCCGAGCTGTGCCCGCAGTGCCGTACGCCGCGTGAGGGCGGCGCGCCGTTCTGCGAGGAGTGCCGGTGGAACTTCCTGACGAACACGGCGACCACGTACACCCCGGCCGCCCCGCGCCCGCCGGCCCCCGGCCCGGGACCCGGCCCCGGCCCGGGCGGGCCCTTCCAGCAGCAGCCGCCCGGACCGTCGTACGGCGGCGGTGACTCCTACGACTACCAGGGCTCGCGTCCCTCCCAGGTGAACCGGCCCGCCGAGCCGATCCCGCCGGGCCCGCCCGGCTTCGGCGGCGACCCCTCGCGACCGGTACCGCCGCCCCCGCCCGGACACGGCGGTCACGGGGGCCCTGGAGGCCCCGGTGGCCACGGAGCCGGCCCGGGTGGCCCCGGCGCCCCGCAGGCGTTCCAGTCCGGACCGCCGGCCCCGCCCGCGTACCCGCAGGACACCGGTCACCCGCAGCCGGGCGGACCGGCCTTCGGCGGCGGTGACGACGACTGGGTGATCCCCCCGCCGAACGGCGGCCCGGGCGGTCCCGGCGGCCCTGGTGGCCCCGGCGGTGGCCACGGCGGTCCCAACGGACCCGGTCAGCACGGCGGCGGCTACGGCTATCCGCAGCCCGGCGGCGGCGGTACCCAGGCACCTCCCGGACCCGGTGGCTACCCGCAGCAGCCCCACCGGCCGCAGGGCCCGGCCACCTGGACCGCGACCATCGGCCCGGACCGTGACTACTTCATGGCGATGATGCACCGCTCCGGCCCCGAGGCCGCGGGCCTGAACCTGCCCGCGTACTCGCCCGAGCAGCAGCGTCAGCTCACCGGCAACCAGATCACCATCGGCCGCCGCCGCCACTCCACCGGCGACACCCCCGACATCGATCTGTCCACACCGCCGGAGGACCCGGGCGTCTCGCACCAGCACGCGGTACTGGTGCAGCAGCCGGACGGCACCTGGGCGGTCGTCGACCAGAACTCGACGAACGGCACGACGGTCAACGGCTCGGACGAGCCGATCCAGCCGTTCGTCCCGGTCCCGCTCCAGGACGGCGACCGCGTCCACGTGGGCGCCTGGACGACGATCACCATCCGCCGGGGCTGAGCACACCCCGGACAGCACGGCTAGGACGAGGGCACCGGCCAGACGTGCGGCCCGTGGGGGTCGTCCAGCCAGGCCCGGTCGCCCTCGGCGCCGGCGGTCAGGCCGTAGCGTTCGCGCTGCGGCCTGCCCTCGCTCTCCCACAGCTCGTACGCCTGCCGCGGTCCGAGGGCGCCCGAGGTCAGCTCCAGCAGGAACCGGAACAGGTCGCTGCCCAGGGCCGCGCCCGGCACCTCCTCCAGGTCCTGCGGCTCCGGCCACGAGCGGCCCGTACCGCGCAGCGGCACGAAGTAGGCGGGCGTGTGCAGGAAGCGCCCCTCGGCGTGCCCGGCGTCGTGCACGGTGAGCGCGAGCAGGCCGGTGGCGAACGGGGCGAGGATCCGGCCGCCCGGACGGCACTGGGCGAGCCAGGCGCGCGGTACGGACGGCAGGGCGCAGGTCGCGATGATCCGGTCGTAGGGGGCGCGTGCGGGCACTCCGCGCGCGCCGTCGCCGGTGACGACGGTCGGGTGGTGTCCGGCGGCGTCGAGGTGCCGGCGGGCCGTCTCGGTGATCTCCGGGTCGAGGTCGACGGTGGTGACCAGGTCGTCGTCGCCGAGCCGGTGCGCGAGCAGGGCGGCGTTGTACCCGCTCCCGGTGCCGATCTCCAGCACCCGCTGCCCGTCCCTGAGGTCCAGGCCGGCCAGCATCAGCGCCATGAGGGAGGGCTGGCTGCTGGAGGAGAGCAGTTCGCCGTCGCGCAGCCGGATCGCGAGCGGGGTGTCCTCGTACGCGCCGCGCAGCCACAGCTCGCGTGCGACGCGGTCGGGGTGCTCGCCCCACCGGCGTTCGTAGCCGCCGACGACGCCGACGTAGTAGTACGGCACGAACAGGTGGCGCGGTACGGCGGCGAACGCCCCCCGCCACACGGGGTCGGCGTCGAAGGCCCCGCTCGCACCGATCTCCCGCACGAGCGCCGCCCGCGCCGCCCCGGCGAGAGCCTCGAACGCGTCGGACGCGTCACGGTCCTGGCCGCCCATGTCTCCACAGTACTTAGGCCCGGAGTCCTACGCCGTGGCGTCTGAGACCATGGACGGCGTGACAGAGATTCGGCGCGGCACGCTTCAGGAGCAGACCTTCTACGAGCAGGTCGGCGGGGAGGAGACCTTCCGCCGGCTCGTCCACCGTTTCTACGAGGGAGTGGCCGAGGATCCGCTGCTGCGGCCCATGTACCCCGAGGAGGACCTGGGCCCGGCCGAGGAGCGCCTCGTCCTCTTCCTCATGCAGTACTGGGGCGGCCCCACCACGTACAGCGAAACCCGCGGCCACCCGCGACTGCGCATGCGCCACGTCCCGTTCAAGGTCGACCGCGCGGCCCACGACGCGTGGCTGAAGCACATGCGCGACGCCGTGGACGAACTGGACCTCCCCGAGGAACACGAACACACCCTGTGGAAGTACCTGACCTACGCGGCAGCCTCAATGATCAACTCCCCCGACTGATCAGCAAAACCAGCCCCACTGGGGGTGCCCCCTCTGGGGGAGTTTGAGGAGCGGGGGTCCGGGGGCAGCGCCCCCGGGGACGGGACGGGAAGGGGCGGCGGGGGCGAAATCCCCCCACACCCCCACCCCACGGTCACATACCGGACCCCCACCCCCACATTCCGATCACGATCCGATCAAACCGGCCCCCCGAACGGTTACCCCCACCCACCCCCCTCTGACAACATCACCCCCGAAGGCCCGGTCAACCACGGGGGGTTGAGTGACTGCGCCAGCGACCTCCGCACGCTTCGTACTCGCCCGCGCCCACACCCACCGCCCCCTCCTCACCGCCGCCCTCCTCACGGTCCTGCTGACCACGGCCGTCCTCGCCACCCTCACCGCCTACTCCACCACCATCGGCGACGCCTCCCTCCGCCACGCCCTGACCCACCCGAGCGCCCCCGCGAGCACCACCCTCGCCGTCGAGGCCGAGGTCCCCGCCGACCGCACCGCCACCGACCGCACCGCCGCCGACGCCGCCGTACGCGAGGGCGCGCGGGCCGCCTTCGACGGTCTGCCGGTGACGCTGCGCACCCTGACCCGCTCCGGCCCGTACGCCCTCCCCGCCACCCTCCGCACCCCGGACCGGGACCGGGACCCGGACCAGGACCGGCGCGCGCCGAGCGACGACCCCGACCTCACCCACCTCGCCGCCCTGGACCGCACCCACATACGCCTCACCGCCGGCCGTATGCCCGCCAAGGCCACCGGCCCGGAGATCGAGGCCGCCCTCCCCGAGTCCGCCGCCCGGGCCCTCCGCCTGGAGCCTGGCGCCCGCCTCACCCTGGACGACCGTCTCGACGGCCCCCCGGTGACCGTGCGCATCACCGGCGTGTACCGCCCCGTGGACACGGCCGCCCCGTACTGGCGGCTGGACGAACTCGGCGGCCGCGGCATCGTCACGCTCCACTTCACGACGTACGGCCCCCTGCTCGCCGACCCCTCCGTGTTCACCGGCGACCGGGTCAGCACGGGCCCCTCCGGATGGCTGGCGTCGGCCGACTTCTCCGCGATGACCACCGAGCGGATCGACGCGCTGCGCGAGGCCGCGCGCGAGGGCGCCGCCGCCCTGCCGAAGGCCGGCGCGCTGGGCGGCACCGCGACCGCCACGACCGAGCTGCCCGCGGTTCTGGACCGGGTCGAGCGCTCCCTGCTCGTCTCCCGTTCCACCCTGCTGATCATCACCCTCCAGCTCACCCTCCTCGCCGTGTGCGCCCTGCTGCTGGTGGCCCGCCTGCTGAACGCCGAACGCGCGGGCGAGACCCGGCTGTTGCGGGCCCGCGGCGCCTCCCGCGGCCGGCTGGCCCGGCTCGCCGCGCTGGAGGCGCTGCTGCTGGCCGTGCCCGCGGCGCTCTGCGCCCCGCTGCTGGCGGGTCCGCTCATCCGGCTGCTGGCCGGGCAGGGATCGCTGGCCCGGATCGGACTGCGGCTGGACGCCTCCGTCGCCGCGGTCGCCGGACAGGGCGCGGTGTGGCTGGTGTCGGCGGGGGTGGCGCTGGGCTGCGCGCTGGCCGTCACGGTTCCGGCGCTGACCTCCTCCTTCACGGCCGGCCGCCGTGCCAGGCCGCTGCCCGGCGTGGTGCGCGCGGGGGCGGACCTGGGGCTGCTGGCGGTGGCCGGTGTGGCGTACTGGCAGCTGAGCCGCCGGCCCTCCGGTGCCGTCGGTGAGGACCTCGGTGTCGATCCGCTGCTCGTGGTCGCCCCGGCGCTGGCGCTGCTCGCCGGTACGGTGCTGGCGCTGCGGCTGCTGCCGCCGGCGGCGCGGCTGGCCGAGCGCCGGGCGGCGGCCGGCCGGGGGTTGCCCGGGGCGCTGGCCGGCTGGCAGTTCAGCCGCAGGCCGATGCGCGGGGCGGGTCCGATGTTGCTGCTGGTGCTCGCCGTGGCCCTGGGCATGCTGGCGATCGGCCAGGGCTCGTCGTGGCAGCGTTCGCAGGACGACCAGGCGGACTTCCGGGCCGGTGCGCAGGTGCGGGTCCTCACTGCGGACGCGGGTTTCGGCCGTACGCAGGCGTACGCGGCCGTCCCGGGCGTACGGCGGGCGGCTCCCGCCTCCCGTACGGCGGTGCAGCTGTCCGGTGGACGGACGGCGACCGTGCTCGCGCTGGACACCGCCGGCGCGGCGGGGACGCTGCTGATGCGTCCCGATCTGGCGCCGGTGCCGGTGCCCGCGCTGGTGGCCCCGCTGGCGCCGAAGGGACGAACGGAGGGCGTGCGCGTGCCGGCGGGCACCGGCCGTCTGGAGCTGACGGCGCGGCTGCGGGGCGCGGGCGCGGAGACCGAGGTCGATGTCAGTGCCACCGTGGAGGACTCCTCCGGCGTCCCGTACACGCTCGGTCTCGGCGCGCTGCCCGCCGACGGCCGGTCCCACGGCCTCGCCCTCGACCTCACCGCGGCCGCCGAGGCGCCCCTGGGCGAGCTGACGCTGACGGGGATCCGGCTGGACCTGCTCCAGCCGATCGGGAAGGGTGAGCGGCACCGGCTCACCCTGGCGGCGCTGACCGCCCAGGACGCGGACGGCCGCGAGCGGGAACTGCCGCTGCCGGACACCTGGGAGCTGTCCGCCCGCGCGGACGGCGCGGGGTCCGCCCCCGGCGAGGAGACGAGCCCGACACGGCCCCGTGCGGTCCCGGGCGATCCGGCGACCCTCACCTACGACACCGGTTATCTGCACCCGGACCTGTCCTGGCAGCCCTCGCCGCTCACGATCGGCCTCCGGGTGCGGCAGCCGGCGGTGTCCGAGGTCGGCGCCGTGGCCACGGACCGCTACCTCGACTCCACGGGCGCCCGGCCCGGTCAGCGGGTGGACGTGCGGATCGGCGGGAGCACGGTGCCGGTGCGGATCGTGCGGGCGGTGCGGGAGCTGCCGTCCACGCCGACGGGCGGGAAGGACGACGGGGGCGCCCTGCTGGTCGATCTGCGGTCCGTCAACCGGATGCTCCAGGCACGCCAGGGCGAGAGCCTGCCGCCGAACGAGTGGTGGCTGGCCGCCGAACCGGGCGCCACGAAGCGGGTGGCCGAGGCGCTGCGGGCCCGGCCCGACATCGACCCGTCCCGGGTGGTGGTGCGGGACGAGATCGCCGGGGAGCTGCGCGACGACCCGTTCGGCGCGGGTCCCGGCACGGCGTTCGGCGCGGCGGCTCTCGCGGCGGCGGCGCTGGCGGCGGTCGGGTTCGCGGTGAGCGCGGCAGGGTCGCTGCGCGAGCGGTCGGCCGAGTTCGCCGTGCTGCGCGCCCTCGGCGCCTCCCGGCGGCGGCTGGCCCGGGTGGTGCTGGTCGAACACGGGGTACTGGTCGGGGCGGCGCTGACGGTGGGCGTGCTGCTCGGCGCGGTGCTGGCCCGTGCGGTGATCCCCCTGATCATGCTGACCGCGGAGGCCACCCGCCCGGTGCCGCAGGTCCTGGTGGAGCTGCCCCCGCTCCGGGTGGCCGCCCTCCTGGCCGCCGTGGCCACGGCCCCGCTGCTGATCACCGCCGCGCCGGCACTGCGCAGGGCGGCCCCGGTGACATCCCTGCGCGACGAAGGCGGCAACTGACATGACCGCCCCCACCCCGGACCGCCCCCGGACCACCACCTCCCGCTCCCGTACGCCCGGTGAGACGGCCCCCCTGCCCGTCCCGGATCCGGCACCACCCGGGCCCGCCACCCCCCAGCAGCGCCCCCACCGCCCCCTCCCCCGGCCTGCCCGCCCGGCCACCCCCCGAGCGGTCCGGGAGCGCGCCCGGGGTGCCGTACCCACCACCGTCCCGGTACCACCCCCGACCAGGACGCTCCACGGCCGGCACGGCCCTGCCCGCCCGGCCACCCCCGGAGCTGTCCAAGGACGCGGCCGGCAATGCCGTACCCACCGCCGTCCCCCCGCCGACCCGGTACCGCCCCCGACCGGGACGCTCCGCAGGCGGCGCGGCTCCGCCTGCCGTACCACGGCCCGAGTGGGAGGCTGACGTGACCTTCGGACGTACGAGGCGGCCGCGTGTCCTCGCCGGCTGGGTGCGTACCCGGCTGCGGTCGGCGCCCGGGGCGGCGGTGGCGCTCGCGGTGCTGGTCGCGGTGACCGCGTTCCTCACCGCCGCGCTGCCGCTCGCCGTCGACCGGTACGGCGACGCGGGACTGCGCGGGGCGGTGGAGACGGCCGGGCCCTCCCGTACCACCGTCCGGCTGTTCACCGCCGACGCCGGCATGGTCGTACCGACGCGGGAGCGGGAGGCGGACCTGCGCTCGGAGGCGGTGCGCGGACCCCACGCCGCACTGCTCCGGCTGCCGAGCGGATCGCTCCCCCTCGACCGGGACCAGTCCGCCCACGGCGTCCGCACCACCGACCCGGTGCCGGTCCCGGACCCGGCGGGACTGGCCCGGCCGTCCGGGCTGCCCCCGCAGTTCCACCTCGTCGCCCAGAACGACCTCGCCGGCCACTCCCGGCTGCGGGAGGGCCGGCTGCCCAAGGCACCCGACGGCGCCGGCGCGGCGACCCCGGCGGTCGAGGCGGCCGTCACCGCCGAGACGGCCCGGAAGCTGAACATCGAGGTCGGTTCGGTCCTGCGGGTGCCCGGTCTGCAGCGCGCCCCGCTGACCGTGCGCGTCACCGGCGTCGTCGATCCGCGCGCCCCCGCCGAGGCGTACTGGTCGGCCTTCCCCGTCCTGCGCACCCCGCACCTGATGAACGTCCCCGACGATCCCCAGCGCAGCGTCTACTGGGTCGGTGCGCTGCTGCTGCCCCCGGACGCGGCCCCGGCGATCCTGGCCACCGGTCTCCCGGAGCGGTACTGGAACCTCGTGCCCGAGGCGTCCGCGCTGCACGGCCACGACCTGCCGCGGCTGAGGTCCGCCGTGGCCTCCCTGGAGGCGGGCCCGCTGCTCCAGCAGGCCCGGGCGGCCGTCTCGCCGACCGTGGAGGTGGACACCGCGCTCGACGAGGTGCTCGGCGAGTACGGCGCGCTGCGGTCGGCGATCGACTCGCTGGTCGCCGTCGCCGCCTTCGGCACCGGGGCGGTCGCGGCGGTCGTCCTGCTCATGGCGGGCGGGCTCGCCGCCGACCGGCGCCGCGCGGAACTCACCCTGCTGCGCGCCCGCGGCGCCTCCCTGCGCGGTCTCGCCGGCCGGCTGCTGGCGGAGACCGCGGTGGTCGCCGTGCCCGCCGCGGCCC
Organism: Streptomyces sp. NPDC030893; assembly: GCF_055571535.1. Taxonomy (NCBI): domain Bacteria; kingdom Bacillati; phylum Actinomycetota; class Actinomycetes; order Kitasatosporales; family Streptomycetaceae; genus Streptomyces; species Streptomyces sp. NPDC030893. The sequence continues at coordinate 346,067 of NZ_JBVIFC010000001.1, read as the reverse complement.
TGGGCCTGGCCGCCGCCCTGCTGCTGCTCCCGGGGGCCCGTACGGCGTACGCGGTGGCCGCCGCGGTCGCCGTCACCGTCCTCGCCTGTGCGGCGCTGCCGCTGCGGGCGGTCGTCGCGCACCGGACGGTCCGCGCCCACACCGCCCGCGAGGACGTCGTCGCCGCCCGCCCGTCACGGCGTCGCACGGTCGCCGAACTCACCCTGGTCACCCTGGCGGCCGGCGCGGTCGTGGCACTGCGCACGCGCGGTACGGCGGACGGAGAGGGGGCGTCCGCGGACCCGCTGGTGTCCCTGGCGCCGGTGCTGGTGGGGGTGATCGCCGCCCTGGTGCTGGTACGCCTGTACCCGCTGCCGCTGCGCGGGCTGGCCCGCCCGGCGCGGCGGCTGCGCGGCGTGGTCGGCACGCTGTCGCTGGCCCGCGCCGGCCGTACCTCCGGTTCCGCGGTGCTGCCGCTGCTCGCGCTGGTGACCGCGCTGACCACCGCCGCGTTCGGCGGTTCCGTCCTCACCGGTGTGGCCGACACCCGGGACCGCTCGGCCCTGCTGGCCGTCGGCGCGGACGCCCGCGTCGAGGGGGTGCGGGAACTGCCGCCCGAGCTGGCCGGGAAGGTCCGGCGCGCCCCCGGCGTCGAGGACGTCACCGTGGTGGGCGTCGCCTACTTCGCCCAGCCCACGGACGGCGGGCCGACGGTCCCGGTGGCCGTCGTCGACCCCGCCGGATACGCGGCCCTCGCCCGGCACACGGACATCGGCGCGTTCGACCCCGGCCTGATCGAGGCCGCCGGGGACGCCGCGACCGTGCCCGCCCTGGCCTCCCCCCAGGTCGCCGACCGCTACGGCACCGACCCGGTCCGGATGGGCCTGGGCGACGGCGGCTTCATCACCGTACGGATCGTGGCGGTGCGGGAGCGGACGCCGGCGGTCACCGGGGAGGAATTCCTGGTCGTGGACCGCTCCGGGGCGCCCGAGGGCTCCGCCCGGCCCACCTCGCTGCTGGTGACCGGCGACCGCCCGGACGGCGGCGCGCTGCGCGAGGCGGCGGGCGACGCCGCGCGGGTCCACCTCCGCACGGAGGAGCGCGCGGGGTACGCCGACTCCCCGCTGCAGTCCGGCGCCGAACGCGTCTACGCGGCGGCCGTGGCGGCGGGCGCCGGGTACGCCGTGCTCGCGCTGCTGCTGACCCTGCTGCGCGCCGCACCCGAACGGGCGGCGCTGCTGGCCCGGTTGCGCACCATGGGCCTCACCCGCGCCCAGGGCCGCCGGCTGCTCGTCCTGGAGTCCCTGCCGCAGGCGCTGCTCGCGGCGGCCGGCGGCACGGCCACGGCCTGGGCCGCCGTGCGGCTGCTGGCACCCGGTGTCGACCTGACGACCCTCGCCGTCGCCTCGTCCCCGGCGGGCCGCTCGGTGCTGCGCACCGACCCGGTGTCGCTGCTGGTGCCGGCGCTGGCCGTGCTCGCCCTGGCCGTCGGGATCGCGGCGGTGCAGGCCTGGTGGTCGGGGCGCGCGGGGTCGGTGCGGGAGCTGAGGGCCGGGGATGCCCGGTGAACCTTCCGCCGCCCGCTGTCCCGTCGCGACGACGACTCCCCGCAGGAGGACCCCGATGACCTCGAAGCCGACCCTGGCCGACCTCGCCGGCCGCGTCACGGCCGACCGCGACCGCCCGGCGTACGGCCATGACGCGCTCATCACCTGCGACCGGCTGGTGCGGGTCTTCACCGCGGACGGCGTGGAGGTGCAGGCGCTCCAGGGGCTCGACCTGCTGGTGCGCGAGGGCGAGCTGATGGCCCTGGTGGGCGCGTCCGGCAGCGGCAAGTCCACGCTGATGAACATCCTGGCCGGTCTGGACACCCCGACGGCCGGGGCGGCCCGCGTGGCCGGCCGTGATCTGCTCACGATGACCGCGAAGGCCCGCCTCGCCTACCGCCGTGAGGTCGTCGGCTTCGTCTGGCAGCAGACCTCCCGCAATCTGCTGCCGTACCTGACCGCGGCGCAGAACGTCGCCCTGCCGATGCAGCTGGCCGGCCGCCGGGGCCGGTCCCGCACCGCGCGCCGGGCCCGCGCCGAACGGGCGCTGGAACTCCTGGAGTTGCTGGAGGTCGCCGACTGCCGCGACCGGCGTCCGCGCGAGATGTCCGGCGGGCAGCAGCAGCGTGTCGCCATCGCCGTGGCGCTCGCGGGCGATCCGTCGGTGCTGCTCGCGGACGAGCCGACCGGTGAACTCGACTCCCATACGGCGGAACAGATCTTCGCCGCGTTCCGCACCGCGAACGAGCAGCTCGGCACGACGATCGTGATCGTCACCCACGACCAGGCGGTGGCCGGCGAGGTCCGCCGCACGGTCGCCATCCGGGACGGCCGCACCTCCACCGAGGTGCTGCGCCGCAGCGAGGTGGACGCCGCCACCGGCGACGAGAGGGTGGTCGCCCGGGAGTACGCGATGCTGGACCGCGCGGGCCGCCTCCAGCTGCCCGCCGAGTACACCCGGGCGCTGAACATGCGCGACCGCGTGGCGCTGGAACTGGAACCGGACCACATCGCCGTCCGCCCGGACGACAGCGAAGGCGGCTGAGCCGACCGGCGCGCGCCCGCTCTCAGCGCACGCTGATACCCAGCGCGCCGGTCCCCGACCGCCGTACGGCGACCGATCCGTAGGGCGTACGCAGCCGGAGCCAGCTGCCCGAGGAGAACAGCCCCTGCTCACCGCCGCGCAGGAACCCAAGCGACTGGGCGGCGTGCACCGCCCGCACCGGCAGCCCGGTCTCCGCGACCGTGCGGGACCAGATCTCCCGCCCGATCCGGTCGAGTTCGGCCCGGGTGCGCAGCTCGGGCGCCAACTCCTCCGTACGGGACCGGAATTCCGCGACCGACGCGGCGACGAGCTCCCGCAGCCGCTCGGGCGCGGGCAGTCCGGGCTCGGCCCGCCAGCCGCCGCGCGGCGGCAGCACCCCGGCCCACGGGGGCCCGGTCACCGCCCCCGGTACGGCGGCCGTGGCGGCCGTCTCGTCGACCGACTCCAGCAGTTCACCCGCGGACACGGTCACGTCGAGCGTGACGTCGAGCCCATTCTCGTACGGTTTCGCGAGCCGTACGGCGCGGATCGCGAGCACCTCGAAGGAGGGAGGCCGGCCGAAGACGGCGAGCGCCGTACCGGCCGCCTGGAGCCGCACCGCGGCCGAACGGTCGTAGTGCAGCAGCCGGGAGAGGAAGGCCCCGAGATCGGCGGCCTCCCCCTCGTTGGCGAGCTGGAGCACCGTCATGCGGCGACGGCCTCCTCCTCTTCGCCGGCCGGCTCGTCCATGTACTCCCGGAGGAACGCGCGCTCCTCACCGGTGATCCGGCGCGGACGCTGCGCCTCGAAGTCGAACGGCACGATCACCGTCGACGCGCGGACGTAGACGAGGTCGTCGTCCTTCACCTCGTAGGTGAGGGTGAAGGACGCCGCCCTGATCTCGGTGACCCACAGCTCGACGTCCACGGGCGTGTGCCGGTGGACGAGCTGCCGCTTGTAGTCGATCTCGTGGCGCGCCACCACGGACCCCTGCTTGAAGTCCTTCTCCGGGCGGAACAGGAAGTCGATACGGGCTTCCTCCAGGTAGCGGAGGAACACCACGTTGTTGACGTGGCCGTACGCGTCCATGTCCGCCCAGCGCAGCGGGCAGCGGTAGATGTGCCGCAAGATCGATCAGCCCCGGGTCAGCTTCTTGTAGGTGGCACGGTGCGGACGCGCCGCGTCCGGGCCGAGCCGCTCGATCTTGTTCTTCTCGTACGACTCGAAGTTGCCCTCGAACCAGAACCACTTGGAGTCGCCCTCGTAGGCGAGGATGTGCGTGGCCACACGGTCCAGGAACCACCGGTCGTGGGAGACGACCACGGCGCAGCCGGGGAACTCCAGCAGCGCGTTCTCCAGGCTGGAGAGGGTCTCGACGTCGAGGTCGTTGGTCGGCTCGTCGAGGAGCAGCAGGTTGCCGCCCTGCTTGAGGGTGAGCGCCAGGTTCAGCCGGTTGCGCTCACCGCCGGAGAGGACACCGGCGGGCTTCTGCTGGTCCGGCCCCTTGAACCCGAACGCGGAGACGTACGCCCGCGACGGCATCTCGACCTGGCCGACGTTGATGTAGTCGAGCTCGTCGGAGACGACCGCCCAGAGGGTCTTCTTCGGGTCGATGTTCTCGCGGCTCTGGTCGACGTAGGAGATCTTGACGGTGTCGCCGACCTTGATGGAGCCGGAGTCGGGCTCCTCGATGCCCTGGATCATCTTGAACAGCGTGGTCTTGCCCGCGCCGTTCGGACCGATGATGCCGACGATGCCGTTGCGCGGCAGCGTGAAGCTGAGGTCGTCGATGAGGAGCTTCTCGCCGAAGCCCTTGGTGAGGTTGTTGACCTCGACGACCACGTTGCCCAGGCGGGGGCCCGGCGGGATCTGGATCTCCTCGAAGTCCAGCTTCCGCATCTTGTCGGCCTCGGCGGCCATCTCCTCGTAGCGGGCCAGACGCGCCTTGGACTTGGCCTGCCGCCCCTTGGCGTTCGACCGCACCCACTCGAGCTCGTCCTTCAGGCGCTTCTGCCGCTTGGCGTCCTTCGCGCCCTCGACCTTGAGGCGCGCGGCCTTGGTCTCGAGGTACTTGGAGTAGTTGCCCTCGTAGCCGTGCAGCCGGCCGCGGTCGACCTCGCAGATCCACCCGGCGACGTTGTCCAGGAAGTACCGGTCGTGGGTGACGGCCACGACGGTGCCCTCGTACTTGGCGAGGTGCTGCTCCAGCCAGTTCACCGACTCGGCGTCGAGGTGGTTGGTGGGCTCGTCGAGCAGCAGCAGGTCGGGCGCCTCGAGCAGCAGCTTGCACAGCGCCACGCGGCGCTTCTCGCCACCGGAGAGGTTGCTGACGGGCCAGTCGCCGGGCGGGCAGCCCAGGGCGTCCATGGCCTGCTCCAGCTGAGCGTCGAGGTCCCAGGCGTTGGCGTGGTCGAGCTGCTCCTGCAGCTTGCCCATCTCGTCCATGAGCTCGTCGGTGTACTCGGTCGCCATCTGCTCGGCGATCTCGTTGAACCGGTCGAGCTTGCCCTTGACCTCGGCGACGCCCTCCTGGACGTTCTCCAGGACGGTCTTGTCCTCGTTCAGCGGGGGCTCCTGGAGCAGGATGCCCACGGTGTAACCGGGAGTGAGGAACGCGTCACCGTTCGACGGCTGCTCGAGGCCCGCCATGATCTTCAGAACGGTCGACTTACCGGCACCGTTCGGACCGACGACACCGATCTTCGCCCCCGGCAGGAAGCTCAGGGTGACGTCGTCGAGGATCACCTTGTCGCCGTGCGCTTTGCGCGCCTTGCGCATGGTGTAAATGAACTCAGCCAAGAGAAACCGTCCGGCAGCTTGAAATCTGGCAGTGGGCAGATACACCCCATCTTGCCCGACCGCTACCCCTGGGGGGAAACCCGTTCGTCACGAGGCCTCTGACCTGGGCTTTCCCGGGTCAGTCGCCGGGCGGGGTCTGGCGGCGGCGGGTGATGACCAGGCCCGCCCCGCCGAGGACGACCAGGGCTATCGCGGTGCCGGTGATCCACGGGGTGGCGCTGGAGGCGCCGGTCGCGGCGAGGTTGGTGTCGGTGGGGGTGCCCGCCAGGGGGCTGGGGGCGGTGAGGGTCTGGGTGGTGATGTCCGCCTCGGCGGCGCGGGTGCGGCAGTCGAGCATGCCGGTGAAGCGCTGCTCGAAGCCGGCCGGTCCCTCGAGGGTGAAGTCGTACCGCTGGTCCTCGTTGAGCGGGACCGTCACGGTGGTGGTCCCGCCGGCGGCGACGGTGTGCTCCGCACCGGCCAGCGTGAAGGTGAACGGGGCGTCGCCGCGGTGGGTGACGGTGAGGTCGACGCCTCCCTTGGCGCAGTTCTCGCGGGCGGACACGGCGGGGGTCGCGCCGTCCTCCGACCAGGTGGCGGTCGCGGTCGCGGAGACGGTCGACTCGCTGGAGCCGGCCAGGATCTGGGTCTGGCTGCGGCTCTCGGAGACGAAGGCCCGGCCGACCGGCACCGTCGTGGCGGCGTGGGCGGTCAGCCCGACGGTGTCCGCCGGCTCGTCCTCGGGCACGTCGAAGTAGATCGTGCTGCCGTCGGTGGCGGTGGTGACGGGTGCACCGTTCGCGTCGACGATCCGCACCCCGGTCGTGGCGGCGTCCGCCGGCGGGGAGACCGTCACACTGTGCGCGTCGGTTCGGACCGTCACCGGGCCGATCCGCTCGCCCGGGCGGCCGGTCACGGCCGGCGGGTCGAGGGTCAGGGACGCGCTGGGCTCCTTCTGGTCCCGGGCGTGCCGGTGGAGGTAGTCGGCGAGCTGCTCGGCCTGGGGGTCGAGGGCGTCCACGTCCACGTCGTCGGAGTAGCGCCAGATGGCCACCTGGGTGCCGGCCGCGGCGTCCTCCTCGGTGAGCTGGCCCCGGATGCCCGCCTTCTTCGCGAGTGCCGCGAGATCGTTCACCTGCGGGTAGGAGTTCCGCAGGATCCAGCGGATGCGGCCGGCGTCCTCGTTGACGCCCAGCGAGGTGCCGCTCCAGGAGGTCTCGTGGTACTTGGCGTCCTTCTGGGTGGGGGTGTGGACGTCGACGCAGTACGTGTGCAGGGTGCCGCCGCCCTCGACGGACAGCTCGAACAGGCCCGCGGACACCTGGGTGTCCCCGCCGGCGCCGCGTATGACGGCGGCGCCGTGTGTCTTGAGTTCGCCTATGGTCGCCGTGGCTCCGCTGTGTCCCGGTGCCGTCCCGCCGGCGTCGGCGGCGGCCGTCCCGGCGCCGGCCAGCACGGTGGTGGCGACCAGTCCGGACACCAGCGTTCCCGCCGCGAGGCGGGCCGACCCACGTCCGCGCGCGGTCCACGCGGAGAACGAAACAGACACCTAATTCCCTTCCAAGCAGGACCCGTTGACGCGGGGGGACGGTCCCACCAGCAGAATCACCGGCACCGAGAGCCACCGGAGCCGTCCCGGCATCCTAAGGAGACGCCGGACAGCGCTTGCCGGTGATCGCGTCGGAGGCGGGATCCGACTCGGAATCGTTATCGCCGGGGCCCCGGCGAGCAGGGCTTATCGACAAATCCACCCGGGTGGTTTCGGTATGCACCTGTCGATAAGCCTCAGTTCGGCCGGCGACAGGCTGACGTCACGTCACCGTGGCGGGTTCCGGGCGCTGTTGGCTGCTCTCCTCGTCAGCCGGTGATGAATTAACTGGCCCGGTCTCCCAGTTGGGTTCGGGGCGGTCCGTCACGGCCGCCGCTCCTTCCGGGCGCGGGGCGCGGCGGAAGGCCGTGGTGCCCCGGGTGAGGTCGTGGCCGATCGCGACCGCGTCGATGTCCGCCGACATCCAGCCCTGCTGCCCCTCCCGCGTCTCCGTGCGCACCTTCAGCCGGCCCTGGACGATCACCGGCTCGCCCACCGACAGGGACGCCGCGGTGTTGGTGGCGAGCTGGCGGTTGGCCCAGACCGTGAAGAAGTTGGTGTGTCCGTCCGCCCAGGCGCTCTTCTCCCGGTCCCAGTACCGGGAAGTGACCGCCACCCGGAACCTCGCTGCCGGGCCGGACGCCGTCTCCCGGTACACCGGCCGTGTCGCCACGTTCCCCACCACGCACACCATCGTCTCGTTCATCGTCTCTGCCTCCCTCGCCCGCGCCCGCCGGCTGTCACTCCGGCGCCGGGCGGATACGCGTACGGGCCCGTCCCGTACGGCTGCCGTCTGGCGCGGCGGCCGCGGTCCGTGCCGCGATCGCCGTGGAGCCAGACTGCCGCCGTCGGGCCGGGCCCGCCGAGCGCTGTGGACGGCCCGCGGCCTGTGGACATCCCCGCCACCCGAACGAGGGACCGCCCCGCCGGACGGGGGCTCGGCCCCCGTCCGAGCCGTCGGCCGGTGGGCTCACCCCGTCCTGGCCACCACCCCCGCGACCCGCCCGTACTGCTCCCGTACCTCCCGGTAGCGCAGGAGTTCCGCCGCCACCGGGTCCAGGACGCGGGCCCGTCCGCAGCCGGAGGCCGCCTCACGCAGCCGTCTCTCCGCCTCCAGTCCGTACCGCCGGGCGGGACCCCGGGCGGCCATGCGGCAGCTCCACTCGATGAGCGGCCCGCCGACGATGCCGATCACCATCAGCAGCACCGGCACCCCCAGGTTCGGTGCCATGACACCGATGATCTGGGCCAGCAGCCAGAGCCCCCCGGCGAACTGAAGGCCCGTCATCGAGACCTGGGCGAGCACGGCCACCGGCCACCACCCCGGCCGCGGCGGCCTCCCCGGAGGGAGTCCCGCGCGTACGGCGAGTTCGTCCAGCGCCTCCGGCAGCCCCTGGGAGCCGCGTGCGGCCGCCTCCCGTACCGCCTGCGCCCACGGCGCAGGCAGTCCGGCCGAGGCGCGGTCGGCGACCGTGCGCACCGCCTGCTCCACGCGCTGCCGGGCGGTGGCCTCCTCGTCGTGCTGGCCGCGTGGCACGGGCCTGCCGGTGGACGGCTCGCCCCGCTCCTGGCACCAGCGCCACAGCCGCAGCCAGGGCGTGCCGCACGCGCGGTTCGCGTTGCGCAGCCAGGCGCGTTCGGCGGCCTCGCCCGCCGCGGTGGCGCCCACGGCGTCCGCGAGCCGGTCGGAGAACTCCTCGCGCGCCTCCTCGCTCAGCCCGGTGCGCCGGCGGTTGGCGTACGCGGGCCACAGCCGGGCAGCCGCGATGTCCACGTCGGCGGAGATCCGGCGGGCCGGGGCGCCGCGCTCGGCCACGAACCGGCCGAGCGCCTCCCGCAGGTCGCCGACCCCGTCGCCGGTGAGCGCGGACAGGGCCAGCACGGTCGTGCCGGGTTCGCCGTGCTCGCCGAGGGCGATGCCGTCCTCGTCGAGGAGCCGCCGCAGGTCGTCCAGGACCTGCTCGGCGGCCTCGCCGGGCAGCCGGTCGGTCTGGTTGAGTACGACGAACATGACCTCCGCGTGGGCCGCCATGGGCCGCAGATAGCGCTCGTGGAGCATGGCGTCGGCGTACTTCTCGGGGTCGACGACCCAGATGACCGCGTCGACCAGCCCCAGTACGCGGTCCACCTGCTGCCGGTGCTGCGGGGCCGCCGAGTCGTGGTCGGGCAGGTCGACCAGGACGAGTCCGCGCATCCGGTCGTCGGCGTCCGCCGCAGCCTGGAGGGGGCGCCGTCTGAGCCGGGGCGGGATGCCGAGGCGTTCGATGAGGCCGGCCGCGCCGTCGCTCCAGCTGCACGCGATGGGCGCGGCGGTGGTCGGCCGCCGCACACCGGTCTCGGAGATGGGCACCCCGGCCAGCGCGTTGAACAGCTGCGACTTGCCGCTGCCGGTGGCGCCCGCGATGGCGACGACGGTGTGCCGGCCGGAGAGTCCGCGCCGCGCTGCGGCCTCGTCGAGGACCCGGCCCGCCTGGGCGAGGGTGCGCTTGTCGAGCCGGGTGCGGGAGAGCCCCACGAGTTCGCGCAGCGCCTCCAGCCGCGCCCCCAGCTGCGGGCCGTACGTCAGGGGTGTCACCTTCTGCGGTGTGGACGCCCTCGGCTCCGTCACCCGGCCCTGCTCCTCCCCCGCGCTCCCGTTCACCCGCCGCGCGATCAGCCCGTCGTCCCAGGGGCTCTGGGCGTCCCCGCCGGGAGGACCCCCGGCGTCACGGTCGGAGCACTCGGGGTGCTCGGGGTGCTCGGGGTGCTCGGGGTGCTCGGTGTGGTCCTGGTCAGTGACGGCGGTCACCGGTCACCTCTCCTTCTGCAGTACGGACAACGCGGCGATGAGTTCGGGCTGGGGCTCCGCGTGCACCTCGAGCGTGTCGAGCGGGGCGAGCCGGCGTTCGCGTTCGGTGTCCATGACCCGGTCCACGTGCTCGACGAGCAGCCGTCCGCCGCGGTCGCGCAGCCGCAGCGCCCCGTGCGCGCCGATCCGCTCGGCGAGCCCTTCCCCCGCGGTCCTGGCCCGGCGGCCGCCCAGCAGCGCGGTGGCGACGAGCGCGGCGACCAGCTCGGGGTCGGGCGCGAGGCCCCGTTCCAGTTCCCGCACCTCGTCCTCGGCGTACTCCTCGAGCTCGCGCCGCCAGCGCCGTACGGCCAGTCCGATCCGGTGTTCGGCACTCTCCGGGGCGAAGGCGCGGGCGGCGAGTTCGGGGGCGCCCGCGGCGGGTTCGCGCCGCCAGGCGTCGTCGACGCGTTCGTCGGCGGCGGCGACGGCGCACAGCAGCAGCGCGCCGAGGCTCTCGACCAGGGTGTCGAGGAGTTCCCCCGGGGTGCAGTCGAGGGGGAAGGCGCGCCACCGTTTGAGCGCGTCCCCGGCGAGTACGGCCCCGGCCTGGAGGCGTCCGCGCACACGTGAGTGCTCGCTGTCGTACGCGCTCTCGACGGCGGCGGTGAGCCGCAGCGCGGCGGCGTACTGGGCGGCGGCGGCACCGGCGAGTTCGGGCAGGCGGGAGTTGAGGGAGTCGAGGACTCCGTAGGCGGTGCGGGCCATGACGTGCTGCCGCGCGGCGGGGTCCAGCGTCTGGTGCACGAGCCAGGTGCGCAGTGCCGCCACCGCGGTGGCCGGCAGCAGCCCGCCGCCCCAGGCGGACTCGGGCAGCTCGGGCACGGTGAAGCGCGGTACGTGGCCGAGTCCGGCCTTGGTGAGCAGGGCGCCGTACTGCCGCGACACCTCGGAGACGACCTGGTGGGGGACCCGGTCCAGCACGGTCACCAGGCTGACGTCGTACTCCTTGGCGGTGCGCAGCATGTGCCAGGGGACGGCGTCGGCGTAGCGGGCGGCGGTGGTGACCATGATCCAGATGTCGGCGGCGCTGATGAGTTCGGCGGCGAGGACGCGGTTGTCGGACACCAGGGAGTCGATGTCGGGGGCGTCGAGGAGGGCGAGTCCGGGGGGCAGGCTGTCGGCGGTCTCGACGCGCAGCACACGTGCGGGGTTCTCACCGGGCAGGAGCAGGTCGTCCGCCGGGTCCTGGTGGTGGGGCACCCATACGCGCGTGAGGTCGGGCAGCACCCGCATTCCGCTGAACCAGTGGTGATCCTCCGGATGGCAGACGAGCACCGGTGTCCGTGTCGTCGGCCGCAGCACGCCCGCCTCGCTGACGCGCCGGCCGACGAGGGAGTTCACCAGGGTGGACTTCCCGGCCCCGGTGGATCCTCCGACGACGGCCAGCAGGGGCGCTTCGGGATCTCTCAGCCGGGGCACCAGATAGTCGTCGAGCTGGGCGAGCAGTTCGTCGCGGTTGGCACGCGCGCGTGCGGCCCCCGCCAGGGGCAGCGGGAAGCGTGCGGCGGCGACACGGTCGCGCAGGGCGGAGAGTGCGTCGAGCAGCTGAGGCCGTACGTCCAAGGTCACCACATGCGAAGAATGCCCAATTTTAGGGGAATTCTGAAGCATATGAGCATGTCTGCGTGCCGACAGAACACAAGGGATGGAAGGGGCGACTGAGACACGGACACAGCCCAGGCATAACGAGTGCACAACACCCGGTGCGCGAGAGGTCAAAATCGGTGCACGATTCGTACCTGCCTGCGATTATCAGGACCGCTTCACCGAACCTCCACATCGAGCCACGGAGGAGAGGCGACAGGGACAAGGATGCGGGAGCCCTATCCTTGTCTCCGGCAACGTCAGCAACGGGCCCGACGAGGGCACCATGACGACAGGCCGCCACACCGGCCCCCGTAGCTCAGTGGATAGAGCAGGCGCCTTCTAAGCGCTTGGCCGCAGGTTCGAGTCCTGCCGGGGGCGCACATCTCCGCCCTCCCGTCGGGGAGGGCTTTCAGGGCGTCCGCGGCGTCGGGCCGCCGCTCCGGATCCGGGCCGCGCACGAGGGCCCCGACCGCCGGCCGCACCTCGTTGAAGCCACGCGAGGTGTCGAGGAGCGAGAACTTCTCGCGATCCGCGGCCGGGATGGAATCACGGAACCGCACGCGTCTCTCCGTCGAGGCAGTGAGGCCACGGACACGACGCACGCCCCGCGGGGAATACCGGCCGGGTTCCCTGCCCGCCCGCACACAGCAGACGATCGGCGGCTCCGGTCGACGTGCGCCACCCGCCCTCCGGTGCGGCACCGCTCACGGCGACTCCTGACCGGATCGCCCATGTTCGAGGGATTGCGCCCTCAATGGCCGATTCCTTGTCATCATGGTCCGGTTCCCGTCGTTGCGCCTTTTCCGGAGCCGCTCATGCGCAGTGCCGTCATCGCCGCCCAGGACCCGCCCCGCACGGGGCGCTCCGGATCCCTCGCCCCAGCACCGGAGCAGGTGGAGGAGCGGGCGCTCGTCTTCGGGGGTTTCGCGTACACCTGCCGGATCGTCCGTCAGGGTGAACCGCAGACCGCTCCCCTGCTGCTGCTCGGGGGCTCGTCGCAGAACAGGTACTCCTGGCAGAGCCACGAGAAGTGGCTGGCGCCGGTGTGCACGCTGATCACCGTGGACCTGCCCGGTTACGGCGACTCGGACTTCCTCCCGGCGAGTTACGACATCGACTTCCTCGCCGACGCGGTCCAGCACATGCTGACGGAGACCGGTGTGCCGGAGGTGAACCTGTTCGGCGGCTGCTTCGGTGAGGTCGTCGGCCTCCGTTTCGCCCAGCGGCATCCGGAGTCCGTCCGGCGCATCGTCTTCGCGGCGGCGGCGATCCGGCTTCCCGAGCTCTACAGCGAGGCCGTGCCGCGGCTGTCGAGCACGCTCGCGCGGGGTGACATCGAGCAGGCCGCCGAGGGGCTGGTCCGGCTGTTCATGTCGAACCCGGAGGCCGGCAAGGTCCGCAGGCACGCGGCCGTGGCCCGGTTGCTCCAGCAGCAGTTCGTGCACCAGACGCCGCAGGAGATCCGCATGGCGGTCGAGCACAACACCCGGCTGGTGACGCACGGCTGCTACCGGCCGCTGCCCGTCCCCGCCGTGCCGTCCCTGGTGTTCACCGGGGAGTACGACACCCTGTGCACGCCCCAGATGGGCCGCGAACTCGCCGCGGCGATGCCGGGGGCGCTGTTCACCACGGTCAAGGAGGCGGACCATCTGGTCACCGTCGAACGCAGGCAGGAGTCGGCGGAGCTGATCGCGCGCTTCTGCACCGACCGTCCCGTCGACGGCCTGCCGTACTGCACCCCCGTCGAGGTCCCGTGCGCCGCCGGATCGACCACCGCCCCGGCGTGACGCCGGTCATGCGGAAGGGCCGGAACCCGGTACCGGGTTCCGGCCCTTCCGCATGACCGCGACGGTGTCAGGACTCCTCGCCGCCGACGAGGGCACCGGCCGCGCAGGAGACCTTCGCGCTCTCGCCGGAGCACTGCCGCCTCATGTCGTCGACGAGGTGGATCGTCCCGTGGTCCTCGCTGGTGACCCGCTCCTCGCGCTTGTCCACGCAGCTCACACGGCCCCTGCCGTCGTCGGTGCACTTGTCGGGACTCTCGGCGGCGCCGGCCTGGGCGGCACCGAGCCCGATCAGGACGGAGCTCCCCAGAACCCCCGCCATCACCGTGATCTTGATCGACTTGAACATCTACCTTTTCCTCAACGCTCGGCCCTGCCACGACTGCGCGGCGGCGCCGTTACCGATGCCTGGACGGCCCATGAAAGCGGGGCAGGCCCGGAGTCCGGATCGCATGCGACCGGACGCCCGGGCCTGCCCCGTCACCCGAGGGTGATCACTCGCCGCCGAGGTTGAGGTTGCTGGCGCACTGCACGGCGTTCGTCTCCTTGTTCTCGGCGTTGCCGAGGCCCAGGAGGCCGACCGCGAGGTTGATGTCGTCGATGGCGATCAGCGACTGGACCGACTGGTCCTGGACGCAGGTGGTGGTCTGGCTGTTGTTGATCTCCACCTCCGGCTCCTCGCCGGCGAAGCTCACGCCGGCGCCGAGGAAGCTGACGCTGCCGAGCATGGCCATGACGACGGCGGCCTTCTGGTACTTGCGCATTACTGCTCCATTCTGGATGTGACGCGACCCCTGACGGGCCGGTCGGTGACAGCCACCAAAACTAGGGCGACTTTTGCGACAATTGATAGCGAAACGCCGAACGGTATTCACATGGCAGAAAAAGACACGTCTACTGCTGTCGCCATTTCACACAATCAGCCCGGCAATTCGACGGTGGAACGACACGCATACGCGCGTCGACGCACCGTCAGGACTGCTCGCCCTCGACGGCGAGGGTGCTGCTGCACGTGAGCTCACCCTCGCCGGAACAGGTCTGCGACGTCTTGTTGTCGACACGGACGTCTCCGTCCTGTTCGGTGACGCGGTACTCGCTCACCTGGACGCAGCGGACATGCCCCTTGTCGTCCTCGGTGCAGGTGCCGGGGCTCTCGGCGCCGACGGCCTGGGCGGCACCGAGACCGATCAGAGCGAGGCTCCCCAGGAGGCCCGCCGCCGCGATCTTCTTCGACTGGAACATCAACCTTTTTCCTTGACGGTCGTGGGATGGCCGGGGGGCCGGGCGGGCCCGGGCCCGCGCCACGGGGGCGCGGAACCCGGAGCCCACCGGGCTCACCTGACAGCGAACGTTCAGCCGACGTTCGCGGAGCAGGCCTGGGCGTTGGTCTCGGTGTTCTCCGCGTTGCCGAGGCCCAGGAGGGCGCCGACGCCGGCGTTGACGTCGTCGATCGCGACCAGCGACTGGACCGACTGGTCCGCGAGGCAGGCCACCGACTGCTCGCTGTTGAGCTCGAAGCCCGGCTTGTCACCGGCGTGGCTGACGCCCGCACCGAGGAAACCGACACTGCCGAGCATGGCCATCACGACGGCGGCCTTCTGGTACTTACGCATTACCTCTCCGTTTCTCGAGTGGACACAGCCCGTTATGGGCTGGTCACTGACAGTTGTAACGTAAGCGAGCTTCGCCACTTTTGACAGTCGAAACGCGCAAATGCGTAAGTTTCTTGTGAAGATGCAGGTCAGAGGCGTGTCGGGTCGTCCCAAACGGTCGAAGTGCTGGGCGGGTCGGGGGCGTCGTTCGTCCCAAAGGTGGATCAAAGAGCGATCCCGGGACATTAGCCGTGTCCCGGCGGCTGCCCCCGCGTTGAGCGGGGAGTGCGGCCGCTCGTGAGGCTGCCGCGTTTACCAGACCAGTAAGGAGAACGTGATGTCTCGTATCGCGAAGGCGGCCACCGTGGCTCTCGGAACGGGCGCTGTGGTGCTCAGCGGCGCCGGAATGGCCTCGGCCCACTCCGGCGCCGAGGGCACGGCGGTCCACTCGCCCGGTGTCGCGTCCGGCAACGTGGTCCAGGTTCCGGTCCACGCCCCCATCAACGTGTGCGGCAACACCGTGAACGTGATCGGCTTCCTCAACCCGGCCGCCGGCAACGTGTGCGTGAACCACTGACGCAGCAAGGGCACTTACGGTCACGTACCTACGTCCGTCGCAGTACCCCGGGAGCCCCGGTCGCCCAGTGCGCCGGGGCTCTTCCCGTGCCGTCCCCGCCGGCCCGCGGCACAGGCGGGCGGGGCGTGCGGCGCGGACGGGCGGGCGGGCGGGCGGCACGGGCGTGCGGCGCGGGCGTGCGGCGCGGGCGGGCAAAAGAAATTCGGCCCCCGGTGGAAACCGGGGGCCGAATGCGCGGCGCGGAATCTCAGGCGTGCAGCCCCACGTCGCCGTGCACCGGCTTCGCCTCGTTCACGACAGCGGCCGCCTCCTTCGTGGTGCCGAGCACCGTCTCCTCGTCGGAGTCGACGAGCGAGTCCGACTCGTAGAGCGGCATGAGCTCGAAGGGGACCGCGGTGCGCAGGCCGGTGTCGAGGCCGGTGGACGCCAGGTCCGTGGATTCCGCGGCGAACGCGGGCGCGGCGACACCGGCTGCGATCAGGGACCCGGCAAGAACGGCGGCAGCCTTCAGGGACTTCATCGTGTTCCTTTCTTCGGCACCGCGGGGCGCCGGAGATGAATTCTGTCGCCGTGCACAACGATCCCCGGCCGGAGCGGAAACCGGGAAAGCGAAGATTGCCGAGTCCTCATATGAGATCCAAGAACGATTGATGCGGTGAATACCGCTCCGTCACGGGGTTCAGGAACCCGACAGCAGAAGCGAGGTGAGGGCGGGGACCGTGGCGGGAGTGGGGGACGCCGGCGCTGCCGCTTCGGCCGGCGCGGGAAGGATGGACACCTCCGGTTCGGCGCCCGCGAGCGCCTCGACGAGCGCGTCGATCCGGGCCATCAGGTCGTCGGCCACCGTGAGCTCCTGCTCGGTGGCGGCGGTGGACTCCTGCTCCGTGGCCGTCGCGGACTCCTGCTCCGTCGTGGTCGTGGACTCCTGCTCCGTCGTCTGCTCCGTCGTCGTGGACTCCTGCTCCGTCGTCGTGGACTCCTGGTCCGTGGCCGTGGCGTCGTCCTGGGGCAGGAGCACGTCCAGGAGTCCTTCGAGGGCCTCCTGCACGGAGTCCAGCACGCCGTCCGCGAGGCCGGTGGTCTCGGCCGGCGGCAGGAGCACGCCCGGCGCCGTGGCGGGGACGGCCGGCGTGAGGGCGGGGGTGACGGCGGGCGTGGTGGCCGGTGCCGTCGAGGAGGTGGCCGTGGTGGTGGTCACGCTGGTCATGGTGATCGAGCCCGACGGGTCGTCGTCCGCCGCCGCGGCCACCGCGGCGCGCGCGGCGTCGCCCAGCCGCCTGGCCCGGTCGGGCGGCAGCTGACCGTCGTCCGCCTCGAGCACGGCCCTCACCAGGGCGTGCACCGGGGCGAGTTCGCTCTTGTCCGCGTCGGCCTCCCCGGCCTGCGCGAGCAGCGCGGCGGACGACGCAGCCCGGTCGCGCTCGGGGCCCGAGTCGGCCGCCATGGCGGCGGGGCCGGTGATTCCGGCCAGAAGGGCGGCGCACAGGGCGCCGAATGCGATGCGCCGTGCCGGCAGAGCACGCATGGAGGGTTCCTTTCGCGGGACTTCGGATCTTGAGCTCACCGTCAGAGGGCCCCGGTGCCGCCGCAACCGGAGGTACTCCTTTCGGTGCCCCGCCCGTCACTCCTCTGCGCGTTCCGCCAGGTGAGGCGGTGTGCCGGGCGACTCGCGACGCAAACCCGGCTTCACGATTCCAACACACTTGCCACCCTTCACCGAATTTCGGTGGATTTGTCCGTTTGATGACTACAGTTGCGAACCTCCGAAGCACCCACATGGGCGGACGCATCGCACTCGTCCCCGCTGCCTGCCGCCGCCACCTGTTCCGAAAGGCTCCGACGGTCATGCGTCATTCCCTGGGTCAGCTGCTTCGCCGTGCGACGGTGGGCGCCCTCGCCCTCGCCGCGCTCTGGGCGCCCTGCGGCCCCTCGTCCGCCGCACCGGCCGCGCCCGCGCCGGAGGCCGACAGCCTCGCCTTCGGCCAGCGCTACCGGGCGCTCCAGCACGGCAACATCGTGCGCGCGGCCAACTCCTCCGCCACCTGCCGTCCGCAGGCGTCCTCGTGCCGCGGCGTCCAGGGCGGTGCGCACGGGGTGAACGGCGACTTCGACATGAGCTACATCGACGTCGACAGCGACCCGAACACGTACAACTCCTCCCGCTCGGAGGTCCGGCTGCCCGCCGGCTCACGCGTGACCTACGCCCGTCTGTACTGGGGCGGCAACCTGCTCGTGGGCGAGCAGAAGCCGGCCGCGGACAACGAGCGGGTGCTGATCGCCGAACCCGGCGGCGACTACAAGGAACTGCTCGCCGACAGCGTTGTCGGCCACCGCGTGGCGGACGGCGCGGACGCCTTCCAGGCCTCCGCGGACGTGACCCGGCTGGTGCGGGACAGCGGACCGGGCCTCTACACGGTCGCGCAGATCAACGTGGCCGGCGGCAGGTCGGCGGCAGGCGCTTGGGGCGGCTGGACGCTGGTGGTGGCGTACGAGAACGAGGCGGAGCCGCTGCGGCACCTCAGCGTCTGGGACGGCTTCGCGCCGCTGGGCTCCCGCGCGGGCGCCGAATTCCCGCTGCGCGACCTGCCGTTCCCGGCCGGCGCCGGAGGACGGGTGGGCATGGTGGCGTACAACGGCGACCGCGGCACCACCGGCGACTCCCTCGTCCTCACCGCGGGCGACGCCCCGGCCGTGGCGTCCGGCGACGGCGCCAACCCGGTCGACGACGTCCTCAACTCCACCGTCTCCGACCCCCGGGGCACGGCCCCCGCGCGGGTTCCGGCGTACGCCAACACCCTCGGCTACGACTCCGACGTGTTCGACCTCGGGCAGGGCCTGCCGAACGCCGGTGACCGGGTCACCTTCCGGCTCACGTCCCGGACGGACGCCGCGTGGGCCGGTGTGCTCTTCGCCGCCGTCGACGCCCGTCGGTGAGTGCGCCGCCCCCCGTCCCGACCACCGGTGTGAGTGAGGAAACCGTGCCCACGGACGTGTCGGTGCCCGGCCGCGGGCCCCGGGTCCTGCACCTCACCCAGCCCGTGGACGGCGGGGTCGCCCGGGTCGTGACGGACCTGGTCCGGGCCCAGCTGGCGGACGGTCTCGACGTCACCGCGATCTGCCCCGACAGCGCGCTCTCCGGACGGCTGCGGTCGCTGGGCGCGCAGGTGCGGCACTGGGGGGCGACCCGCTCGCCGGGGGCCTCGCTCGTCGGGGAGGTACGGCAGCTGGCCCGGCTCCTCGACGACGTACGGCCCGATCTGGTGCACGCGCACAGCGCGAAGGCCGGGCTCGCCGGGCGGCTCGCGGTGCGCGGCCGGATCCCCACCGTGTTCCAGCCGCACGCCTGGTCCTTCGAGGCGGTCGGCGGCTCCACCGCCGCCCTCGCCCTGCGCTGGGAGCGGTGGGCGGCCCGCTGGGCCGCACGGGTGGTGTGCGTGAGCGACGCGGAACGCGCCACCGGTGTCCGCGCCGGGATCACCGGCCGGTGGACCGTCGTCCCCAACGGCATCGACCCCGAGCGTTTCCGTCCCGCCCCCGCCGCGGCCGTACGGGCCGGGCTCGCGCCGCTGGCCGGACTGCGCGCGCAGGCACCGCTCGCCGTGTGCGTGGGCCGGCTGTGCCGGCAGAAGGGGCAGGACGTGCTGCTGCGCGCCTGGAACGCCGTACTGCGCCAGGTGCCCGACGCCCGTCTGGTCCTGGTCGGCGACGGGCCGGACCGCGACCGGCTGCGCGCGGCCGCCCCCGCGTCCGTCCTGTTCGCGGGCGCCGTCGCGGACGCCTCCCCCTGGTACCAGGCCGCCGACCTTGTCGTCCTGCCCTCCCGCTGGGAGGGCATGGCCCTGGCCCCGCTGGAGGCGATGGCCTGCGGGCGGCCCGTGGTCGTCACGGACGTCGACGGCGCCCGCGAGAGCCTGCCGCGTTCCTTCGCCGCCTCGTGCCTGGTGCCGCCGGAGGACCCCCGGGCCCTGGCGGAAGCGGTCGGCGCGCTGCTGCTCGACCCGCCGCTGCGCGCCTCCCTCGGCGACCGGGGCCGCCGCCATGTGCTGTCCCTCCACGACGTACGGCACACCGCGCGGGCGGTCTCCGACGTCTACCGCGATCTGCTCGGCACCCGGCCCGCCGCCGCGTGGGCGCGCCCGTACCGGGCGGCCGGGGACGCCGAGGCCGACCGGACGACACAGCGCGTCGAGCCCTTCGAGCACAGGGAGTCCATCCACTCGTGACCGCCGAACGTACCGTGCCCTCCCCCGGCGTATCGCCGCGGGAGCACGGATTCCCGCCGAACGTCTCCGTCATGCCGCCGCGCGGCAGCGGCCCCCGGCTGCCCGCCCCGCGGTCCCCGGCCCGGCCCGACTCCCCCCTCCCGCTGCTCCTCGCGGACGGCGCCGCCGCGCTGCTCGCCGCGGGTGTGCTCGCCGGCGCCCGGCCGCACCCCCCGCTCGTCGCCCTCCTGGTCGTGGCGTCGCTGCTGCTGCGTCCGCGCGGTACGCGGTCGCCGCTGCCGGGGCTGCTGGACGAACTGCCCGCCGTGTGCGGCCGTGCCGCGATCGCCTGGCCGGCGACCGCGGCGCTGTGGGCGGCGTACCGGCCGGAACAGGCGCTGTCCGCCGGCACCGTCCTGGCCGGCCTCGCCGTGCAGGTGACGGCGGGCTGCGTGCTGCGCGCGGTGGTGCACGGGCGGCGGCGCGCCGCGCTGCTGCGGCACCCGCTCGCCGCGCTCGTCGTCGGACCGGCGGCGACCGCCCAGCGCGTGGCCGCCGCCGTGCTGCGCCGTCCGCGGTGCGGAGTGCGGCCGGTGGGCGTCGTCGCCGGGCAGGCGGACGGCGGCGGCGAGGGCGTACCGGTGCTGCGCACCGACGAGGAGGTCGAGCGCGCGGTCATCCAGAACGGCGTACGCGCGGTGCTCGCCGTCCATCCCTCGGTACGGGCCGAACGGGGGCCGCTGCTGCGGTCGCTGGCCGCGTCCGGATGCGTGGTCTGGGAGGTCGACGCCGAGGCCGCGCCGTACCCGGTGCGGGAGCGGCTGGCCGGGTTCTCCTGCCGGCGGCTGGACCTCGCCCCGGCGCGCGGCGGCGGCGCCGGCAAGCGGACGCTGGACATCCTGGTCTCGGGAACGCTGTTGCTGCTGGTCAGCCCGCTGCTGCTGGTGTGCGCCGTGACGCTGCGGCTCGCGGACGGGCCGGGCGTGGTGTTCCGGCAGGAACGCATCGGCCGGGACGGTGAGCCGTTCACGCTGCTGAAGTTCCGCACCCACCGCCCGGTCGACGAGCACGAGTCGGCGACCCGGTGGAGCGTGGCGGGCGAGCACGAGATGCGCCCGTTCTGCCGGATGCTGCGGCGCACCTCGCTGGACGAGCTGCTCCAGCTGTGGAACGTGCTCCGCGGCGACATGAGCCTGGTCGGACCGCGCCCCGAACGGCCCTACTTCGTCGCCCAGTTCAGCCAGACGTACCCCGGTTACGCGGCCCGGCACCGGATGCGTACCGGCATCACCGGGCTGGCGCAGATCCACGGGCTGCGCGGTGACACCTCCATCGAGGACCGCTGCCGGTTCGACAACGCCTACATCGACGACTGGTCGCTGTGGCAGGACGTCTGCATCCTGCTGCGCACCGCGGCCACGCTGGTCCGTCCGACGGGGAGCTGACGCCAGGTGAGCCACGTCCTCCTGCCCCTGCCGCGCCGGGCCGCCGCGCTCGGGCCGGTGCTGCCGATGGTGGCGGTGGTCGCCCTGCTGGCCCTGCCGCCGGCCGGGGACGGCGCGGGGGCCGCCGACGTGGCGTCCGCGCTGCTGGTGGGGTACTGCGTGATCCGGCTGCTGCGGGAACGGCGGCGCCCGCTGTCGCCCCGCGCGGCGCTGGTGCTGGGGCTGCCGGTCGTGGGCCTGGCGCTCGCCGCCATGGCGGCGGACTCGACGGGTGCGGGGATCGGCGGCATGGGCCGCTATCTGCAGGTCTTCGTCCTGGTCCCGGCGGCCGTGCTGATGCTGCTCCGGGGCCGGTCCGACTTCCGGGCGCTGGCCTGGTCGTTCGTGGGGCTGGCGCTGTGGCAGGGGACGGTGGGCGTGCACCAGTACGTCACCGGGACCGGCGCCTCGTACCAGGGCGAGAACATCCGCGCGGTCGGCACCTTCGGGGCGCAGGACGTGATGGGCATGGCGACGGCGGTGTCGCTGGGCGTGGTGTGCGCGGCGGGTCTCGCGCTGGGCCGGGCGCCGCTGTGGCAGCGGTGGGCCGCCGCCGGGTGCGCGCTGGTGCTGGTGCTGCCGCTGGCGCTGTCCTTCAGCCGGGGCGCCTGGATCGCGACCGCGCTGACGTGCTCCGCGCAGCTGGCGCTGGCGGGGCTGCGGCGCGCGCTGAAGGTGGGGGCGGCCGTGGTCGCCTCGGGGGTGGTCCTCATGGGCGGCTTCGGGGTCGGTACGGCGATGCTGCAGGAGCGGATCGACAGCATCACGCAGGTCACCGACGCGCCGGACCAGTCCGTGGTCGACCGGTACACGCTGTGGGCGGCGGCGGCCGGGATGTGGCGCGAGGATCCGCTGACCGGGGTGGGCCTGAAGGGCTTTCCCGAGCACCGGGACAGACACGCGACCCTGGCACTGTCCTCGGGCAGCGACATCGGGGGCGCGGGCGGGACGTACCGCCGGCAGGCGCTGCTCTCGCCGCACAGCATGTATCTGCTGGTGCTGAGCGAGCAGGGCCTGATCGGGCTGCTGACGCTCGCCGGGAGCTGGCTGGCGCTGCTGGTCTGCGCGGTGCGCGGGCTGCTGCGGGTGCGCCGCCGGGGTCCCGGCCTGGACTGCGCCCTGGTCGCCTGCGGCCTGCTGCTGTGGCAGCTGACCGACTTCGTGTACGGCGACATCGGCGGCCCGTCGACGGTGCTGACCGGTGTGGCGCTCGGCCTGACGGCGTGGTGGGGGCTCGCCCGCGACGAACGCCCGGACGGCGTCCGCCGTGACGGGGTGCCCGGGCGGGTCGAGGAGGCCGTGGCGCGATGACGGCACTGCCCTCCCAGCCGGCCGGCCCCGAGCCGGTGGCCGGTGTCCGCTCGCCCGACGGGCCCGGGGTCCGGGAGTCCCGGGCGGGGGCGGTGCTGTCCGTTCCCGCGACGGACGGAGCCGACGCGCCGGTGTCCGCCGGCCGCACCGGCCAGGTGACCGAACGCGACGGACCGGCCCGGGAAGTACCCCTGGCCCCGGCGTCCGCCGCCTCCGTTCCGGCGGACGGCGGGCTCCGACACACCGGGCGCGACGCGTCGGCGTCCGGGTCCGGGTCCGTGTCCGCGTCCGCGTCCGCGTCCGCCGGACGTTCCCCCCGCGCCCCGGGAGTCGACGAACCGGAGGCCGGAGGGGGTGGGGGTGCGTCGCGGGGGTTCCTCGCGCGGGCCGCGCTCGTCACGGCGGTGCTGTCGATCGCCGGGTCGCTGCTCGGGCTGGTGCGGGACCAGTCGCTGGCGCGGCTGTTCGGGGCGGGGAGCGACACGGACGCCTTCCTCGTCGCGTGGACCGTGCCGGAGATCGCCGCCACGCTGCTGATCGAGGACGGGCTGGCAATCGCGCTGATCCCGGCGTTCAGCCTGGCGCTGGCGCGACGGGCCCGGGGCGTGCCGGGCGACCCGGTCCGCGAACTGGTGAGGGCCACCCTGCCGCGGCTGTGCCTGGCCTTCGCCGCGGTGGCCGCGCTGGCCGCCGCCGGGGCCCCTCACCTGGTCCGGGTGCTGGCGCCGGGCCTGCCCGATCCGCGTCTCGCCGTCGACTGCACCCGGCTCACCGCGATCAGCCTGCTGGCGTTCGGGCTCGCCGGGTACTGCAGCGCCGCCCTGCGGGCGCACCGCCGCTTCTTCGCGCCGGCGGCGATCTACGTCGCCTACAACACGGGCATCATCGCGATGATGTTCCTCCTCGGCGCGGAGTGGGGGGTGCGTTCCGCCGCGGTCGGGGTGGCGGTGGGCGGCTGTCTGATGGTGGCGGTGCAACTGCCGTCGCTGTGGCGGCAGCTGACCTCGCGCACCCCGGCGCCCGCCGCCGACACCGGCAAGGGCGGCGAGGAGCGGCCGGTGCGGCTCGCGCTGATCGCGGCCGTGCTGCTGTTCGCGCTCTGCCGCCAGTCGCAGGTCCTCGTCGAACGCTTCCTCGCGTCCTCCCTGCCCGCCGGCGCCATCTCGCACCTGAACTACGCGCAGAAGGTGGCCCAGATCCCCATGACGCTGTCGCTGATGGTGTGCACCGTCACCTTCCCGGTGGTGGCGCGCGCCCTCGCGGACGGCGACACCGAACGGGCCCGCAGGCGGGTGGAGCGGGACCTGGTGCTGGCCTCCTGTGTGGTGCTGCTGGGCATGTGCGCGGTGATCGCCTGCGCCCCCCAGATGATCGGACTGCTCTTCCAGCGGGGCGCGTTCACCGGTGCCGACACCGCCGCGACGGCGGACGTCATGCGCGTGTACGCCCTCGGTCTGCTCGGCCAGACCCTGGTGGGCGCCCTGGTCCGCTGCTACTTCTCGGCGGGCCGCCCCAGCTGGTACCCGGTCGGGGTAATGGCGGCGGGCATCGCCGTGACGTCCCTCGTCGGCGCCGTGGGTGTGGGCCGCTGGGGTGTGGCGGGGATCGCCGCCGCCAACGCGCTCGGCATCACCGTCACCGCCGCCCTGCTGCTGGCGGGCCTGCGCACGTCCCGCCGGGTCGACGCCACCGGCGTCTCGGTCGGTGTGCGCAAGGTGCTGGCCGAGCTGAGCCGGCCCGTCCTCGCCTCCGCCCTCGCCGTCGCCGCCGGGGTGTACGCCGCGAGCCGGTTCGGGTCGCCGGCGGCGGCGCTCGCGGCCGGCTGTCTCACCGTGACCGCCGTCTTCGTCCCGCTCGTCCTGTCCGTCCTCGGCTCCCGGGGCCCCGCATCCGCGCTGCGCTCCGTCCGTACCGTCACACGAAAGCTCACACATGGCCGCTTCCGTTGATTCCCTCGACACGGGCAGACGCCCGGACCCCCACCCCAGGCCGGTGCCCTGGGTGGCGATGTACCACTCGGTGGGCGACTGCTCGGACGACCCCTACCGCATCACCGTCACGCCCGAGCGGCTCGAACGGCAGCTGGCCTGGCTGCGCCGGCGGGGGCTGCGCGGGGTGTCCGTGGCCGAGCTGCTCGCCGCGCGGGCCCGGGGCGAGGGGCGGGGGCTGGTCGGTCTCACCTTCGACGACGGGTACACCGACTTCCTCACCACCGCCCTGCCGCTGCTGCACCGCTTCGGCTGCGGCGCCACCCTGTTCGTCCTCCCGGGACGGCTCGGCGGCGACAACGAATGGGACCCGCTCGGCCCGCGCAAGCCGCTGCTGACCGCGGACGGCATCCGGCGCGTCGCCGAGGCGGGCGTGGAGATCGGCTCGCACGGACTGACGCACGTCGACCTCACCCGCGCCGACGACACGACCCTCACCGCCGAGGTCGCCGAGAGCCGCGCCCGGCTCGAGGAGCTGACCGGCGCCCCGGTCGACGGGTTCTGCTACCCGTACGGCACGGTCGACGCCCGCGCGGTCGAGGCCGTACGGAAGGCGGGCTACGCCTACGCCTGTGCCATCGACCCCGGCCCGCTGACCGGGCCGCACGCCCTGCCGCGCGCACACGTGGGACAGAACGACACGGCGCTGCGCCTCCATCTCAAGCTGCGGCTGCACCGGTTGCGCCGCCGCCCGGTGGAGGGCGTGTGAGATGAGGGCGCTGCACATCATCACCGGTCTGGGCGTCGGCGGGGCCGAGCTGCAGTTGCGGCTGCTGCTGCGTCATCTGCCCGTCGACTGCGACGTCGTCACGCTCACCAATCCCGGTCCGGTCGCCGAGGGGCTCGGCGCCGACGGGGTCCGGGTCGTGCACCTGGGCATGGGCGGCAACCGTGATCTGGCCGCCCTGCCCCGCCTGGTCAAGGTGATCCGCTCCGGCCGCTACGACCTGGTCCACACCCACCTCTACCGGGCCTGTGTCTACGGCCGTCTCGCCGCCCGGGTCGCCGGGGTCCGCGCGGTCGTCGCCACCGAACACTCGCTCGGCGACTCGCAGATGGAGGGGCGGCGGCTGACGGCGGGGGTGCGCGCGCTGTATCTGGCGAGCGAGCGGCTCGGCTCGGCGACGGTCGCCGTCTCCCCCACGGTGGCCGACCGGCTGAGGCGCTGGGGCGTGCCGGCCCCCCGGATCGAGGTCGTCCCCAACGGTGTCGACGTGGACCGTTTCCGCTTCGACCCGGAGCGCCGCGAGCGCACCCGCCGGCGCCTGGGGCTGCCGGAGGGCGCCTTCGTGGTCGGCGGCGTCGGCCGGCTCGCCCCGGGCAAGCGGTTCGACGTCCTCGTGCACGCGCTCGCCCGGCTGCCGGAGGACCACTGGCTGCTGCTGGTGGGCGGCGGCCCCGAGGAGCATGTGCTGCGGCGCACGGCCCACGAGGCCGGGGTGGCCGGGCGGGTGCTGTTCGCCGGGGAGCGTCCTGGCCTCCCCGACGGCTCGCCGGGGCCCGATCTGCCCTCGCTCACCTCGGCGATGGACCTGTTCGCCTCCCCGTCCGCGGAGGAGGCCTTCGGGCTCGCCGCCGTGGAGGCGCTGGCGTCCGGCCTGCCCGTGCTCTACGCGTCCTGCCCGGCGATCGAGGACCTGCCCCCGTCGGCGTCCTCGGGTGCCCGGCGGGTGCGCGGCGGCCCGGACGCGTACGCCCGCGCGATCGCCGAGGTCCGCGCGGCGGGCCCCGGCCCGCGCACGGCCGGCCGGGCCGCACGCCACTACAGCATCACCCGCAGCACCGCCCGCCTCATGGACGTGTACGCGGCGGCCGTCTCCGGCTCGTCGCCGTCCCCCGCACCTTAAGGGAGCAAGCCCGTCATGACCGACACCCCGACCCGTCGGCGCCTTCCGTCCCTGGACCGCGTCAAGCAGCTGCCGGCCTGGTCCGCGCTGGTGGCAGCCACGCTCCTCGGCGGACTGCTCGGCGGCGCGTACGGCCTGCTCACGCCCCCGTCGTACACGGCCACCAGCTATGTCGTCGCCGTACCGACCGAGAAGGCGACCCCGGAGGCGGCCCGCGGCTTCGCGCAGGCCTACGGGCGGGTCGCGACCCAGCTCGCGGTGCTCGGCGACGCCCAGCTGTGGGCCGGGGTACCGGTGCGGACGCTGCGCGACAGCGTGCGCACCGCGACCTCGCCGGACGCGCCGATGGTGTCCGTCACGGCCACGTCCGCGCGGCCCGAGGAGGCCGTGGACATGGCGAACGCGGTCTCGCGGGCGCTGACCCGGCACGCGGAGGACACCAAGGGCAGCACCCAGGTGCGGCTGGTGCAGTTCTCCCGCGCGGTGAAGCCGGGCGGTCCGGCGTCCGCGCCGACGGCGGTCACCGCGCTGGTCGGGGCGAGCGCCGGCGGGCTGCTGGGCGGCCTGGCCCTGCTCGCGCGGCCGAGGCGGGGCGGCCGTCCCGAGGACCCGGCGCCCACCGCCTCGGTGCCCGGCCCGGCCACCGCCGCCGATGTGCAGCGGTGACGGGGGTGGTCCCGGCCGGGCGGGCTGCCGTACTAGCGGCTGCGGGAGAACCAGTCGAAGCGCACGCAGAGTTTCCCGCCGAGCCAGTACTCCACCCAGCGGCCCAGGTCGAGCGGCGAGCAGTTCTCCGGGGGCAGCTCCCCGGCCGGCGCGGACGGTGCGGGGGTGACCTCCGGGGCGTCCGGGACGTCCGGGTCGGCGTCGTGGGTGCGTCCGTGGAGCACGTCCTTGTAGACGCGGGACGACTCGGGATGGTCGTCGCACTGCCACACCCCGTGCGGGCAGTAGTCGGTCACCGTGTTGTAGAGCGGCCGGTGTTCGTCCATCCATTCGAGCATGCGCCGCATGTACTCGGGGTTGTCGCCGTTGCGGAAAAGCCCCCATTCCGGGTACGAGATCGGCTTGCCGTGCGCCTTGGCGAAATCGACGTGCGCCTGAAGTCCGTAGGGTTCCTCGACCTGTTCGTCGAAGGACATCCCGGACGGCTGGTCGTAGGAATCCATTCCGACGATGTCGACCGTGTCGTCCCCGGGGTAGCACTGCGTCCAGGGCACGGCGTCGCGGCCCCGGCTCGGTGTGAAGTCGAACCGGAACTTCTGTCCGGGCACCGCGCGCATGGTCTCGACGATGCGGTTCCAGTACTTCTTCCACGACTCCGGGTCGGGTCCGCACCGGTGGGTGTAGGTGACGCCGTTCATCTCCCAGCCGAGCACCAGGATCGTGTCCGGCACCTTCAGTTCGACGAGCCGCTCGGCGAGGGCGCGGAAGTGGTGGTCGAACTCGCCCGCGGCGCCCCGCCGCAGCAGTGCGCGGACCTCCTCGTCGGAGACGCCCTCCTCGTCGCGCTCCTGCATGGGGACGTTGAGGACGAGCATCCGGTCGTCGTCGGCGTTGCGCCACTTCGCCCACGCCTCGAGGAAGCGGATGTCGCCCTCGATGTCGCTCCAGCGGTTGCCGGGCAGGTAGGTGTGGCCGACCCGCAGCTCCGCACCGCCCAGCCAGCGGCTGAGCTGTTCCATGCGGGCCACGCCGCGCTCGTCGGAGGCGAGGAAGGCGCCGAAGGCCGGCACGCCCCGCTCCTGCCCCGGAACGGACGGCGGGGTGAGGGCCGGCGGGCGGAGCACCGGGACCGCGGGGATCTCGGGCACGGCGGGGATCTCCGGCGCCGTGGGGATCTCGGGTGTCGGAACGGTGGGCGCCGGGGCGGCCGGCGCGGCGGGCCGGTCCGGGTCCGGCAGCGCGGGGCGGGAGTCGCCGGCCCGTACCGCCCCCGCCGCGGGGCCGGCCGCCAGGGCCGCCGACACGACGACCGCCGCCGCGCCCACGGCCATCGCGCGGGCCCGGACCCGCCTGTGCTGTGGGGCCATTGGCTGCTCCTCTTCTCGCTCGCGTCCGCCTTCTGCCTGAAGCCTCGCTGTTGACGAACAGTCATATGAAGTCAGTCATAAGAAATCCGACGCTGCCACTGCCACTGCGGCTTTCGAGTGCCGGAATGCCCCGCGCGGGTGAGCCGGCGCCAGAAGAAAGTGAGAATGCGTGTCGTTGCTTGACACCGGAGTTCCCGCCGTATTGCTGCGGATCGACCGGAATCCCTTTCACCACGGAACCCTGGGCGCCGTACGGTCGCTCGGCCGGGCCGGCGTGGACGTGCATGTCGTCGCCGACTGCGCGGGAAGTCCCGTGCGGCGCTCGCGCTATGTGCGCCGTATGCATTCCCCGCCGTCGCCGGGGGCGTCCTCGGACGAGATCCTCGCCGTGCTGCGCCGCGTGGCCGGCCAGGTGGGGCGCCCGGCGGTGCTGATCCCGATGGACGACGCGACCGCCATCGCCGCCGCCCGGCTGCGCGAGGACCTCGCACCGTCCTATCTGCTGCCCGAGCTGCCGGCCGCGCTGCCCGGGCGCGTCGCCGACAAGGGCGAACTGGCCGCCGTGTGCGCCGCCGCCGGCATTCCCCATCCGCGCACGCTCGTCCCCGACGGCCCCGGCGGCGCGGCCGACGACGCACGGCGGCTCGGCTTCCCGCTCGTCGCCAAGTGGAGCCGGCCCTGGCTGCTGCCGCCCGGCAGCGGACTGCGCAGCACTCAGCTGGTGCACACCGAGCGGCAGGCCCGGGAACTGCACGCGCGCACCGCGGAGGCGGGCAGCCCGCTGCTGCTCCAGGCGTTTCTGCCGCCGGGCGAGGACCGGGACTGGTTCTTCCACGGCTACGCCGACCGCTCGGGCACCGTCCGCGCGGGCGGCCCCGGCCGCAAGCGGCTGTCCTGGCCGCGCGGTGCGGGGCTGACCGCGGTCGGCCACTGGACGCCCAACTCCGAGGTGGTCGCGCTCGCCGAGCGGGCCGTCGACGAACTCGGCTACCGCGGGGTCCTCGACCTCGACTTCCGCCGCTGCGGCACCACGGGCCGCTACCACCTCCTCGACTTCAACCCGCGCCCCGGCGCCCAGTTCCGGCTGTTCGCGGACAGCGCGGGAGTGGACGTCGTACGCGCCCTGCACCTGGATCTGACCGGGCGTCCGCTGCCGGACGGGGATCCGGTGACCGGGCGGTCGTTCGTGGTGGAGAACTACGCGCCGTTCGCCGCACTGCGCACGGCGGTGGCGTCCGGTGGACGCGAACTCGCCTGGTACGCCGGGGACGACCGCGCCCCCGGATGGGCGATGTGGGCCCTGTGGGCCCGCCATGTGTCCGGCCGGCTGCGGCAGCGGCTGACCACGACGGCCCCGGTGCCGGCACCGCGCCCGGTGCCCCGGACGGCACCCCCTTCCCCGGCCTCGTCCGCCTCCCTGGCCTCCTCCGTCTCCCCGGCCTCACCGGTCTCCCCGGCCTCCCTGACCGACAACGAGAAAGCGAGCAGCTGATGATGTACGACCTTCTGGTGGTGGGCGCGGGTCCGTACGGTCTGTCGATCGCGTCGCACGCGTCGGCCGCCGGACTGAACCTGCGCGTGTTCGGCCGGCCCATGGCGTCCTGGCGGGACCACATGCCCGGCGGCATGTTCCTGAAGTCGGAGCCGTGGGCGTCCAACCTGTCCGACCCGGCCGGCCGCTGGACGCTGGACGCCTACTGCGCCGAGCAGGGCCTGACGGCGCGTCACGCGGAGCCGATCACGGTGGAGGCGTTCGCCGGTTACGGCCTGTGGTTCGCCCGTCATGCCGTACCGCCGGTGGACGAGCGCACGATCACCCGGGTGTCGTCCGGCGCCGACGGTTTCACGGCCGTCACCGAGGACGGGCAGGCGCTGCGCGCGCGGACGGTGGCGCTGGCGGTCGGGGTGATGCCGTTCATCGAGGTGCCGGCGGCGCTGCGCGGGCTCCACCCCACCCTGGTGACGCACAGCAGCCACCACAGCGACCTGGGCCACTTCCAGGGCAAGGACGTCACCGTCATCGGCGGCGGCCAGGCGGCCCTGGAGACGGCGGCGCTCCTCGCCGAGCAGGGCACGCGCGTACGGGTGCTGGCGCGGGCGGAGCGGCTGCGGTGGAACGACGTGCCGCCCACCCTGGAGCGTTCCCGGTGGCAGTCGGTCCGCTCGCCGCACAGCGGTCTCGGCCCCGGCTGGCGGAACTGGTTCTACTCCGAGCGTCCGGGCCTGTTCCGGCGGCTGCCGGAGGCGACCCGTGCCCGGATCGCGGCCACGGCGCTCGGTCCGGCCGGAGCCTGGTGGGTGCGCGAGCGGGTGGAGCGGGCGGTGGATCTGCTGCCGGGCCACGAGGTGACCGCGGCGGCGGCCGTGCCGGGCGGGCTGCGGCTGGACCTCACCGACCGTTCCGGCGGGCGGCGCGCCCTGGAGACCGAGCACGTCATCGCCGCCACCGGGTTCAAGGCGCACCGTGACCGGCTGGGACTGCTCTCCGCCGAGCTGCGCGGCTCGATGGCGGCGCTGCCCGACGGTTCCCCGGCGGTCGGCCACGGCTTCGAGTCCTCGCACCCGGGTCTGTTCCTGGCCGGTCTGGTGACCGCGTCCGGCTTCGGACCGGCGATGCGGTTCGTGCACGGCGCGACGTACACGGCGTCGACGCTGGTGCAGGGGGTGCGCCGGCGGCTCGGTTCGACGCCGGTGCGCGGCACGGTTCCCGTCCCGGGCGGCGTCAGCCGCAGCGGGGCGCCGTCGCCGGTACGGGGCTGACGGAGACGTACGACGAAGCGTCCCCCGGACCGGTGAGGTCCGGGGGACGCTTCTTTCGGGAAGGGCGCGGGTGCCGGTCGGGGCGGGTCCGGCACCCGTCGGCGGCCGGCTAGCGGCGGGCGGCCCGGCCGCGGCGGTACAGCATCGCGCCGCCCGTGAGCAGCGCGGCACCGGCGGCCGAGGCGACCAGCATGCCGTCGCTGCCGGTCTCCGCCAGGTGCGGCGGGTTGCCGGGCACCTCCTCGGCCGGCGGCTCCTCGTCGCGCGTCGGAGGAGTCTTGACCTTGGTGGGAGGCTCGGGCTTCTCCTTGTCCCTCTCCTTCTCCTTCTCCTTCTCGTAACCCGCCTCGTTGACGCAGGTGTTGTCGCTCGCGTCGTTGAGCAGGCCCACGAGGTTGACGCTGTTGCCGCACGCGTTCAGCGACAGGTCGATGGGCGCCTGGACGACGTTGCCGGACAGCACACCGGGCGAGCCCTTGGCGGCGCCCACCGCGTGCGCGCCACCGGACTCGCTGTGCGAGGTGCCGGAGCCGTACCCCTCGTGCGCGGGTTCCGCCGAACGGTCCGCGGCCTTCTTGGAGTGGTCGTCCTCGGAGAGGTTGGCGCAGGTGTTGTCGTACGTGCCGTTGAGCGCGCCGACCGCGGTGACGTTGTTGCCGCACGCGTTCACCGGGGCGTGGACGGGCGCCTGCACGGTGTTGCCGGAGGCCACGCCGGGCGAGCCCTCCGTGCCGCCGACCGCGGTCGCGCCGTCACCGTGCTTGCCCTCGGAGCTGTTGACACACGTGTTGTCGTACGCCTCGTTGAACGCGCCGACCGCGGTGACGGTGTTGCCGCACGCGTTGACCGGCACATGGACCGGTGCCTGCACGTTGTTCCCGGACAGCACACCGGGAGAATCCTCGGCACCGCCCCCCGCGTACGAGTCGGCGAGGGCGGGGGTTCCGTACAGGGACAGAATGCCCGTGGCGGCGGCGGCCGCCGCGAACATTCCCCTGCTCAGGGTCTGTCGCAATGTGGTTGTCTTCCTGCTTGAAGAATCGGGAGCGGCCACGCGTTCTGGCCCTCCGCTGCCGCATGGCCTACTCCTTCATCAACCCGACTCCACGGAATCGGTTGCGCAGGTTCACCCGGTTGGCCCGCGCGACGCCCGCGCGGGCCGGGCTGTCAGGACACCACGTCCTTGCGTACGAACCCGCGGAACGCCAGCGCGAACAGCACCAGCGCGTACGTCACGGACACCGCCGCGCCCTGGATCATGCCGGACCACTCCGGGGTCGGCTGGACGGCGTCCGCCCAGGCGAACTGCCAGTGCGCGGGCAGGAAGTGGCGCCAGTCGCCGAGCGCGGTGACGGCGTCCAGCACATTGCCGACGATGGTCAGGCCCACCGCCCCGCCGACCGCGCCCAGCGGGGCGTCGGTGCGGGTGGACAGCCAGAACGCGAGGGCGGCGGTGACCAGTTGCGACACGAAGAGGTACGCCACGACGATCACCAGCCGCTGGGCGGCCGTACCGGGGTCGAGCGCGCCGCCGGTGGGGATGTGCAGGGGCCCCCAGCCGTAGGCGGCCGTGCCGACGGCGAGCGCGACGACCGGCAGCAGCACCATCGCGGCGAGGCTCAGCCCCAGTCCGACGATCAGCTTGGACCACAGCAACCGCATCCGGGGCACGGGCGCAGCGAGCAGATAGCGCAGGGAGGACCAGCCGGCCTCCGAGGCGACCGTGTCCCCGCAGAACAGGGCGACCGGGATGACCAGCAGGAAGCCCGCCGACACGAACAGGTTCACGGCGGCGAAGTTGGCGCCGGACGCGGTGGCCGTGTCCATCAGGTTCACCCGGCCGCCCGGGCGGTCGGGCTCGCCGCCGATGGCGAAGGCGACCACCAGCACGAACGGCAGCAGGGCGAGGATCGCGCCCATGACGTAGGTGCGGCGGCGCTTGAGCTGGCGGGCCAGTTCCACCCGCAGGGGCAGGGTGCGGCCCGCGCGGTAGCCGTCGGCGACCTCGGCGCGCTCGGCGGCCTCGGCGCGCTCGGTGGGCTCGGTGAGCGTGCTCATGCGGAACCTCCGATCAGGGTGAGGAAGGCGTCCTCCAGGCGGCGGTGCGGGCCGACCGCCGCCACGGGCACGTCCAGCCGGACCAGTTCGGCGATCAGGCGCGGGGCGCTGCCGTCGGCGTCGAGCCGGACCAGCAGCCCCTCGTCGGTGCGGACGGCCGAGGCGACGCCGGGCAGCGCGGCGACCTTCTCGGCGACCGGCTCCTCCACGGGCGTGACGGTACCGACGAGCAGCGTGTCGCCGGAGCCGACGATCTCGTCCACCGGGCCCGCCTGGACGAGCTGTCCGCGGTCCATGACCACGAGGTGGGTGCAGGACTGCTCGACCTCCGACAGCAGATGGCTGGAGACGATCACCGTGCGCCCGCCGGCCGCGTACCGGATCATCACCTCGCGCATCTCGCGGATCTGCGGCGGGTCGAGCCCGTTGGTCGGCTCGTCGAGGATGAGCAGGTCCGGCAGGCCGAGCATGGCCTGGGCGATGGCGAGGCGCTGCCGCATGCCCTGGGAGTAGGTGCGCACCGCGCGGGCGAGCGCGTCGCCGAGCCCGGCGATCTCCAGGGCCTCCTCAAGGTGGGCGTCCTCGGGCGGGCGCCCTGTCGCCCGCCAGTACAGCTCCAGGTTCTCCCGCCCCGACAGGTGCGGCAGGAAGCCGGCGCCCTCGACGAAGGCACCGACCCGGGAGAGCACCGGGGCACCCGGGCGGATGGCGTGCCCGAAGACCCGGATCTCCCCGTCATCGGGCCTGATCAGCCCCATCAGCATCCGCAGGGTGGTCGTCTTGCCCGCGCCGTTCGGCCCGAGCAGCCCGAGCACCTGCCCCTTCTCGACGCGGAACGACAGGTCCCGCACGGCGTACCGGTCCGCGGAGCGGGCGTACTTCTTGCTGAGGCCGGTGATCCGGAGCGGGACGTCGGCGAGTCCGGGGTCGGGGGCCGGGGCGGTGGTGCGGCGGCGGCCGGTCAGCAGCAGGACGACGGCGATCACGGCGCCCGCGACCGGCAGCCACACCACCCACGCCGGCAGCGGGGCGGCGGCCGTGCTCACACCGGGCGCGGTGGGCACGGTGAGGTCGCTCTTCAGGGAGACGGTGTACGTCGCCGGCGCGGCCGGGGAGGCGTAGCCGAGGTCGGTGGAGGCGAGGACGAGGCGCAGCCGGTGACCGTCCTCGACCTCGTGGTCGACGGCGGGGAGGGTGAGCGTCACGTCCTTGCCGGCCTTGGCGCCCTCGACCCGCACGGGGCTCACGAGCTGCGACGGCAGCACCTGCTGACGCCCGTCCGGGCCGACGTCGTACACCTTGCCGAAGAGGACGGCGTCGTCGCCGGTGGACTTCACGTGCACGGTGACGGTCGGCGAGCCGGTGATCCGCAGGTCGCCGGTGACCGGGGCGGACTCGAAGCGGGCGTACTGGCCGGGGAAGTCCAGGGAGATCCCGACGCCGAGGGAGGACAGCTGGGCCAGTCCGCCGGAGCCGCCGAGGCCGGGCAGGGCGGAGACGGCGGGCGGGTTGGCGCCGGCCGGGTTGGCGAAGCTCTGCTGGTCACGTCCGGTGAGCGGAACGGACCGGCCGCCGGCCGCCAGCCCCGGGTAACGGTCGGCGCTCGCGCCGTTCAGCACGGCCCGCCCGTCGGTGGAGTCGACGCCCCCGGTGCGGGTGACGCGGAAGGCGGGGCCGGTGTCGGCGCCCTTGTCGCCCTTCAGGTGGCGGTCGAACCAGGCACGTACGCGCTGCTCCAGCCGCCCGGTCTCCGGGTCGCCGCCGTCGTGTCCGCCGGCGATCCAGTCGACGGCGACCGGGGCGCCGTTGGCGCGGATCGCCCGCGCGGCGGCGTCGGCCTGGCCGAGCGGGAAGAGGGAGTCCGACTGGCCCTGCAGCAGCAGCGTGGGCACGTCGATGCGCTCCGCGACGGCGGACGGCGACCGCGCCTCGAGCAGCCCGCGCGCCTCGGCGTCCGGCACGCCGGACTCGGCGACCCGCTCGTACATCTCGCACAGCGCGGGCTCGAACTTCTCGCACCCGCCACCGGAGTTGACGAAGATGCCGGCCCACAGCTTCTTGAACACGCCGCCGGGGAACAGCGCGTCGGCGAGGTCGAAGTAGGTGATCGCCGGGGCGATGGCGTCGACCCGGTCGTCGTACCCGGCGCCGAGCAGGGCGATGGCACCCCCGTACGAAGCGCCCGCCATCCCCACCCGCGGATCGCCGTCCTCGTCGAGCTCGACCTCGGGCCGCTCCGCCAGCCAGTCGATCAGCCGCGAGACGTCGGCGACCTCGCCCCCCGGGTCGTTCAGCCCGATCTTCCCGTTCGACTTCCCGAACCCGCGCGCGGACCAGGTGAGGACGGCGTACCCGTCGCGGGCAAGCCCCTCGGCCTGCGCCCGCACGTCCTCCTTACTGCCCCCGAAGCCGTGCCCGAGCAGCACGGCGGGCCGGCGCCCTTCGGGTCCGGCGGTGAAGTACGCGGTGTCGATCCGCACCCCGTCGCCCGTACTGATGACCCGTTCGGCACGGCGCACCGCGGGCGCGTCGTCGGAGGCCACGGCACTCCACGTACCGGCCCCGGCCAGCACGACGACGGCGGCCACGGCGGCAGCGACCCGTCGCGTCCGCAGCCACCGCACTCCGGGCAGTCGAAGATCCATGCGTCAACCGTACGGGGTCAACCTGTCGACCAGTTGTCGACCACAGACCGAACCGGGGGGCCTCCCACAGGCGTACGGAAGCGTGGGCGCGTACCGCGTTCGTGGTACACGCCGACACAGGCGTACTCCGGCCATTGATGCGTCGGAGTACCCTCGATGGCCGCTGATCTCCCTAGGCTGTTGCCACAACGGTCGAACAGCGGGAGGAAGTCCGCCATGCCCAGGACCACACAGCTGCGTACGTACACCGTTCGTGACGGCATGCTCGACGAGTGGGTCGAACGCTGGCGGGAACAGATCGTGCCACTGCGGCTGAAGCTGGGCTTCACCATCGGCGGAGCGTGGACGGTGCGGGAGCGCAACCAGTTCGTGTGGCTGATCTCCTACGACGGTCCCGAGACTTTTCAGGAGCGCAATGCTCTGTACTGGGCATCGCCGGAGCGCGAGGCGATGAACCTGAACCCGGACGACTACCTCCTCCACACCGACGACCGCGCGGTCGAGCAGGTCCACTGATCACGGAGGGGCGAGCGGCAGCATGTGGTGTCTCCGTTCCTCTTCCGTGAGCGTACGGAAGACACGGGTCCGCGCGACCGCCTCCAGCCGGTCGTAATCCGGCTCCGCCGGCCACACCCGGGCCGTCCCGTCGGCGGACCCGGTGAGCAGCCGCATGCTGTCGCGGGACCACGCCACCGAGGTCACCTTGCCCTGGTGGACACCGACGACACCGACCTCCTCGAAGGTGGCCGCGGACCACACGCGTACGGTGCGGTCGTCCGATCCGGTGGCGATGTGCCTGCCGTCGGGTGACCAGGCGACGGCACGGACCCGTCCCTCGTGGCCTCTCAGGATGTCGATGCGACGCCCGGTGGCCGCGTCCCATACGGCGGCCGTCCAGTCACCCGAGGCCGTGGCGACGCGCGTGTCGTCCGGGGACCAGGCGGCGTCCTCGACGTAGTTGTCGTGTCCGCGCAAGATGGTCAGCTGCCGGCTGTCGCCGGTGTCCCAGAGCCGACAGGTCCGGTCGTCCGAACAACTGGCGAGCAGGCGCCCGCTCCCCGACCATGCCACGCGGCCCACCCAGTCCTGGTGTTCCTCGAACTTCATCAGTTCGGTCCCGTCCAGCGCCGACAGCACACGTACGGCGCCGTCATGTCCGCCGGTCGCGATCCGTCGGCCGTCCGGAGACCAGGAGCAGCCTTCGACAACGTCCCCGCGCCGCTCGAAAAGCGGGCGGCCGGTCCCGTCCACGACCCGAAACAGCCCATCGTTGGTGCTCAGCGCGAGGCGGTCACCGTGCGGCGAGCAGGCCACGCTCCACACCCGGTCGTCCAGACGGACGACCGGTCCGACGGGAACGCCGGTTTCCGCATCCCAGACCCGGGCCGTGCCGTCGTCGGACGCTGTGGCGACGCGGCTGTCGTCCTCGGACCAAGCAGCTTGGTTCACCGGGCCGTCGTGGCCATCGACGAGAGTGGACTCGGCGCCGCGTGGACGGAGGTCCCATACGATCCCGGCACCGTCGGTCGAACCGGTGGCAAGTTGTGTACCGGTGGGAGACCAGGTCACTCCCCACACGGTGTCGGTGTGACCGCGCAGCACCGCCAGAACCTTCGCGTCCTCGGTGCTGACAATGCGTACCGTCCGGTCGGAGGAGGCGGAGGCGAGCATCCGGCCATCCGGCGACCAGGCCAGGTTCCACACGTAGTCGGTGTGCCCCCGCAGCAGAAGTCGGAGTTCGCCGGTCTCAGCGTCCCAGATACGAGCGGTGTGATCCCCGGAGCCGGTCGCGATCCGGCGCCCGTCCGGCGACCAGGCGATGCCTTCGACGAAGTCGGTGTGCCCGGTCAGTGTCACGGAGGCCGTCCCCGTCGCGAGGTCCCACACGATCACCGTCTGGTCGTGAGAGGCGGAGGCGAGAAGGCTGTTGTCCGGCGACCATGCAACACCCCAGACGTCGTCTCCGTGCCCGTCCAGTTCATGGACGAGTTGGCCTGTCCGGGCCTTCCAGACACGCACCGTTCGGTCCCTGAACGTGGCGGCGATGTGCACCCCGTCCGGAGACCACGCCACCTGCCTGCCGATGTCACCCGCCCCCGTCAGCAGCCGTACCGGCTCCCCCGAGACGGCGTCCCAGACCCGTACGACATGGTCCCGGCCGGCGGTAGCCACCTGGGCCGAGTCGGGCGACCAGGCGACGGACTCGACCATCGCGCCGTCGGACGGCAGCGCGAGCACGGACCGTCCCGACCGGGCGTCGTAGATCCGCGCCGTCCCGTCGCGCGAGGCCGTCGCCAGCAGACGCCCGTCCGGCGACCAGGCGACGTCCCGAACCGTGTCGGTGTGCCCGTCGAGTCGCGTACGGGGGTGGCTGGCGGTCAGCGCCGTCATCAGGCCCCGCCGCGCCGAGAGCGTCGGCGTGCACTCACCGAGCGCGGCCAGTGACAGCAGCAAGGCCCGCTCGGGTTCGGTCTCCGCGCTGCTGAGAACCTGTCGGCCGATGCTGTCGGACACACGGCTGAGGAAAGCGAGGTCCCGGCGCTGGGACACCTCGACGAGGGCTCGCGCGGGCACCGACGCCTGCCCGGCCTCTTCCAGGGCTTCGAGCCATCGCTGGGCCACCGCCAGCCGTTCACCGGTGAGGAGATAGTCGGCGCTGCGCCCGGACCGCTCCCAGTCCTCGGCCCACCGCTCCAGTTCCGCACGCTCCCGCAGCCGCTCGGCCCGCGCCTCGACCTCCTGCCTGAGCGGAGCCCACTGCCGGAACAGGGCCTCGTGCGTCACCTGTGCGTACGGTTCTTGGCCGGTGACGGCATCGCCGCGTACGTCGGATCGCAGCAGCCGGGCGTCGATGAAGGCGTCCACCACGTGCCGCTCCCGGTCGGTGAGGTCCGACAGCGCCACATGACGGCGGGCGACCTCCTGCCCCTCCACGGTGACGAACTTCAGCAGCACGCGGAGGACGAAGTCGATGGTGTCACCCGTACCGAGGCCTGCCACGGTGTTGTCGGCCTGCCGCGCCAGCGCACCCGGCACACCGCCGAGCCGCTGGTACAGCTCCTCGGTGACCGTTCCTCCGGGGCCGGACGCGAAGTACAGCTCCTGGAGAAGGTAGGCGAGCAGGGGAAGAGCGTCGTCCGTGCCCGTCTCGTTCACGATGGTGTCGACCACGCCGGGTGCGAAGGTGAGGCCCACCAGCGCACCGGGCGCTTCCACCACCTCGGCGAGCTGTGCACGGCCCAGGGTGCCGATCGCAACGGGGTGCTGGAAGAGTTCGGCGTGGCCGGTGCCGAGGAGCCTTCCCAGGAGGTCCACGCGGAGCGTGGCCAGTACCCGGACCGAGGGGTCCTGCTCCAGGCAGGCACTCAGGGAGTCAAGGAAGTGGGCTCGTTCCCGCTCGCCCGCGAGAGTGACGAGTTCTTCGAACTGGTCGACGACCAGGAGTATCCGCCGGAACCGCCCTCCACGCAGCCGCGCCAGTTCGGCCCGCAGGGCGTCAGGCCCTTGGCGGAGCCGCCTCAGTACCGAGCCGGCTGCTTCCCGCTCTCCGGCGGCGGCCGCGAGGGACGCGGCAAGGGCGCCGAGAGGATTCGGACCGGGTGAGAAGGGCGGGATGACCGTCCAGCGCCGTTCTCGCAACCGGGGCAGGACCCCGGCCCGCACGAGAGAGGACTTACCACTGCCGGACGCTCCGGCCAGCAGCAACAACCGTTCCGCGGGCCGCGTCTCGGTGGCATGCAGCCTGCGCGTCAGCTCAACGGCCTGCGCCTCACGGCCGAAGTAGACGGCCGCCTCGTCCTCGTCGTAGGCGTCCAGTCCCGGATACGGAACCCGGTCACGCGGCCAGTCGGCTTGCGGCGGCGCCGGATTCTCCAGCCGGTACACCACGACCTGCCCGACCACCATGGCCACCACGAGCAGCCCGATCGCCGGGACCGAAAACCGCTGGATGACTTCGAGCGCCCACGGCGCATCGTCCGCGCTGGTGGCGTAGTTGGTGGTGATGCCGAGTAAGCAGGCAATCAGCGCCAGCGACACCTGGAGCGCCACCTGCATCCGGTGCCTCATCCGGCACCACTCACGACCACGTCTCTGCCCGACGGCACGCCCTGCCCCCGATCCACCGGCCTGGAAGAACCGGCGCCGCGTCTCCTTGACCCTCACCACGGACGGGAGAGCCCAGGTCCATCTTCCGGGGCGCCGGGTATGCGATCAATGGGGCAGGTGGGTTCCGGCCACAGCAGGTCGTACTGCGAGTGCCTGGCTCATGGGCCCTTGGGAAGCTGAGACGAACACCGGCGCAGTGACACTGACAGCGCACACTCGGCATAGGGCGCCTCTACCCGCTGGCCTGGATAGGACCACCTGAACGTGGCCTCCCTCGCATTTGCGGAGGGCCACACGTTGGTAGGAAGGACGAGGCGCCAACGGTCATGACGATGTCCGGCGTCGAAGCACCCCCACATCGGCGGGGAAGACTCGCAGGCGTGTGCCTCGCCGACGATGAACGTCGGAACACCCCCACGCAGGCGGGGAGGACTTGAGCCGATGAGTAAGACCCTCACGCTCTCGCCTTCGGCACGCGACGCGGGAGAGTTCCACGGGTCAGCAGCTACGCATCAGGCAGTTGGGCGCCGGGGTCCTTGATGGTGTTGAGAAAGGCGGTCCAAGCGGTGGCGGGGAAGCGGAGGACGGGGCCGTGCGGGGTCTTGCTGTCACGGACGGGGACAGCGACGGGGAGGCCGTCGGCGACCTCGACGCAGTTGTCGGCCCCCCCTTCGCTGTAGCTCGACTTGCGCCAGCTCACGGCACCGAGGTCGGGAGTGTGGCTCATGATCGATGTTCCTCCAGGATGCGCTCGATGAACGTCACCGAGTCCTGTGGCGTGAGCGCCACATCTCGGATCCGATCGTAGGCCAAGCGGTACGTGAGGATGTCGTCCTGTTCGTCGAGCAAATCACCTGACGAGCTGCCCTCCAAGTAGGCAACCGAGCTGCCGTCCGGTTGCCAGAGCAAGTGCAGTGAGCCACCGGGCACCGGCACAACTCCCGCGCTGAACGGCAGCACTTGGATAGTGATCAATTGCTGCGCCACGGCGCGGAGAAGGTGGGTCAGTTGGTCATCCCATGTCTTTGCATCAGCCGCGCTACGCCGTAGCGCGGCCTCATCGATGATCGCGCGGACGGTCGGACGGGGCGTTCGGTGCAGCAACTCTTGCCGCCCGATGCGGGCAATGACCTGCTCCTCCAGTTCCTCGTCGTCTCGGCGTGGCCACATGGAGAGCATCACTCGGGCGTACGACTCGGTCTGCAACAGGCCGGGGATCACCGGGGTGTACATGTGCACCACGTTGGCCGTGGCCTCAAGGCGCATGAACGCTTTGTAGTGGTCGACGAACGCATCCATCCGCGCCAGCTTCCACAGCCGTACCAGCAGATCTCCGGTCTCGTAGTACGTGTCCAGGTCCTCCATGACCGGGCGTTTGGAGATGCGTTCGGCGGCTTCCAGGCGGTACAGGTAGCTCTTGTCGTAGTTGGTGTCGTCGGCGAGTTGGCTCAGGGACTTGCCCGCCTTTTCGCGGAGGTAGCGCAGGGTGCTGCCGAGCGCGCCGCGTGCGGAGTCCTCGTTGGTGTCCTGCTGCTCCGGTCCTACGGTCATCGGCCCCGCTCCTCGGTCCCCTCGTGCCGCCTCCGCTGCCGTGTGGGGTGGCAACGCGTCGGCGCTGGTCACGTCGCCCCGCTCAGCGTGACGATTCGAGTGCAGCACGTGATGGATGACAGGAGCGGGTGAATGACGGAGAAGGAACTCGAAACAGTGATGGACGGAATTCAGCGGGCCGAGGCCGTGCGGGAGGAGTTGGGGGTGGCGCTGGCCGGCGTCGGGGTCACGCTGCCCTCGTTGGCGCTGGACGTTCCCATGGCCGCGATGTGTCACACGGAGCCGCTGATCGACCTCGGGCGCTGCAATCTCGCGACGGCTCGCAAGCTCGCGGCCGTGCTGCGGGGCGCCGCCAAGAGGGCGCGGTGAGCGAGGAGGTACGGCCGCTCACGGGGGAGGAGTGGCTGCTGTTGTTGCGGGTGCTGGCCTGCCTGAGGGCCGGGCAGGAGCGGCCGGGCGGCGATGGGGCGCCCGCGGGGTCGTTGAGTGAGCGGCTGCGGGAGATCAATCGCTGGAGCAGTCGGCAGGGCGGGCTGCGGTGATCCGGGGCTCGGAGGACGTGGACTGGCTTGCGCCGCCACGCGGCACGGAGGAGATCCCGCGCGGGGCGCTGGTGGTGGATCTGGATTCGGGGCGGGTCGGGGTGTTGCAGGACGTCACCCCGTACGTGCCTCCCTGGCGAGGGGATCAGCGGGCGCGTCCGACCGCGTTCGTGCGTCCCGTGGGTGGGGGGCGCGAGTGGACCGCCTCCCCGGAGCGATTGCGTCCGGCGGACGGCGTGGACGGCCGTCACCCCGGTCGCCCGGGGTGACGGTTCGGCGGGGTCAGTGGTTGCGGGGGAAGCCCAGGTCGACGCCGGCCGGGGCGTCGGCCGGGTCGGGCCAGCGGGTGGTGACGACCTTGCCGCGGGTGTAGAAGTGCGTGCCGTCGTTGCCGTAGATGTGGTGGTCGCCGAAGAGGGAGTCCTTCCAGCCGCCGAAGGAGTGGTAGCCGACGGGGACCGGGATCGGGACGTTCACGCCGACCATGCCGGCCTCGACCTCCAGCTGGAAGCGGCGGGCGGCGCCGCCGTCGCGGGTGA
The DNA here is from genome assembly GCF_055571535.1 of Streptomyces sp. NPDC030893. Lineage (NCBI taxonomy): Bacteria > Bacillati > Actinomycetota > Actinomycetes > Kitasatosporales > Streptomycetaceae > Streptomyces > Streptomyces sp. NPDC030893. The sequence continues at coordinate 303,714 of NZ_JBVIFC010000001.1, read as the reverse complement.
AGATCGCGGTGCCGTTGCCGAAGGGGGAGCTGTTGATGAGGTCGAGGGCTTCTTCGTAGGTGTCCGTGCGCAGGACGCAGAGGACCGGGCCGAAGATCTCGTCCTGGTAGGCCGCGGCGGACGTCGGCACCTTGTCGAGGAGGGAGATGCCGATCCAGTGGCCGTTCTCGTGGCCGTCGACCGTGTAGCCGGTGCCGTCCAGGACGACTTCCGCGCCCTCGGCCGCCGCGCCCGTCACGTACGACGCGACCTTGTCGCGGTGGGCCGCCGTGATCAGCGGGCCCATCTCGGAGGTGGGGTCGTTGCCGGGGCCGATCTTGATCTTCTCGGCGCGCTCGCGGATCTTCTCCACCAGCGTGTCGCCGATCGCGCCGACGGCGACGACCGCCGAGATCGCCATGCAGCGCTCGCCCGCCGAGCCGTAGGCCGCCGACACCGCCGCGTCGGCCGCCGCGTCGAGGTCGGCGTCGGGCAGCACCAGCATGTGGTTCTTGGCGCCGCCGAGGGCCTGGACGCGCTTGCCGTTGGCGGAGGCGGTGGTGTGGATGTAGCGGGCGATCGGGGTGGAGCCGACGAAGGAGACCGCCTTGACGTCGGGGTGCTCCAGGAGGCGGTCGACGGCCACCTTGTCGCCGTGGACGACGTTGAAGACACCGTCGGGCAGGCCGGCTTCGGAGAGGAGTTCGGCGATGCGGACCGAGGCGGACGGGTCCTTCTCGCTCGGCTTCAGCACGAACGTGTTGCCGCAGGCGATGGCGATGGGGAACATCCACATCGGCACCATCGCCGGGAAGTTGAACGGTGTGATGCCGGCGACCACGCCCAGCGGCTGGCGGATGGACGACACGTCGACGCGGGTGGCGACCTGGGTGGACAGCTCGCCCTTGAGCTGGACGTTGATGCCGCAGGCCAGTTCTACGATCTCCAGGCCGCGGGCCACCTCGCCGAGCGCGTCGGAGTGCACCTTGCCGTGCTCGGCGGTGATCAGTTCGGCGATCTCGTCGCGGTGGGCGTCGAGCAGCGCGCGGAACTTGAAGAGGATGGTGGTGCGGGCGGCCAGGGAGGACTGGCCCCAGCTCAGGTACGCCTCCTTGGCGGCGGCCACCGCCGCGTCCACCTCCTCCACGGACGCGAACGCGACCTTGGTGGTGACCTCGCCGGTCGCCGGGTCGGTCACCGGCCCGTGGTTCCCCGAGGCGCCTTCGACGGTCTTGCCGCCGATCCAGTGGTTGACGATCTTCGTCATGACCGAGAACTCCTTCGCAGTGGGCGGCGTCGGGTGGAGACGTGCCGTTCGTGCAGTTCGCGCGGCTCGTGCGGTTCCTGCGGTTCGTGCGGCTTGTGCCGCTCGATGTCCTTATCCCACCAGTCCCGGGGGGCCTGGCGGGACCGACACTGTGTCGGCCGTTCGGGTCCGGGAGTGGACACATGGGAGTGCGGCGGAACCTCCGGCGCGGGGCCGCGGCGGGCGGGGAGTCTTCGCTCGCACTTCGCTCCTGCCAAAGCGAAGCGGCCGCCCGCGCCGGAGGCGATCGGTGGGGTGCCGGGGGTGGCACCCAGGGGGACGTACGGTCCGGTGGGGACATACGGTTCGGTGAGTGCGTACGGTTCGGTGAGTGCGTACGGTTCGGTGAGCGCGTACGGGCCGGTCATGTGACCGCTCCCGCGGCGAGCGCCGCCTCGATCTCCGCGGGGGTCGGCATCGCGGAGGAGCACTCCAGGCGGGAGGCGACGATCGCGCCGGCGGCGTTGGCGTGCCGCATGACCGTCTCCAGGTCCCAGCCGGACAGCAGGCCGTGAACCAGGGAGCCGCCGAAGGCGTCGCCGGCGCCGAGACCGTTGAGGACGTTCACGGGCAGCGGCGGCACCTCGGCCGACTCCCCGTCACTGTTCATGGCCAGCACGCCCTTCGGGCCCTGCTTGACGACCGCGGTCTCGACTCCCGCGGCGAGCAGGGCGCGGGCGGCAGCGTACGGTTCGCGCTCCCCCGTGGCGACCTCCACCTCGTCGAGGTTGCCGACGGCGACCGTGGTGTGGCGCAGGGCCTCGCGGTAGAAGGGGCGGGCGGCCTCGGGGTCGGTCCAGAACATGGGGCGCCAGTCGAGGTCGAAGACGGTGGTGCCGGACTTGGCGCGGTGGGCCAGGGCGGCGAGCGTGGCGGTGCGGCTCGGCTCCTCGCTCAGCCCGGTGCCGGTGACCCAGAAGACGCGCGCATCGCGGACGGCGTCCAGGTCGAGGTCGTGGGCGTCGATCTCCAGGTCGGGGGCCTTCGGACGGCGGTAGAAGTAGAGCGGGAAGTCGTCCGGCGGGAAGACCTCGCAGAAGGTGACCGGTGTGGGCAGGCCGGGGACGGGGGTGACCCAGCGGTCGTCGACGCCGAAGTCCCGCAGGGCCTCGTGGAGGTACGTGCCGAAGGGGTCGTCGCCGGTGCGGCTGATCAGCGCGGTGCGGCGGCCGAGGCGGGCGGCGGCGACCGCGACGTTGGCCGCCGAGCCGCCGAGGAACTTGCCGAAGGTCGTGACCTGCGGCAGCGGCACGCCCGTCTGGAGCGGGTAGAGGTCCACTCCGATCCGCCCCATGGTGATCAGGTCGTACGCCATCACGGTCGTCCCTTCGCACGGCTCGTCGGCACATACGGCCTCGCGGCCGGACGCCCGGCGCTGCGGCCGGTCCGGCTGCCTTTCGGCTCTCCAGGGTTTCTAGCCCGGCCGGGAAGCCATGTCAATGTTTTGTCCGGACATTCGGACGAGAACATGGCGGGTGCCCCGCCGGCCCTGGTGCCGTACCCCGGAAGTCAATGCGCCCCGCCGGTGAGCCGGGGTGCGCCCGTGCGTCACTCCTGTCACAAAAGCTCCCGTCCTGTCACGGGTGTCACACGTGTACGGTCCGTCGGTCACGTCCGGCGCACAGCCCCTGCCCTGCCGTCGGCCGGTCTCGTTCACCGGGCACAACGCATGCCTGATCACCAGCGCGGCACCCGGCTCCCCCTGACGGCCACCCCCGGCCGCCGCCGTGGTGCGCGCGGGGAGGTGCAACCCATGACCGACCGACGGCTGTGGTCCTACAAGGACATCGCGGCCCACATCAAGGTGCAGCCGGACACCGTGCGTTCCTATCGCAAGCACGGACTGCTGCCGCCACCGGACCACGTGGAGGGCGGCAAGCCGTACTGGTACGCCGACACGGTCCGCGCCTGGGTCGCCGCCCGCCCGGGCAACCGGGGCCGCAGGGACGGCTGACGCCGGGAAAATCGGCTGTGCCCCGCCCGCGCGGTGGGGCACAGTTCCGTGTCATGAGCTTCGCCGTCAAACCCGTACTCACCGGCTCCTCGACCGTGCTGCGTCCCTTCACCGAGGCCGACGCCGACGTGATGTGGGAGATCGTCCAGGACCCGGACGTCGTCCGTTTCACCTTCGAGCCGTCCGTCCGGCTCACCCGGGAGGGCCTGCGCGCCTGGTACGGCTCCCGGGCGGAGCAGCCGGACCGGCTCGACCTCGCCGTGACCGACCGGGCGACCGGTGAGCTCGTCGGCGAGGTCGTCCTGAACGAGTGGGACCCCGACGCCCGCAGCTGTTCCTTCCGCACGCTGATCGGCCCGCGCGGCCGTGGCCGGGGGCTGGGCACGGAGGCGGTCCGGCTGATCGTCGGGTACGGCTTCGAGCGGCTCGGCCTGCGCCGCGTCGAGCTGGCGGCCTACGGCAACAACGCCCGCGCGCTGCACGTGTACGAGAAGGCCGGTTTCGTCGTGGAGGGTGTCCGGCGGGAGGTCCGGATGCGGGACGGGGAGTGGACCGACGAGGTCCTCATGGCGATCCTCGACCGGGAGTGGGCGGCGCTCAGCCCCACGGCTCGATGACCGTCACCCCGGCGCCCGGCGCCGTCCCCATGGCCGCGAGGGCCGCGGGCGCGGCGTCCAGGCCGATCGTGGCGGTCACCAGGAGGTCGGGGCGGAGCACGCCCGCGCGGACCAGTTCCAGCATCGGCGGGTAGGTGTGCGCGGCCATGCCGTGGCTGCCGACGAGTTCGAGTTCCAGGGCGATGGCGCGGGCCATGGGGACGGGCGTGGTGCCGGTCGGTGAGGGCAGCAGGCCGACCTGGACATGGCGGCCCCGGCGGCGCAGCCCGTTCACGGAGGCGGCGCAGGTGGCGGGTGCGCCGAGGGCGTCCAGGGAGAGGTGGGCGCCGCCGCCGGTGAGGTCGCGGACCGCCTCGGCCGGGTCCGCCACGGCCGACGCGTCCACGCACTCCGCCGCCCCGAACCGCCGCGCCAGTTCCAGCGCCTGCGGCGACACGTCGACGGCGACGACGCGGGCGCCCGCGGCCGCCGCGATCATCACCGCCGACAGGCCCACCCCGCCGCAGCCGTGCACGGCGACCCACTCCCCCGCCGCGAGCCTGCCCTGCCGCACCACCGCCCGGTAGGCGGTGGCGAAACGGCAGCCGAGGGAGGCGGCCGTCGCGTACGACATCCCGTCGGGGACCGCGACCAGGTTCACGTCCGCGTGGTCCAGCGCCACGTACTGGGCGAACGAGCCCCAGTGGGTGAAGCCGGGCTGGGTCTGCCGCTCGCACACCTGCTGGTCGCCGGCCGCGCAGGCCGGGCAGGAACCGCAGGCGCAGACGAACGGCACGGTGACCCGGTCCCCCGCGCGCCAGCGGGTGACCCGCGCGCCGGCCGCTTCGACGACGCCGGCGAGTTCATGGCCGGGAACGTGCGGGAGCGTGATGTCGGGGTCGTGGCCCTGCCAGCCGTGCCAGTCGCTGCGGCACAGTCCGGTGGCCTCGACACGGACCACGACCCCGTGCTCCGCGGGCTCGGGGTCCGCGACCTCACGCACCTCGGCCGGTTCCCCGTACCGCTCGAACACCACTGCCCGCATCGCCGGCCCGCCTTCCGATGATCGCCGCTTCCGGCGGAACGGTAACCCCGGACGGGGCGTACGGTCAGGGCCGGGCCGGGAGGCGTACGGGGCGTACGCGCCCCTCGCCCCGGCCCGACCGTCGTGGATTTATACCCCCTAGGGGTATAGTCTGGGTGTCGTGGGCCCCTCGGGCCCCTCCGACCCCCTCCCACCCCCTATGCCCCGACGAGGAGTAACGACATGACCTCCCAGACCGACACCCAGGGTTCCGTCACCACCGTCTACAAGGTGAGCGGTATGAGCTGCGGGCACTGCGAGGGCGCCGTCTCCACCGAGCTCTCCGCGATCCCCGGTGTCAGCTCGGTGACCGCCGTCGCCTCCGCCGGCGAGGTGACCGTGGTCTCCGCCGCCCCGCTCGACGAGGAGGCCGTACGCGCCGCTATCGACGAGGCGGGCTACGAGCTGACCGGCACCGCCTGAGCCCCACCCCCTCCGGGCCGCCCGGGCCGGGCACGGGCGTCTCACCCCACCCGGCCGCACCGGACCACCCGGCCGCGAGGACCACCCGGACACCCCTGGCCGGCGACGGCGTCAACGACACGGCCGCGCCGGCCGTCGCTGATCCGGGTCCCGTTCTCGCCACGGGAGCCGGCCGCTCGCCGCGGCGGGGCTGCCGAACCCGATGGCCGCCGGTGCCGCCACGGCGTTCTCCTCGGTGTGCGCGGCGACGAACACCCTGCGCCCGCAGGCGTTTCATTGAGGTCTCGAGTTGGGGTGTACCCCTGGAGTCCGGTAAGACCCTCACATAAGCTCTTCACACGGCTCGCGCATCTTCCTTACGCTTGAGTCCCGTGAGCGGTTTGCGGGTTCTTGCGCGACTTGGGGAGATACGCAAGAGACGCAGATCACAGTGATCTGAACGTAACCATCGAAGGGGTTCGAAGGTCTAAGTTGGCGATGTCGGGCAGCGTCTTGGGGGGCGCTTCCTGACATCTGGGAATGTCTTGGGGGACTTTCCCAGAGATTGCGTTGCCGGGGCACGTACCCGCGGGGAGCTTTGAGCGGCCCTCCCGACCGTGCGCGTCCCGGCAGACCGCACACCGACGAGTGCGACGGGTTCAGGTCCGTCCGTGCTCACACAGCGATTCAGGCGCTGTTCTCACAGGCGCCCGGCCGGATCCCGTGGGGGGAATCCGCACCGGGACATGGGAAGGCGCCCCGGTTCGTCGGCCCGTGGGGGGACCGGCGGCCGGGGCGCCTTCTTTCTTGCGGTGGTGCCACATACCGAAGCGGTGGTGCGACATGCCCGCAGCGGTGACGCGGTATGCCCGAAGGGGCGCGGGGCTGTGCCGCCATGCGGCTCCGCCCGCGTGGGCGCGACCGGCCGCAAGACCGGCCCGCAGCCGCCCACGCCCCTTCAGCGACGGAGTCTCAGGCGCGCGGCACCCGCACCGGCGGGTGTCAGCGCTGCTCGACCGGGACGAAGTCGCGCTCGACGACGCCCGTGTAGATCTGGCGCGGGCGGCCGATGCGGGAACCCGGCTCCTTGATCATCTCGTGCCACTGGGCGATCCAGCCCGGCAGCCGGCCGAGGGCGAACAGGACCGTGAACATCTCGGTCGGGAAGCCCATGGCCCGGTAGATCAGACCGGTGTAGAAGTCGACGTTCGGGTAGAGGCTGCGCGAGACGAAGTAGTCGTCGGAGAGCGCGTGCTCCTCCAGCTTCAGCGCGATGTCCAGCAGCTCGTCGGACTTGCCGAGGGCGGACAGCACATCGTGCGCGGCGGCCTTGATGATCTTGGCGCGCGGGTCGAAGTTCTTGTAGACCCGGTGGCCGAAGCCCATCAGGCGGACGCCGTCCTCCTTGTTCTTCACCTTGCGGATGAAGGAGTCGACGTCGCCGCCGGAGTCGCGGATGCCCTCCAGCATCTCCAGCACCGACTGGTTGGCGCCGCCGTGCAGCGGGCCCCACAGGGCGGAGATACCGGCGGAGATCGAGGCGAACATGTTCGCCTGCGAGGAGCCGACCAGGCGCACGGTCGAGGTCGAGCAGTTCTGCTCGTGGTCCGCGTGCAGGATCAGCAGCTTGTCCAGGGCGGCCACGACGACCGGGTCGAGCTCGTAGTCCTGCGCGGGGACCGAGAAGGTCATGCGCAGGAAGTTCTCGACATAGCTGAGGTCGTTGCGCGGGTAGACGAACGGGTGCCCGACGGACTTCTTGTACGCGTACGCCGCGATCGTCGGGAGCTTGGCGAGCAGGCGGATGGTGGAGAGGTTGCGCTGCTGCTCGTCGAAGGGGTTGTGGCTGTCCTGGTAGAAGGTGGACAGCGCCGAGACGACCGACGACAGCATGGCCATCGGGTGGGCGTCGCGCGGGAAGCCCTTGTAGAAGTTCTTGACGTCCTCGTGCAGCAGGGTGTGCTGCGTGACGTCGTTCTTGAACGAGGTGAGCTCGTCGACCGTCGGCAGCTCGCCGTTGATCAGCAGGTAGGCGACCTCCAGGAAGGTGGAGCGCTCCGCCAGCTGTTCGATCGGGTAGCCGCGGTACCGGAGGATGCCGGCCTCGCCGTCGAGATAGGTGACAGCGGATTTGTAGGCGGCGGTGTTGCCGTAGCCGCTGTCCAGCGTCACCAGACCGGTCTGGGCGCGGAGCTTTCCGATGTCGAAGCCCTTGTCACCGACGGTGCTGTCGATCACCGGGTAGGTGTACTCGCTGCCGTCGTACCGCAGTACTACAGAGTTGTCGCTCACGTCTTCCCTCACCGACGTTGTGCCTCATCTTCGAGGTGCCCTGACTGTCTCTACCATCCCCCACTCGGCTCAGGAGAGTGCACTCGGGGTCGACCATCGGGCCTATCGACGGCACTGAGTGCCGCCAACTTGCCCATCCTGCCCCTTGCGTTCGCGATCCGGAAGGGCTCTGTGACCTTCGTGACTCATTTGATCGATCATTTTTTGGTGACGGACCGCTCACAGCGGTGATTCGTCCGGCTGAGAGGTCCGCGAACCGGCGAGTCTGAAGTCCAGGGCCGTGCACCGGCGCCCCGCCGAGACCGTACGCACCGCCTGTCCGATCGCCTTGCGGGAGCCGACGAGGACGACGAGCCGCTTGGCCCGGGTGACCGCCGTGTAGAGCAGGTTGCGCTGGAGCATCATCCACGCCCCGGTCGTCACCGGGATGACGACCGCCGGGTACTCGCTGCCCTGGGAGCGGTGGATGGTCACGGCGTAGGCGTGCGCCAGTTCGTCCAGCTCGTCGAAGTCGTACGGCACCTCCTCGTCCTCGTCGGTCAGCACCGTCAGGCGCTGGTCGACCGGGTCGAGCGAGGTGACCACGCCCACGGTGCCGTTGAAGACACCGTTCTCCCCCTTCTCGTAATTGTTGCGGATCTGGGTGACCTTGTCGCCGACGCGGAACACCCGGCCGCCGAACCGCTTCTCGGCGAGATCGGGGCGCCCGGGAGTGACGGCCTGCTGGAGCAGCCCGTTGAGCGCGCCCGCGCCGGCCGGTCCCCGGTGCATGGGCGCGAGGACCTGCACGTCACGGCGTGGATCGAGGCCGAACTTCGCCGGGATGCGGCGCGCCGCGACGTCCACGGCGAGCCGGCCGGCCTCCTCGGTGTCGTCCTCGACGAAGAGGAAGAAGTCCTTCATGCCGTCCGTGACCGGGTGCTGCCCGGCGTTGATCCGGTGCGCGTTGGTGACCACGCCGGACTGCTGGGCCTGGCGGAAGACCCGGGTGAGGCGGACGGCGGGGACGGGGCCGTCAGCGGCGAGGAGGTCCCGGAGCACCTCCCCCGCGCCCACGCTGGGGAGCTGGTCGACGTCCCCGACGAAGAGCAGGTGGGCACCCGGCGGCACCGCCTTGACCAGCTTGTTCGCAAGCAGCAGGTCCAGCATGGACGCCTCGTCGACCACCACCAGGTCGGCGTCGAGCGGGCGCTCCCGGTCGTAGGCGGCGTCGCCGCCGGGCTTCAGCTCCAGCAGCCGGTGGACGGTGGAGGCCTCGGCGCCGGTCAGCTCGGCGAGCCGCTTGGCGGCCCGGCCGGTCGGGGCGGCGAGCACCACCTTGGCCTTCTTGGCGCGGGCCAGCTCCACGATCGACCGCACGGTGAACGACTTGCCGCAGCCGGGCCCGCCGGTGAGCACGGCGACCTTCTCCGTCAGCGCCAGCTTGACGGCGGCCTCCTGCTCGGGGGCGAGGTCGGTGCCGGTACGGCCGGTGAGCCAACCGAGCGCCTTGTCCCAGGCCACGTCCCGGAAGGCCGGCATCCGGTCCTCCTCGGTGCGCAGGAGCCGCCGCACCTGGGCGGCGAGGGCGACCTCGGCGCGGTGGAAGGGCACCAGGTAGACGGCGGTGACGGGATCACCGCCCTGCGGATCGGGGACCTTCTCCCGTACGACACCGGGGTCCTCGCCCAGCTCCTCGGGCTCGGCGGCAAGCTCGGCGAGGCACTCGATGACGAGCCCGGTGTCGACCTGGAGCAGCTTCACCGCGTCGGCGATCAGCTTCTCCTCGGGGAGATAGCAGTGCCCCTGGTCGGTGGCTTGGGACAGCGCGTACTGCAGGCCCGCCTTCACCCGGTCGGGGCTGTCGTGCGGGATCCCGACCGACTGGGCGATCTTGTCGGCGGTGAGGAAGCCGATGCCCCAGACGTCGGCGGCGAGGCGGTACGGCTGGTTCTTCACGGCGGAGATCGAGGCGTCGCCGTACTTCTTGTAGATGCGTACGGCGATGGAGGTGGACACCTCCACGGTCTGGAGGAACAGCATCACCTCCTTGATCGCCTTCTGCTCCTCCCACGCGTCGGCGATCTTCTTGGTCCGCTTGGGCCCGAGCCCCGGCACCTCGATGAGCCGCTTCGGCTCCTCCTCGATGATCGTGAGCGTGTCGACGCCGAAGTGCTGCGTGATCCGGTCGGCGAAGACCGGGCCGATGCCCTTGACGAGGCCCGACCCCAGGTAGCGCCGGATGCCCTGGACGGTGGCCGGCAGTACGGTCGTGTAGTTCTCGACGTGGAACTGCTTCCCGTACTGCGGATGCGACCCCCACCGCCCCTCCATCCGCAGCGACTCCCCCACCTGCGCACCGAGCAGCGCACCGACGACGGTGAGCAGATCACCGGCGCCTCTGCCGGTGTCGACCCGGGCGACGGTGTAGCCGTTCTCCTCGTTGGCGTACGTGATGCGCTCCAGCACACCTTCGAGCGTGGCGAGCCGGCGTTCGCCGGGGGCCGTGGGTGACGGGTTGGGCATGATCCGACGGTACCGGTGGGGTGTGACAGGGGGTACGCCGCTCAGGCCGTCCCTCTCGTCACCTGGGCGTGCCGGTCCGATGCTCGGGCAGAAGGCCTTCCTCGGACAGACGCTGCCACGCCGTGCGCACGTGGGCTCGTGTGAACAGACGCTGCTTCCGCTCGTTCCACCTGCTGATGCACTCTGCGACAGCGTCGGAACTCGGTGGTGGCGTGACCAGTTCTTCCGCGGCGAACAGCACGGTGCTCAGGAGTTCCATGCCGAAGGCATCCTCGAAACCAGCCGTCAGTCTATGGAATCTCGCCGCGATCTCCTCGAACTCCGGGTACTGACCGATCGTCCTCTCGGCCTCGTCCACGGATCCCTTGTCGAGCTCCAGGATCGCCTGAGCCCCGCTAGTGCCGTCCCCGTACCCCGTGATGAAGTGCCCTTCCATCGCCGAGACGGCTCTGTCGAGGGGGTGCGAATACGGGCCGTAGATCCCCTTCTCGAAGCGCAGAGCCAGAGGCATCTGCAACTTCTGGAGGAGGTACGCGACCTTGTGCGCTTCGAGTAGAGAAACACGCGGCTCAAAGGCGAGCCCACGGGCGATTCCGCTACGCACGTAGCGGTCGAGCGCGGCAAGGAAAGCCGCGCGCTCGCGGTTCATGGCGGGCGCTTCGGTGGCGTTCGGCATGGAAGCGGAATTCGGCGGGCCGGAGGGCTCCCACAGTCGGACCTCGACCCCGGGGAGGGTCCCCAGCGCCTGACGGATCAGGGGTTCGACCTCACGCCAGGGCAGGCCGCCGTTGCCGCATCCCAACGGGGGGACTGCCACCGACGTGATCCCCCTCTCGACGATCTCGTCCCTCAGCGCGACAAGCCCCGAGGCGATGTCCTCGATCCGCGACGGCGCACGCCAGTGGCGCTTCGTCGGGAAGTTGACGATGAACCTCGGGCCCGTCATCTGCCCGACCTCATGCACATGCATGCGGCCGACCGTCACATCTCCACGCTCACATGACGCCTTGTAGTCCCTGAAATTGTCCGGAAAAGCCCGCTTGAACTGCAGGGCGATCCCCTTGCCCATGACCCCCACGGTGTTGACCGTGTTGACAAGGGCATCGACATCCGCCAGAAGCAGATTCCCGGTGCCGCGCGTGATCATCGCCGCCCTTCCCGCCGAGGATCCGATACCTTCCGCCATTTCAGTAGTACCACTCACGTCTGACACTCACCGGCAGTTCGGTCGCCGCTTGCCTGAGCAGGTGGTTGGTCTGCTGGGCGCGATCATGATCGTAGACCCCGACCTCGTGCAGAGCAGTGACCGGGAGACAGCCGAAAACCAGAAGCTCGGCCATGCGCCGCCTCATCCGGTCACCGTCATCAGCCGTGTTCGCCCAGTAGCCGGCTGCCATGATCTCCCAGTCCACGACGGTGGGCATCTCACCCAACGTCGTGAAGTGCTGAGTGATCGCGCTCGCGCAGTTGCCGTCGCTGAAGACGAACGGTCTTCCGGACTCCACCACCGCACCCACGGATGTGACGAGGTAGACGAGCGGCGACTGCCCTTCGCGGTATGTCGGCACCCGCCCCTGGTCGATCACATACATCATGGGCGATCGCGGGGCGAAGTAGAACGGAACATAGTCGGCCGGGCAACCGTACGGCGGGACGGTGACCCGTCGGGTACGCCGCTCGGCCTTGACCTCCCTGTCGCCGCACTCCCGTAACACCCCTCCTCTGTCCTGCATGACGCTATCCGACACCAACTGCTTCTCAGCGAGGATTCCGGACAGATTGCGCAGGTGCGTGAAGTGGAAGAGGGGGCGCTCCATAACGTTCGTCACGAAACGTGAGTAGACCACACTCACCCGCCCTCGACGCTCAGTAGTCGTGACATCAACCAGCCTCAGTCAATGGCCAGTTGACCTCGTACGGAAGCCGGGGCCGGGGCTGGACGAGCGCGTAGCCGTGGGGCTCCCACAGGTGCCCGTTCCACCGCTCGATCACCCGTGGTGCGTCAGGACGCAGATGCGCTCCCCGCGGAGCGTCCCCTTCCGCGAGCTGCACGGCCCTGAGCCGCCCGACCTTCGCCGGTTCGGCGCTCCGCCCACCGGGACAAGGGCTCGTCGTCCATCGTGCTGCTCCCTGCCTGTGAGCCGAGGGTGGCTTCCGCGGAGGTCAACGAGAGACGGACGCGGACGCCTTCGAACACATTGAGCGGACTGTCCAAGTCCAGAGAGCGCCGGCCTGCCGTCCCCTCCTCGCCAGCAGGACTGCGCACCTCCGTCAGTTCTTCCTCGCGGGTGCCTTACATCCCGCGTTGGGGAAGGTTCAGCGGTGTCACACGCTCACGTGTCTCTGCGGAGTGGCGGGGGTGTCCCAGGCCCGCGTCCCGCGCGAGAGCCGCTGCTTCCGTGCGGGACCGGGCGTGCAGTTTCGCCAGCACGTCGCTGACCCGATTGCGGATGGTCTTCTCGGACAGGGACAGGCGACGGGCGATGGACGCGTTGTCGAGGCCGCGGGAGATCAGGTCGAGGGTCTCGCGTTCCCGGTCGGTGAGGTGAGGAAAGGGAAGGGGGGATCGGGCGGCGGGTGGAGTGGCGAAATGGGCCAGGACGCGCTCGGCGACCCGGGGGCCGAAGACCGCTTCGCCACGGGCGACCCCGAGCAGGGCTCGGTGGACGTCAGCGCCGTCCGACTCCTTGAGCAGGTAGCCACGCGCGCCGACGCGCAAGGCGGCGAAGACCGAGTCCTCGTCCTCATCCATGGTCAGGATGAGCACGGCGATCTCCGGATGAGCCGTGGTGATCCGGGCCGTGGCCTCCAGGCCGTTGAGGTTCGGCATACGCAGGTCCATAAGCACGATCGTCGGCCGCAACCGGTCGGCGGCCATGATGGCTTCAGCACCGTCGGACGCCTCTCCGACGACCGTCACATCGGGGAGATCGGCGAGGACGGTGGCCATTCCGGCCCGGAAGACGGGATGGTCGTCGACGACGAGGACGGTGACCGGGGAGGGGACGGGGGCGCTCACCGCTGGTCCCCCACCGGGAGGACCGCTCGTACGAGGGTGCCTTCGCCGGGCGCGGTCGTCACCTCGAGCCGGCCTCCGACCTCTTCCGCGCGCTCCCTCATGCTGCGGAGTCCCACACCGGCCCTGTGCTTGGGCGGAATACCGCGCCCGTTGTCGCGGATCGAAAGAATCAAGACGGTGTCCTCCAAACGGGCGGTCAGTTCGAGGCGGCCGGCGGCGCCGTGCCTGACCGCGTTGGCGACCGACTCGGCGGCGATGGCGTAGGCGGCGACCTCGACGGCGGCCGGCAAGCGGTGGCAGGCGCCGTCGATACTGCTGTGGCAGGCCGGTGTGTCGTATCCGGCCAGCAGTTCCCGCAGGGCGCCGGGCAGCCCGAGCTGGTCGAGAACCGCAGGCCGGAGCCCCTGGACCACGGTGCGCAGATCGGTGACGGTGGAGCGGAGCCTGTCCCGGAGTGTCCTGACGCATCCCGCGAGATGGGGGTCGTCGATGCGCCGGGCGAGGGCGTCGAGTTGGTGGGCGGTGCCGGCCAGGGAGGGGCCGATGCCGTCGTGGAGGTCCGCACGCAGCCGCCGTCGCTCCTCCTCGCGCACGGACAGGATGTGTGAGCGGCTGCGGGCGACGTCCTCGACGAGACCGGCAGCGTAGGCGAGTGTTCCCGCGCGGTCCGCGACCTCTTCGACCGCGGCCTGCTCCTTGTCCGTCCAGGGATCGTTGACGCTTCGCCGTCCTACGCGCAGCACACCGAGTTCGCGGCCCAGGGCCCGGCAGGGAAAGGACCGCCAGCCGGCGCCGGCCGCCGGTCTGCCGGAGGCCACCGCCACGGCGGGGCTCTCGAAGGCCGCATAGGGCAGACGCAGCGCGGACCGCAGGGCGTCGACGAGGTGCTGCATGGCTTCCGCCGGCTCGCCGGCGGGAGCGACACGGCGACCGACGTGCGCGACGACGGCGTACGGATCGTGACGGTGCCCGAACAGCGTCCGGTCGACGGCCGCCTGGACGGCGCCGCGGCCGTTGGCCGCGATCAGTGCGGTGAAGGCGAGCAGACAGGTCCCCGCCAGGGACCCGGGCGCGATCAACCTCGCACCGGCGACGACCCCTGCGTACACCCCGAGGACGAGCGCGCTGAGGACTGTGAAGACGATGGCGCGGCCGAGGACGAGCTCCACATCGAACAGCCCGTGCCGCAGCATCGCGACAGCGACACTCGCGGGCGGGCCGAGCAACCCCATCAGCATGACGAGATCGCCGACCAGAGCCGGCTGCTCGACGTCGTCCAGGAGGGGGGAGAGGAAGGAGAACGCCATCAGCAGCCCGCCCAGCATCAGCCACTGCAGCTGGGCCCGTTCGGCGCCGGTCGCCGCTCGCGTACGGAGGACGAGGAGGACGGCGGCCGCGAAGGTGCCGCCGAGCATGGTGGCCGCGGCACAGGTGAACATCACGATGTGCAGCCACTCCCAGCCCGCTATCCCGAGCGGATTCGGGACACCGGGGACCGGATCGGTGCCGCTGGGCCGCAGCATCGTCGCCAGCGTTCCGATCCCGGCGATCGTGACGACGGCCCAGGCGCACGCCCGGCGCGGCGCCGTTTCGAGGCGGCCGTACGGGAAGAGCAAGGGCACCAGAGGCGTGGCGAACCAGTAGCCGACGAAGCCCCAGCAGCCGACCCAGGCCCCCACTTCCCAGCCGGGAAGGGGTTCCGCGGCGACCAGACGGCTGTAACCGGCGTAGTAGGCAAGCAGGTGGTACGGCCCGATCATCGCGGGCAGCAGCATCAGCCAGCAGACGGGATTGCGCGGCCGCCCCCTGGCGACGACGGCGCCCACCAGCGGCCAGACCGTGCCGAGCACGAGGTCGGACCAGTACAGGGGCGTGACGGCGATGCGTTCAGCCAGCCAGCCGTGCACGGGCACCGTCGCCACGCAGCACGCCGTACCCAGCCCCGAGATGCCGTACGCGGCGCGACGCAGTATCCGATCCCCCCGACTCACACCCATATGTTCCCGTAAAGCGGGCCCTTACCGGGCGTGATCCGGCGAAACCGTCCCGCTCGTACGGGACCGGCGTCCCTGGGCTGCGGGACTTGTCCCCCGCGACAGTCGGATCGGTAACGAACCGATCCACACAGGGAGTTGAGGCGTATGACCACCATCGATCCGGATGCTCGCCCGGGGCGCATGGCGCCACAGGACGGCGACCGGAGGGCCAAGTGGCCCCTGTACGGAGTCGGAGCGGGCGGGCTCGGGGCAGTCGCCACGCTCCTGACGGACGTCCGGGCCGGCACGACCGAGCAGACCCCCGTCGAGGCCTCGGTCCTCGACGACGTGAGCCGCCTCGTGGCGCATCTCGGCCTCGTCTCCGGCTTCCTGACGGTCTCCCTGCTCCTCGTACTGGCTGCGGCATGGCGGCGTCAAGTCGAGCCGCGGGTACCCTCCAGCACCGCCGCCTACGTGGTCAGCGGCGCTCTGACGGCTTCGGCCGCGGGACTGACCTACGGCTACGGATGGAAGGGCGCTCTGGCGATCTACCTGCCGGACGGCTTGGACGAGCGGTCCTTCGGCGAGAACGGGATGTTCGTCTACTTCATGCTCAACGACTTCGGCGGGTACATCGGCTGGCTCGGCGTCGTGGTCGCGGCCGGTGCCGTGGCCTGGATGGCGTTGCGTGAGCGCACGATCTCACGGTGGATCGGCTGGTTCAGCGTCGTGCCCGTACTGGCGGTCGTCCTCTTCGCGGGCATCACCGGCCTTCCCGGCTTCCAGGGCGTCGTCGGCCCCGTGTGGATGCTGGTCACCTTTCTCGGGCTGGCATGGGGGCGTAGCGCGATCGTCCGCTGACGCGCCCCTGTCCGACTCTCGTACATCAGGAGGCCCCCATGCCGCCCCTCTCCCGCGCCACCCGCCGCGGCGCCGCGTGCGCGGCGATTCTCATAGCCGCGCTGCTGTCCACGAGCGCCTGCGGGCCGGACTCCCCGCCGGACGACTCCGGAAACCTTTCGTCCTACGACGACTACACGGAGGAACCTACGCACGAGCCCACGGAGGAACCGACCGAAGAACCCACCGAAGAACCGACCGAGGAGGTGACCGAAGAACCCACGGAGGAGCCGACCGAGGAACCGACCGAGGAACGTACCGAGGACCCCACGGAGCTCATCGAGCCGGTCGAAGCATCGGTGCCCGACAGCGTCGTCGGTGTCTGGTGCGGCGGCAGCAACGACGAGGGGCACTGGACGTATGAGTTCTCCAGAACCGGTGAGTTCGTGGCGAGCAGGGGCAGCGCGGGTTTCTCGGGCGTCGTCGTCAGCGACTCCCAGTACATGACCTTCCACGTGTCGGGGGGCTCACCTTTCGTATCGTCCTGGGAAGTGGTCCAGGACCCCGTCCTGGGACCTCTCCTCTTCCTCGACGGCTACAGCTACCTGCCCGGGAGCTGCGACTCCTAGGCACCTGACGACAGCCCAGCGCGGCAGGTCGATCTCGGTCGGGATCGTCCTGCCGGGTGGGCCGCGGCCCTGAACCTCCCAGCGGTCGGCGAGGGCATCGACGAGAGTCTGCGCCGCTGTCGGGGCGGCGATCTGGCGGCTTCCGGGGAACAGGATGAGCACACAGCCGAGTCCGGATCGCGGCGCGTGGCTTCTGGGGGCGCGCGGAGCCACGTACCCGCCCCGGACCACATCCGCCTGCGGAGCTTCGTGAAGCGGCGCTCGATCCCCTGGAACGAGGTCACGCGCTTCGAGGAACGACAGCGGCACAGCCACAGCGGCCCGTACTGGGATGTCGTGTGCACCGGACCAAGGGCCGCCCCCTCACTCTGCCCGGGCTGTTCACCAGCGGCCGACGGGACCGGGAGTTCGACAAGAACCTCGTCGAACTCCATGCGCGCTGGGCCTCGGCCAAGGGCACATCCACCTGACGGTCCGGCTCCGGTCCTTTCATACCGAGCACAAAGCCGTGTCCTCTGCCCACACCTCTGGTGCATGCACCGGTGGCCCCCGAGGGGGCCGTCACCACGTTCGGTGCACGGTCGCCTTGCCACCGGTCACCAGGCTTGCCGGCGGAACGTCATCGGCCACGACCGCGCCGGCGGCGATCACGGCGTCACGGCCGATGCTGACGCCGGGCAGGATCGTGGCACCGGCACCGATCCACACGTTCTCCGCCACGTCGATGGGTGCGCCGGTGAGGTAAAGCCGCCGCTCCTCGGGATCGACCGGGTGGCCGCTGGTGATGAACGTGGCCTTCGGTCCGATCATCACGCGCTCGCCGAGCCGGATACCTGCGTAATCCAGGAACGTGCAGTTCTGGTTGATGAAGACGCGCTCGGCGAGGTCGAGGTTCAGGCCGTGGTCCGTGTAGAAGGGCGGGTAGATCGTGACTCTCGGCGGCAGTGGCTTGCCCAGGATCTGCTCGAACAGTTCCGCCTTGCCCGCTTCGTCCTCGAAGGGCAGGACGTTCAGGCGGGAGGTGAGTTCGGTGACCCGCAGGACCCTCTCGGCCATGGCCTGGAACTCGGCACTGCGGATGCGCATGAGACGGTCGCTGGACAGGCGGTGATCCTTTCCGTGTGCCGGTGGACGGGCACTCACCGGGCGGGGGGTCTTACCGTCACGGGGGGCCGTGTGGGCGGGTCAGGCCGCGCTCTCGACGCAGTCGCTGCCGTCCTCTCCGCCGAAGCGGGACGGCTTACGCCAGTTGCCGGGAGCAGGAGCGGTGTACGTCACGATCCGCTCATCGGCTTCTTCAGCCCTTCGACGAAGGAGACGAAAGCAGACACAGGGAAGGTGAGCACAGCTCTGCGCGGGTCTTTCGAGTCCCGTATGGCCATGTGGACCGAACTGCACGCGATCTCCACGCAAGAGTCGCCGTCGCCGGGGCCGGAGTATGAGGACTTCCGCCATTCTCCGAGGGTTTCCATGGGACGCCTCACAGCTCCTTCTCCAGCTTGCCGATGAGATCGCGCGACCGTTCCGGGGCGAGCGATACGGCCTCTACTCTATGGAAGAGCGTTCGAAACGCGGCGAGTTGAGTTTCCGAGTCGATGAAGGCAGCACCGTGCGGGCCGTCGCGTACCACGGTGTCCAGCTTGGGCACTGACCCTCCCGCGTGCGTCATGGCGCTCCCGGCACCGGCGAAGCCCTCCAGGTCGAATGGAATGATCCGGAGGGTGACGTGCTCCGATGCGGAGATCTCCAGGAGATGGGTGAGCTGCGCCCTCGACGTGGGCCGATCATTCACCATGATGCGCAGTGCCGCTTCGTGGACAACTGCTTCGTAAGGCGTCGGGCTCGACCCCTCCAGAACGGCCTTCCGCTGCATGCGATGCCTGACCCGCGCCTCAAGCTCCTCGTGCGGGAGCTCGGGAACCCGGTAGGCGAAAACGGCGCGAGCGTAGTCCTCCGTCTGGAGTGGACCGGGAATGTAAAGGAACTGGACCTCACGAAGGGACGTGGCGTGGTGCTCCAGTTCGGCGAGATCAAGAAACGGGGTGGGCAGCAGGCCTCGATACTCTTCCCACCATCCGCGCGTCCGATCGGTCGCCATCGCCACGAGGGCGTCCACGAACGCCTCGTCCGGGCAGGCGTAGTGGCCCGCGAGGCGACGTAGGCGCTTCTCGCTCACGCCTGCGAGGCCGGTCTCGATCTGACTGACCTGCGGGGCGCTCACACCGAGCAAGGCCGCAGCCTCACGGGCGGACAGGCCGGCCGCCTCGCGAAGCCTGCGCAGCTCGACCGCCAGGCGCAACTGGCGCCCTGTCGGCTCAGCCCTCAGCACCATTAGTCACTTCTCCCAACCAAGCGTGAGGCGCCACTCGTTCGAGGGTCAGGATACGCAACCGACTTGCGGAACTTAAACGTTTATCCCTACCGTCAGTGATGCGACGCACACCGTGCGGCACCGGGTCGCCGGAAGCGCACCGCCCCGTCCTGCCATGACGGCTGCGGCAATGACACCGGGCCCGCTCTCCACTTCCCTCACCGACAACGGGAGTTCCGCATGTCCGAAAGCGAACCCTGGGAGTACTCCCTGTACCTCCCCAACGACCTCCGCGCCGTCACCGTCAGCCGTCGTACCCTCCGTCTCATCCTGACCATGCACGGGCTGATCCGCCTCGTCGACGTCGCCGAACTCCTCGCCACGGAGCTGGTCTCCAACGCCGTACGGCACACCAAGGGCCCCGCCGGCCTGCGCGTGCGCTGGTCGCCGCCGGGGACGCTGCGGATCGGGGCGTGGGATGCGGACCCCCAACCTCCGGAGCCGCAGCGGCCGTTCGAAGAAGGGGCGGAGGACGGGCGGGGGCTTGCGCTGGTGCGGGCCTGTGCGGATGTGTGGGGGTGGCAGCCGCTGGCCAGGCGGGGCAGCGCCGGCAAGTTCGTCTGGTGCGAGCTGTCGGCGGCCTGACGGGCGGCCGTGGGCAAATCGCTTGTCCGCACCCGGCTTTCCATGAAGGCTCGCCACTCATGAGTGAACGTGAAGTCGACCGGCGGCTCGTGGCGGCGGTCGAGGCCGGGGACGACGACGCGGTGTGGACGCTGCTGGGCCAGGGCGCCGATCCGGACGCCCTGGGCGACGACGGGCTGCCGGTGCTGTGCGCGGCCGTCGCGGCGTTCGATTCCGCCGTCGCCGGTGTGCTGGTCGAGGGCGGGGCCGATCCCGATCGGGTGCTGCCGGACGGGACCACACCACTGTGGCGGTCCGTCGACGGAGGCTCCCCGGCCGTCTTCACGGCCGTCCTCGGCAAAGAGCCCCGGCTGCGGCTGTCCGAGGAGGCGCGCGAGCGGTTGCTCGCCCTGGCCCGGACCTGGTACGAGACGGGCCCGGCCGAGGAGTTGCGGCGCCGCACGGGCGCGACGGGTCCGGCGGTGACGGTCCGCGTTCCGGACGACGCGGACGCGTACCACCAGGTCCACCAGGTCTCACTGGACGGTCTCGTCGTACGGGACGGGCACGGTGGCATCCTGACCGCTCTGGAGTGGGCCTTCGGCATCCTGACCCCTGTCGGGGAGCTGATCTCCCGGGCTGCCGGCGAGCCGGACGAGGAGCACGCCATCCGGTGGGAGGTCCTACGGGTCCTCCTCAAACGCCGCAGCTTCGAGACCTGGTCGGCCGTGGTGGCCCACCGCCACCATCCCGACCGGGCGCACCGCCGGTTCCTGGTGGAGTTCCTGCGGGCCCGGGGAGTCCTCGTGCACGACTCGCCGTACGCGGAACAGGAGGGCGCGTTCCTGGGCGCCTGGGCGGCGGAGGAAACGGACACCGAGATGCTCGCGAAGCTCCTGGAAGCCTTCGCCGAGTACGAGCATCCGGGCCGGGAGACCGCCGGGCTGCGCTACGCCGGCCATTCCGACGCCCGGGTCCGCCGGCAGGTGCCCGGGCTCTTCTGGCCCGCTGAGGGCGCTTCTCTGACGCCCCGGGCCAGGGCCGCGCTGTCCACCCTCCTCAGTGACCCCGACGCCGGCGTGCGGATCCTCGCCTGCAGGCCGGCCGTGGACGACGACGCCCTCCTCGCTCCGGCCGTGCAGGCCCTGCTCATGCTGGCCGAGGGCCCGGACACCGAACTGCGGGGCGAGGTCGCCGCGCTCCTGGCTTCCTGCCGGGACCGTACGCCCGCCGTCGCCGACGCCCTGGTGGCGCTGCTGGACGAGGACGAGCCGCTCACCCGCCTCGAGGCCGCCTACGGTCTCGCCCTGCGCGACGACCCCCGCACCGCCGAGGCGTACCAGCGGATCAAGCACATCGACAGGGGCGGCGTCGACGACCACCGGTGGTGCAAGGTGTGGCACTGGCAGTACGACAGGGAACGTTCGGCCGCCGACTGAGCGCACACGCCCGCCCGCACGACGCGTCTCACCACGTCACGATTCGATTTCGGCCACCCGCCACCCCCTTGCATCCAGCCATGTAATCGATTCCAATCCTCCGTGTAATCGATTCCACGAGGAGGTGGAACGGCGATGGCGAGCATCAAGGACGTCGCTGCCGAGGCGGGCGTGTCCGTCGCCACGGTGTCGCGGGTGCTGAACCGGCACCCGTCCGTCAGCGCGGACGCGCGACGGCGTGTCACCGCCGCCGTCGAGCGGCTCGGCTACCGGCCGAACGCCGTCGCCCGGTCGCTGCGGACCGATCAGACCCGCACCCTCGGGCTGGTCATCAGCGACGTGATGAACCCGTACTTCACCGAGCTGGCCCGCTCCGTCGAGGAGGAGGCCCGCGCGCTCGGGTACAGCGTGATCATCGGGAACGCCGACGAGCGGCCCGACCTCCAGGACCACCATGTGACGACGCTGCTGGACCGGCGCATCGACGGGCTGCTCGTCTCCCCCACCGACGGCGGGTCGCCCGGCATGCTGGGTGCCGCGCGGGCCGGGACGCCCATGGTGTTCGTCGACCGCTGGATCCCCGGCGTGGACGTGCCTGTCGTCCGGTCGGACGGGCGGGCCGCCGTACGGGATCTCGTCGCGCATCTGTACGGGCTCGGGCACCGCCGGCTGGCGATCATCGCCGGGCCCGCCGCCACCACCACCGGCCGGGAGCGCGTGGACGCCTTCCGGGAGGCGCTCGGCGCGTACGGGCTCGCCCTCCCCGGCGCCTACATCGGCCAGGGCGACTTCCAGGCCGACAGCGGACGCCGGGTCACCGAGGGCTTCCTCGATCTGGCCGAGCCGCCCGAGGCCGTGTTCGCCGCCGACAACCTGATGGCGCTCGGCGCGCTGGACGCGATCCGCTCGCGCGGGCTGCGCGTCCCCGACGACATCGCGCTGGCCGCGTTCGACGACATCCCCTGGTTCGTGCACACCGGTCCGCCGGTCACCGCCATCGCCCAGCCGACCCGGGAGCTGGGGCGGGCCGCCGTGCGCGCGCTGGTCGACCGGATCGAGGGACGGACCGGTGAGTCCGTGACCCTCCCCGCCCGGCTGGTCGTCCGCCGTTCCTGCGGTGAGGCGGCCCCCGAAGAACCCCCGTCCCCCGTACGAAGGAGTACGCCGTGAGCAGCCGCAGTCCGGACGAGTTGCTGCGCATCGAGGGCATCCGCAAGACGTTCCCCGGCGTGGTCGCGCTCGACAGCGTCGACTTCGACCTGCGCCGGGGCGAGGTGCATGTGCTCCTCGGTGAGAACGGCGCGGGCAAGAGCACGCTGATCAAGATGCTCTCCGGCGCCTACACGCCCGATGCCGGGCGGATCGTGGTCGGCGGTGAGGAGACCCGCATCGACGGTGCGCAGGACTCCGAGCGGCTCGGAATCGCCACCATCTACCAGGAGTTCAACCTGGTGCCCGATCTGACGGTCGCCGAGAACATCTTCCTCGGGCGGCAGCCGCGCCGGTTCGGGATGATCGACCGGAGGAAGATGGACGCGGACGCCGAGGTGCTGCTCCAGCGGGTGGGGGTCAAGGTCTCCCCCCGGGCGCGGGTGCGTGAACTCGGTATCGCACGGCTCCAGATGGTGGAGATCGCGAAGGCGCTCAGCCTGGACGCGCGCGTGCTCATCATGGACGAGCCGACCGCCGTCCTGACCTCCGAGGAGGTCGAGAAGCTGTTCGCGATCGTGCGGCGGCTGCGCGAGGACGGCGTCGGGATCGTCTTCATCACCCATCACCTGGAGGAGATCGCCGCCCTCGGTGACCGGGTCACCGTCATCCGGGACGGCAGGAGCGTCGGGCAGGTGCCCGCCTCCACTCCAGAGGACGAGCTCGTACGGCTCATGGTGGGGCGGTCCATCGAGCAGCAGTACCCGCGTGAGCGGGGCGACGCCGGTGACGCCCTCCTCAAGGTCGAGGGCCTGACGCGCGACGGTGTCTTCCACGACGTGAGTTTCGAGGTGCGGGCCGGTGAGGTCGTCGGCATCGCGGGACTCGTGGGCGCCGGGCGGACGGAGGTCGTGCGGGCGGTGTTCGGGGCGGATCCGTACGACGCCGGGTCCGTGCACGTCGCGGGCGCACCGCTGCGCCGGCATGACGTGAACGCCGCGATGGCGGCCGGGATCGGGCTGGTGCCCGAGGACCGCAAGGGGCAGGGGCTGGTGCTCGACGCCTCCGTCGAGGAGAACCTCGGGCTCGTCACGCTCCGCTCCACCTCCCGCGCGGGACTGGTCGACCTCAAGGGGCAGCACACGGCGGCGGAACGCATCGCGGGGCAGCTCGGCGTGCGGATGGCCGGTCTCGGGCAGCACGTGCGGACACTGTCCGGCGGCAACCAGCAGAAGGTCGTCATCGGCAAGTGGCTGCTGGCCGACACCCGGGTGCTGATCCTCGACGAGCCGACGCGCGGCATCGACGTCGGCGCGAAGGTCGAGATCTACCAGCTCATCAACGAACTGACGGCCGCCGGTGCCGCCGTGCTCATGATCTCCAGCGATCTGCCGGAGGTGCTGGGCATGAGCGACCGGGTCGTGGTCATGGCGCAGGGGCGCGTCGCGGGCGAACTCCCCGCCGAACGGGCCACGCAGGACGCCGTGATGGCGCTCGCCGTCAGCACGCACACCAACGGAACGGACGGAACGGAGGCCTCCCGTGGCCACTGACACGCTCAAGAGCAAACCGGGCGCGCAGGGCGGCGCCACGGGCGGCCTGCGCCGCCTGCTCCTCGACAACGGCGCGCTGACCGCGCTGATCGTCCTCGTGATCGCCATGTCGGCGTTGTCCGGGGACTTCCTGACCGCCGACAACCTCCTCAACGTCGGCGTGCAGGCCGCCGTGACCGCGATCCTCGCCTTCGGCGTCACCTTCGTCATCGTCTCGGCGGGCATCGACCTGTCGGTCGGTTCGGTGGCGGCACTGTCGGCGACCGTGCTGGCGTGGAGCGCGACCGAGGCCGGGATGCCGGTCGTCCTGGCGGTGCTCCTCGCCGTCGTCACGGGCATCGCGTGCGGTCTGGTGAACGGTTTCCTCGTCTCGTACGGGAAGCTGCCGTCGTTCATCGCGACGCTGGCGATGCTGTCGGTGGCGCGCGGTCTGTCGCTGGTCATCTCGCAGGGCTCGCCCATCGCGTTCCCCGACTCCGTCTCCCACCTCGGTGACACGCTCGGCGGCTGGCTGCCGGTGCCGGTGCTCGTCATGGTGGTGATGGGGCTGCTGACCGCCTTCATCCTGGGGCGGACGTACATCGGGCGTTCCATGTACGCCATCGGCGGCAACGAGGAGGCCGCCCGGCTGTCCGGTCTGCGCGTGAAGCGGCAGAAGCTCGCCATCTACGCCTTCTCGGGTCTGTTCGCCGCCGCCGCGGGCATCGTGCTCGCTTCCCGGCTGGCCTCCGCGCAGCCGCAGGCCGCGCAGGGCTACGAACTGGACGCGATCGCCGCCGTCGTCATCGGCGGTGCCTCGCTGGCGGGCGGCACCGGCAAGGCGTCGGGCACGCTGATCGGCGCGCTGATCCTGGCCGTGCTGCGCAACGGGCTCAACCTGCTGTCCGTCTCCGCGTTCTGGCAGCAGGTCGTCATCGGTGTCGTCATCGCGCTGGCCGTTCTCTTCGACACGCTGCGCCGCAAGGCGGGTGCCACCACTCCGGCCGCCGGGGCGTCCGGGAGCGGCAACCGGGGCAAGCAGGCACTCACGTATCTCCTCGCGGCCGTCGTCGCCGTCGCGGTGGTCGCCGCGACCTCGCTGCTGCACAACGGGTCCTCGGCGGCCAGGACGCAGCGGATCGGTCTGTCGCTGTCGACGCTCAACAACCCGTTCTTCGTGCAGATCCGGGCCGGTGCCGAGGAGGAGGCGAAGAAGCTGGGCGTGGACCTGACGGTCACCGACGCGCAGAACGACGCCTCCCAGCAGGCCAACCAGTTGCAGAACTTCACCAGCGGCTCGCTCTCCTCCGTCATCGTCAACCCGGTGGACTCCGACGCCGCAGGGCCCGCGGTGCGCGGCGCGAACAAGGCGGACATCCCCGTCATCGCCGTGGACCGGGGCGTCAACAAGGCGGACGCGGCGGCGCTGGTCGCCTCCGACAACGTCGAGGGCGGCGCGCTGGGCGCCAAGGCGCTCGCCGAGAAGCTCGGCGGCAAGGGCACCATCGTCATCCTCCAGGGCCAGGCCGGCACCTCCGCCAGCCGGGAGCGCGGGGCGGGCTTCGCCGAGGGGCTGAAGGACTACCCGGGCATCAAGGTCGTCGCCAAGCAGCCCGCGGACTTCGACCGCACCAAGGGCCTGGACGTGATGACGAACCTGCTCCAGGCGCACCCCGACATCAACGGTGTCTTCGCGGAGAACGACGAGATGGCGCTCGGCGCGATCAAGGCGCTCGGCTCCAAGGCCGGGAAGTCGGTCCAGGTCGTCGGCTTCGACGGCACGCCGGACGGGCTGAAGGCGGTCGAGGCGGGTTCGCTGTACGCGTCCGTCGCGCAGCAGCCGAAGGAACTGGGCCGGATCGCCGTGCGCAACGCGTTGAAGGCCGCCGACGGCGAGAAGGTGGAGAAGATGGTGAAGGTTCCGGTGAAGGTGGTCACGAAGGAGAACGTGGCCGGCTTCGAGGGCTGACACCGGACGCGTGGACGCGCGGACGCGCGGCACAGGGACATCGGGGCGGGCGGTCACGTCGACCGCCCGCCCCCCACTCGGATCGGGGAGCGATTCATGTACGACTACGACCTCCTGGTCGTCGGATCGGCCAACGCCGACCTGGTGATCGGTGTCGAGCGCCGGCCGGGCGCCGGGGAGACGGTGCTCGGCTCCGACCTGACCGTCCACCCGGGCGGCAAGGGCGCGAACCAGGCGGTCGCCGCCGCCCGGCTCGGTGCCCGTACGGCCCTGCTGGCGCGGGTCGGCGACGACGGGCACGGCCGGCTGCTGCTGGACTCGCAGCGGGCGGCCGGGGTGGACACCGTGGGTGTGCTGGTGGGCGGGGCGCCGACCGGGGTCGCGCTGATCACGGTGGACCCGTCCGGGGACAACAGCATCGTGGTCTCCCCCGGCGCCAACGGCCGGCTGACCCCGGCCGACGTACGGGCGGCCGGGAGCCTGTTCCACGCCTCCCGGGTGGTGTCCACGCAGTTGGAGATCCCGATGGAGACGGTGGTGGAGGTGGTGCGGAGCCTGTCGCCGGGCAGCCGGTTCGTGCTCAACCCCTCGCCGCCGCAGCCCCTTTCGGCGGAGATCCTGGCGGCCTGCGATCCGTTGATCGCC
Source organism: Streptomyces sp. NPDC030893 (assembly GCF_055571535.1). Classification (NCBI taxonomy): domain Bacteria; kingdom Bacillati; phylum Actinomycetota; class Actinomycetes; order Kitasatosporales; family Streptomycetaceae; genus Streptomyces; species Streptomyces sp. NPDC030893. The sequence goes on along the minus strand of NZ_JBVIFC010000001.1, from coordinate 277,463 downwards.
AACGAGCACGAGGCGAAGGTCATCCTGGGTGACGCGGGCACCCTCAGCGACGAACCCGAGGACTGGGCGCGGCTGTTGCTGGCGAAGGGCCCGCGCTCGGTGGTGGTGACGCTGGGCGGCGAGGGCGCGCTGGTCGCCTCCGCGGAGGGCACCGCCCGGGTGCCGTCCGTCAAGGTGCACGCCGTGGACACCACCGGCGCGGGTGACGCGTTCACCGCGGCGCTGGCCTGGCGGCTGGGCGCGGGCGAGCCGCTGGCGGAGGCAGCGGCGTACGCGGCCCGGGTGGGGGCGGCGACGGTCACCAAGGAGGGGGCGCAGGTGTCGTACCCGACGGCGGCGGAGGTCGCCGCGCTGTGAAGAAGCACGGAATCCTGAACCGGCACCTCTCCGGCGCCCTCGCCGAACTCGGGCACGGGGACGGGGTGCTGGTGTGCGACGCCGGCATGCCGATACCCGACGGACCGCGCGTGGTGGACCTGGCCTTCCGGGCCGGGGTGCCGTCCTTCGCGGAGGTGCTGGAGGGGCTGCTCGGCGAGCTGGTGATCGAGGGCGCGACGGCCGCCGTCGAAGTACGCGGCGCCAATCCGGCAACGGCGGAACTGCTGTCCGGCCACTTCCCCGCCCTCGCGCTGGTCCCGCACGAGCGCCTCAAGGAGCTGAGCGCCGGCGCCCGGCTCATCGTCCGCACCGGCGAGGCACAGCCGTACGCGAACGTGCTGCTGCGCTGCGGCGTGTTCTTCTGACGCGCCCGTCGGACGCGACGGCGAACGAACTTCGAAGGGGCCCGGTCCGTCGACCGGGCCCCTTCCCTTTCCCTCCCCTGCCAGGACCCCTCACATCCCCCCCGGGTCCCCACCCAGAAGTCCTGACGCGAAGTACGACCCGCGAGGTGGGCGGAGGGTTGTACGGTTCCGTGAAAGTCCTGCGGCACACGAGTTGGACAAGGACGGTCGACAAGTGGGGATCCGACGTCTCGATGGCCCTATGCAGGGGTCTGAGCAGATTCCTGACCGCCGGGCCGCGATGCGTCTTCAGGAGTGGCTTCAGGCGGGCGGCACAGGCGGGATCGACATGATCGGTCTCGACCTGAGCGGGGCGGATCTCTCCGAAGGTATCTTTCAAGAGTCCTGGTTCACCGATGCCAGCCTGGTCGGGGCCAGGCTGGTCGATCCATCGAGGTCGAGTCGGAATACCTGCCCGAGCATCTGCTCAAGCGCACCTGGCTCGGTGAATTCCCCACCTGACCCGACAACCGCGCGAACGTCCTACTGCGGCGCTGCGGGGTGTTCTTCTGAGAAACAGCCTGCAGGGCTCTGCCCGCAGTTCCGCGGCGCCGACAGGCTGTCCCCATCTGGATCGATCATCCAGTGATGGAGAAGAAGATGGTGTCCTGGGTGTACCAGTCGATGTTCTTCGTCGCGTACTCCCAATCGTCGTGCTCGAACTCGAGCTTCTCGATGAGTTCTTGGATGTCGTACCGGAATCCCTCTTCCATACGGTCCAGCACGGCGCGGTAGGCATCGGCAGCGGGCTTGGCCTTGGCCAACGGGAACATGCCGATGTGCGGGCCGTCCACGGGGTAGGGGATGTGGAAGGGGATCTCCATCGGCGGCCCCGAGAACAGGTGTTCATGCAGCAGCAGCTCAGCGCTCACACCCAGGCGGTGCAGTTCTTCGTCGACGAGGCCGAAGAACGTGGATGGCTTGGAGTACACGCCCAGTTCGGAGGAATCGGACGCGTTGCAGTCGATGATGTGCTGAAGGGCACGGTAGTAGGCGCCGGCCGCGTACTCCGCGTTCGAACTTGCGTGACCTGCCAGGAGGTGTTCGAGGGCGTCAGGGATCGACAAACCCCAGTCGATACCCTGTCGGTCGAGTTCCAGTTGGCTGTTCTGCGCCCTCTCGCGTATCCGGTCGAGGATGCGCTGCTGCTCGGACGTGAGGTTGCCGACGGCACCGAGAAAGCCCAGGACGTCGGCCTTGTCGGCTGTGCTGTACGAAATGATCCGGCTCATGGTCGCAATGCTGCCAGCCGCCACTGACATCCAACTCAGCGGGCAAGGCCTCTCTCACAGATCCTCATCGGTGAGAGAGGATGCAGGTCCGGAGGAGTTCGAACGAAGCCCAGCCAAGTGGTCTGCGAGGGTGCGCCGTTGAGGAGCGGTGTCGGTCGTGGGGCAACTCCTCGCATCAGCAGTTCGACACATGCGGCAGCAAGGGCCTGCTAGGTGGTCGCGATGGTAACGCCGGGACCACCTCACTGCACCAGCCCCTGATCGTGCCGGAGTGCGGAGGTGAGCGCGCGGGCCGTCGCTACGTTGCAGCGGCCCAGGTCGATCAGCACAAGGGCCGTGGGGCCGGTGCACGAAGCCGTGTCGAGGCCGAGGGACGGCAGCTTCACCCCCGCCGCCGCGAGCGCCTCGCGCAGGTCCTCACACGCCTGTTCCACGTCCCTCATGTCAGAGAACCTCCCCTCTGCTGCGGGCGTTGGCCTTGGCCACCCGCGCTCGCATCGGTTCCCCGGGCCGTTCACGGACGTGCAACGGCCGCACGTCGGCGGGCAGTGCCGTCCATTCCGTGCCGCCGCCCTCGGGGCGCAGCCAGACGAAGCCGTCCTGGTGGTCCATGACGATGCCGCGCCTCTCCGTGCGTACGTCGTAGGCGAGTCGGCCGGCCGGGAAGGCATCCCTCTGCTTTTCACTGTTCACGCTCTCAGCGTCGTGGCGGGCGTGGGTGGCCGGCCAGGGTGACGGTGTTCCGAAGGGGGGTCCGGGACGGCCATCACTTGGGCGTCATCACCGTTCGCGTCCACACTGTCACTGTACGCGACTACCGTTGGCGCGTGTCCCGTCCCTCCGAGAGCGCGGGACGGCATGCGGCACGGCACACGGCAAGGGAGCACCGACCACCATGACCCAGCCCTCCTCCCGCGACCTCGAACCCGTTCACTCCGCCCGTGACCTGTACGGCGTCGAACTGCGCCGCCAACGCCAGCTCATCGGGCTGTCGCTGGACCGGATGTCGGACATCGTCAACTACAGCAAGACACACCTGCACGGCGTGGAGACCGGTGAGCGGCTCCCGCTGCCGCCGATCTCGGAGAAGCTGGACGCGGCCTTCGGGACGGGGGAGCTGTTCCAGGGGTTGTGGGGGGCGGTGAAGCGGGAGCACACGCCGAGGCGGTTCGATCACTGTCTGGAGCTGGAGGCTCGGGCGGTGCGGATTCAGGAGTTCTGCGCAGGAATCATCCCCGGACTGCTCCAGACACCGGCATACATGCATGCGCTGTTCCCTGAGGGAAACCCCCAGATGAGCCCCAGGGAGATCGACTCCTTGGTCGCCGCGCGCCTGGGACGTCAGGAGGTTCTGCGCCGTGACAACCCTCCGCACTTCTGGTGGATCCTTGGCGAAGCAGCCCTACGGCAGGCAGTGGGCGGGCCAGAGGTGATGTACGGGCAACTCGCGGCCCTGCTTCCCCTGGTGCAATCGCGCTGCACGACGATTCAGGTCGTCCCGTTCGCGGCGGGCTCATGCACCTTGATGAACGGCACGCTCATCCTGCTCACGCTCCCGGACAACTCCACCACCGTGTACCAGGAAGGCCCCAGGAACGGCGAGGCCTTCGACGACTGCGAGACCGTCAGGCAGCGCGTGCGAGAGTACGATCTGATGAAGGCCAGCGCCCTCCCGCCAAGGGATTCGGCAGCGTTGATCAAAGCGACGATGGGGATGTACGAGCCATGCGAGCCATCCGGGAACTGAGCAGTGTCCGCTGGCGCAAGTCCTCCTACAGCGGAAACCAGCAGGGGGATGCCTGCGTCGAGGTCTGCGACGGCTTTCCCGGAGCAGTCCCCGTACGCGACAGCAAGAGTGTGACCGGCCCTGTGATTATGCTCGACGGGGTGGCCTGGCGATCGTTCGTCGATGGCATCAAGGACAGCTGCCTGTAGGGCGGTTGTGAGGTTACGGTCTCGGTGTCGTTCCGGGGCTCGCTTCGGCACACGCCTCGGCGTCGCCAGCCCTGCCCCCAGGCGCTGGGTGGCATCTTCTTCCCGTTCATGTCCGGATCGCGTCACATCGTGATCAACCGCGTTGCGTCCGCAACGGGTTGTGCGACAGCATGTTCGAGTAAAGCTGTGATGTGCGGGACGCATGGGGGTGCGCGTGAAGTTCGACATGGGGTCCACGACGCTGTCGGATCTGGGGCGGAACACGGCCGGTTCGAGTACCGACCTGGGCACGCTGATCCGGATGCTGATCCAGGCGGCCGAGCCGCTGGAGGGCAAGTTCAACGGGGCCGGCAAGGTCGCCTTCGACTCGTTCAAGACGCGTGCGGACGAGATCACCGCCGCGCTCAACGGGTCGCTTGCCGCGATCCTCGAAGGTCAGGGCGGTATGGACACCGCGTTCACGACCGGTGAGGGCGAGCAGCAGGACAACGCGCAGAAGAACATGGGTGCCGCCAACTTCGACGCGGCCCGCTTCGGCGCGCGCTGAACCACCGGACCGAGCGGACGACAAGAGATACAGGGGGCTTGAGGATGGGTCAGAACCTGGACCGCCGTTCCTACGACACCGGTGCTTCGAGCGAGGTGCAGGGCGGACTGCAGGGGATCATCGCGCAGTTGGAGCGGGTGCTCGCCGACCGTGACAAGGCCGTGAAGGCCGCCATGGCCGACTTCCAGGCCGACGGGGTCTCCGAGGAGTACCACGGCAAGGAAGTGCGCTGGAACCGTGCGGCGAACGAGGTGCGCAGCATCATCCAGCTGGTGCGTACGACCCTTGAGGACAACGACGGGACGGCCCAGTCGACGATGGCGAGGGCGCGCGCCGCGGTCGACAACATCGGCTGACGCGGGCACGACGGCGGCTGACGCGGGCACGACGGCGGGCTGCGGGCGACGGCGGACCGGAGTACGGGGAAACGGGGAATCCACATGACGGGGTGGGACATCTCGCCATCGGGCGTTCAGGGCGTCCTCAATGAGATGGCGAAGGCAGCCGAAGGCCTCGCGAACACGGGGAAGGCCTTGCAGCTGACCCTGCCGAGCGCGGCGAAGTCGGCCGGCACGATCCAGCAGGGCGGTGTGGAGCGCAGCGGGGTCCAGGGCCCCGTCGCGAATGCGCTGAGTGAATTCTTCACCGCGTATCAGGAGAAGTTGATGTATGTCTCGGTGCGTACGTCCAACTCCTACAACGGGGCGTTCAACGCGACCACCGCGTATGTCAGGGGTGACCTGGAGATGGCCGCGCTGCGCCAGGCGGACGCGTTGAAGGAACCGGTGATCGACCTGTCGGGGGCCGATGACGGGCAGCAGGGGGGCCGGTGAGCGCGACCCCGATCGACCCGCAGAACATTCCGCAGTTCACCGGTGATCTGGAGCAACTGGGCACGGACCACATGCTGTTGACGGCGGAGGCGATCGCGTTCCGTCAGTCCGGCTCGGACGTCCATACCCGGTTCCAGGGGCTGTCGGCGCACTACACGGCTCCGGAGGCGGAGCAGTTGTTCGCGACGACGGCGCCGGTGGCGGCCAAGTCCGACGAGTTCGCGGACGACCTGGAGAAGGTTGCGGCGGCGCTCAGCTCGTACGAGACGGAGATCCAGCCGCTCGTGGCGAAGCTGAAGAGCCTCAAGCAGCGTGCGGAAACCTTCCGGCAGCAGATAGCGGGCGACGACGACTGGCGCGAGGACGACGACAACGTCCAGCTCAACAACGACCTCGTGCACGACGTCAACACCACCACCGCCGCCTTCTGGCAGGCGGAGATCACCTGCCACAACACGATCACCGCGCTGGTGGGCGGTTCGACGCTGATCGTGGAGAACGGCGCGGAGAAGCGCCTGCTGGAGCGGGGCACCAAGGTCTACGGCTTCACCGCCGACCTGCTGAACCAGTCCGGGGAACTGCCCTGGGGCAGCACCGTGGAGAAGGAGCGGCACGGGCTGGACTGGCTGGGCCACCAGGTGTGGGAGTTCGGCAAGGGATTCGTCGTCGACGGGGTGTGGGGCACGATCCGGGGGCTGGGCACCCTCGTCGGTTTCGACGGCTGGGACGCGGCAGGCGAGGCCTGGAAGGGGCTCGGGAAGCTGGCCACCGGTGTGCTCATCACCGCGGTGCCCGTGGTCGGCGTCGCCTACTGGGCCGCGCCCGAGGACAAGCTGCCCTCTTACCTGCGGGACTCCCGCAACACGGTCAAGGAGGCCGGCAAGGCGCTGGTGGCCTGGGACCAGTGGGGTGAGAACCCCGCGCGGGCGAGCGGCGCGGTCACGTTCAACGTGCTGACGACCGTGTTCACCGGGGGCGCCGGTGCCGCGGCGAAGAGCGGCGCGGTGGCCCGTACGGTGGGTGCGCTCGGCAAGACCGCGCGGCTGGTCGACCCGATGACGTATCTGGGCAAGGCCGCGACGTTCGGCACGGCCAAGGTCTCCGACCTGTTCGCCAGTCTGCGGGGCGTGCAGGCAGGCACGTACGCCGAGGTCCTGTCCGGCGCGGGGCGTGTCCAGCCCGACGGCAGCGTCGTACGGACCGCCGACGACATGCCGGTCATCCGCGACAACATCGTGGAGTGGCCGGACGGCACCCGCCTGAACCTGGACGACGGCTCGGTCGTCCGCCCGGACGGGACGGCTGCGCCGGCGAAGGTCGAACTGTCGGCGGCGGACCGGAGCCTGCTGGAGCAGAACCTGCGGCACGAGGAGAACGTGCTCGTCGGGGCGGGCGACCGGGCGGGTGCGCATGTGGCCGGGGGCACGGCGGCCCACGTCGGCGGCGACGCGACCGGGCGGGCCGGCGGGAACACACCGGCCTCCGCTCACGCCGGCGAACCCGCCGGGGCACGCGGCACGGACACGGTGCCCGCCCGCGACACGGGCGGGGGCGCGGCGGGGGGCGACGGGCCTTCGGGCGGCGGATCCGACAGAGCAACAGGCCATGCCGACGGGTCCGGTACCGGTCACGAGCCATCGAGGTCTTCCGCAAGCTCAAGTGGTCCTGATCACCATTCCGAGGGAAGGCGCTCTTCCGGGGACCGGGAACTCAGCGCCGCGGAACGCAAGCGCATACAGGACGAGCACGTCTGGAAGGCCAACAACGACCCGGCTTGGCGCGATGAGCACTATGACGCTCTCGACCGACGCAAGGAAGCCTCAAGAATCGTTGACGGTGTCGAATTGCCCATCCTGGCCAGGGACGCAAGCGGTAACCTGGTAGCCAAACACGACCTGCCGAGCGGCCCTTCGGATGTCAAGTACGGCCGGACACCCCTGGGGCCGGACTCGGTGACCCCAGCACATCGTCCTGAACTCGACAGGCTGGCGAAGGACCGAAAGGTGGCGGGAGATCTCACCGACGCAAAGAAGGCAGTCGAGGAATCCCCTACACCCGATGCACACGATGCCCTCAAGAGAGCGCAGGAGGCATACACCGCACAACTCGGCGATGTGCCGAACAACAGCAAGATATCCGAGAGACTGGGCGAGAAGGCCGCTGAACTGCACGTAGTTCCGCGTCAATTCCCAGGCGCCGAGTGGATACCACTTCCAAAGACGCCCAACGGCGCAGACATGTTCGACCAGGTGTACAAACTCGGCGATGACGGAAGCTACGTGATCGTCGAAGCGAAGGCGCCCTCAGCGGACCTCGGTTGGCGCAGAGGAGCGGGCCCCTATCAAGGCATGATGGTTAAACAGGGGACCAAGGAATACGTCTACACAATCCTTGACAAAATGTGGGCACGAGGCGGGAAGGATTCCGAGATCGCCAACGCCCTCGATGACGCTCTGGAAAACAAGAAACTGCAGTACGTCCTAGTGAAGGCGCAGGAGAACACGGGATCCTACACTGGTGCCGTGATGGAACACTTCAAGATCGGTTAGAGGAGAGGTTCAGTGGTCACGAGCGTTCCGCGCCATGACTTCCGCACGGACAACGCGGCCGAGGCCATGGCGCCACTCATTGAGGGGACACGCCGGGTCCTCGACCGACTGGAAAGGTCGGAGATGTCCCGCCATCGGGCACTGAGCAGCACCCTGACGATGGCCAAGTGGCGCTGCCTGACGGACCCCGAAGCCGCCAAACTTGAGACGTGGGAGGCCTGGGTCACCGCCATGCAGGTCGGCTGCGCCCTTTTCGACTCGGCCACAGCCACCGAGGGGCCCGTACCGTGCCGGATCGGGAGCACGGGCGAGGTGAAGAACCTGCCTCCGACGGGGCCGATGCCTTACACGCATGCGGGGGCTTGGCTCACGTCGGTCTATCTGGCGACGATCTGCCGCGAGAACGATCGCCTCGATCGACTCATGCAGGTACCTGTGTCATTTCTCCGTTCCTCTGTTCCCGAGGGCGCATTTTTCGACGACCATGTCTACGACTGGGTGGAGGCTCTTCAGAACTACTGGGCCGGTCGGGCAACGGAGATGTGGGACAAGCTGGTATCAGCGGTCAAAGGCACCGATCCCGAGCGAGAGGGTGTCACTGACAAGGAAATGACGCTGAAGATCCTTTATCCGCCGCTCGAACTCTTCCACCGCTTCCAATTGCGGGAAATTGATCAGTTCAACAGTGCGCTGGTTGACGCCGTCACTGGGCACAAGCAGTACTGGGCCGGCGACGCCGCGCGCGCCCTGAGCGGTGACGGCCTGGTGGCTCTCGCCCCCCTCGCGTTGGCCTGCATGGCTTACGACAACGAGTTCCCGGTCGAGACTGAATCCGAATACTTGCCCAAGCACCTTCTGAAGCGTTCGTGGCTCGGCGAATTCCCCACCTGACCCGACTTGAGGTGAATGATCAGCGTGTCCGCCCAGGAGTACGACAGTCAGCTGCTCGAATCCGTTTCCGTGCGGCGGCGGCGGTTGCGGGATGCTCTGGTGTTCGGGGCGCAGCGGCAACGGCGGGCCGTGGACGAGCGGTTGGGGAAGGTGGTCGCCGGGATGGTGATCGCGGCCGTGCTGTGTGCGGGGTGTGTGGGGTGGTCGTTCGTGTCGCATCGGCTGATGGGGCAGGACAGCCCGTACTCCCCCGGTGTTTCCACGCCTTCCAGCGGTCCTACAAGCCGGTGATAGGTTCGCGAACGTGATGTCTACGGGGGCCTTGAGCAGGGAAACGGCCAGTGGGCCCGCGGTGTTGAGCCGGGTCACGCTGGTCGGTGAGCGGCGGCGTGTCGACCTGGTGCTTCCGGCGCGGGAGCCGGTCGGGCTGCTGCTGCCCGAGATCATGCGGGTGCTGGACGACCGCGCGGCGGGGCGGCCCGCCGTACGTCATCTCGTCACGGTGGACGGTTCCGCGCTCGATCACGACAGCACACTGGAGAGTTCGGGCATTCGTGACGGTGCCGTGCTGCGTCTGGTCCGTGCGGAGGACGCACCGCCCGCTCCCGTCGTGCACGACGTCACCGACGAGGTGGCCGAGGACCTCGGTCACCGGGCGTGGGTGTGGGGGCCGGCCGCGCGGCGGGTCACGGCGGGGGCCGCGAGCGTGGGCTGGGTGGTGGTCGCCGCCCTGTTCGCGCGTGCGCAGTACGACCGGCCGGTCGTCGCCGGTGCCCTGCTCGCCGCCGCCGGTGCGACAGCCGTCGCCGGTGCGGTCCTGGGGCGGATGCGCAGGCACGGGCTTGCCGCGACCCTGCTGTGTGCCGGTGGCGCGCTCGGGGTGCTGGGTGTGTGGAGCCTTGTCGACCACCTCGGGGGGTCCTCGGCGGGCGCTCTGCGGCTCGGCGGGGTGGCCGCCGTGGGTGTGCTGTTCCTCGCGCTGCTCGGGCTGTTCACGCCGCTCGGGCGGGGCGGGATCGTGGGCGCCGGTGCCGTGGCCGTGACCGCCGTCGGCTGGGAGGCCGTCGTCGCCGTGCAGTCCGGTGCCGGGACGGCACAGGAGCAGGCCCGGGTCGGGGCGGTGCTCGGCGTCGTCTGTGTGGTGGCGCTCGGGGTGCTGCCGCGGCTCGCGCTGATGGTCTCCGGGTTGTCGGGGCTCGATGATCGCCGGTCCGGAGGGGTCTCCGTCAGCCGGCATCAGGTGTCCGCCGCCCTGGCCGCCGCCCATCGTGGTCTGGTGCTCGCCACGGTCACCCTGGCCGGGTCGGCCGCCGCGGCCGCCGTGCTGGCGCTGCGGGACCCCTCCGTGTGGACGGTGTCGCTGGCCGCGGTCGTCGCGGTCGTGCTGACCCTGCGGGCGCGGGCGTTCCCGCTGGTCGCCGAGGTGGTCGTGCTGCCGGTCGCGGCGGCGGTCGTCGTCGTACGGCTGCTGGTGGTGTGGGCGGAGCGGGCCTCGGCCGCGGCGCCGCTGGCCGTCCTCGTCGCCCTGGCGGTCCTGCCGCTCGTCGTGCTCGCGGTGCAGCCCGCCGAGCATGTACGGGTACGGCTGCGGCGCGCCGGTGACCTGCTCGAATCGGTGGGAGTCATCACGTTGCTCCCGCTGCTCGTCGGCGTGTTCGGTGTGTACGGGCGACTGCTCGACACCTTCGCTTGAGGGCTTGAGGGGCGCGGCGGCATGACGAGCGGAGAGCAGGGGCGGGAGCGGCCGGCGGCACACGGCGCGGACGGAAACGGCGGCGGCGGTGGCGGTGGCGGTGGCGGCGGCGGCGGTGGCGGTGGCGGCGGCGGCGGCGGCAGCAGCAGCAGTAGCAGCGACTGGCAGCGGGATGTGTTGCGGGAGCTGAGCGGGGGTGGCGGCTTCGGTGGCTCCGGGAACGCCGGGGAAGCACAGGACTCCGGGGACTCCGGAAACGCCAGGAACTCCGCGAGCAGCCACCCCGCCCCGCAGCCCTCCGGCGCCCCGCTCCCGGAGCGGCCCGCGGCGCCCGCCGTCCCCGCCCCCGGCTCCCGCCTCCCCGCCGCCCCCGCCCCCGAGTCCTCCGCCACCCTCGATCCCCGGCTTCTCCTCGCCCTGGGGCGTCCCCTGCACGGTGACTCCGTGTCCCGTCGTACCGGGAGGGCGCTGCGGGGGCTCGCCTCGTCCGTGTCCCGGGACGTCGCCGAACAGACCCGGATCGCCCGTGAGGTGCAGCAGCCCGTCACCACGGGGCGGGTGGTGGCCGTCACCTCCATCCGGGGCGGTGTCGGCAAGTCCACCGTCTCCGCGCTGCTCGGGCGCACCCTCAACCACTACCGGCACGACCCGGTGCTGACCCTGGAGGCGGACACCGCGCTGGGCACCCTGCCGGTGCGCATGGGCGCCGAGGCGGTGCGCTGGACCTGCGCCGATCTCGCGGCGGTCCTCCAGCCGTCCATGAGTCTGACGGACGTGACCGGCTACCTGGTGCCGGTGTCCGACGGCGGCTGGCTGCTGCCCGCGAGCCGGGGCCAGGTCGGTCCGCCGCTCGACATGACGGCGTACCGGAAGGTGACGCTGGCGCTGCGCCGCTACTTCGCGGTGATCGTGGCCGACTGCGAGACCCTGCCGGGCGAGGTGGCCCGTACGGCGATGGACACCGCGCACGCCCGGGTCGTGGTCGCGCCGATCACGGCGGAGGGTGTCGGCGCGACCCGCCTGGTGCTGGACTGGCTGGCGCGGTTGCCGCACTCGGCGCTGTCCACGACGGTCGTGGCACTGATGGCCGGCACCCCCGACACGCTCCTCGACGAGAAGACCGCCGCCGGGCACCTCAAGGAGACCGGTGTCGCCGTCGTCACGGTGCCGTACGACCGTCATCTGGCCGGCGGGGGTCCCATCCGCACCGATCTCCTGGCGCACGCCACGCGACAGGCCGTGCTGCGGCTGGCCGCCGAGGTGATGGAACGCGCGGTGAGGGTGCGGTGAGCGTCCCGTCCCCGGGGGCGCGGCCCCCCGTCCGGCCGCTCCTGCCCCGTCACCCCTCGTCCCCCACCCGTTCCGGAGAGGTCCGCCCGTGACCCTGCGCATCGTCCACCGGCCCGCCCGCAGCACCCGGCCCGCCGGGCCCGCCCGGCCCCGTCCGGTCGAGGCGCCGCCCAACCTGCCCGAAGGGAAGATCGGCAACGCGGCGACCGCGCTGCTGCCGATGGCCGGCGTCATGGGTTCCGTGATCATGATGACCGTGATCCGCAACAGCCGGTTCGCGGTGGTGGGCGCGGTGGTGCTGGTCTTCGCGCTGCTGGGGGCGGTGGCGCTGTTCCTGTCGCAGCGCGGCAAGGCGCAGCGCACCCGGCGTACGCAGCGGGAGCGTTACCTGGAGTACCTGGAGGAGCTGCGGGAGGAACTCGGCGCCGCGCAGCGCCGGTTGCGGGATGCCCAGCGGGAGCTGAATCCGCCGCCGGCGGCCCTGTACGACCTGGTGCGGGACCCCGCCCGGCGGTGGGAACGGCGGCGCGGGGACGCCGACTTCCTGCGCGTGCGGGTCGGTGTGGGGGACGTACCGGTGCCGGAGCCCGCGATCGAGCAGAGCGGGTCCGGCGGGGTGCTGACGCCTCCGGACCCGTTCATGCTCAACGAGGCGCGCGCCCTCCAGCGCCGGTTCGCGTCGGCCGCCGACATGCCTCTGACGGTGCCGCTGGACCGGGCGGGGAACGTCAGCGTGGTCGGCGAGCGGGAGGACGTACTGCGGGTCGTCCGGGCGTTGTTGGCGCAGACGGCGGTGGTGCACGCTCCCGACGACGTGGCGCTGGCGCTGGCCGTGCCCGGGGAGCGGATCGGTGAGTGGCAGTGGGCGAAGTGGCTGCCGCACGTGCTGGATCCGCGGGCGCACGACGGTCCGGTGGCCGCCCGCCGCATCGCGCCCGACCTCGGGCAGCTGGCCGGTCTGCTGCGGCACGAGCTGGGGCGGCGCTCCGCCTACGCGGCGGAGGTGCGGCGCGGTCTGGCCGACCGCGGCGCGCTGCGGCTGGCGGACCGGCTGCTGGTGGTCGTCGACGCGCACGGCGAGCCGGCCGCCGAACTGCCCCGCCCCGACTCGGCGGTGGGGCTGGCGGACATGGGCGTCACCGTGCTGCACCTGCTGCGGGAGCGGGTGCACGAGCCGGACGAGGTGAGCGTGCGCGTCACCGTCGACGGGGAGCGGGTGACCGTCGAGGACCTGCGCGCCTCCGCCACCGACACCCCCGAGGGTGCCCCGGCCCCGGTCGCCGAGGGCACCGTCGACCCGGTCACCGCGGCCGGGGCGGAGGGCATCGCCCGGCTGCTGGCGCCGCTGCGGCTGTCACCGGAGTCCGTCGCCGAGGGCAGCCCCGTCACCGGGCCGGTCGACTTCCCCGCGCTCCTCGGCATCACCGACCCCGCCGACCTCCACCTGTCCGCCCTGTGGAAGCCCCGCAGCGAACGCGACTTCCTCCGGGTGCCCATCGGTCTGACGGACCGTCACGAGCCGGTCCTGCTGGACCTGAAGGAGTCGTCCCAGCTCGGCATGGGCCCGCACGGGCTGTGCGTGGGCGCGACCGGTTCCGGCAAGAGCGAGCTGCTGCGCACCCTCGTCCTCGCCCTCGTCGCCACCCACTCCCCCGAGGACCTCGCCCTCGTCCTGGTCGACTACAAGGGCGGCGCCACCTTCGCGCCCTTCGCCGAACTCCCCCACACCGCCGGGATGATCACCAACCTGGAGAACCAGGCCGGGCTCGTCGAACGCGTCCACACCAGCCTCGCCGGTGAGGTCAAGCGCCGCCAGCAGGTCCTGAAGGACGCCGGAAACGTCGCCGACATCGGCCACTACGCGGTGCTGCGCACGACGGAGCGGCCGGACCTCGAACCGCTCCCGCACCTGTTCGTCGTCATCGACGAGTTCGGCGAACTCCTCACCGCCAAACCGGACTTCATCGACCTTTTCCTGTCCATCGGGCGCATCGGCCGCTCCATCGGCGTCCATCTGCTGCTGTCCAGCCAGCGCATCGAGGGCGGCAAGCTCAAGGGCCTCGACACCTATCTGTCGTACCGGCTCGGTCTGCGGACCTTCTCCGCGGACGAGTCCCGTACGGTCCTCGACACCACCGACGCCTTCCATCTTCCGCCCCTGCCCGGCTTCGGGTACCTCAAGGTCGACACCTCCACCTACGAACGCTTCAAGGCGGGATACGTCTCCGGCGCCCACCGCGGCCCCGTGGCCCGCGCACACGGGGACGCCGAGCCGCTCGCCCTGCCCTATCCGGCGTACAACACCGGGGAGCGGGAGGAGGAGCCGGAGGAGCAGCCCGCGGCCACCCGGCGGGAGACCGGCCCCACCGTGCTGTCCCTCATGGTCGGCGGGCTCGCCGGCGCCGCCCCCGCCGTACGGCGTGTGTGGCTGCCCCCGCTGCCGGACGCCGTCGCCCTCGACACGGCCGCCGGGCCGGTCCGGGTGTCCGAACACGGACTGCGCCTGGCACGCGCCGAGGGCGGGATGCGGGTGCCGCTCGGTGTGCTCGACGACCCGGCCCGGCAGTGGCAGGGCCGGTGGGTGGTGGACCTGACCACGGCGGGCGGTCATCTGGCCGTGATCGGCGGCCCCCAGTCCGGCAAGACCACCCTCCTGCGCACCCTCGTGCTGTCCCTGGCGCTCACCCACACCCCCCGCGACGTCGCCGTGTACGGCCTGGACCTGGTCGGTGGCGGACTGTCGGCGCTCGCCGCCCTGCCGCACGTCGGCGGGATCGCCGGACGGGCGGACCGGGAGCGCGCGGCCCGCACCGTCGCCGAGGTGCGCACCATGCTCGCCGAGCGCGAGGAGCTGTTCCGCGAGCACGGCATCGACTCCGTCGACCAGTTGCGCCGGCTCCGCGCCCGGGGCGAACTGTCACGGCTCGGCTCCACCGACGTCGTCCTCGTCGTCGACGGCTTCGGCGCGCTGCGCGACGACTTCGCCGACCTCGACGAGCCGGTCGCCGACCTGCTGAAGCGGGGCGGCGGCTACGGCATCCACGTGGTGGCGGGCATGCTGCGCTGGAACGACGTCCGGATCGCCACCCAGTCGCTCTTCGGCACCCGCGTCGAGCTGCGCCTGAACGACCCCGCCGACTCGTCCGTCGACCGCAAGCTCTCCCAGACGCTCTCGCCCGACGTGCCCGGCCGGGTGCTCACCGACGGGAAGCTGTTCGCGCAGGCCGCCCTGCCCCGGGTCGACGGCTCGGCGACGACCGGTGATCTGGGCCCGGCCCTGGACGAGGCGGCCCGGACCGTCCGCGCCACCTGGCACGGCGAGCCCGCCGCCCCGGTGCGGGTGCTGCCGGCCCGGCTCCCGGTGACCCGGCTGCCCTCGCCGGCCGCCGAGCCGACACGGATACCCCTCGGCCTCGACCAGGACGCCCTCGCCCCCGTACTGCTCGACCTGTTCGGCGGCGACCAGCACCTGATGGTCCTCGGTGACAACGAGTGCGGCAAGACGAACCTGCTGAAGCTGATCGTCGCCGGGCTCGTCGAGCGGTACTCCGAGGAGGAGCTCGTCTTCGGCGTCTTCGACCCGCGTCGCGGCCTGCGCGGCGTCGTCCCGGAACCGTACCGGGGCGGCTACGCCCACAACGCCACGCTCGCCGCCGCCCTCGCCACGGGCATCGCCGCCGAACTCGACAAGCGGCTGCCCGAGACCGCCGACCCGGACGCGCCCGAGACCGGTGAACCCGCCTTCCGCGGCCCGCGGATCGTGATCCTCGCCGACGACTACGACATCCTCACCACCGCCGGACAGCAGCCCCTCGCGCCGTTCCTGCCGTACGTCTCCTCCGCACAGGACATCGGCCTGCACTTCGTCCTGGCGCGCCGCACCGCGGGAGCCTCCCGCGCGCTGTACGAACCGCTGCTGACCACCCTGCGCGAGACGGGCACCACCGCCCTGGTGATGGCCGGCGACCGCACCGAGGGGCAGCTCTTCCCCGGCCTGTACGCCTCCCAGCAGCCGCCGGGCCGGGGCACCCTCGTCCGGCGCGGCCGGCGCCACCAACTCGTCCAGACCGCGCTGACCGGGGCCGGGGAAGGAGAGTCGTGACCAAGGACGTCATCGCCCTCACGCCGAGGATGCCGGACACCTGGGCCCTGCTCGCCGGCCTGTACGCGGGCGGCCCCGAGGCGGCCGTGACCGCCGGGTCCCAGGGGGCCGTGCTGCGTCTGTGCGCCCCGGACGGCAGGCCCCTGGTGTCCGTGGAGGCCCCGCTGCTCGTCCAGGTCCCCGGGGAGGCCGAGCGGCTGCTCGGGCGGGACATGCCCGTGCCGTTCTGGTGGACCGAGGCCCGGGCCTCCGGCGCGGTGCCCGAGGCGGAACCGCTGGCGGCATCGGTCTGCGGGCGGCTCGCCCTGCTGCTGGGCGGCGGCACCTGGCCCGAGCCGGCGGCGGACACCGGGGTCGTGGACGTACGCGCGGCCGTCGCGCCGGACGACGGACAGCCGGTCGTCGACGTCCTCACCGACACCACCTCCGTCGTCCTGGCCGACCGTCCCGTCCTCGCCCTGACCACCTGGCTGTCCGAGGTGCTGCGCGGCACCTCCGAGTCGGACCGCGCCCTGCAGATCGTCACCCCGCCGCACGTCCGGCTCAGCGCCCCGGCCCGCGCCACCCTCCTCCAGGTGCCCAACCGCTGGGTCGTCCAGGACCCGGCGCAG
Source organism: Streptomyces sp. NPDC030893 (assembly GCF_055571535.1). Classification (NCBI taxonomy): domain Bacteria; kingdom Bacillati; phylum Actinomycetota; class Actinomycetes; order Kitasatosporales; family Streptomycetaceae; genus Streptomyces; species Streptomyces sp. NPDC030893. The sequence continues at coordinate 260,998 of NZ_JBVIFC010000001.1, read as the reverse complement.
GGCTACTACGACGGACTGTCCGGGACGGTGCTGCGCTGGCAGGACGGGACGTTCACACCCGCCCTCGGGGCGGACGGCACGGCCACGGTCGCCGAGGCGTTCCGGCGGACCTCCCCGTCACCGGACCGGCAGCTCGTCGTCGCGTTCCGTACGACTCTCCCCGCGCACGAGGACGTCGTCCTGGGCGAAGCGCTCGAGACGGCCTGGCGCGCGCTCACCGGTTCCGCCCCGGCCGGCTGGGGCACCGCGGAACCCGTCAACCTGCCCTGGTCACCGCGGAGGCTGACCGAGCTGGCCCGCGACCGGGCACCCGAACCCACCCATCTGCTCGTGACGGGGCATCCCGGCCGGCCGGCGCTGGCGTGGATCCGGGTCACGCGGACGACCGCGGGCGTCGAGCAGGACGTGACGCTGACCCTCGGCTACGGGAAGGACGAGGAGCCGCCCCTGGAGGCGATCACGCCGCTCGCCGGGACCCTCGTCGGGGAACACGGTCTGACGACGATGCTGGCCTCGGTGCGGCGGGGCTCCCGCGACCTCACCACGGCTCCCGTGCTCCAGGCGCCGCCCGTCCCGGTCGCCTTCACCCTGGGCGCGCGGGACGTGCGGGACATCGGGCTCACCCACGCCCGCCGCCCGCCCGTCGAGGTACGGCCCGTCGCCCTCGGGCCCGCCTCCGGGCCCGCCCTGCACTACCCGCTGGGCGACGGGTCCGACCCCGGTGCCCTCGTCCGGCTGCGCCACCTGGCGGAGCACCTGCGGGCCGGTGTGCCGGGGCCGGAGGCCTGACGGTGCACTCCGCGGGCGGCCCTACCCCGCGTGCTCCACGAAGCGGGCCGCCGTCTCGGCGAGCACCTCGTGGCCGTTCCGGGCCCACAGGGCGTCGTTGAAGAGTTCGACCTCGATGGGGCCGGTGTAGCCGGCGGCCTCCACGTGGCCCCTCCACTCCCGCATGTCGATCGTGCCGTCGCCGAGCTGGCCGCGGCCGTTGAGGACGCCCTCGGGCAGGGGGGTGGTCCAGTCGGCGAGCTGGAAGGTGTGGATGCGGTTCTGGGCGCCCGCGCGGGCGATCTGCGCGGGGGCGGTGTCGTCCCACCAGATGTGGTACGTGTCGACGGTGACGCCGACCTGGTGGGCCGGGAAGCGTTCCGCGAGGTCCAGGGCCTGGGCCAGGGTGGAGACCACGCAGCGGTCCGAGGCGAACATGGGGTGCAGCGGCTCGATGGCCAGCTTCACGCCGTGTTCCCCGGCGTAGGGGGCGAGTTCGGCGAGGGCGTCGGCGATGCGTTCCCGGGCGGCGGGCAAGTCCCGTGAGCCGGGCGGGAGTCCGCCGGAGACCAGGACGAGGGTGTCGGTGCCCAGGGTGGCCGCCTCCTCGACGGCCCGGCGGTTGTCGGCGAGGGCCTCGGCACGTTCGTCGGGGTCGATGGCGGTGAGGAAGCCGCCGCGGCACAGGGTCGTCACCGTCAGGCCCGCGTCGCGGACCAGTTTCGCGGTCGCCTCCACCCCGTACGCCTGGACGGGTTCGCGCCACAGGCCGACGCCCGGGACGCCCAGGTCCCGGCAGGCGTCGGCGAGTTGGGGCAGGGAGAGCTGCTTGACCGTCATCTGGTTGATGCTGAAGCGGGCGAGGCCTGCGGATGTCATGGGGTCACTCCGTACAGGTGCAGAAGGGTGCGCATCCGTTCCTCGGCGAGTTTCGGGTCGGGGAACAGACCGAGGCCGTCGGCGAGTTCGTAGGCGCGGGCGAGGTGGGGCAGGGAGCGGGCCGACTGGAGGCCGCCGACCATCGTGAAGTGGGACTGGTGGCCGGCCAGCCAGGCGAGGAGGACCACGCCCGTCTTGTAGAAGCGGGTGGGTGCCTGGAAGAGGTGGCGGGAGAGTGCGACGGTGGGGTCGAGGAGGGCGCGGAAGCCGTCCGTGTTCCCGGTGTCGAGGATCCGGACCGCCTCGGCGGCGAGCGGGCCGAGCGGGTCGAAGATGCCGAGCAGGGCGTGGCTGAAGCCCTGGTCGTCGCCGGCGATCAGCTCGGGGTAGTGGAAGTCGTCGCCGGTGTAGCAGCGCACGCCCCGCGGGAGGCGGCGGCGCAGGTCGATCTCGCGCTGGGCGTCGAGGAGGGAGACCTTGATGCCGTCGACCTTGTCGGGGTGGGCGGCGATGACGTCCAGGAAGGTGCCGGTGGCCGTGTCCAGGTCGGAGGAGCCCCAGTAGCCCTCCAGGGCGGGGTCGAACATGGGGCCGAGCCAGTGCAGGACGACCGGTTCGGCGGCCTGGCGGAGGAGGTGGCCGTAGACCTCCAGGTAGTCGTCCGGGCCTTTCGCGGTCGCGGCCAGTGCGCGGGAGGCCATCAGGATGGCCTGGGCGCCGGACTCCTCGACGACCGCGAGCTGTTCCTCGTAGGCCGCCCGGACCTCGGCGAGGGTGCCGCCGGTGAGCTGGTCGGTGCCGACGCCGCAGGCGATGCGGCCGCCGACGGCCTTCGCCTCGGCGGCGGAGCGGCGGATCAGCTCGGCCGCGCCCGCCCAGTCCAGGCCCATGCCGCGCTGTGCGGTGTCCATCGCCTCGGCGACGCCCAGTCCGTGCGACCACAGGTGGCGGCGGAAGGCGAGGGTGGCGTCCCAGTCGACGGCGGCCGGTGAGTCGGGACTGGTGTCGGCGCAGGGGTCGGCGACGACGTGTGCCGCGGAGAAGACCGTACGGGAGGTGAAAGCGCTTCCCGGAGAGAAGGTCAGGGGCTCGGCGCGGGGTTCGTAGGGGCGCAGGGTGCCGTCCGCGCCCGGCAGGTGGAGGGTCACAGCGTGATCTCCGGGACGTCGAGGCGGCGGCCCTCGGCGGAGGACCGCAGGCCCAGTTCGGCGAGCTGGACGCCGCGGGCGCCGGCCAGCAGGTCCCAGTGGTAGGGGGCGTCGGAGTGGACGTGGCGCAGGAACAGCTCCCACTGGGCCTTGAAGCCGTTGTCGAAGTCCTGGTTGTCGGGGACCGCCTGCCACTGGTCGCGGAAGACCTCGGTGGCGGGGATGTCCGGGTTCCAGACCGGCTTGGGGGTCGCGGAGCGGTGCTGGACACGGCAGTCGCGCAGGCCGGCGACGGCGGAGCCCTCGGTGCCGTCGACCTGGAACTCGACCAGTTCGTCGCGGTTGACGCGGACCGCCCAGGAGGAGTTGATCTGGGCGATCGCGCCGCCGTCCAGCTCGAAGACGCCGTAGGCGGCGTCGTCGGCGGTGGCGTCGTAGGGCTTGCCGTTCTCGTCCCAGCGCTGCGGTATGTGGGTGGCGGTGAGGGCGGTCACGGACTTCACGCGGCCGAACAGCTCGTGCAGGACGTACTCCCAGTGCGGGAACATGTCGACGACGATGCCGCCGCCGTCCTCGGCGCGGTAGTTCCAGGAGGGGCGCTGGGCGTCCTGCCAGTCACCCTCGAAGACCCAGTAGCCGAACTCGCCGCGCACGGACAGGATGCGGCCGAAGAAGCCGCCGTCGATGAGGCGCTTCAGCTTGAGCAGGCCGGGCAGGAAGAGCTTGTCCTGGACGACGCCGTGCTTGATGCCGGCCGCGTTCGCCAGCCGGGCGAGTTCCAGGGCTCCGGCGAGGCCGGTGGCGGTGGGCTTCTCGGTGTAGATGTGCTTGCCGGCCGCGATCGCCTTCTTCAGGGCGTCCTCGCGGGCGGAGGTGACCTGGGCGTCGAAGTAGATGTCGACGGTCTCGTCGGCGAGCACCGCGTCGAGGTCCGTGGAGACGTGGTCGAGGCCGTGGCGCTCGGCGAGCGCCCGCAGCGCGTGCTCGCGGCGGCCGACCAGGACCGGCTCGGGCCACAGCACGGTGCCGTCGCCGAGGTCGAGTCCGCCCTGTTCGCGCAGGGCCAGGATGGAGCGGACGAGGTGCTGGCGGTAGCCCATGCGCCCGGTCACACCGTTCATGGCGATTCGCACCGTCTTGCGTGTCACGTCGTTCCCTTCGTACGCGGTCCGCGCGCCGCGTACGCCCCACCTGTCGCGCGGCGGGAGCCGTCGCGGGACGGATGACTGGTGAACGTCACAGCAAGCGCTTTCTATGTAGGGAGAAGTTAGCCTCTGAACGGCCCTGTGGACAAGACCGCCGTGCGGGCCGGGTTGTTCGAGGGGGCGAACAAACGGGCGTGGAGCCGTAGGGTCTCTGCTCGGAACGACGACGAGACGCGCGACCGGAGGACGAGACATGACGGTGACCCTGGCGGACGTGGCGGCGCGCGCACAGGTCTCACCCGCGACGGTGTCGCGCGTGCTCAACGGGAACTATCCCGTGGCCGCGTCCACCCGCGAGCGGGTGCTGAAGGCCGTGGACGAACTGGACTACGTGCTCAACGGCCCCGCGAGCGCGCTGGCCGCCGCCACGTCCGACCTGGTCGGCATCCTGGTGAACGACATCGCCGACCCGTTCTTCGGGATCATGGCGAGCGCGATCCAGGGGGAGATCGGGGGGCCGGGCGGGCGCGCGGGCGGGGAGAGACTCGCGGTCGTGTGCAACACGGGGGGCTCGCCCGAGCGTGAACTGACCTATCTCACACTGCTCCAGCGGCAGCGGGCGGCGGCGGTGGTGCTGACCGGCGGTGCGATCGAGGACGCGCCGCACCGGGCGGCGATGGACGCGAAGCTGCGGAAGCTGACGGACGCGGGGACGCGGGTGGTGCTGTGCGGGCGTCCGCCGGCGCCGGAGACCGGGGCGATCGCGCTGACCTTCGACAACCGGGGCGGCGGGCAGGAACTCACGGGGCACCTCATCGGGTTGGGGCACCGGCGGCTCGGGTACATCGCGGGGCCCATGGAGCGGACGACGACGCGGCACCGGCTCGAGGGGCACCGGGCGGCGCTGGCGGCGCACGGGATCGAGGAGGACCCTCGGTGGACCGTGCACGGGCAGTACGACCGGCGGTCGGGGTACGAGGCGACGCTGGAACTGCTGCGGCGGGACGCGTCGTTGACGGCTGTCGTCGCGGCGAACGACTCCGTCGCGCTGGGGGCGTGTGCGGCGCTGCGGGACTCCGGGCTGCGGATTCCGGAGGACGTGTCGGTGGCGGGGTTCGACGATCTGCCGTTCAGCATCGACGCGGTGCCGGCGCTGACGACGGTGCGGTTGCCGCTGGCGGAGGCGGGGGGGCGGGCGGGGCGGATCGCCATGGGGCGGGAGGAGGCGCCGGTCGGGGGGATCGCGGTGGTGCGGGGGGAGTTGATGGTGCGGGGGTCTGTGGCGGGTCCGCGGGGTTGAGGGCGGGGGTTGCGGTTGGGGGGTTTTGCGCAGTTCCCCGCGCCCCTAGGGGGTCCTCCGGTCCCGGGGAATGTGCGGGTGGTCTGTGGTTGAGCGCGCAGTTCCCCGCGCCCCTAGGGGGTGTACGTGCCGGTCGGTGAGGGGTTTGCGCAGTTCCCCGCGCCCCTAGGGGGTGTACGTGCGGGTGGTTTGTGGTTGAGCGCGCAGTTCCCCGCGCCCCTAGGGGGTGTACCTGCGGGTGGTTTGTGGTTGAGCGCGCAGTTCCCCGCGCCCTTAGGGCGTGTATCTGGTGGACGTGCTCCGGCTGATCGGGATGCCGGTGTTGGGGGGGCGGTGGGAAGTCCGTCTTCTCCGTCGGCGGTGCCGAACGCCCGTTCGGGCTGGTGTCCACGACCGCCGTCGGGACGGGCGCGCCGGTGTGTGTCTACCGGCGGCGGGCCGCGACGACGGAGTAACGAGGAGGAGTCGGGCGGGCCGGTCGCGGGTAGTGTCCGTTTTCATGAAGCTGGCGTTCTCCACCCTCGGTGTCCCCGGCCTGCCCCTCACCGATGTGCTGGGCCTCGCGACCGCGCACGGCTATCACGGCGTCGAGCTGCGCTCCCACCCCGAGGAGCCCGTTCACCCGGGCCTCACTCCCGGGCAACGCGCCGACGTCGCCGCCGAGTTCAAGGCCGCCGGGACCGAGATCCTGAGCCTGGCCGGGTACGCCCGGGTCGCCGCACCCGGGGACGACGACGTCGTCATCGGTGAGATCCGGGCCCATCTCGACCTGGCCCGGGACGTCGGCGCCCCCTTCGTCCGGGTCTTCCCCGGCGGAACCCCCGCGCAGAGCCCCGGGGAGGCGGACGCGACGGCCGCCCGGCGGCTGGGCACGGCCGCCGAGTACGCGGCCGACGTGGGCGTACGGATTCTGCTGGAGACCCATGACTCGCACCGCACCGGGGCCGACGCGATGCGGGTGCTCGGGCTGGTCGGGCACCGGCAGGTGGGCGCGGTGTGGGACGTGATGCACACCTGGCTCGGCGGCGAGCAGCCCGCGGAGAGCTTCGCGGCGCTCTCCCCCCATCTCGGCTACGTCCAGGTCAAGGACATCGCCTCCGCCGAGGACACGGCTCCGCTGCCGCTCGGGGCGGGGGTGCTGCCGCTGACGGACGTGGTGGAGGTGCTGTCCCGGCACGGCTGGGAGGGGTGGCTGTGCTGGGAGTACGAGAAGCGGTGGTACGCGGACGCGGCGGAGCTGGCGGGGCTGCTGGGCGCCGGGCGGGAGCACGTGGCGCGGCTGCTGAACGAGTCGGCGTGAGCGTGCGGGAGCGATGATCCCCCGGGCACGATTCAGCACCGGCGACGATTCCCGCGTGGTTGGATGAAGCATCGCTAACCGATCAGGGGGCCGCCGCCATGCTCGACCTCCAGCGTCTGCGTGCCCTGCACGCCGTCTCGGTGCACGGCACCGTCGGGGCCGCCGCCGTGGCGCTCGGCTACACCTCCTCCGCCGTGTCCCAGCAGATCGCCAAGCTGGAGCGGGAGACGCGGACCGTGCTGCTGGAGCGGGAGGGACGGGGCGTACGGCTGACCGACGAGGCGCATCAGCTGGTGCGGGCCGCGCGGGAGCTGATGGCGATCGTGGAGCGGGCGGAGACGGAGCTGGAGGAGCGGCGCGGGGTGCCGGCCGGGCGGCTGACCGTCGCCGCGTTCGCGTCGGCGGCGCGCGGGCTGATGCCGGCCGTACTGGCCGACCTGGCCCGCCGGCATCCCGCGCTCGACACCCGGCTGACCGAGATCGACCCCCATCTCTCCGTGGACCTGGTCGCGAAGGGCGCCGTCGATCTCGTCGTCGCGCACGACTGGGACATCGCGCCGCTGCCCGCCCCGGCGGGGGTGGAACAGACGCTGATCGGGGACGACCTGTGCGATCTGCTGGTACCCGAGGGGCACCCGTTCGCGGGCCGTGCGGCGGTGCGGCGGGAGGAGCTGGGCGGGGAGCGGTGGATCTGCCAGCCGCCGGGGCGGGTCTGTCACGAGTGGCTGGTGCGCACCCTGCGCGCGGCCGGGCACGAACCGGAGATCGTCCACCGGGCCGACGAGAACCCCACCCTGGTGGCGCTGGTCGCGGCCGGGCTCGGTATCGCGCTGATCCCGCGGCTGGGGCGCGGCCCGCTGCCGGCCGGTGTGGTGGAGGTGCCGCTCGACCCGATGCCCGTACGGCGTCTGTACGCCCTGTGGCGCGCGGGCGCGGCGCGCCGCCCGGCGATCGTGGAGACCGTCCGCACGCTGTGCGGGCACTGGCCCGCGGTGTCGGCGCGCGCGCCCCGCTGATCCCACCCGTCCCGCCGGCCCCGACTTGGCGGGAACCGGGCCCGGCGGGGAACCCGTACCGGCCGGCGTCCGTCGAAGGGGCAGGCTGCCGGACGAGTCTGACGTGGTGCGGTGTCGGCCCTCGCTGCTGGCTGCGATCGCTGACCCACCCTCTCCGCCGCACCACGGCCGGCGGCACGCCGTCACCGGCGCGCGCCCCCTCCTGCTGCGCCGGTGACGGCCCCTCACCGGTTGTTGCGCACTCCCTTGACTGGCAGAAACTTCCCGGATATTGGTGACCTCCTGGCAGTTTCCTTCAAGAATGTCCCGCAGAGGATGCCCTTCAGTGGATCCCGGTCCCCGCGGGATCACCTTCCAAAGGAGCGCACGTGCCCGACAGCAGCACCGGAAGCACGGGAAGCACCGCACGTCCGTCCAGACGTACCGTCCTCGCCGCGACGGCGGGCGTCACCACCGCCCTGGCGGCCGGCGGGACCGCCCACGCGGCGGCCGGCCCCGCCGCCCACGACGCCGCGCACGACCGAAGGCTGCGCCGCCTCATCTCCCGTATGACGCTGGAGGAGAAGGTCGGCCAGCTGTTCGTGATGCGGGTCTACGGCCACTCCGCCACCGACCCGGACCAGGCCGACATCGACGCCAACCTGAAGGAGATCGGCGTCCGCACGGCCGCCGAACTGCTCGACAAGTACCGGGTCGGCGGCATCATCTACTTCGCCTGGGCGCACAACACCCGCGCCCCGCACCAGATCGCGGACCTGTCCAACGGCATCCAGAAGGCCTCCCTCGGCCTGGAGCGCGGGCTGCCCGTGCTGATCTCCACCGACCAGGAGCACGGCATCGTGGCCCGGGTCGGCGAGCCCGCGACCCTGTTCCCGGGGGCGATGGCCGTCGGGGCGGGCGGCTCGCGCTCCGACGCCCGCGCCCTCGGCCGGATCGCCGGCCGCGAGCTGCGCGCGCTGGGCATCCGCCAGAACTACTCCCCCGTGGCCGACGTCAACGTCGACCCGGCCAACCCGGTCATCGGCGTCCGCTCCTTCGGTTCCGACCCGGAGGCGGTCGCGGAGCTCGTCGCGGCGGAGGTCAGGGGCTACGAGTCGTCCGGCGTCGCCTCGACGGCCAAGCACTTCCCCGGACACGGCGACACGGTCACCGACAGCCACCACGAACTGCCCTACATCCACCACACCCGCGAGGAGTGGGAGGAGCTGGACGCGCCGCCGTTCCGGGCCGCGATCGCCGCGGGCATCGACTCCATCATGACCGCGCACATCGTCGTGCCGGCCCTCGACGCCTCCGAGGACCCCGCCACCCTCTCCCGCCCCATCCTCACCGGCATCCTCCGCGAGGAACTGGGCTACGACGGGGTGGTGGTCACCGACTCCCTCGGCATGGAGGGCGTACGGACCAAGTACGGCGACGACCGGGTGCCCGTGCTGGCGCTCAAGGCGGGCGTGGACCAGCTGCTCAACCCGCCCTCCCTGGACGTGGCCTGGAACGCGGTCCTGAACGCCGTGCGGGACGGCGAGCTGACCGAGGAGCGGCTCGACGAGTCGATCCTGCGGGTGCTGCGGCTGAAGGCGCGGCTGGGCCTGTTCGAGGACCCGTACGTCTCCCACGCCGGCGTCGACCGCACCGTCGGCACCCGTTCCCACCTGGCCGCCGCCGACCGGATCGCCGAGCGCGGCACCACCCTGCTGGTCAACGACGGCGGGCTGCTGCCGCTGTCCCGGCGCAGGCAGCCGAAGCTGCTCGTGGTCGGCGCCGACCCGGCCTCCCCGTCCGGTACGACGGGCCCGCCGACCGGTGTCCTCGCCGGCGCCCTGACCGGGCTGGGCTTCACCGCCACCGCACTGTCCACCGGCACGGCACCGTCCGCTGCGACCGTCGCCAAGGCGGTCGCGGCGGCCCGGGACGTGGACGCGGTGATCGTCGGGACGTACAACGTCAGCGCGTCCAGCAGCCAGAAGACCCTCGTCGAGCAGCTGCTGGCCACCGGGAAGCCGCTCGTCGCGGTCGCGATCCGCAACCCCTACGACGTGGCCCACCTGCCCGGTGTGCCGGCGTACCTGGCGGCGTACTCCTGGACCGACGTCGAACTGCGGGCGGCGGCACGGGTGATCGCGGGGAAGGTGAACCCGCGCGGGACGCTGCCGGTCCCGGTGCAGCGGGCCGACGACCCGGCGACGGCGCTGTACCCCGTCGGGTACGGGCTCAGGTTCTAGTCACGTACGGGCTGAGGTTCTAGTCACGTACGGGCGAGCCCCGTCCGTACGCTGCCGGGCGTAGTGCGCGTACGTCACACACCGGACGCACCGCACCCAACGTGCGCAAAGCACCCCACATGTCTGGCGTGATCCGGTCCGTCCGGTCACGCTGGACGGGGGTGTCCGGGGGGATGACGATGCACGTGAGGACGAGGTGGTGGGCGCCGGCCGCGCTCGCGGCGGTGGGCGCGGTGCTGCTCGGCGGCTGCCAGAGCGCGCCGGGCGGCGGGACCGGGCGGGAGGGCGGGCCGGGCGAGCGGGCGGCGGCGGTGTCGCCGACGCCGGTCCGTACGTCCGGGTACGGGGCGGTGTTCCTCGCGGTCGACGAGTGCAGTTCCTTCGGCCGGACCAGCTTCACCGAGGTGTCCTGTGCCGGTGAACGGGCGGCGGCCCGGGTGGTCGCCCGCCATGACGGAACGGTGCGGGACGGGCCGCGCTGCCCGGCGACCACGGACTTCGTGCTGCACATCAGCGAGCAGCGGCCCGCCGCCGACGAGGACGGCGACGGGGCGGTGCCGCAGGGCTACGCCTGTATGCGGCACCTCCAGCCGCCGCACCCCGGGGACCCGGGCGGCGGGGGCGGGCCGCGCACCATCGTCGGCGACTGCGTCTACGACCTGGGCGACGGCAAGGTCCGGGAGACCGCCTGCGACGGCAGCGGGAAGCAGGAGCCGGAGTTCAGGGTGACGAAGGCCGTGGACAGCCGGTCGAAGTGCCCGGCGTCCACGGCCCTCTACGTCCGGCTCGGCGGGACCGCACCGGTGGGCTGCGCCCGCCCGGTGTGATCCCGCGCCGGTCCCTGGCCTTGTAGGGGCCTACGGACGCAGGGTGCGCTGCTCCTCGACGTCCCGCTTGTCGAGCTTCGCGTCGAACGCCGCCAGCGGCCGGGCCGCCGCCGGGTTCTCCCGCACCTTCGCCGGGGCGACGTCCGCCCAGTCGAGGATGCGGGCGGTGGCGAACGCCTTCTCCTTCGCGACCAGACCGGCCACGTTGGCGCCGTGGTTCATGCCGGGCGCGGTGAACACGTACGAGTCGCGCGCGCCGTGTCCGAGGCGGAACGGCTCGGCACCCCACGGGTCGTTCTCGCCGTACACGAACAGCATGTGCCGGGCGTTGTGGCGGACCCAGGTGTCGATGTCCCGCATGGTCCACGGCTGGAACTTCATGTCGATCGAGCGGGGCACGAAGTTGCGCGGCGGCTGGTAGCCGTAGCGGATGTACTTCTTCTCGATGTGCGGGAAGTGGATGGTGGGCGCGCCGAGCTGCGTACCGGCCTGGTAGTAGTACGGCGTGTACGGGCTCAGGCCCTGGTCCGTGTAGAACGAGAAGCCGGAGATCGTGTCGATGGAGGTCCAGATCTCCTCGTCGGTGGCGTTCTTCGCGTCCGCCGGGATGTCCACGCAGTCGGCGACGGTGCTGTACTGCCAGAAGCCCCACACGTAGTCGAGGACGACGGCCTCGAAGGCCCGGTCCAGGCTGCCGATGGTGTCGAAGGTGTAGCCGTTCTCGGCGGCGTACTCCTGGTACTTCTTCACCAGCGGCGCCCGGCGCACCAGCGCCTCGCGCTGCACCCCGTTGAGCCGGTCGCGGCACTCCTGGGTGCCGACGTTGCGGAAGAACCGGTCGTAGGCCGAATCCTCCTTGTTCACCACGTCGTTGGGGGCGACGTAGGCGACCACGCCGTCCATGTCGCGCGGGTAGAAGCGCTCGTAGTAGGTGGCGGTCATGCCGCCCTTGGAGCCGCCGGTGGAGATCCAGTTCTCGCGGTAGATCTTCTTCAGCGCCTTGAAGATGCGGTGCTGGTCGCTGGCGGCCTGCCAGATGTCCAGCTTCGACCAGTCGGCCGGCTCGGGCCGGGACGGCGTGAAGAAGCGGTACTCCATGGAGACCTGGTTGCCGTCCACGATCTGGGTCGGCTCGGAACGGCGCGGGGTCGTGGAGACGTTGTAGCCGCCGGTGTAGAAGACGGTGGGCCGCGCGGTGTCCTTGTGCAGCACGGTGATCCGCTGCTCGAACGTGCCCTTGCCGGGCCGGCGGTGGTCGACCGGCTGGGTGTAGTTCAGGACGAAGAAGCGGTATCCGGTGTACGGCTTCTCCTCGACCAGGCTCATGCCCGGAATGGAGAGCAGTCTCTCCTTGATGTCAGTGGTGCCGGTGGCCTCCGGCTCGGCGGCGGTGGCCGCCCCGGCCGTACTCAGTGTGCCTATGAGCACCGTGAGCGCCAGCAGCCATCTGAGCGCCTTGCGCATGCGCACTCCCCTGTGAGACAGATGTGCGCCGGAAGCTATCGGACCAACTCCCCGCAGCAACAGGGGACATAGGGTTATCCCTCGGTCGGAGCGCGTCCCGTTCCCCGGGCCCGGACGGTCAGCACAGGATCCAGCCGGAGCTGACGGACTTCGGGCCCACGCTGCCCTTCACCCACACGCAGCGGCGGCCGGCGTGCACGGTCACCGGGCCCGCGCGGTACTTGTAGCGGCCCTCGTCGACGACCGGCCGGCCCCCGCGGGCCCGCAGGCTCACCGCCATCTTCCGTCGCACGCCCGGCTTCTCGGCGACGGTGACGGCGCAGACGTACCCGCCCCGCTTGTACACCTCCACGGTCCCCGTGGCGAACGGCAGGGTGCGCACCTTGCGGCCCGGGCAGTACGCGGCGGCGTGCGCCTCACCCGGCGCGGCGGCGGAGAGCAGCCCGGCGGCGATCAGCACCGCAAGGGCCGGCGCGAGGTGCCGGCGTATCGCTCCACTGCCCACATCGTCCTCCCGTACCGCACCCGTCGCGCCTGCCGGCGTACGGGAGTACGGACGCAGGACGTAGGTCCGATGGTTGCGCGGGCGGCCGCCGCCGCCGTCGTTCACGCCGGTGCGGTTACGTCCTCGCCGACGAACGTCCGCCACAGCGCGGCGTACGTGCCGCCGAGGCGGAGCAGTTCCTCGTGGGTGCCGTCCTCCGCGATCCGCCCGTGGTCCATGACGATCACCCGGTCGGCGCGGGCGGCCGTGGTCAGGCGGTGGGCGACGACCAGGGTGGTACGGCGTCCGGCGAGGCGGTCGGTCGCCTGGTTGACCTGCGCCTCGGTGGCGAGGTCCAGCGCGGCGGTGGCCTCGTCGAGCAACAGGACGTCCGGGTCGACCAGTTCGGCACGGGCCAGCGCGATCAGCTGGCGCTGTCCGGCGGAGAGGTTGCGGCCGCGTTCGGCGACCTCGTGCAGGTAGCCGCCCTCCAGCGTGGCGATCATCTCGTGCGCGCCGACCGCGCGGGCCGCCGCCTCGACCTCGGCGTCGCCGGCGTCCGGGCGGCCGTAGGCGATGGCGTCGCGGACGGTGCCGGGGAAGAGGTACGCCTCCTGCGGTACCACCCCGAGCCGGTGCCGGTAGGCGGTGATGTCCAGGTCCCTGAGGTCCGTGCCGTCGGCGGTGACCCGCCCGCCCGTGGGGTCGTAGAACCGGGCGACCAGCTTGACCAGGGTGGACTTGCCCGCGCCGGTCTCGCCGACGAAGGCCACGGTCTGTCCGGCGGGGACGGTGAGGTCGATGCCGTCGAGCGCCCGCTCACCGTCGCCGTAGGCGAAGCTCACGTCCTCGAAGGCGATCTCGCCGCGCAGGGAGGTGACGGGCAGCGGCTTGGCGGCCTGGTCGGTGGAGGTGGGTTCGCGCAGCAGTTCCTGGATGCGGCCCAGCGAGACGGACGCCTGCTGGTAGCCGTCGAAGACCTGGGAGAGCTGCTGCACGGGTGCGAAGAACAGGTCGATGTACAGCAGGTACGCCACCAGCGAGCCGATCGCCAGCGTCCCGTCGTCGACCCGTCCCCCGCCCACGACCAGCACCGCGACGACCGCGATGGAGGACAGGAGCTGCACGAACGGGAAGTACACCGAGATCAGCCACTGGCCCCGGACGCGGGCGCTGCGGTAGCTCGCGCTGCGGGCGGCGAACCGGCGCCCGCCGTCCCGCTCGCGGCGGAAGGCCTGCACGATGCGCAGCCCGGACACCGACTCCTGGAGGTCGGCGTTGACCGCCGACACCCGCTCACGGGCCAGTTCGTACGCCTTCACGCTGGCCCGGCGGAAGAAGTACGTGCCGACGATCAGCGGGGGCAGGGTGGCGAAGACCACGAGGGCCAGCTCGACGTCGATCACCAGCAGGGCGACCATGATGCCGAAGAAGGTGACCACCGAGACGAACGCCGTGACCAGGCCCGTCTGCAGGAACGTGGAGAGCGCGTCGACGTCCGTCGTCATCCGGGTCATGATCCGGCCGGTGAGCTCGCGCTCGTAGTAGTCCAGGCCGAGCCGCTGGAGCTGGGCGAAGATCTTCAGCCGCAGCGTGTACAGGACGCGTTCGCCGGTGCGTCCGGTCATCCGCATCTCGCCGATCTGCGCCGACCACTGGGCGGCCACGGTGAGCAGGCCCAGCAGGGCGGCCGCCCAGACCGCCCCCAGGGCGGCCTGGGTGACACCCTGGTCGATGCCGTGCCGGATCAGCACCGGCAGCAGCAGGCCCATGCCGGCGTCCACGGCGACCAGGCCGAGGCTGATGAGCAGGGGCGTGCGGAAGCCGCGCAGGAGGCGGCGCAGGCCGTAGGAGTCCTCGGGGCGGACCGCGCGTTCCTCGTCGATGTCGGGGACGTCGTCGGCCGGGGGCAGCGCCGCGACCTGGGCGAGGAGTTCCGGGGTGGCGGGGGCGTCGGCCAGGGCGGCGTCCCTGGGTTCGCGGTCGCCGGTCCACAGCCGTGGGGTGACCCCGCGTTCGGCGTCGAACTCGGCGTCCAGCTCCTCGCGGACGGAGGTGTCCTCCTCCTGCGGCTCCGCGGGCGGGGTGTGGCCCGGGGAGACGGCGCCCAGCTCGTCGGGGTCGGTGAGCAGCCGGCGGTAGAGCGGGGAGCGGCGCTGGAGCTCCTCGTGGGTGCCGAGGTCGGCGAGCCGGCCGCCGTCGAGGACGGCGATGCGGTCGGCGAGGCCCAGGGTGGAGCGGCGGTGCGCGATCAGCAGGGTCGTACGGCCGCGCATGACGCTCGCCAGCGCCTCGTGGATCTCGTGCTCGACACGGGCGTCCACGGCGGAGGTCGCGTCGTCCAGGACCAGCAGCCGGGGGTCGGTGAGGATCGCGCGGGCGAGGGCGATGCGCTGGCGCTGGCCGCCGGAGAGGGTCAGTCCGTGCTCGCCGACGGTCGTGTCGTAGCCGTCGGGCAGCTCGTCGATGAACCGGTCGGCCTGGGCGGCGCGGGCGGCGGCGGTGATCTGCTCGTCGGTGGCGTCGGGGCGGCCGTAGGCGATGTTGGCGCGCACGGTGTCGGAGAAGAGGAAGGAGTCCTCCGGGACCAGCCCGATCGCGGCGCGCAGGGACTCCGCGGTCAGCTCGCGCACGTCGTGGCCGCCGACGAGGACGGCGCCGTGGGTGACGTCGTAGAAGCGCGGCAGGAGGAGGGAGACGGTGGACTTGCCGGAGCCGGAGGCGCCGACGACGGCGAGGGTCTCGCCGGGGCGGATCTCGAAGGACAGGCCGTCGAGGACCGGCCGGCCGGGGTCGTAGCCGAAGGAGACGTCGTCGAACTCGACGGTCGCCGGGGCGTCGGCGGGCAGCTCCGTGGTGCCGTCGGTGAGGGACGGCTCGGTGTCGATCAGCTCCAGGACGCGTTCGGTGCCGGCGCGGGCCTGCTGGCCGACGGTGAGGACCACGGCGAGCATCCGGACCGGGCCGACGAGCTGGGCGAGGTAGGTGGAGAAGGCGACGAACGTGCCCAGCGTGATGTGCCCGCCCACCGCGAGCCAGCCGCCGAGCGCCAGCATCGCCACCTGGCCGAGGGCCGGGACCGCCTGGAGGGCCGGGGTGTAGCGGGCGTTCAGCCGGACGGTGCGCAGCCGTCCCGCGTACAGCCGCCGTCCGACCGCGCGCAGCTTGCCGGTCTCCTGCTCCTCCTGCCCGAAGCCCTTCACCACGCGTACGCCGCTGACCGCTCCGTCGACCACCGAGGCGACGGCGCCCGCCTGCGCCTGCGCGTACCAGGTGGAGGGGTGCAGCCGGGTGCGGCTGCGCTTGGCGATCCACCACAGGGCGGGGGCGACGGCGAGGGCGACGGCGGTGAGCGGCAGGGACAGCCACGCCATGATGACGAGGGAGATCAGGAACAGCAGCAGGTTGCCGATGGTCATCGGCAGCATGAAGAGCAGGCCCTGGATCAGCTGGAGGTCGCTGGTGGCGCGTCCGACGACCTGCCCGGTGGACAGCTCGTCCTGGCGTCTGCCGTCGAGCCGGGTGATCGTGTCGTACATCTCGGTCCGCAGGTCGTGCTGGACGTCGAGGGCGAGCCGGCCGCCGTAGTAGCGGCGGACGTAGGTGAGGACGTAGACGACGAGGGCGGCGCCGACGAGCAGCCCGGCCCAGGTGGTCATGGACCTGCTCTTGTCGCCGATGACGTCGTCGATGATCACCTTGGTGATCAGCGGGACCAGCGCCATCACGGCCATGCCGCCGAGGGAGGCGCCCAGGGCGAGGACCACGTCCTTGGGATGACGCCAGGCGTATCCGGTCAGTCGCCGTGCCCATCCCCGTTGCGGTGTCACGCGGGTGCCCTCCGATCGTCCTGATCTGCCGCAAGGCCCAACACGACCGGGGGCGGATTTCATCCCGCCGCGGTGTCCGGGGGAGTCCGCGCGGGGCGGGGTGACGTGTTCTCGTCACGCAATCGCCACGTTCCCTCCACTCGCCGGGCCGCATGTGCATGCCACTCTCTCGGGTATCACCCTCGTGCAACCCGCGTAGATCGGACACCCCACATGCTCGCGATACGCATACGCCGCCGGAAGGCGGTGGCGCTCGCCACGGCCGCGGTCCTCGCCGGACTCGCCGCCCCCGCCCTGACCACCACTACGGCCACGGCCACCACGGCGACCTACGACCCCGCGTACTACGAGGACGCCGCCGGCAAGTCCGGCCAGGCCCTCAAGGACGCCCTCCACACGATCATCAGCGACCAGACCAAGCTGTCCTACTCGGCCGTCTGGAACGCCCTGAAGGACACCGACGAAGACCCCGCGAACAGCGGCAACGTGATCCTGCTGTACTCGGGCATCTCCCGCAGCAAGTCGGCCAACGGCGGCAACAGCGGCGACTGGAACCGCGAGCACGTGTGGGCCAAGTCCCACGGCGACTTCGGCACCTCCACCGGCCCCGGCACCGACATCCACCACCTGCGTCCCGAGGACGTCCGGGTCAACTCGATCCGGGGCAACAAGGACTTCGACAACGGCGGCAGCGGCTTCACCGACAGCGGCGGCAGCCTCACCGACTCCGACTCCTTCGAGCCGCGCGACGCCGTCAAGGGCGACGTGGCCCGCATGATCTTCTACATGGCGGTCCGCTACGAGGGCGGCGACGGCTGGGCCGACCTGGAGGTCAACGGCAGCGTGAACAACGGCAGCAACCCCTACATGGGCAAGCTCGCCGTCCTCAAGGCCTGGCACCAGGAGGACCCGCCGGACGCCTTCGAGCAACGCCGCAACGACCTCATCCACGACTCCTACCAGCACAACCGCAACCCGTTCATCGACCACCCGGAGTGGGTCGAGTCGATCTGGTAGGCCTCACCGTGGCTGAGCTCCCTCCTTCACATGGAGGGGGTTCAGCCCGGATTACCGGACATCCCCCATCCAGAGCCGCCGCCCCAGCTCGTCGAGGTCCGCGCGCCGCTCCTCGTACTCGGGCAGCGCGGTCCGCAGCAGCCGCCAGAAGTCCTCCCGGTGCCCGGACACCTTCACGTGGGCCAGTTCGTGGGCGATGACGTAGTCGATCAGATGCATGGGCAGCTGGAAGAGCGGCCACCCGAGACTCATCAGGCCCTTGGCGCCCGCCCCGGCCTGCGGCGGCCGGTACGAACCCCATCGGTCCCCCAGGTCCCGCACGTCGAGTTCCGGCTCGGTCACCCCCATGCGGGCCGCCCAGGGCTGAAGCCGCTGTCCCGTCCAGTTCCGGCCGGCCCGGCAGTACCAGTCGACCA
Organism: Streptomyces sp. NPDC030893; assembly: GCF_055571535.1. Classification (NCBI taxonomy): domain Bacteria; kingdom Bacillati; phylum Actinomycetota; class Actinomycetes; order Kitasatosporales; family Streptomycetaceae; genus Streptomyces; species Streptomyces sp. NPDC030893. Next base: position 243,182 of record NZ_JBVIFC010000001.1, on the reverse strand, counting down.
GCGCCGCCCGACCCACCCGGGGCTCCGCCGCCAGGTCCGGGCCCATGACGAGGCGCCCCGCGATCAGCCGGACTCCTCCACCCGTCCCCTCCTCACCGGACACGGCCAGCCGGTACGTCCTCCCCAGATAACGGAAGACCTCCCCGTCGGCGAGCTGCTTGACAGGGCTGAGCGGGCGCGTGCGCTCCCGCTCCCGCCGCTTGGTCAGCAGCCAGTCCCGGTGTGCCCGGACGAACTGTTCCGCCTCGGCCGTCGAACGCCCGGCCGGGGTGTGCAGGGTGAGGGTCGCGTCGGTCTCGACGGTCAGCGCGAACCGTTTCCTGCGGGCACTGGCCCGCACCCGCAGGGACAGCCCGTCCACGGTGAGGAGTGCTCCGGGAGCGGGGTACATCGAGGGATCGGCCGGCGCGGTCACGCGCCTATTCTCCCCTCGCCCTGCTCCGGAACTGCCGCAGGTTGTCCTGCGCGAAGGACGCCAGGCTCTCAGCGGCGTTCTCCAGCGATGCCCAGTCCCCGCCGACGGGCCGGACACCGCCGCTGAGCAGGACGTCCTGGAGGACTCCGGCCAGACTGCTGATGTCCTGGCTCTGCCCCTGGTACGACGCCCTGGCCATGGTCCGGGTGGTCACGTCGCACACCTTGCCCGTGAGCTGCCTGATGTCGCCGCTGTCTGCCAGCCTGATCCCGGGAGTGTCCTCCAGGATCTGCTCCACCAGCCGGTACACCCGCTGTTCGAGCGGCGTGAGACCGGCGAGTTCCGGAGACTCCTCCTGCTCCTGCCTGGCCTCCTCGATCAGCGGGCCGAACTCCTCGATCTGCTCCTCGAAGCGCCCCGGCATCGTGCGCAAAATCTCCTCCAGGCGCTTGGACAGCCGCTCGTACTTCGCGGGGTCCTCCCGCTTCGTCCGCTCCTCCAGGTGGAAGCGGAGCGCGTGGCCCATCTCGGCCGCGGCCTCCTGCGGCGGCAGTCGCCGCACGGCGTCGTCGAAGGTGAGGGCCGTGAGCGAGACCGGCGGGATGACCTGGTCGATCTCCGGCCCTTCGAGGTGGTCGGCGATCATCGCCCGGACCTTGCGCCCGTACCGGCGCAGGGTGAACGTGCCGCCCTCGGCGTCCCGGCACAGCCGCCGCACCCGCTTCTGGAGCAGGCTCCAGCGCCGGGCGTCCGCGACGTAGTCCAGGGCGTCCTCGTGCGGAAGAACGCGTTCGAGGGTGGCGAGGAACGCGTGCAGCACCTCGTCGAAGTCGAGCCGCCGGTCTTCGGGCTCCAGGGCGAGGGCCGCGGGCCCCAGCTTGGCAAGCTGGTCCAGCTGCGCGTCGTCGATGCCGTTGCGTCCCAGGAAGTCGCGGACCTTCCGGGCGGCGGGGCCGAGTTCATCCACCTCGTCGGACAGGTCGCGCATGGTGTCGGTGACATCGACGTTCCGGTACCCGGCGAGTGCGCTGGAGAGGTGCTCGAAGACGCCGTAGTAGTCGACGACGTAACCGACCTCCTTGCCGGGTGAGGTGCGGTTGACGCGCGCGACGGCCTGGAGCAACTCGGCGTCCCGGATCGGCCGGTCCAGGTAGAGCACCTGTTCGCGCGGCGCGTCGAATCCCGTGAGCAGCATGGACTTCACGATCAGGAACGCGATGGGGCTGTCGGGGTGCACGGGGTCGGGCACCGAGGTGGGGAGCGGCGGCGGCTCGCTGTGCGCGGCCTCGGACCACGGGGTGTCCAGACCGCTGGCGGGACCGGTGGAAGGGGCCGGGGCCCGCGGTGGTTCGAAGGGGGTCACCACGCCCCACTCCGAATCGGGCGCCGGCTCGGGAAAAGCCTTCTGGAAGCGCTCGATGTACGCCGCTTGGCGACCGGCGTCGGTCCACTCCCTCCATTCTCCGCGCTTGTGGCCGGAGCCCGGGGAGATGACGGGAACGAAGTCGATCCGCCGCAGCAGTGCCCGGAACTGGAACGCCTGGTGGAGGTAGCGCTGTCTGGCGGACAGCTTCTCCAGCGGTGTCCCCGTCACCGACTCCGGGTCGAACTGGGCCAATTGCCCGAGCAGTTCATCGCGGGCCTTACGCAGGGCGTGGTGGTACTGCACGGCCGCCTTCCGGCTGACGGCCGCGACCTGTGCCTTGAAGCCGCCAGGCAGCACGGTGGTCACCCAGTGCTCCAGCATGTCCTCGGCCTTCGCCTCGATCATGGGAACGGACTCGGCGACGTCCCGCTCGGTGGGCCACCTCTTGAGGAGCGCGGCCCGCTCCTCGGGGGTGCGGTCGCGGACGAGGTCGTCGAAACCCTTGTCGAGGACCTCCCCGTCACGGACCTCGCCCTCCCCTGTCCGCCCCTCGTAGCGGATGCGGACGACGACGCCGTCGTACTCGGCGTCCTCCATCCGGTACTCGTCGAGGAAGCCCCGCGGCGAGTCGCCCCGCCCGAAGATCCGGCGTGTGTCCTCCTCGCGCCCGGTGATGATCGGCGTACCCGTGAACCCGATCTTGGCGGCGTTCGGGATCGCCTTGCGCAGGGCGGCGTGCAGGACGCTGGTGTGGGAGCGGTGTGCCTCGTCGACGAGGACGAGGATGCCCGGTGAGGTGTTGCACTCGGGGAAGTCCGGTACGGGGCCAGGGCTTTCGTCCTCGCTCCGGCCCGTTCCCTCTCCCGTCAGATCCCGGTCGTCCCCGCTGCCTTCCGCCTCCCCGGCGAAGGTGAAGCCGGTCCCGTACTTCTGGATCATGCCGAAGACGACGCGCCGCCCGCCGTCGCGCAGCAGCCCTTCCATCTGCGGCCGGGTCTGCGCCGTCTCGACGTCGGACTCGCTGAGTTTCAGCGTCCGCGAGAGCTGGGTCTGCAACTGGGTGCGGTCGGTGACCACGACCACCATGAACTCACTGAGCCGAGGGTGCAGATGCACCCGCCGCACCAGGAACGTCATCGTCAGCGACTTGCCGGAGCCCTGGGTGTGCCAGATGACACCGCCGCGCTCATCCTCGGTGTCACGCCCGGTACGCGCCCGCCCGGTCAGCAGCCTGCGGACGGCCTTCTCGGCGGCCCGGTACTGCTGGTGCCGGGCGACGGCCTTCACGGTCCGCACGGCCCCGCCGTCCGCCCCCGACTCGACGGCCATCGGGATCACGTAGTGCCGTACGACGTTGAGCAGGGCGGCCGGCCGCAGGACCACACCGACGAGCTTCTGCTGCTCGCCGAGCGGCGCGGGCGCGGCCGGGTCGGCGCCGTCCGCGAGTAGGCCGGCGGTGCGCAGCTCTCGCCGCAGCGTGCCCTCCTCTTCCGGCTCGACGCTGCGCCACGGGTGGAAGTGCTCGGGCTCGGAGGTGACGGTACCCAGGTGGGCAGTGTCGCCGGTCGCGGCGACGAGGAGCTGCACGGTCCGGAACAGTTCCGGCACTCCGGCGGGGACCGGGGCACCGGTGGCGTCGAGGTCCAGAACGGGGTTCCCGGCGTAGTGCCGGAGATCGAGCACGGCACTGCGGACGGGCTCGGCGAGATCCGGGCTCTTGCACTCGACGGCGACGAGCGGGATGCCGTTCACGAAGAGGACGAGGTCGAGTATGGACAGCTCGCCGGAACGGCTGCGCACGCGGAGCTGGTCGACGACGGTGAAGGTGTTGCGCGTGACGCGGTCCGGATGCCACTCGACGTACTGGACGGTGGCGGACGGACCACCGTGCGCGGCGGAGGGCGAGGGTAGCGTCCAGCCGTGCAGCAACATGTCGGTGGCGGCAAGGTTTGCCTGCACGACACCCTTGCCGAGCGAGAGGGAGGCCAACTCGCTGACCGCCCGCCGGATGTCGTCCTCGCCCATCCAGGGCCGGCCGTCACTGCCCCGGAGGTTGATCCGCCGCAGCGCGGGTCCGAGCTGGTCGACGAGCAGCGGCACGGCCGCGTCGAGCGTGTCCAGCTCCACGCCCGGGATGCGCGTCCACCCCATGGCCTCCAACTGGGCCACCAGCGGCCGCTCCACCTCGTCCCGCTCGACGTGCACCACCACAGCCCGCGCCTCTCCGTACATCCCGCTGTTCCCCGGAGATCCATTCTGGGCCCGGGCGGCGGGGCGAAGGGAAGGGATACGGGGAGAGGACATAGCCGATCGTGCGAATGTACGGGGGTTTCAAGCCAGTACATCCGCACGGTCGACTAGGGAGGCGGGCAAGTCAGGCGCCGGGGCCCTCTTCCGGGACGGAGTCGCGGCTCTTCTCATCGCCGTGGGGCGCGGGGAGACGCGCTCCCCTGCTGCGTGCGATGCGGTGCACGTCGTGGAGCGCCTCGGCCAGGCAAGCCGCAAGGTAACGGAGTTGCGGCGTGGTGGCCTTGGTATCACCCAGGAGGTCGACGGCGTGACCGAGAAGGTCGTCGGCCATGCCGAGCTGGACGGCTTCGATGTCGTCGGCGAGACGGGCGAGACGGCCGGTGCCGGTGTCGTCGGTGACGAGGTAGCAGGGGTTGCCGTCGAGGTTGGACCAGGGGAGGAGGCGGGGCCGGCCGGCCGTGGGGGCGGCGGCGTCGTGGCTCTTGTAGATCATGCGGCGGCCACCTCGTTCCCCCGGGTCCGGCGAGAGCCGACATCGACACCGTGGATGTGCCGTGGCCCTACGTCGATGCCGTGCACGGCGAGCCAGAGGGTTCGGCGGCGGGCACGCTGCTGCCTGGCCTGCACGCGTCGTTCGTGGGCGAGGAGATAGGGGCGGACGAGCCGGGAGTCCTCGCCGTGGAGGAGGGCCTCGTGCGGGGAGGGGCGGCGGCCGGGTGTGACGTGGGCGGCCGACGCGGGGGTGGGCCGGGCTGCTCCCCCGGCGCGGTGCCGGTTCCGGTGCCGGTGGCGCCCGGAGGCGGGCCACAGGAGCCGCAGCAGCGGCTCGACGAGGAGGGCGATACGGTGCAACACGTCTTCAACTCCGATGCGGTTGAGGGCCATGCCCCCGGGCCGTCGGTAGCGGTCGCGGGGGTCTTCCGTGCCCGAGGGCAGGTCGACGTGCATGGACATCGCTGTGTAGCGATCCACTCACAGAGTGAGACGGGCCGGGCTAGGCTCGCCAGAGGGTCGGATGTGACAACGCATCTGTCACATGGGAGTTGACGATGAGCAACATCTATGGGGAGTGGTTGAAGGCGCAGCGCGAGGCGGCCGGGCTGACGCAGCAGGAGCTGGCGACGGCCGCCGTCATGACGCGTTCGCACATCGCGCACATCGAGGCTGGCCGACGCACCCCGTCCAAGGAGGACGCGAGACGCCTCGACAGGGCGCTGAACACGGGCGATGTGCTCAGCAGCTTCCTGCCGGACGACGACACCGCTGTCGCGGGGTACTTCGAGGCGGCTCTTCAGCTCGAACAGCAGGCAACGATGATCCGGGAGTTCGCCCTGTCGTTCATCCCCGGCATCCTCCAGACGGAAAGGTACGCGCGTGCGGTTCTGAGCACGTCGTTCCCTCCGGTGGGTGAAGCGGAATGTGACAGGCTCGTTGTCACACGCCTTGAGCGGGCGAAGATCCTTGAGGACCCGGTGACACCCGTAGTGTGGGCGCTGCTTGACGAGGCTGTGCTGCGGCGGGTGGTGGGCGGGCCGGAGGTCATGGCGGAACAACTCCGCCACATCGTGAAGCTGGTGGAATCAGGACGCGTACGCGTCCACGTGTTGCCCTTCGGACTGGGGGTCCACGCCCTCATGCAGAGCATGCTCACCCTACTCAAATTCGAGGATCAGCCGCCGGTGGCGTACTCCGAAGGTATCCAGGTGGGCAAGATTCACGACTCCCCCGCCATGGTCGACCGCCTTGAAGGCACCTACGATCTCGCGCTAGGCGACGCAATGCCGCTCAAGGAGTCACTGACCCTGATGAGGGCGACAGCAAAGGACTACGAACACCGTGAATGAACCCACCATTCCCAACGCCTCCACCCTGCACGGCTGGCGCAAGTCGACGTACAGCGGCAACGAAGGCGGCAGCTGCATCGAGGTCCTGGACGGCTACCCGACCGGCGTCCCGGTCCGCGACTCCAAAGACCTTCAAGGGCCTGCGCTGATCTTCCCGTCGGCCGGCTGGACGTCGTTCGTCACAGCAGTCAAGGACGGAAGTCTCTCCGCCTGACCACCCCTCGCCACGACTCGTCTGGCCCGCGCCACGTGGCGCGGGCCAGACGTCGCCCTCTCAGGCCACCACAGCAGAAACCTCAACCCGCCCCGACAGCAGGTCACCCATGAGCCCCTGCTTTAGTTTGCGCAACTTGCCGAGTTCACCGGTTTCGCGGCTGATCTGCTTGTCACAGTCAGCGATTATTTCAACCACTCGCTCCTGGTCAGACAACGGTGGGCAGGGCACCGGCATTGCCTTGAGTTGCGTAGAGTTAATCGATGCAAGGTTGGTCGTCTGCTTGGCCACGCTTAGAAAATATGCCCGCCCTGCCTGTGAAGCCATGTAGGCAGCAAGGAATTCAGGAACCATAACACGCTCATGACAGCGGACCCGAAAGACGTGATTCTGATGCAGGCATGGTTCAATACGCCCATCCCAAACCGCCCCCCGACCAACCTTGTCAAAATCCCCTCCCTCCGTAACTAGCACATCACGGGGCCTTAGCCGAAATCTCCGTGCGTCAACCGGCGTAACACGAACCATCTTCATCTCAGCTGTCGAAATGAATCCATCCTGAACATTGGCAACACGCAAATAAGGAAGCTCAACCGAGTCACCAGTCGCCGAGATTCCTCCGAGAGCGAGACCACCACCCACCTCAGCAACTGAATCCAAAGACGTCACAGCCCACGCCGCTTGTCTTACCGCAGCGGGAGAGAGCAACGACGTCACTATTCCCTGCCGAACGCTGCGGAGCTTGGCAATTGATGCCCTGATCCCCTGCTCAGCCTCCCAGAAGCCAGCGAGAATCTCGACGATTCTCACCTGCTCAGGAATAGGAGGAAGCCATAGCGACTGCTTCAAATAGTCCCCGAGCTTCAGGTTTACAAGACCTGTGGTCTGCTGCTGATAGCGCCAGATCAAAGGCGAGTGGTAGGCCGCAACTAGAACATGAGCCAGGTACCCGGGATGTACTAGATTCCCCTTCGGTCGCAGCGCGCGAAAGAAATTCGAACAGATATAATCCAATCCGTCGGATTCGATGTCATGAAGTGCCACTCTGCCAACCGGAGTTCCCGGGCCGCCGCCAGATGCCTCCACCAGGAGATCGCCCGGACGGAGTCGCTTGCGTGAGATCTCACGCGCCTCCAGAACTCTGAGGGCGGGACTGCTATAGTCCACCCGCCCTTCCGAATCAATGTTCGTGGCCCTCAGAACACAAACATTTGCTCTCCGAACGTCCGTCGGACTCTCACCCCATGCCCCCGCAAATACCGACTCAAGGACATCCTCCAGCCGAACCGACTCCCAGCCTCTATTCGGCATATCCAAGCTCCTTCAAAAAATCATCCAGCCGGTTGACTGAACGATCCCGCCCCGCCCGAATCTCCTTCAACGAAACGGCGTACTTCTGCTCCCACGTCTCATAAGAAGCCGCCAACTCCCGCTGCCACCGCACCACATGGCCGTTCAGCTTCGCCGCTAGGTCGTCCCGCAGCAGGTCGAGCACCACCCGGCGCTCCCCTTCCGCATCCAGCTCCTCCCGCGCCCGGAACAACCGTGGCGGCTCCTCCCCCAATGTGGGCGGGTCGCTCGGGTACGGATGCCGATGAAAGTCCGCCTCAAGGCGTTTGATGTCCGCGCCCGCCCTCGTGCGCGCCTTCTTCACCCGCGCCAGCTCAGCCGTGAGCTCGGCCAACTCCTCGGCACTCAGGGCGACGTCCTCCGATTCGACCTCACCGTCGGCCGGGTCGCCGTCGGCCTCCGGCTCCTCCCCGCCCCCCGACAGCCGCGCGCTCAGCTCCTTGAACCGTGCGTCCGCCTCCGCCTTGCGCGCGTCCGCCTCCGCCAGCTCTTCCAGGAACCGCGGAGCGATCGCGGCGACCACCTTGTGGTCGTAGGCCTGTCGCCGCTCCGCCGCCGTCCGCGTCCGCAGCTTCTTCGTCCGTGCGTCCTGTTCGGGCGAGAGCAGCGTGTCGACGTTCTCGACCCATCCGTCGACGACGCCCCCGAACCCGTTCTCCGACAGCGCGAGCAGGTCGTACTTGGCGTCGTACCACCACCCCGCGACCGCTCCCGCGAGCGCGTACCGGTCCAGCAGCCCGACCCGTCCCAGCCGTTCCCCGAACGACTTCATCAGCTGCCCCCGCACCGCCATCAACGCGGCCTTGCGCCCGGAGGACGTGGACGAGGCGAGGGCTTCCGGTGTAGCCGCCACCGCCTCCAGACGGCGGGCGGCCTCCTCCTCCCACCACTTGCCGAACTCCGCCCGCAGCGCCTCCTCCCGGGGCCGGGCCAGCTCGCCCAGCTCGGGACGGCCTCCCGCCGCCTCGTCCCGGAAGTCGACGTACGCCGGGTCCGCCGGCTCCCGCTCCACGAACAGGTCGGTCACCCCGATCCCGTACGAGTCGAGCAGCGGCTTCTTCGCCTCGATCTCCGCGCGCGGCACCCCGCCCACCAGGTGGGCCCGCACGTCCTGCGGCTCGGGCGGCGGCGTGTTGTCCACGTACCGGCGGATGTTGAGGTTGTCGTCGTTGGCGGCGAGTTCCTCGCGGGTCACGATCCGCGAGAAGCCGGGTACCTCCTCGTACGCGTGGAACGTCGAGACGATCTTCTCGGCGTGCTCGGGGAGCAGGATGTTCTGCGCCCGCTCCGCGTGGAACTCACGGTCGGCGTTGATGAACAGCACCTTCCCCTCCCGCGCCCGGTCCTTCCGGCCCGGCGGGCGGAGCACCAGGATGCAGGCCGGGATGCCGGTCCCGTAGAAGAGGTTCGGCGCGAGGCCGATGACCGCCTCGATGGCGTCCTTCTCCAGCAGCTCCGTACGGATGGCCTGCTCACCGCCACCCCGGAACAGCACCCCGTGCGGCATGACCGTGATCACCATGCCGCCGCGGGAGCCCTCCCGCTTGGCCTCCCACAGCATGTGCTGGAGGAACATCAGGTCGGCCTTGCCGCGCTCGCTCGTCGCCCCGTACTTGGCGCGCTCCGCCGGGTGCGCCAGATCCGCGAGGGTGTAGTCCAGGGAGAACGGCGGGTTGCTGAGCACCCCGTCGAACCGGTCCTCGTCCGAGCGCGGAACGTGTGCCGGCTGCGAGAGCGTGTCCCCGGTGGCCAGGTCGAAGCGGCGCACCCCGTGCAGGACCATGTTCATCGTCGACATGATCCAGGAGCCGGAGTTGGCGTCCTGGCCGGCGAAGAACATCGACGACGTGTCGCCGCCGTGCTCCTCCACGTACTCCGCCGCATGGATGAGCATGCCGCCCGAGCCGACGCACGGGTCGTAGATCCTCATGTCCTCGGTGGGGGCGAGGAGCTCGACCATCATGCGGACCACGGCGCGCGGGGTGTAGAACTCGCCGCCCTTGCGTCCTGCCGAATCCGCGAACTCCTTGATCAGGTACTCGTAGGCGGCACCAATCAGGTCGGGGAACTCAAAGTCCTCCGTGCGCAGCCGGATCCGCCCGAAGTGCGCGATGAGGAGCTTCAGGCGCTGGTCGGCGAGCTTGGCCGCGCCGGACGCGGCGCCCGACCCGCCGATGCGGTTGAAGTCCAGGTGGTCGAAGAGGCCCTTGAGCTTGCTGTTCTGCGCCTCAAGCGCTTGCAGCGCGGGCCGCAGGGTCATCTCGTTGATGTTGTGGGTGGCGGCGGAGACCGCGGCCCAGCGAGCCGCCTTCGGCACGTACAGCACATCGCGCTTGCCGTAGGGACCCGGCCGCTCCAGATAGCCGGGAACGTCCTCGTCGGCGAGCTTGAGCTCCTCGACGGCGTACCGCCTGATCCGTTCCCTGGCCGCCTCGAACTCGTCGTTGGCCCGCTTCAGGAAGAGCAGCCCGAAGATGTAGTCCTTGTACTCGGAGGCGTCCATCGTGCCGCGCAGGATGTCCGCGGCGGCCCACAGATGCCGTTCCAGCTGGGCTAGCGTGAGCTTGGCCACGTACGACTCCCTACGACCCGACCTGAAATGACGGAGAGACCTTATGACCAGGCCGGGGTCATACCGAAATCAGCGCGTGATCATGGCCGAGAGGGGTCAGTAGCTGCCGATGTGCAGCGCCTTCTCCACGAACTCGTGTACGTCCGTGTAAGGGTCCCTGTCCCACTTGCCCACATGCGCCGGGTGCTGGCCGTTCATCCGCTCGGCGTTCTCGCGCGCCGTCTTGTAGTGGCCCAGGATCTGGCCCGGCAGGACGACCTTGGGGGTCTTGGCGTCCTGGGAGCCCCGCTGGAACGGGAGCCGGCCGGCCGCCCCTCCGCACACCCCGGCGAACGAGCCGCTGACCGGCTTGTAGTGCGCGAGGCGCCACACCTCGAAGCACGGATGCGAGAAGGCGACTCCGATGCCCGCCGCCTTCGCCTCGTCCAGTGCGTCGCGGACGTACTTGTAGTTGTCGTGGTCGAAGAGGCACCAGACCTGGGGCAGGTACTTCTCCTCCAGCTTGGCCCGCTTCGCCTTGCGGTCCTCTTCGCGCTTCAGCCTGACCGCCTGCTCGACGAGGTCGAGTGGCTTGCGCCCGCTGTCCGCTCTGCGGTTGGCGATGTGCATCTCCACCGGGACCTCGTCGGCGAGTGGGACGCCCTGGTCCTTGAGGATGTCTAAGTACGAGGGCTCCGTCACCTTGCCCTCGGTGAAGACGAAGACCTGACGCTTGCGCTGCCCGCCCCGTCGGGCCGGACGCTCCCACGAGTCCCTGCCCTTCTGCGCCCGCCCCATCAGTCGCGCCCCGCCCCGTCCGCTCGCTCGCCTGTCCCGTCCGCTCGCTCGCCTGTCCCGTCGTACGTGCCTGCTTCACGCGCCACCAGCAGCCGCCGCGCGATCTGCCCCTCCAGGAGAGCCGGAACCCCGCCGAAGGCCCCCGCGAGATAGGACTGCGTGAGGTCCTCGTCGTCGCCCGGCTCCGCATCGGTGAGCGGATACAGCCCGGTCGCCCCGTCCTTGTCCTTCTCGGTCAGCCACACCTGCGCCGGGTCGAGGAGCCGCTCTCCGCTGGGGGTGGTGAGCACCGTCGCGTCGTGCGACGTGAAGACCAGCTGGGCGCCCTTGGGGTTCGCGTACGGGTCGTGGAAGAGCCGGACGACCTCGGCCGCGAAGCGGGAGTGCAGGCTGGCGTCGAGTTCGTCGACGAGCAGGACCGCGCCTTCGTCGAGGGCGAGGAGGAGAGGGCCGAGGAGGGCGAACCAGGAGCGGGTGCCGTAGGACTCCTCCTGCCAGTCGAAGGGCACGTCTCCGGCGGCCGAGTGGTGCGTCAGCTTCACCGTGTCCTGGCCCGGGCCGTCCTGGACGACCGTCGCTCCGGTGATGCCGAGGTCGGCGACCCTCAGCAGTTCCTGGATCCTGGTGGCCCTCGGCCCGGACAGTTCCTTCGTGGTGTACCGCGCGCGCTCGTCCCGCTCGACTTCCGGGCTGATCATCCAGAAGTTGCGGCGGAACCAGTGGAACAACGGGGAGAGCTGCGGATGGTTGTCCGTGCCGGCCGTGGAGAGCAGCAGGGCGTTCGGCCGCGTACGCCGTACGAGCTGGGCGCGGTCCCTGACCCGGCCACCGGGCCATTTGAAGACGTCCGGCCGTGAGGCGTCACGGTCGAGCCATTCCTGACGGCGGCCCCGTGGGTAGCTGTGCAGCCACTCGGACTCGACGCGCTTGGCACCGAGCTCGAAGCCGTACGTCCAGCGGACCCCGTCGATGACGACGTCGACCTCGAAGAAGGAGGGTTCGCTCTCGCTCCTGGGGTCCAGGGAGAATACCTGGCGAGGGATGCCGTCGTAAGAGGCCCAGTGCGCGTAGGAGTTGAGGACCGCGTTGCGCATGTCAGTCATCGCGGTCAGCACGTTGGACTTGCCGGAGGCGTTGGCCCCGAAAATGCCGACCAGGGGGAGCACGGAGAGGGAACCGCCGCCGGCGAGATCCACCGGGTTCACCGACGCGTCCCGTCCGTCGCCGGGCGCGACGAAGGACAGCTCCTGCTCGTCTCGCAGGGACCGTACGTTCGCGACGCGGAATCTCAGGAGCAAGCCGTCCTCCTCACCGTGGTCAGGGTAGTCGCCGCGCAGGACGACGGCCCGGCCGGGAAGCCCGCGACCTCACGGAACATACCGTTGGCCGGATCACTTCCGCAGCCGATCGAGTGATCGACATCGTGCGCACCCCGCTCCCGCGGATCGGGAAGAGCGCTCCGGAGGACAGGCACAGGTGTCGTCGACGGGGTGGGGCCGGGCGGCTGCCGACCGGCCGGACGCGCCACCGTAGCTGACGAGGGAGACGGCCCTCGCCGTCGGCCGGCCGCGCGAGCGGGCGGGCGGGGCACGGCGGGCTCCGGGCCGTCTTGCAGGGGGCCGTTCAGTCAGGGGGCCCGGACCGGTCCAGGTGCGTCGGGGCGAACATCCGCAGGACGGCCGGGAGGACGACGACCGACGGCCCGGGGGTGGTCAGGGCCTTCGTGAGGTCCTGTTCCAGGGATTCCGGGGTGGTGCGCAGGGCCGGGACGCCGAAGGACTCCGCCAGGGCCACGTAGTCGGGGCGGGTCAGTTCCGTCGCCGTGGGTGCGCCGAAGGTGTCGGTCATGTACTCGCGCAGGATGCCGTAGCCGCCGTCGTCGACGATCAGCCAGGTGACGTCCAGGTCGTACTGGCGGGCCGTGGCCAGCTCGGCGACCGAGTACAGGGCGCCGCCGTCGCCGGAGACCGCGAGGACCGGGCGGGTGGGGTCGGCGACGGCGGCGCCGAGGGCGGCCGGGAAGCCGTAGCCGAGGCCGCCGGCGCCCTGGGCGGAGTGCAGGTGGTTGGGACCCATGGCGTCGAACGCCGACCAGGCCCAGTAGGCCAGGATCGTCATGTCCCAGAAGGACGGCGAGTCCGTGGGCAGGGCGCGGCGGACGGAGGTCAGCACCCGCTGTTCCAGGGTGAGTTCCTGGGCGGCGATGCGTGCGCGTACGCGGTCCAGTACCTCCCGTACGCGCTCCGGGGCCGTCGTGTCCTCGCGGGGGTCCACCGTCTCCAGGAGCGCCTGGAGGGCGAGGCGGGCGTCCGCGTGGATGCCGATTCCCGGGTGGTTGGACTCCAGTTTGCCGAGGTCGGCCTCGATCTGGATCACCCGGCCGCGGGGCTTGAACGTGTGGTAGTTCGAGGAGAGTTCGCCCAGGCCGGAACCGACGACGAGGAGGACGTCGGCGTCCTCCAGGAAGTCGGTGGTGTGGCGGTCCTCCAGCCAGGACTGGAGTGAGAGGGGATGGGTCCAGGGGAAGGCGCCCTTGCCGCCGGGCGTGGTGACCACCGGGGCCTGGACGCGCTCGGCGAGCCGCTTGAGCTTGCCGGAGGCGTCCGAGCGGACCACTCCCCCGCCCGCGATGATCGCCGGGCGTTCCGCGTTCGCCAGCAAGTGCGCGGCGAGGGCGGTGAGTTCGGGGCGCGGGGGCAGTTCGTCCGGGGTGGCGTCCATCGCCGTCACCACGGGCAGGACGGTCTCCGCGAGGAGGACGTCCTGCGGGATCTCCACCCACACCGGCCCGTGCGGGACGGTCAGCGCCGACTTCCACGCCTCCGCGACCGCCGACGGGATCTGGGACGCCGTACGCACGGTGTGGACGGACTTGACCACGCCGCGGAACGAGGCCGACTGGTCGGGGAGTTCGTGGAGGTAGCCGCGGCGGCCGCCGCCGAGCCCGGCCGTCGGGACCTGGCTGCTGATCGCCAGCACGGGGGCGGACGCGGCCGCCGCCTCCTGGAGGGCGGCCAGGGAGGTCAGGGCGCCCGGGCCGGTGGAGAGCAGCAGCGGGGCCGCCTCGCCGGTGATCCGGCCGTACGCGTCCGCCGCGAACCCGGCGTTGTTCTCCACGCGCAGGCCGATGTAGCGCAGGTCGGAGCGGCGCAGGGCGTCGAACACGCCGAGGGCGTGCTGGCCGGGCAGGCCGAAGACGGTGGTCGCGCCGAGCCCGGCCAGGGTCTCCACGACGAGGTCTCCGCCGTTGCGGCCGGGGGGCGGGTTCAGGGCCGCCTCGGTCTGTGCGGCGGTCGGGCGGAGCACCAGGTCGTGGTCGTGAGTCACTTCGCGCGGGCCTCTGCAATCTGGCGGGACATGATCGTGGTCAGCTCGTAGGCGGTGTGGGACGCGGCGACCGAGGTGATCTCCGCGTGATCGTACGCGGGCGCCACCTCGACGACGTCCGCCGAGACCAGGTTGCAGGAGGCCAGCCCGCGCAGGATCTCGAGCAACTCGCGGGAGGTCATGCCGCCGGCCTCGGGGGTGCCGGTGCCGGGCGCGTGGGCGGGGTCGAGGCAGTCGATGTCGATGGAGATGTACAGCGGGCGGTCGCCGATGCGCTGGCGGAGCTGGTCGGCGACCTCGTCGGCGCCCCGGCGGTAGACGTCCGCGGAGGTGACGATGCCGAAGCCCATCTTCTCGTCGTCGGTGAGGTCCTGCTTGCCGTACAGCGGGCCGCGGGTGCCGACGTGGGAGAGGGCGGAGGTGTCGAGGATGCCCTCCTCCACGGCCCGGCGGAACGGGGTGCCGTGGGTGTACTCGGCGCCGAAGTAGGTGTCCCAGGTGTCGAGGTGGGCGTCGAAGTGGAGCAGGGCGACGGGGCCGTGCTTCTTGGCGACGGAGCGCAGCAGCGGCAGGGCGATGGTGTGGTCGCCGCCGAGGGTCATCAGGCGGGCGCCGGTGCCGAGCAGGTCGTCGGCGGCGGCCTCGACGGTCTCCACGGCCTCGTTGATGTTGAACGGGTTCACGGCGATGTCGCCGCCGTCCGCGACCTGGGCGAGGGCGAAGGGGGAGGCGTCCTGCGCGGGGTTGTAGGGGCGCAGCAGCCGGGACGCCTCACGGATGGCGTTGCCGCCGAAGCGGGCGCCCGGCCGGTAGGAGACGCCCGAGTCGAACGGCACGCCCACCACGGCCACGTCGGCGCGGCCGACCTCGTCGAGGCGGGGCAGCCGGGCGAAGGTCGCGGGCCCGGCGTACCGCGGGACGCGGGAGGAGTCGACGGGGCCGCGGGGCGTCTCGCTGCTGCTCATGAGGTCATGCCTACTTTCCTGGTCTTCGCCGTGCACATGCGTCCGCCCGGACGCGCGGGCCGCTGGTCTCTCCCGACCATAAGAGGGCGGAAAGCATCTGCGAAGTGTACGTTTCCTCCATTCCCGTCACGAGGAGTGGAGGAAGTGTCCAGCATGTCGATGTCGGACCCGGTGGTTCCGCCCACGCCGCCCGTGCGCCTGGACGCCCTGCTGGCCCGCGAGGACCTCGGACTGCGCCGGATCGCGGGACCGGACGGCCCCGGGATCGTCGTGCACTGGGCGCAGGCCTCGGAGATGGCGGACCCCTACCCGTACCTGCTGGGCGGGGAGCTGCTGCTGTCCGCGGGCGTGCACATCCCGCACGGGGCGGGCGCCGGGTACTTCGACGCCTACGTCTCCCGGATCGTGGCGGCGGGCGGGGCGGCGCTCGGTTTCGGTCTGGCGCCGGTCCACGAGAAGGTGCCGGGGGCGCTCGTCGAGGCGTGCGAGATGCGCGGGCTGCCGCTGCTGGAGGTGCCGCCCAGGACCACGTTCTCGGGGGTGGCGCGGGCGGTGTGGCAGCTGATGGCGCAGGCCCGCACGGCGGAGCTGCGCCGGGTCACCGAGGCCCAGCAGAGCCTCGCGGGCGCCGCCGCCCGCCCCGACCCGGTCCCGTCCGTGCTGCAGCAGCTGGCCCGCCGCATGGACGGGCGGGCGGTCCTGTACGGCCCGGACGGGACGGAGCTCGCGGGCGCGGGCCCGGACCAGGGCGAGGCGGTGCGTACGGCGCTGGCGGCTCTCGCCGAGGTGGTGCGCGCTCCGGCGCACGCCGAGCACACCGGGGCCCGGCCCTCCTCCGCCAGCGACACCGTGGCCGGTCTCCGGCTGGTCGCCTACGGGCTGGGGAACGGGCAGGGGTCTGTGCTCGGGGTCGCCGCCCCGCAGCGGGACCCGGCGGACCACACCATCGCGTCCGTCGCCGCCGTCCTGCTCTCCCTCCTCACCGGCGAGCGGCACAGCGGCACCGGCGCCGCCCGCTCCGCCGCGCTGGTCCGCCTGCTGCTGGGCGCGGCGCCCGAGAGCGTCGTGCCCCTGCTCGGCGGTGAGGGCTGGCGTGTGGTGCACGCGCGGCGGGACCGGCGGGCACCGGACGCCCTGGCCGCCTCCGCGCTGGGCACGGCGCTCGGTTCCACGCTGGTCGACGCGACCGGCGAGGTCGTACGGGTCCTCGTGCCGGGCGGGCGGGCCGTGGAGCCGCTGCCGGGCTGGACGCTCGGGGTGAGTACGGCGGCCGGCCCGTCCGACTGGCCCGCCGCGGACACCCGGGCCGCCCGCGCGCTGGCCCGGGCCCGCGCCACCCGCGCCCCGCTGGTCCGGCACGGCGACCGCCCCGCCCTCGCCGACCTCGTCCCGCCGCAGGACGCGGACGCCCACGCGCGGGCGCTGCTCGCGCCGATAGCGGCCACCCCGGCCCTCACCGACACCCTGCGCACCTGGCTGTCCCTGCACGGCAGCTGGGACCGTACGGCGGTGGCGCTGTCCGTGCACCGCAACACCGTGCGGCAGCGCATCGCGCGGTGCGCGGCGCTGCTGGAGGCCGACCTGGACGATCCGGACGTACGGATGGAGCTGTGGTTCGCGCTGCGCCGCACCTGAGGGCCCCGGACTGAGTAGCCGTACGCAGTCGGCTGAGTACGTGACGCACGTCCCAGCGTGCGATGCGCCAGGGACGCCCACGGGCCGCTGCTCCACAATGGGGGGCATGCCGATACCCGGGACACCCAGCCGTGCCGAACTCGTCGAACACCTGGTCGCCACCCGCATCGCGGGCGAGGTCGCCACACCGCGCGAGAACAACCTCTCCCACTACCGGAAGCTGGCGAACGGCGACCGCCACTACTGGCTCGGTCTGGAGCTCGGCGACCGCTGGACCGACGAGCAGGACGTGCTCGCGGTGATGGCGGAACGGGTCGGCGTCAACGACGACCCGGAATACCGGTACGGACAGGACACCATCGACCCGGAGCTGACCGTGTCCGCGCTGGAGCGCATGGCGGGGCGGCTGCGCAAGGCGGCGGAGGGGCGGCAGCGGGTGCTGTTCGCGACCGGTCACCCGGGCGGGCTGCTCGACGTGCACCGCGCGACGGCCGCGGCGCTGCGGGCGGCCGGCTGCGGGATCGTGGTCATCCCGGACGGGCTGACCACGGACGAGGGCTATGTGATGCAGTTCGCGGACGTGGCGGTGCTGGAGCACGGTGCCACGCTGTGGCACACCCACTCCGGGGAGCCGATGAAGGCCATCCTGGGCGCCCTGGAGCGCGAGGGCCGCCCGCTGCCGGACCTGGTCGTCGCCGACCACGGCTGGGCGGGCGCGGCCGGACAGTACGGCGTCGACTCCGTCGGCTACGCCGACTGCAACGACCCTGCCCTCTTCCTCGCCGAGTCCGAGGGCACCGTCCAGGTCACGGTCCCCCTGGACGATCACGTCACCAGCCCCCGCCACTACGACCCGATGACGGCGTACCTGCTGGCGGAGGCGGGGCTGGGCTGACGCCCGTCGACGACCGCGTCGAAACAGGGCCAGCCGTCCACCTCGACGTCCCGCTCGGCCGGCCGGAGGGCCAGGGCCGGTGCCGCCGCCTCCAGCAGGCGCCGGGCCGGCCCGGGCTCGTGGAGGTTGAGGTCGCCACGGTCCGGGAGGCGCATCACGGTGCCCGCCTCGAAGTACGTGTTCGACACGACGCGGTGCGGGCCCGGCGCGAAGACCAGGGACAGCCGGCGCCCGGTGCCGCTCCGGTACCCGTCCGTGAAGAAGGTGAGCGTCAGGCGGCAGTCGGCGTAGTCGGGCCGCACCCGTTGCCGGACGGTCCAGTGCCAGACGTTTCCGTCCACGACGAGGCGGCGCAGACGCCGGTGTTTTCTCACCCGGGAACGGTAGATCACCGGGGAACCCGGACGACACCCTCCTGGATGACCGAGACCGCCAGGCGGCCGTCCCGGGTGTAGATGCGGGCCTGGCCGAGGCCGCGGCCGCCGTGGGCCGAGGGGGACTGCTGGTCGTACAGCAGCCACTCGTCGGCGCGGAACGGGCGGTGGAACCACATGGCGTGGTCCAGGGACGCGCCGACGACGTCGCCGACGGCCCAGCCGCCGCGCCCGTGGGCGAGGAGGACGGAGTCCAGGAGCGTCATGTCGGAGACGTACGTGGCGAGGACGACGTGCAGCAGGGGGTCGTCCGTGAGCTTGCCGTTGGCGCGGAACCACACCTGGGAGTGGGGTTCGCGCGGCTCGCCGAAGCGGCCGTACGGGGGCTCTTCGACATAGCGCAGGTCGACGGCGGCGCGGGCCTCCAGGTAGCGGTCCACGACCTCGGGGGCGAGGTGGGGGTAGCCGCGCAGGCGTTCCTCCGAGGTGGGCAGCGCGTCCGGGTCGGCGGACGGCGGCATCGGCTCCTGGTGGTCCAGGCCCTCCTCGTACGTCTGGAAGGACGCCGAGAGGTGGAAGATCGGCTTTCCGTGCTGGACCGCGACCACGCGCCGGGTGGTGAAGGAGCGGCCGTCGCGGATCCGGTCGACGGTGTAGACGATCGGGGCGCCGGGGTCGCCGGGGCGCAGGAAGTACGCGTGCAGGGAGTGGGCGGGCCGGTCCTCGGGGACGGTCCGTCCGGCGGCCACGAGCGCCTGCGCCGCGACCTGCCCGCCGAAGACGCGGGGGACGACGGCGGGGCGGGAGTGGCCGCGGAAGATGTTCTCCTCGATCTGCTCGAGGTCGAGCAGATCGAGGAGATCCTGAAGTGCCTGATTCATGGAATCAGTTGTATACGGCAGGGATTTCCGGGTGCTTACAGACCCATGTCCTTCGCGATGATCGACTTCATGATCTCGCTGGTGCCGCCGTAGATGCGGTTGACGCGGTTGTCCGCGTACAGGCGGGCGATCGGGTACTCGTTCATGTAGCCGTAGCCGCCGTGGAGCTGGAGGCAGCGGTCGATGACGCGGTGGGCCACCTCGGTGGTGAACAGCTTGGCGCTGGCGGCCTCGGCGGGGGTGAGCTCGCCGGCGTCGAGGGCCTCGGTGGCGCGGTCGACGACGGCCTGGGCGGCGTCGACCTCGGCCTGGCAGGCGGCCAGCTCGAACTTGGTGTTCTGGAAGTGGGCGACCGGCTTGCCGAAGACGGTGCGCTCCTGCACGTACTGCGTGGCGAAGCGGACGGCGGCGGCGGCCTGCGCGTAGGCGCCGAAGGCGATGCCCCAGCGCTCGGAGGCCAGGTTGTGGCCGAGGTAGGAGAAGCCCTTGTTCTCCTCGCCGAGCAGGTCCTCGGCGGGGACCTTGACGTCGACGAACGCCAGCTCGGCGGTGTCGGAGGTCTTCAGGCCCAGCTTGTCGAGCTTGCGGCCGACGGAGTAGCCCTCGGACTTGGTGTCCACGGCGAACAGGGAGATGCCGTGGCGGCGGTCCTCGGCCGTCGGGGCGGCGGTGCGGGCGCAGACGATCACCTTGTCGGCGTGGACGCCGCCGGTGATGAAGGTCTTGGCGCCGTTGAGGACGTAGTGGGAGCCGTCCTCGCTGAGCTTGGCGGTGGTCTTCATGCCCGCGAGGTCGGAGCCGGTGCCCGGCTCGGTCATCGCGATGGCCCACATCTCCTCGCCGGTGACGAACTTCGGCAGGAAACGCTTCTTCTGCTCGTCGGTGGCGAGCATCTTGATGTACGGCAGGGCGAGCAGCACGTGCACGCCGGAGCCGCCGAACTGGATGCCCGCGCGGGCGGTCTCCTCGTAGAGGACGGCCTCGAACTTGTGGGTGTCCATGCCCGCGCCGCCGAACTCCTCCGGCACACTGATGCCGAAGATGCCCAGCTCACCGAGCTTGTAGTAGAAGTCGCGGGGCGCCTGGCCCGCCGCGAACCACTCGTCGTAGACGGGGACGACCTCGGCCTCGATGAAGGCGCGGACGGTCTCCCGGAACGCTTCGTGGTCCTCGTTGAAAATCGTACGGCGCACTGTCCGCCACCCCTTCTTGCGCCTAAGCCGGCGCCGCTCTCGCGTACGTGGTTGCTCGCCGTGGGGGTTCCTCAATCGATGGTTGCGGTCCCACGTGTCTAAGCGCTTGCTCAGAGCAAAGATACCGGCGAGTATCCACAGCCGTCCAGAGCGGAGACCCCGTAACGCTCGTCACCCGGGGTCACCGCGCGCCCGCCGCCTCGAACGCGCCCCGCGCCATCCGGTGCAGCAGTTCGGCCGTCGTCGCCCGGCCGGGGAGCGAACCCGGGCGGGCCAGGTGCGGGGTGGAGTTGAGGAGCCCGAACACCGAGTGCACGGCCGAGCGGGCGGCCGGTTCGGCCAGGTCCGGGTAGAGGCCGCGCACCACCTCCACCCACAGCTCGACGTACTGCCGCTGGAGCTGGCGGACCAGCTTGCGGTCGGTGTCCCGGAGGCGGTCCAGCTCACGGTCGTGCAGGGTGATGAGCGGGCGGTCGTCGAGCGCGAAGTCGATGTGCCCCTCGATCAGCGAGTCGAGGACCGCCTCGGGTGCCACCCCGTCCGCCTCCTTCAGGCGCTGCTTCGCGCCGGTCAGCAGCTGGCCGCTGATCCCCACCAGCAGCTCCGCGAGCATCGCGTCCTTGCCCGCGAAGTGCCGGTAGAGCCCGGGGCCGCTGATGCCGACCGCGGCGCCTATCTCGTCGACCCCGACGCCGTGGAAGCCGCGCTCGGCGAAGAGCCGGGCGGCCTCCTTGAGGATCTGCTCGCGGCGGGTGGGGGCGTCGGTTCTGGTGGCCATGGAGACGATTCTAGACAGGGAGGTTAGCGGTCGTTAACCTGGAGGAAATGCGTTAACGCTCATTAACAAGGTGAGGGGACCCGCAGGATGCATGAGGCACCGGAGCTTCACAGCGCGGCCGATCCCGCGTCGGAGGCCTTTCGGGCCAACGAGGAGTCGCACCGCGCCCTCGTCGGGGAGCTGCGCGGCAAGCTGGCCGCGGCGGCGCTCGGCGGCGGCGAGCGGGCGCGGGCCCGGCACACCGCGCGCGGGAAGCTGCTCCCGCGCGAGCGCGTGGACACCCTCCTCGACCCCGGCTCGCCGTTCCTGGAGCTGGCCCCGCTCGCGGCCGACGGGATGTACGAGGGGCAGGCCCCGGCGGCCGGTGTGATCGCCGGGATCGGGCGGGTCAGCGGCCGGGAGTGCGTGGTCGTGGCCAACGACGCCACCGTCAAGGGCGGTACGTACTACCCGATGACGGTGAAGAAGCACCTGCGCGCGCAGGAGGTGGCCCTCGACAACCGGCTGCCCTGTGTCTACCTGGTGGACTCCGGCGGGGCGTTTCTGCCGATGCAGGACGAGGTGTTCCCCGACCGGGACCACTTCGGGCGGATCTTCTACAACCAGGCCCGGATGTCCGGCGCGGGCATCCCGCAGATCGCGGCGGTCCTCGGCTCCTGCACGGCGGGCGGGGCGTACGTCCCGGCGATGAGCGACGAGGCGGTGATCGTCCGCGGCCAGGGCACGATCTTCCTCGGCGGCCCGCCGCTGGTGAAGGCGGCCACGGGTGAGGTGGTCACGGCGGAGGAGCTGGGCGGCGGCGAGGTCCACGCGCGGGTGTCGGGCGTGACCGACCACCTGGCGGAGGACGACGCGCACGCGCTGCGGATCGTGCGCACCATCGTCTCCACGCTCCCCGCGCGGCGAGCCCTGCCCTGGGGGGTCGAGCCGGCCGTCGAGCCCAAGGTGGACCCGGCGGGGCTGTACGGGGCGGTGCCGGTCGACTCCCGCACGCCCTACGACGTACGGGAGATCATCGCCCGGGTCGTGGACGGTTCGCGTTTCGCCGAGTTCAAGTCGGAGTTCGGGCAGACCCTGGTCACCGGCTTCGCCCGGATCCACGGACACCCGGTGGGCATCGTCGCCAACAACGGCATCCTGTTCTCCGAGTCCGCCCAGAAGGGCGCGCACTTCATCGAGCTGTGCGACCAGCGCGGCATCCCGCTGGTGTTCCTGCAGAACATCTCGGGCTTCATGGTGGGCCGGGACTACGAGGCGGGCGGTATCGCCAAGCACGGCGCCAAGATGGTCACCGCGGTCGCCTGCACGCGTGTGCCGAAGCTGACGGTGGTGGTCGGCGGGTCGTACGGGGCGGGCAACTACTCGATGTGCGGCAGGGCGTACTCGCCCCGCTTCCTGTGGATGTGGCCGGGCGCCAAGATCTCGGTGATGGGCGGCGAGCAGGCGGCCTCCGTCCTCGCGACCGTCAAGCGGGACCAGATGGAGGGGCGCGGCGAGGAGTGGCCGGCGGAGGACGAGGACGCCTTCAAGGCCCCGATCCGCGCCCAGTACGAGCGTCAGGGGAACGCCTACTACGCGACGGCGCGCCTCTGGGACGACGGCGTGATCGACCCGATGGACACCCGGCAGGTACTGGGCCTGGCCCTGACCGCGTGCGCCAACGCGCCACTGAGCGACCCTCAGTTCGGCGTCTTCCGGATGTGAGGGGACGGACAACGATGTTCGAGACAGTGCTTGTGGCCAACCGGGGCGAGATCGCGGTCCGCGTCATCCGCACGCTGCGGTCGATGGGCGTGCGCTCGGTGGCCGTGTACTCCGACGCGGACGCCGACGCCCGGCACGTCCGGGAGGCCGACACGGCGGTGCGGATCGGGCCGGCGGCGGCTTCGGAGAGCTACCTGTCGGTGGAGCGGCTGCTGGAGGCCGCCGCCCGCACCGGCGCGCGGGCGGTCCACCCGGGGTACGGGTTCCTCGCCGAGAACGCCGCCTTCGCGCGGGCGTGCGCCGAGGCGGGGCTGGTGTTCATCGGGCCGCCGGCGGACGCGATCGCCCTGATGGGCGACAAGATCCGCGCGAAGGAGACGGTGAGGGCGGCCGGGGTGCCGGTGGTGCCCGGTTCCAGCGGCAGCGGGCTCAGCGACGAGCAGCTCGCCGGGGCCGCCCGCGAGATCGGCGTGCCGGTGCTGCTGAAGCCGTCGGCGGGCGGCGGCGGCAAGGGCATGCGGCTGGTGCGGGACGCCTCGGCGCTGGCCGAGGAGATCGCCGCCGCGCGGCGTGAGGCCCGCGCCTCCTTCGGTGACGACACGCTGCTGGTGGAGCGGTGGATCGACCGGCCCCGGCACATCGAGATCCAGGTGCTGGCCGACGGGCACGGGGGCGTCGTCCACCTGGGCGAGCGGGAGTGCTCGCTCCAGCGGCGGCACCAGAAGATCATCGAGGAGGCGCCGAGTGTGCTCCTCGACGAGGAGACCCGGGCCGCGATGGGTGAGGCGGCGGTCCAGGCGGCCCGTTCGTGCGGCTACCGGGGCGCGGGCACGGTGGAATTCATCGTCCCGGGCAACGACCCGTCGTCGTACTACTTCATGGAGATGAACACCCGCCTCCAGGTGGAGCACCCGGTCACCGAGCTCGTCACCGGGCTCGACCTGGTGGAGTGGCAGCTGCGGGTGGCGGCCGGTGAGCGGCTGGGGTTCGGGCAGGACGACGTCCGGCTCACCGGGCACGCGGTGGAGGCACGCGTCTGCGCGGAGGACCCCGCGCGCGGCTTCCTGCCCTCCGGCGGCACGGTGCTGAAGCTGCGCGAACCGCAGGGCGACGGCGTGCGCACCGACTCCGGGCTCAGCGAGGGCACCGAGGTCGGCAGCCTCTACGACCCGATGCTGTCCAAGGTGATCGCGTACGGCCCCGACCGCGCGAGTGCGCTGCGCAGGCTGCGGGCGGCGCTGGCGGAGACGGTGACCCTCGGCGTGCGGACCAACGCGGGGTTCCTGCGGCGGCTGCTGGCGCATCCGGCGGTGGTCTCGGGAGAGCTGGACACCGGGTTGGTCGAGCGCGAGGTGGCCGGGCTCACGGCGGACGAGGTGCCGGCGGAGGCGTACGCGGCGGCGGCGCTGCTGCGCCAGGCCTCCCTCCGCCGGCCCTCCGACGGCTCCGGCTGGGCCGACCCGTTCGCCACCGCCGACGGCTGGCGGATGGGCGGCGAGCGGGCATGGACGGCGCACCACCTGCGGGTGGCGGGCCACGACCCGGTGACCGTGCGCGTGCGCGGCACGGCGGACGGCGGGACGGAACTGCTGCTGCCGGGCGCCGGCACCCCGGTGCGGGGGTCCGCGGGCCCGGTGGGCGGGCACCGGTTCACCTGCACGCTCGACGGCGTCACCCACACCTTCGCCGCCCTGCCGGACGGCACCTGGCTCGGCCGGGACGGCGACGCCTGGCACGTGCGGGACCACGACCCGGTCGCCGCGTCCCTCACCCGGGCGGGCCAGGCGGGCGCCGACTCGCTGACCGCGCCGATGCCGGGCACGGTGACGGTGGTGAAGGTCGCCGTCGGCGACGAGGTGACCGCCGGCCAGAGCCTGCTGGTGGTGGAGGCGATGAAGATGGAGCACGTCATCTCCGCCCCGCACGCCGGCACGGTCACCGAACTGGACGTGGCGCCGGGCACGACGGTCGCCATGGACCAGGTGCTGGCCGTGATCGCGCCCGTGGAGGAGGAGACGGCATGAACGCCCCGGAACTGGGCCTGCCGATGGCCGTACCGGCCGAGGGACTGCCCGCGCGGGTGCGGATCCACGAGGTGGGCGCGCGCGACGGGCTGCAGAACGAGAAGGCGACCGTGCCGACGGCCGTGAAGGCGGAGTTCGTCCGCCGGCTGGCCGGGACCGGTCTGACCACGATCGAGGCGACGAGCTTCGTGCACCCCAAGTGGGTGCCGCAGCTGGCCGACGCGGAGGAGCTGTACCCGGCGGTGTCCGACCTGCCGGTGGAGCTGCCGGTGCTGGTGCCGAACGAGCGCGGACTGGACCGCGCGCTGGCGCTGGGCGCCCGGCGGGTCGCGGTGTTCGCGAGCGCCACGGAGTCCTTCGCCAAGGCCAACCTCAACCGCACGGTGGACGAGGCGCTGGCGATGTTCGAGCCGGTGGTGTCCCGGGCGAAGGCGGCGGACGTGCACGTCCGCGGCTATCTGTCCATGTGCTTCGGTGACCCGTGGGAGGGCCCGGTCCCGGTCGCCCAGGTGGTGAAGGTGTGCCGGGCGCTGCTGGACATGGGCTGCGACGAGCTGAGCCTGGGCGACACCATCGGGGTGGCCACGCCGGGCCATGTCGCGGCCCTGCTCACCGCGCTCACCTCGGCGGACGTCCCCGTCTCCGTGCTGGGTGTGCACTTCCACGACACCTACGGCCAGGCCCTGTCCAACACGCTGGCCGCGCTCCGGCAGGGCGTCACCACGGTCGACGCCTCCGCCGGCGGCCTCGGCGGCTGCCCGTACGCGAGGTCCGCCACCGGCAACCTCGCCACCGAGGACCTCGTGTGGATGCTGCGCGGCCTCGGCATCGACACCGGCGTCGATCTCGGCCGTCTGGTCGCCACAAGCGTCTGGATGGCCGCCCATCTGGGGCGGCCCAGCCCGTCCCGCACCGTTCGAGCCCTCTCCCACCAGGAGTCGTGACGACCATGGACCACAAGCTCTCCCCCGAACTGGAAGAACTCCGGCGCACCGTCGAGGAGTTCGCGCACGACGTGGTGGCGCCGAAGATCGGCGACTTCTACGAGCGGCACGAGTTCCCGTACGAGATCGTGCGGGAGATGGGCCGCATGGGCCTGTTCGGCCTGCCGTTCCCGGAGGAGTACGGCGGCATGGGCGGCGACTACTTCGCGCTCGGTGTGGCTCTGGAGGAACTGGCGCGGGTCGACTCCTCGGTGGCCATCACCCTGGAGGCGGGCGTCTCGCTCGGTGCGATGCCGCTGCATCTGTTCGGCACGCAGGAGCAGAAGCGCGAGTGGCTTCCCCGCCTGTGCTCGGGCGAGATCCTCGGCGCGTTCGGCCTGACCGAGCCGGACGGCGGCAGCGACGCGGGCGCGACCCGTACGACGGCCCGGCTGGACGAGTCGACGAACGAGTGGGTCATCAACGGCACGAAGTGCTTCATCACCAACTCGGGCACGGACGTCACGGGCCTGGTCACGGTCACGGCGGTGACCGGCCGCAAGCCCGACGGCAAGCCGCTGATCTCGGCGATCATCGTCCCGTCGGGCACGCCGGGCTTCACGGTGGCGGCGCCGTACTCGAAGGTCGGCTGGAACGCCTCGGACACCCGGGAGCTGTCCTTCGCCGACGTCCGGGTCCCCGCCGCCAACCTCCTCGGCGAAGAGGGCCGCGGCTACGCCCAGTTCCTGCGCATCCTGGACGAGGGCCGGATCGCCATCGCCGCGCTGGGCACGGGGCTGGCGCAGGGCTGTGTGGACGAGTCGGTGAAGTACGCGAAGGAGCGGCACGCGTTCGGGCGGCCGATCGGCGCCAACCAGGCGATCCAGTTCAAGATCGCCGACATGGAGATGAAGGCGCACACGGCGCGTCTCGCGTGGCGCGACGCGGCCAGCCGGCTGGTGGCCGGTGAGCCCTTCAAGAAGGAGGCGGCGCTGGCCAAGCTGTACTCGTCCACGGTCGCCGTGGACAACGCCCGTGACGCCACCCAGATCCACGGCGGTTACGGGTTCATGAACGAGTATCCGGTGGCCCGGATGTGGCGGGACTCCAAGATCCTGGAGATCGGTGAGGGCACGAGCGAGGTGCAGCGCATGCTGATCGCGCGGGAGTTGGGCCTGGCGGGCTGAATCGCCCGTAACCCCGCGAACCGGCCCGCGTCGACGGCGACGCGGGCCGCCGGTCCGCTCACGTGACCCGAATCACGGTGCAGGACCGGCATTTCGCCCGCGCGTACGGGGATGCATTCCGAGCACCCTCTGGACAGACCGTGAGGTTAGGCTAACCTAAGCCTGATTCCAGCCGAGGCAGGCTCCGTACGCACGAAAGCGACCCTCCCATGTCGAACGCCAGAACCGCCCGCTTCTCCCGTCGGGGGCTGCTCGCCGCCGGCGGTGCCCTCGGACTCGGCGCGCTCCTCACCGCCTGCGGGGACGAGGACGGCGGCTCGGACGGGAAGGGTTCCGGCGACGCCGAGTCCGGTGCGTGGTCGTTCAAGGACGACCGCGGCACCACGGTGAAGCTCGACAAGGTCCCGGCGAACATCGTCGCGTTCACCGGCGTGGCCGCCGCGCTGTACGACTACGGCGTCGAGGTCAAGGGCGTCTTCGGTCCGACGGAGACCAAGGACGGCAAGGCCGACGTCCAGGCCGGCGACATGGACATCAGCAAGGTGACCGTCCTCGGCAACGTGTGGGACCAGTTCAACGTCGAGAAGTACGCGACGCTCGCGCCCGACGTCCTGATCTCCACGATGTTCGACGACGCCGGCACCCTCTGGTACGTCCCCGAGGCGTCCAAGGACAAGATCGCCAAGCTCGCCCCGAGCGTCGGCATCTCCGTCTACGACCGTCAGCTGACCGCCCCCCTCCAGCGGATGTGGGAGCTCGCCGAGTCCCTGGGCGGCGACATGAAGGCGGCCAAGGCCACCGACGCCAAGAAGCGCTTCGAGGATGCCTCGGAGCGGCTGCGCAAGGCCGTCAAGGCCAACCCCGGCATCAAGGTCATGGCCGGTTCGGCGAGCCCGGAGCTGTTCTACGTCTCCGGCACCAACCTCTCCATCGACCTGGAGTACTTCAAGGCCCTCGGTGTGGACTTCATCGAGCCGCCGGAGGAGGCCAAGGCCCAGGGCGGCGGCTGGTTCGAGGGCCTGAGCTGGGAGAACGTCGACAAGTACAAGGCCGACATCATCATGATGGACGACCGCACCTCGGCCATCCAGCCCGCCGACATCACCGAGGCGACGTGGAAGCAGCTGCCCGCGGTCAAGGCCGGTCAGGTCATCGCGCGTTCCGCCGAGCCGATCCTCTCCTACGACAAGTGCGTGCCGATCGTGGACGGCCTCGCCGAGGCCATCGAGAAGGCCAAGAAGGTCAGCTGACCGTCCCCGACAGAATCCTCCTCCCCGGGAGCCATAGGTGACCACTGCCGTAGCCGCCCCGTTCCGCTTCTTCTCCCTCCAGGTCGCAGCGACGAGGCGGCTCGGCCCGTCCCTGGTGCGGGTCACGTTCACCGGCCCGGAGCTGCGCGACTTCCGTTCCGACGGACGCGACCAGTCCCTGTCGCTGTTCCTGCCGCACCCGGGGCAGGACGCACCCGTCGTCCCGCTCGACATGGGCGAGGACTGGTGGCAGGGGTGGCGCGAACTGCCGGACGACGTACGGGCGGTGATGCGCTCGTACACGCTGCGGGCGCTGCGCGCGGACGCCGGGGGGCGCACCACGGAGATCGACATCGACTTCGTGCTGCACGGCATCACGGAGGAGGCCAAGGCGTCCGACGAGGCGGGCCCGGCCTCCCGCTGGGCCGCCCGTGCCGCCGCCGGCGACCGGGTGCTGCTGCTCGGACCCGCGATCGCCGACAACCGCGCGATCCGCTTCCGTCCGACCGAGGACACCGACCTGATGCTCCTGTGGGCCGACGAGACCGCCCTGCCCGCCGTCGCGGCCGTCCTGGAGACCCTTCCCGCCGGCATGCGGACCCGGGTGTGGCTGGAGGTGCCGCACTCCGGGGACGTCCTGGACCTGCCGACCGACGCCGACGCGGAGATCACCTGGTTCGTCCGGGACGGCACGGCGGCCCCGGCCGAAGGGGCCGGTCCGATGGCCCTGGACGGCCTGCGCACCGCCGAGCTGCCGCCTGCCGAGCGGCCGTACGTGTGGATCGCCGGCGAGGCCGGCTGCATGAAGCAGGTGCGGCGGCACTTCGTCGGGGAGCGCGGTGTCGACCGCCGGCGGGTGACGTTCGTCGGCTACTGGCGGCGCGGCCTGACGGAAGAACAGTTGCGCGAACAAGGCTGAACAGAAAGGGAGTTGACGCCCGATCAGTCCCCTTTGGGAGTGATCACAGTCACGGTCGAGCAAGGAATGGAATCGCCTTACTTAGGTTAGGCTAACCTAAGTAAGGCACTGGCCCCGCACCCCTGCCCCGGACCGTCCCCACCGGAGGACCCCCACATGCGTTCGCACCTGCTCAACGACACCACCGCGGAGCACTACCGCCGCTCCGTGACCGCAGGAGTCGAGCGGGTGGCCGCGAAACTCGCCACCACCGACCGGCCGTTCACCGGAATCACCGTCGACGACCTCGCTCCGCGCATCGACGCGATCGACCTCGACCAGCCGCTGCACGACACCGCCGCGGTGCTCGACGAACTGGAGGACGTCTACCTCCGGGACGCCATCTACTTCCACCACCCCCGCTACCTCGCCCACCTCAACTGCCCGGTCGTCATCCCGGCCGTGCTCGGCGAGGCGGTGCTCTCCGCCGTCAACTCCTCCCTGGACACCTGGGACCAGTCGGCCGGCGGCACCCTCATCGAGCGCAAGATCGTCGACTGGACGACCCGCCGCATCGGCCTCGGACCGGCCGCCGACGGGGTGTTCACCTCCGGCGGCACCCAGTCCAACCTCCAGGCGCTGCTGCTGGCGCGTGAGGAGGCCAAGACCGACGACCTGGCGAAGCTGCGCATCTTCGCCTCCGAGGTCAGCCACTTCAGCGTGAAGAAGTCCGCGAAACTCCTCGGCCTCGGACCGGACGCCGTGGTGGCGATTCCCGTCGACCACGACAAGCGGCTGCAGACCGTCGCCCTCGCCCGCGAACTGGAGCGCTGCACCGGGGCGGGCCTGGTCCCCATGGCCGTCGTCGCCACCGCCGGCACCACCGACTTCGGCTCCATCGACCCGCTGCCCGAGATCGCCGAACTGTGCGAGCGGTACGGCGCCTGGATGCACGTGGACGCAGCCTACGGCTGCGGACTGCTCGCCTCGCTGAAGTACCGCCACCGCATCGACGGCATCGAGCGCGCCGACTCCGTCACCGTCGACTACCACAAGTCCTTCTTCCAGCCGGTCAGTTCGTCGGCCGTGCTGGTCCGCGACACCGCCACCCTGCGGCACGCCACCTACCACGCCGAGTACCTCAACCCGCGCCGCATGGTGACCGAGCGCATCCCCAACCAGGTGGACAAGTCCCTGCAGACCACCCGCCGCTTCGACGCGCTCAAGCTGTGGATGACGCTGCGCGTGATGGGCGCCGACGGCATCGGCCGCCTCTTCGACGAGGTGTGCGACTTGGCCGCGGAGGGCTGGCAGCTGCTGGCCGCCGACCCCCGCTTCGACGTCGTGGTCGAGCCGAGCCTGTCCACCCTCGTCTTCCGCTGGATCCCGGCGGCCGTCACCGACCCCGCCGAGATCGACCGCGCCAACCTCTACGCCCGCAAAGCCCTGTTCGCCTCCGGTGACGCGGTGGTCGCGGGCACCAAGGTGGCGGGACGCCACTACCTGAAGTTCACCCTGCTCAACCCCGAGACCACGACGGCCGACATCTCCGCCGTCCTCGACCTGATCGCCGGCCACGCCGAGCAGTACCTGGGAGAGTCCCTTGACCGCGCTTCCTGAAGCCCCGGAAACCACCTACGACTTCGTGGGCATCGGGCTGGGCCCCTTCAACCTCGGCCTCGCCTGCCTCACCGAGCCGATAGCCGAACTGAACGGCGTCTTCCTGGAGTCCAAGCCGGACTTCGAGTGGCACGCCGGGATGTTCCTCGACGGCGCCCACCTCCAGACGCCGTTCATGTCGGACCTGGTCACCCTCGCCGACCCGACGTCCCCGTACTCCTTCCTCAACTACCTGAAGGAGAAGGGCCGGCTGTACTCGTTCTACATACGCGAGAACTTCTACCCGCTGCGCGTCGAGTACGACGACTACTGCCGCTGGGCCGCCGCCAAGCTGAGCAGCATCCGCTTCGGCACCACGGTCACCGAGGTGACGTACGACGAGAGCGCCGGGCTGTACGCGGTGGCCACGGAGGCGGGCACGACGTACCGCGCCCGGCACCTCGTCCTCGGCACCGGCACCGTGCCCTTCGTCCCGGAGCCGTGCCGCGGCCTGGACGGCGGCCTGTTCCACACGTCCGCGTACATGCGGCGCAAGGCGGAGCTGCAGGCGAAGAAGTCCGTCACGGTCGTCGGCAGCGGGCAGAGCGCCGCCGAGATCTACTACGAACTGCTGTCCGAGATCGACGTCCACGGCTACGAGCTCAACTGGGTCACCCGCTCCCCGCGGTTCTTCCCGCTGGAGTACACCAAGCTGACCCTGGAGATGACGTCCCCGGACTACATCGACTACTTCCGCGCGCTGCCCGAGGAGACCCGCTACCGGCTGGAGAAGCAGCAGAAGGGCCTGTTCAAGGGCATCAACTCGGATCTGATCGACGCGATCTTCGACCTGCTGTACCAGAAGAACGTCGAGAGCGGCGACCGTCCGGTCCCCACCCGGCTGCTCACCAACTCCTCCCTCACCACCGCCCGTCACGAGGGCGGCGCCTACACCCTCGGGTTCCACCAGGACGAGCAGGGCAAGGACTTCGAGATCCGCACCGAGGGCCTGGTGCTGGCCACCGGCTACCACTACGAGCCGCCGGCCTTCCTCGACCCGGTGCGCGACCGGATCCGCTTCGACGGCCACGGCCGCTTCGACGTCGCCCGCAACTACGCCATCGACGTCACCGGCCGGGGCGTCTTCCTGCAGAACGCGGGCGTCCACACGCACAGCATCACCAGCCCCGACCTGGGCATGGGCCCGTACCGGAACGCGTCCATCATCCGTGAGCTGCTCGGCACCGAGTACTACCCGGTCGAGAAGTCCATCGCGTTCCAGGAGTTCGCCGTATGAGCAGTACGAGCAGCACGGGCAGCACGGGCAGCACGGGCAGCACCAGCAGCACGGGCGGTGCCGGCATCGGTACGTTCACCGTCCGTCCCCTGGACCCGCTGAAGGACGCCGAACTGCTGCACCGCTGGGTCACCGACCCCAAGGCGGCGTTCTGGATGATGCAGGACGCGAGACTCCAGGACGTCGAGCGCGAGTACATGCGCATCGCCGCCCACGAGCACCACCACGCCCACCTGGGCCTGCACGACGGCGAACCGGCGTTCCTGATGGAACGGTACGACCCCCGCCACGTGGAACTCACCGGCCTGTACGACCCCGAGCCCGGCGATGTCGGCATGCACTTCCTGGTCGCCCCCACCGACCGCCCGATCCACGGCTTCACCCGGGCGGTCATCACCGCCGTGATGGCGGAGCTGTTCGCCGACCCCGCCACCCGGCGGGTCGTCGTCGAGCCGGACGTGGACAACAAGGCCGTGCACGCCCTGAACGAGGCCGTGGGCTTCGTGCCCGAACGTGAGATCGACAAGCCGGAGAAGCGCGCGCTGCTGAGCTTCTGCACGCGCGCGCAGTTCGAGGCCGCCGTCCGAGGAGTATCCGCATGACCCTGTCCGACGCCGTGGCGCATCTGTCCCCCCACCGCTGGGCGCGGGCCAACCGCCTGCTGATCCGCAAGGCACTCGCCGAGTTCGCCCACGAGCGGCTCATCACGCCGGAGGCGGCCGGCGACGGCCGCTACACCGTCCGCAGCGACGACGGTCTGACCCGGTACACGTTCACGGCGACACTGCGCGCCCTGGACCACTGGCAGGTCGACGCCGACTCGATCACCCGTCACCGCGGCGACGCCGAACTCGAACTCGCCGCCCTGGACTTCTTCATCGAGCTGCAGAAGTCCCTGGCCCTGAGCGACGAGATCCTGCCGGTGTACCTGGAGGAGATCTCCTCCACCCTCTCCGGCACCTGCTACAAGCTGACCAAGCCGCGGGTCCCGGCCGGTGAGCTGATCGACGCCGGCTTCCAGGCCGTCGAGACCGGCATGACCGAGGGCCACCCCTGCTTCGTCGCCAACAACGGGCGGCTCGGCTTCGGCATCCACGAGTACCGCGCGTACGCGCCGGAGACCGCGCAGCCCGTGCGGCTGGTGTGGCTGGCCGCGCACCGCTCACGGGCCGCGTTCACGGCGGGCGTCGGCATCGAGTACGAGTCGTTCGTCCGGCAGGAACTGGGCGGGGAGACCGTCGACGGTTTCCACGGCATCCTGCGCGAGCAGGGGCTCGACCCCGCCGACTACTTCCTGATACCCGTCCACCCCTGGCAGTGGTGGAACAAGCTGTCCGTCACCTTCGCCGCCGAGGTCGCCCGCCGGCACCTGGTCTGCCTGGGCGAGGGCGACGACGAGTACCTGGCCCAGCAGTCGATCCGTACGTTCTTCAACACCTCGCACCCGGAGAAGCACTACGTGAAGACGGCCCTGTCCGTCCTCAACATGGGCTTCATGCGCGGGCTGTCCGCCGCCTACATGGAGGCGACCCCGGCGATCAACGACTGGCTGGCGCAGCTCATCGACAGCGACCCGGTGCTGCGGGCCACGGGACTGTCGATCATCCGCGAGCGGGCCGCCGTGGGCTACCGGCACCTGGAGTACGAGCGGGCCACGGACCGCTACTCGCCGTACCGCAAGATGCTGGCCGCGCTCTGGCGGGAGAGCCCGGTGCCGTCCCTGAAGGACGGCGAGTCGCTCGCCACGATGGCCTCGCTGGTCCACGTCGACCACGAGGGGAACTCCGTCGCGGCCGCGCTGATCGCCCGCTCGGGGCTCACCCCGGCCGAGTGGCTGCGCCACTACCTGCGGGCGTACTACGTGCCGCTGCTGCACAGCTTCTACGCCTACGACCTGGTGTACATGCCGCACGGCGAGAACGTGATCCTCGTCCTGGCGGACGGGGTGGTGCGGCGGGCGGTCTACAAGGACATCGCCGAAGAGATAGCGGTGATGGACCCGGACGCGGTGCTGCCGCCGGAGGTCACCCGCATCCGGGTGGACGTCCCGGAGGACACCAAGCTCCTGTCGATCTTCACGGACGTCTTCGACTGCTTCTTCCGCTTCCTCGCCGCGAACCTGGCCGAGGAGGGCGTCCTGGACGAGGACGGCTTCTGGCGCACGGTCGCGGAGGTCACCCGGGAGTACCAGGCGTCGGTGCCCGAACTGGCCGACAAGTTCGCCCGGTACGACATGTTCGCCCCCGAGTTCGCCCTGTCCTGCCTCAACCGCCTCCAGCTGCGCAACAACAGGCAGATGGTCGACCTGTCGGACCCGTCCGGCGCCCTCCAGCTGATCGGCACCCTGAAGAACCCCCTCGCGGAGTTCTGACCCACGGACGCGCGGGCGCCCCGGAGTACGGTCCTCCGGGGCGCCCGCCGCTTTCCGTGCCCCGAGTCCCGCGGTCCGGTGAAACAATCACCCCATGGCGGAAATCATCCAGAAGGACGGTACGTGGACCTTCGACGGGGAGGCCCTGCGACTGACTCCCGGCCGGGACAAGAACGTCGGCCTGTTGCGCAGGACCGTGGGTGAACTGGAACTGCCCCTGCGGGCGTTGGCGGGAATATCGTTCGAGCAGGGCAAGAAGTCGGGCCGGCTCAGGCTGCGGCTGCGCGAGGGAGCGGACCCGCTGCTCCAGGCGGCCGGGGGCCGGCTCACCGAGCCGCACGACCCCTACCAGCTGATCGTGGAGTCCGACCGCTACGGCGTCGCCGAGTACTTCACGGAGGAGGTCCGCACCGCCCTGCTCCTGGAGCAGGTCCCCTCCGACCCGGTCACCGAGTACCTGCTGCCCGGCCCGTCCGTGCCGCTGTCCGTCTCCGCCGGGGACGGCACGGTGAGCTTCGACGGCGAGCGCGTCCGGCTGGAGTGGAACTGGAAGACGGAGGACGCCAAGGCCGCCGCCGGCACCCGCACCCTGACGGTGGCGGACCTGACCGCCGTGGAGTGGCAGCCCGCGGCCGGACTGGAGAACGGCCACCTGCGCTTCCACGTGCGCAACGCCGCCACCGAGGCCCCGGCCAAGTACGACCCCAACTCGGTGGAGCTGTGGGGCTTCAAGAAGGACCCGCTGATGGCGCTGGTCGCCGCCGCCGTCCAGGCCCGCCTGCCGCACCCGGCCGCACCCGCCGAC
Organism: Streptomyces sp. NPDC030893; assembly: GCF_055571535.1. Lineage (NCBI taxonomy): Bacteria > Bacillati > Actinomycetota > Actinomycetes > Kitasatosporales > Streptomycetaceae > Streptomyces > Streptomyces sp. NPDC030893. The sequence goes on along the minus strand of NZ_JBVIFC010000001.1, from coordinate 208,288 downwards.
CCCGGCCCGCCGGAGCCCGGGGCCGACCGGCAGCCGGCCCCCTCCCCCGCGGTGCCCGCCGAGGACGGTCACGACGCCCTGCTGCGCAGACTGCGGGAGCTGGGCGAACTGCACCGCTCGGGAGTGCTCACCGACGAGGAGTTCACCCTCGCCAAACAGGCCATCCTGAAGCGCATGTAGCGTCCACCCCCTCCCGCCTGCCCGATATCGGGCACGATTCTTGCGATTCGGCCGTCGGTACCTCAGGATCATCGGGTGCACGACGAACTCGTTGATCATCTGACGCGGTCCACGCCCCTCAGCCGGGGCGAGGCGCTGCGTGTGGTCCAGGACGTGCTCGCCTACTTCGACGAGACGACCGAGGAGTACGTCCGTCGCCGCCACCGCGAACTCCAGGCCCAGGGCCTGGTGAACGCGACGATCTTCGAACGGATCGAGGCGGACCTCAGATACCGAGCGGTGGCACCGCCCGAGCTCTCGCTCCGGCAGCTCCGCCGCATCGTCTACGGCTAGGAACCTACGTATATGTGCGGAATCGTCGGATACATCGGCAGGCGTGAGGTCGCTCCCCTGCTGCTCGAGGGCCTGCAGCGCCTGGAGTACCGCGGCTACGACTCGGCGGGCATCGCCGTCACCTCGCCGAAGACGGCCGGCCTGAAGATGGTCAAGGCCAAGGGCCGGGTGCGCGACCTCGAGGCCAAGGTCCCGGCGCGCTTCAAGGGCACCACCGGCATCGCCCACACCCGCTGGGCCACCCACGGCGCCCCCTCCGACGTGAACGCCCACCCGCACCTGGACGCCGAGGGCAAGGTCGCCGTCGTCCACAACGGCATCATCGACAACGCCGGTGACCTGCGCCGCAAGCTGGAGGCGGACGGCGTCGAGTTCCTCTCCGAGACGGACACCGAGGTCCTCGTCCACCTCATCGCCCGCTCGTCGGCCGAGAAGCTCGAGGACAAGGTCCGCGAGACCGTGCGCCTCATCGAGGGCACCTACGGCATCGCCGTGCTGCACGCCGACTTCCCCGACCGCATCGTGGTGGCCCGCAACGGCTCCCCGGTCGTCCTGGGCATCGGCGAGAAGGAGATGTTCGTCGCCTCCGACATAGCCGCCCTGGTCGCCCACACCCGCCAGATCGTCACCCTCGACGACGGCGAGATGGCCACCCTCAAGGCCGACGACTTCCGCACCTACACCACCGAGGGCACCCGTACGACCGCCGAGCCGACCACCGTGGAGTGGGAGGCGGCCTCCTACGACATGGGCGGCCACGACACGTACATGCACAAGGAGATCCACGAGCAGGCCGAGGCCGTGGACCGCGTGCTGCGCGGCCGGATCGACGACCGCTTCTCCACCGTGCGCCTCGGCGGCCTCAACCTCGACGCCCGCGAGGCGCGCCGGATCCGCCGCGTGAAGATCCTCGGCTGCGGCACCTCGTACCACGCCGGCATGATCGGCGCGCAGATGATCGAGGAGCTGGCCCGCATCCCCGCCGACGCCGAGCCGGCCTCGGAGTTCCGCTACCGCAACGCGGTCGTGGACCCCGACACCCTGTACGTGGCGGTCTCGCAGTCCGGTGAGACGTACGACGTGCTGGCGGCCGTGCAGGAGCTGAAGCGCAAGGGCGCGCGGGTGCTGGGCGTGGTGAACGTCGTCGGCTCCGCGATCGCCCGAGAGGCCGACGGCGGCGTCTACGTGCACGCCGGGCCCGAGGTGTGCGTGGTGTCCACCAAGTGCTTCACCAACACCACGGTCGCCTTCGCCCTGCTCGCCCTGCACCTCGGCCGCACCCGTGACCTGTCGGTGACCGACGGCAAGCGGATCATCGAGGGCCTGCGCCGGCTCCCCGGCCAGATCGCCGAGATCATGGAGCAGGAGGAGGAGATCAGGAAGCTGGCCCTGGAGTACGCCGAGGCCCGCTCGATGCTCTTCATCGGCCGCGTGCGGGGCTATCCGGTGGCCCGCGAGGCCTCCCTGAAGCTCAAGGAGGTCTCCTACATCCACGCCGAGGCCTACCCGGCCTCCGAGCTGAAGCACGGCCCGCTGGCCCTGATCGAGCCGGCGCTGCCCACGGTCGCGATCGTCCCGGACGACGACCTGCTGGAGAAGAACCGCGCCGCCATGGAGGAGATCAAGGCCCGCAGCGGCCAGATCCTCGCCGTCGCCCACCAGCACCAGGAGAAGGCCGACCACACGATCCTCGTCCCCAAGAACGAGGACGAACTGGACCCCATCCTGATGGGCATCCCCCTCCAACTCCTCGCCTACCACACGGCCCTGGCCCTCGGCCGGGACATCGACAAGCCGCGAAACCTCGCCAAGTCGGTAACGGTCGAGTAGGGAGCGCCCCTCAGGGGCGCGGGGCTCTGTCGATGTGCGGCTCCGCCACGTGGGCGCGACCAGCCCTCACGCGCCTGCACGGGCCGAATCACGGGACGGGCCCCCGCGTGTTGCCACACAACACGCGGGGGCCCGTCCCCACTCACGGAATAACGACAACCGGCCGCTGCGCCCGCTTCGCCAGCCTCCCGGCAACGGAACCGAACAGCCGCCCCACGAGCCCGTGGGTGGAACCCACAACGATCGCATCGGCTTCGTACTCCCGCCCCACCTCTTCGAGTTCATGGCAGATGTCCCCACCCCGCTCGACCAGGATCCACGGCACCTCGGCCAGATAGTCCGCACAGGCGAGCTCCAGCCCCAGCACCTCCGTCCGGTGGTCCGGGACGTCCACAAAGACCGGCGGCTCGCAGCCCGCCCAGACCGTCGTGGGCAGCCGGTTGGCGACATGGACGATGATCAGGCCCGAGCCGAAGCGCCGCGCCATGCCGATGGCGTACGCGAGGGCCCGTTCGCTGGAGGTGGAGCCGTCGAAGCCGACGACCACTCCGTGCCGGAAGGCGGGGTCGCAGGGATGGCGTGATTCCTCCGCCGCCAGGGGTTCGGCCGCCGTGGGATCGGCGAGCGACCGCTTGCGGTCCGCGGGTTCGAAGAATTCGTGACCGGCCATGGCTGTCTCGGAGTTGTGATCCTTCTTCGGGGGACGAACACTGTGCGGCGGAGCTGTGTCCGGGAATGGTCTTCCCAACCCCATACCCCCAAGGGTACGGCGGCACGCCTCCTTGGCCCAGACCCCGCGCGTTCCGGCAGGCGGGTTCTCCGGAGCATGCACGAGGGGCCGCCCGTGACGCAACGGTTGCTGCCCTGTACAGCTGGTTTGCGCGGGGTTCGTCCGGCCGCGAGGGTGGGGCCTTCCGGGTCGTCCGGGCGGCATCCGCGGTGACCGGCGGGCCGGCCCCGCGTTGAACCCGGTGAGCCACGCCACAGGGAGCACCTCATGTCCGGACCGGGCCCCACCCCCGAGCGGGACCGTACGACGCCGCCCTCCCGGGGCCCGGCGGGCGACGTGGTCCGCTGGGCGGCGTTCAGCTGCCTGCTCGTGCCGGTGGTCCTGCTGTGGTGAGGCTTCTCCCTGGCGGGGGCGACCGGTGTGGCGTCCGGCCTGGCGGCCGTCACGGGCGCCTGCCGGCTGCTGATGCGCCGCTCCCGGCGGGTCGCCGCACGGCCGTCGGCCGGGGAAGCGGAATCCGGGCGGGGCGGACGGCGCCGGGCCGGAACCGTGGTGCGCGGGGGACGGCCGCGGGATGGCGGGGACACACCGGTCGGCTGACCGGTTTCCGCGCTCGCGAACGTATCTTTTCAGCCAACTTCCGGGCGGTGCGCATCCCCTGCCGCGACCACCCCCCAACCCCCGTTCGACCTGCGTAAAAAGCCTCCCGCGAGCCCCGCGCACCCTACGGGGATTGGCCACCGCGACAAGGCGCACTTCCCTGCACGCCCCGCGAGTGCAACCCTTCGTGATCGAATGCTTCACGCCAAGTTGTCAAGTCGACAATCTGCCGGATGGCGAACCGGCCACCGGGGCGCAACTGGACGCAGTAGATTCGATCTTGACTGTCGTACGGCGGGGGACTCGTGCAGGACCGAGGGGAAACGTGTTGGAGCGACAGACCCGAAAGGATCAGGGCGCCGCGACCACCGAGGGGGGCTTAGCAGTATGAGCCACGACTCCACTGCCGCGCCGGAAACCGCGGCCCGGAAACTCTCCGGGCGACGCCGCAAGGAGATCGTCGCGGTGCTGCTGTTCAGCGGCGGCCCCATCTTCGAGAGTTCCATACCGCTGTCGGTGTTCGGGGTTGACCGCCAGGACGCCGGCGTGCCGCGCTACCGACTGCTGGTGTGCGGAGGCGAGGACGGCCCGCTGCGGACCACAGGGGGCCTGGAACTCACCGCACCGCATGGCCTGGAGGCGATATCCCGGGCGGGCACCGTCGTGGTGCCGGCCTGGCGTTCCATCACCTCACCGCCACCGGAGGACTCGCTCGACGCGCTGCGCCGGGCCCATGAGGAGGGCGCCCGCATCGTCGGGCTGTGCACCGGCGCCTTCGTCCTCGCGGCGGCGGGCCTGCTGGACGGCCGGCCCGCGACCACCCACTGGATGTACGCGCCGACGCTGGCGAAACGCTATCCGTCGGTGCACGTCGATCCGCGGGAGCTCTTCGTGGACGACGGCGACGTGCTGACGTCCGCGGGCACCGCGGCCGGCATCGACCTGTGCCTGCACATCGTGCGCACGGACCACGGCAACGAGGCGGCCGGCGCGCTCGCCCGCCGCCTGGTGGTCCCGCCGCGCCGCAGCGGCGGTCAGGAGCGCTACCTCGACCGGTCTTTACCGGAGGAGATCGGCGCCGACCCGCTCGCCGAGGTCGTCGCCTGGGCGCTGGAACACCTCCACGAACAGTTCGACGTGGAGACCCTGGCGGCACGCGCGTACATGAGCCGTCGCACGTTCGACCGCCGCTTCCGCTCGCTGACCGGCAGCGCGCCGCTGCAGTGGCTGATCACCCAGCGGGTGCTCCAGGCGCAGCGGCTGCTGGAGACGTCGGACTACTCGGTGGACGAGGTGGCCGGCCGCTGCGGCTTCCGCTCGCCGGTCGCCCTGCGCGGCCACTTCCGGCGCCAGCTGGGCTCGTCCCCGGCGGCCTACCGGGCCGCGTACCGCGCGCGGCGCCCCCAGGCCGACCGGAACCAGGACAGTGAGGCCGCCGCGCACGGCCAGGGCACCGTCCCGGCCGGCCAGCAGCCGGGCCACACCGGGCACCCGCTGCCGCCCGGCCCGCACCAGGACAGCCCCCTGCCGCACCAGTCCCGCCGCACGGCGGCGGCCGGCGCCCTGGGCCCGTCCCTGACCGCCTCGGCATCCGGCGTACCGGGGCAGCGCAGCGCACCGTGAGCCGACAGCGGCGAACGACGGGCCGGGGGCCGTGGCTCCCGGCCCGTCCGCGTTCCGGCGGCAGCCCCCATGACGCCCGCATCCGCACCGGGACATGACAGAAACTCGCGCTTCACCACCCGCTCCCCCACACCGCCACGCCCCGTAAGGTTAGGCATATGAACGATCGCATGGTGTGGATCGACTGCGAGATGACCGGCCTCTCGCTGTCGGACGACGCACTCATCGAAGTGGCCGCCCTCGTCACCGACTCCGAGCTGAACGTGCTCGGCGAGGGCGTGGACATCGTCGTCCGCCCGCCGGAGCGGGCCCTGGAGACGATGCCGGAGGTGGTGCGGGAGATGCACACCGCGTCCGGCCTGCTCGCCGAGCTGGCGGACGGCACGACGCTGGAGGAGGCCGAGCGGCAGGTCCTCGACTATGTGAGGGAGCACGTCAAGGAGCCCGGCAAGGCGCCCCTGTGCGGCAACTCGGTCGGCACCGACCGCGGTTTCCTGCTGCGGGACATGCCGACCCTGGAGGACTACCTGCACTACCGCATCGTGGACGTCTCCAGCATCAAGGAGCTGGCCCGCCGCTGGTACCCGAGGGCGTACTTCAACAGCCCCGAGAAGAACGGCAACCACCGCGCCCTCGCCGACATCCGCGAGTCCATCGCGGAGCTGCGCTACTACCGCGAGGCCGTCTTCGTACCGCAGCCGGGCCCCGACTCGGACACCGCGAAGAAGATCGCCGCCAAGCACGTCCTGCCTGCTCAGTAGGGCGGGGAGGGGTCCCGGGAGGGGCCCGGGGAAAGGTGGGCGCGAGCACCCCTTCGGACCCTGTACACTTTTTCTCGGCCGGTCGGAGAAGGCACTGACCTCGACCGACAAGGCCATGGTGGGTGTAGCTCAGCTGGTAGAGCACCTGGTTGTGGTCCAGGATGTCGCGGGTTCAAGTCCCGTCACTCACCCTCACCAGTCAGCCGGTGACCTCGTACGGAGGTCACCGGCTGATCTCGTTCCGGAGCCGTGCGCGGGACCGGAGCCCCGTACGGCGCGCGTGACTCCGCGCCCCGCGCGGGGGGTCACGACGAGGCGCGGCCCACCAGTTCCGTCGCCAGCACCATCTGGCGGCGCTCCAGGCCCCGGGACACGGACGGGCGGCGGTCGGCGACCTCGGTCAGCAGGAGGTCGATCATCGCGCGGCCCATCTCCTCGATCGGCTGGCGCACACTGGTCAGCGGCGGATCCATGTGCCGGGCGATGGCGGAGTCGTCGTAGCCGACCAGCGCCACGTCGTCGGGGATGCGGCGGCCCGCCTCGCGCAGCGCCTGCCGGGCACCGGCCGCGGTGACGTCCGAAGCCGCGAAGACGGCGTCCAGGTCGGGGCGCCGTTCCAGCAGGGCCGCCATCGCGCGCCGGCCGCCGTCCTCGGAGAAGTCACCCGGCTCGACCAGCAGGTCGTCCACCTCGTGGCCCGCGTCGCGCAGGGCGTCGCGGTAGCCGTCGACGCGCCGCTCGGCGCCGTACACGTCGAGGCGGCCGGTGATGTGCGCGATGGTGCGCCGCCCCCGGCCGATGAGGTGCTCGACGGCCTGCCGGGCGCCGCCGTAGTTGTCGGAGTCCACCGAGGCGAGCGTCTCCGCGGCCGAGCGGGGGCCGCTGATCACCGCCGGGATCTCCAGCTGGGACAGCATGTCGGGCAGCGGGTCGTCGGCGTGCACCGAGACCAGCAGCACGCCGTCCACCCGGTGGGCGGCCAGGTACTGGGCGAGCCGCTGCCGCTTCCGGTCGCTGCCCGCGAAGATCAGCAGCAGCTGCATCTCGGTGTCCGAGAGCGCCGCGCCGACGCCCCGCAGCATGTCGGAGAAGTACGGCTCGGCGAAGAAGCGGGTCTCCGGCTCGGGCACGACCAGCGCGATGGCGTCCGTGCGGTTGGCGGCCAGCGCGCGGGCCGCCGTGTTCGGGACGTAGCCGAGCTCGGCGACCGCCGCTTCCACGACCGCGCGCGTGGCGTCGCTCACCCGGGGCGAGCCGTTGATGACCCGGGACACCGTGCCCCGGCCCACCCCGGCGCGCGCGGCCACCTCTTCGAGGGTGGGCCGGCCGCCGCTTCGGCCCCGCGCTCCGTGGCTTGCCATCGGCTCCGCCTTCCTTCGTGTGTCACGCCGGCCTGGAATGTAACAGCCCCGGCAGTGGCGGTGACGGCCGCGGCGAGGGCATCGTACGGACGGTGCGGTTCCGCCGGCGGCCTCCCGGCGTCAAGTTAACAGGCAGATAACTGAACGCACTTTGCCGCGTCTGTTCCCTTGACACCCCCGCCCGGACCCGCGACTCTTCAACACATCACTTGTGGGAGCGCTCCCACACTACCTGACACATACACAACCCGCACGTTCCCCGCCCGAGCCGCCATGCGCAAAAACAGGGTTCGCCAGAGCCGTTGGCCGGGGGGTCGGCACGTCAGGGCAACCAGGAGGACGCAATGCGAGCACGTACCCTCCCCCTCTCCCGTCAGCGGTCGGGCGGGGGGAAGCCCATCGCCCGCAAGGCACTGGCCATTGCGGCCGTGGTGTCGCTGGGCACCGGGCTGCTGGCCGGCTGTGCCGACGACGGCGGAGACGACTCCGATTCCTCGTCGGGCGGCGGCGAGGGCAAGACCACGATCACCCTGGGTCTCTTCGGCACCATGGGCTTCAAGCAGGCCGGTCTCTACGACGAGTACGAGAAGCTCAACCCCGACATCAACATCGAAGAGAACGTGATCGAGCGGAACGAGAACTACTACCCCGCTCTCCTGAACCACCTGACCACCAACAGCGGTCTGATGGACATCCAGGCCATCGAAGTCGGCAACATCGCCGAGGTCGTCGCCACCCAGGCCGACAAGTTCACGGACATGTCCAAGACCGAGGGGGTCAAGCCCGAGACCTGGCTGGACTGGAAGTGGAAGCAGGCCACCACCAAGGACGGCCAGACCATCGGCCTGGGCACCGACATCGGCCCGATGGCCATCTGCTACCGCAAGGACCTCTTCGAGAAGGCCGGTATGCCCACCGACCGCGAGGAGGTCGGCAAGCTGTGGGCCGGCGACTGGAAGAAGTTCATCGAGGCCGGCGAGAAGTACAAGAAGGGTGCCGGCAAGGACACCTTCTTCATGGACTCCCCCGGCGGTCTGATCAACGCCATCCTCTCCAGTGAGAAGGAGAGGTTCTACGACGCCTCCGGCGAGGTCATCTACAAGACCAACCCCGCCGTCAAGGCCGCCTTCGACCTGACCGCCGAGGCCGCCGAGAAGGGCCTGGTCCAGTCCCAGACCCAGTTCCAGCCGGCCTGGGACCAGACGATCGCGAACAGCAAGTTCGCCACCGTCGCCTGCCCGCCGTGGATGCTCGGCACCATCAAGGAGAAGTCCCAGCCGGACGCCGCCGGCAAGTGGGACGTGGCCGCGGCTCCCAAGTCCGGCAACTGGGGCGGATCCTTCCTGGGCGTGCCCAAGAGCGGCAAGAACGTGAAGGAGGCGCAGAAGCTGGTCGCCTGGCTGACCGCGCCGGAGCAGCAGGCCAAGCTGTTCGCCGTGCAGGGCGGTGTCCCGAGCACCCCGGCCGCGTACGACATGCCCGAGGTGCAGAGCGGCAAGAACGAGATGACCGGTGACGCGCCGATCGGCCAGATCTTCTCCGCGGCCGCCAAGCAGATCCCGGTCCAGGTCATCGGTGCCAAGGACCAGATCATCCAGCAGGGCCTGACGGACAACGGCGTCATCCTGGTGACGAAGGGCAAGTCCGCCGAGGAAGCCTGGGAGACGGCCACCAAGACCATCGACAACAACCTGGACAAGTGACCCGCATGGCCACCCGCTCCGACACCGCCGCGTCCCCCGTCAAGGGGGGCGCGGCCCCGGGCCGTCCGCCCGGCGGCTCCGCCACGGACAAGGAAGCCAGGCGCCGGGCGAAGCTGTCCCGCCGCTGGCAGCGCGACGCGCGCTGGAGCCCGTACGCGTTCGTCTCGCCGTTCTTCCTGCTGTTCGCCGCCTTCGGCCTGTTCCCGCTGGTCTGGACCGGCTGGGCCTCGCTGCACCAGGTGGAGCTGACCGCCCCGACCGACATGGACTGGGTCGGGCTGAAGAACTACACCCGGATCTTCGACGACGACTTCTTCTGGAACGCGGCGCAGAACACCCTGACCATCGGGCTCATCTCGACGGTCCCGCAGCTGATGATGGCGATGGGCATCGCCCACATCCTCAACTACAAGCTGCGCGCCTCGACCTTCTACCGGGTCGCGATGCTCGCCCCGTACGCCACCTCGATCGCCGCCGCCACCCTGGTGTTCGTGCTGCTCTACGGGCGTGACTACGGCATGATCAACTGGGCGCTGGACTTCGTCGGGGTCGACCCGATCGCCTGGCAGGACGACAAGTGGCCGGGACAGTTCGCCGTCTCGAGCATCGTCATCTGGCGCTGGACCGGCTACAACGCGCTGATCTACCTGGCCGCGATGCAGGCGATCCCGCAGGACCTGTACGAGTCGGCGGCGCTGGACGGCGCCAGCCGCTGGAAGCAGTTCCTCCACGTCACGCTGCCGTCGCTGCGCCCGACGATCCTGTTCACGGTGGTCGTCTCGACGATCGGTGCCAGCCAGCTCTTCGGTGAGCCCCTGCTGTTCGACCCCAACAAGGGGGCGTCCGGCGGCGCCGAGCACCAGTTCCAGACGCTCGGCCTGTACCTGTACGAGCAGGGCTGGGTGAACCAGCACCTGGGCCGCGCCTCGGCGATCGCCTGGACGATGTTCGCGATCCTGATCGTCATCGGCATCATCAACCACGTCATCTCGCGCCGGCTGCGCGCCAGCAGTTAAGGAGTTGTGGCCGTGACGACGACTGTGACGCCCCCCGAGACCACACCCGTCCAGAAGCAGAAGCAGAAGCGTCCGCGTCTGCCCAAGTCCGCGCGGGCGGGCGGCACGCTGCACGGCGGTCCGATCGCGTACGCGATCCTGATCGTGTTCACGCTCGTGTCGCTGTTCCCGCTGATCTGGACGGCGATCGCCGCGTCCCGGGACAACCAGCGCCTGGCGCAGACCCCGCCGCCGTTCTGGTTCGGTTCCAACCTGTTCAAGAACCTGGAGACCGCCTGGACCGAGGCCAACCTCGGTGAGGCGTTCCTCAACACCACGATCGTGGCGGGCACCTCCGCGGTGACCATCGTCGTGCTGTCGACGGTCGCCGGGTTCGCCTTCGCCAAGCTGCGCTTCAAGGGCCGCAACGCGCTGATGCTGATCGTCATCGGCACGATGATGATCCCGCCGCAGCTCAGCATCATCCCGCTGTACATGATGGTCGCCAAGCTCGACTGGACCGACCAGCTCCAGGCGGTCATCTTCCCGTCACTGGTGAGCGCGTTCGGCGTGTTCTTCATGCGGCAGTACCTGCTCCAGGCGCTGCCGGACGAGGTGATCGAGGCGGCCAGGGTGGACGGCGCGGGCAGCTGGCGCGTGATCTGGCACGTGGTGTTCCCGGCCGCGCGGCCGGCCATGGCCGTGCTCGGCATGCTGATGTTCGTGCAGGCCTGGAACGACTTCCTGTGGCCGTTCCTGGTGCTGACCCAGACCGGCAATCCCACCGTGCAGGTCGCGGTCGCGGGCCTGGGCCGCGGTTTCACCCCGGACCAGTCCTTGATCATGGCGGGTGCGCTGCTGGGTACGCTGCCCCTGCTGCTGGTCTTCGCGATCTTCGGCAAGCAGATCGTGGGCGGCATCATGCAGGGCGCCGTCAAGGGCTGACGCCGCTCGTCCCCGTACCCCCGGGGGCCGGGTCACCGCCGCCTCGGCCCCTTCTCACTCCCCTTTGTCTTTTCGTACTCGTCGGTCTTCCACGACCTCCTATGGGAGCGCTTCCATGTCTGACTCCGCAACGCCGGCGACCCCGGTGACCTTTCCTCCCGCCTTCCTCTGGGGCGCCGCGACCTCCGCGTACCAGATCGAGGGGGCGGTACGGGAGGACGGACGTACCCCTTCCATCTGGGACACCTTCAGCCACACGCCGGGCAAGACCGTCGGCGGCGACACCGGTGACATCGCTGTCGACCACTACCACCGCTACCGCGATGACGTGGCCCTGATGGCGGACCTGAACCTGCGCGCCTACCGCTTCTCCGTCTCCTGGCCGCGGGTGCAGCCCACCGGCCGCGGCCCGGCCGTGCAGCGCGGTCTGGACTTCTACCGCCGGCTGGTCGACGAGCTGCTGGCCAAGGGCATCAAGCCGGCCGTCACCCTCTACCACTGGGACCTGCCGCAGGAGCTGGAGGACGCGGGCGGCTGGCCGGAGCGCGACACCGCGTACCGCTTCGCGGAGTACGCGCAGATCATGGGCGAGGCGCTCGGCGACCGCGTGGAGCACTGGATCACGCTCAACGAGCCGTGGTGCAGCGCCTTCCTGGGCTACGCCTCCGGGGTGCACGCGCCCGGCCGCACGGACCCGGTGGCCGCGCTGAAGGCCGCGCACCACCTGAACCTGGCGCACGGCCTGGGCACCAAGGCGCTGCGCTCGGTGATGCCGGCCCGCAACCAGATCTCGCTCAGCCTCAACACCTCGGTGGTGCGCCCCCTTTCGCCCGGCGACCCGGCCGACCAGGTGGCGGCCCGCAAGATCGACGACCTGTCCGGCGGCATCTTCCACGGCCCGATCCTGCACGGCGCCTACCCGGAGACGCTGCTGGAGGCGACCTCGTCGCTCACCGACTGGTCGTGCATCGAGGACGGCGACCTGGACCTGATCCACCAGCCGATCGACGCCCTCGGCCTCAACTACTACACGCCCACCCTGGTGTCGGCGGCCGACCCGGACGCCAAGGGCCCGCGGGCCGACGGGCACGGCGCGAGCGAGCACTCGCCGTGGCCCGCCGCGGACGACGTCGCCTTCCACCAGTCGCCGGGCGAGCAGACCGAGATGGGCTGGTCCGTCGACCCGACCGGCCTGCACGAGCTGATCATGCGCTACCACCGCGAGGCGCCCGGGCTGCCGCTGTACGTCACCGAGAACGGCGCGGCCTACGACGACAAGCCGGCCGCCGACGGCACGGTGCACGACCCGGAGCGGGTCGCCTACCTGCACGGGCACCTGTCGGCGGTGCGCCGGGCCATCGCGGACGGCGCGGACGTGCGCGGGTACTACCTGTGGTCGCTGCTGGACAACTTCGAGTGGGCGTACGGCTACGACAAGCGCTTCGGCGCGGTGTACGTCGACTACGTCACCCAGCAGCGCACCCCCAAGTCCAGCGCCCTGTGGTACGCGCGGGCAGCCGAGTCGGGTGAACTCCCGGAGCCCGAGGCCCTCTGAACCACTCCGGACCCGGGCACCTGACCTGCTCCGGGTCCGGAGGACGGGGGAACGCGGGGAACGGGGGCGGAGCGGGGCGCGGTGCCCTAGGGGAGCACCGCGCCCCGTTCGCGTGCGCGGGGTCGCACGGGGGGCCGCGGCCCGTTCGCGTGTGCGGGGCCGCCCGGGGGAGTTCAGGTCCCGTTCGTGTGTCCGGCTGCCACCGGACGCGTGGGTGCCCCGGCCGGGTGGGGGTGGGGCCGGCCGGGGCACGTGGGTCCCCGTTGTCCGGGGAAGGCTCGCTGCGGGCGGGTCAGTTGTAGGCGGCGAACGCCTTCGAGAAGGCGAACTTGTCCTGGAGGATCGAGCTGCACGTGGCGTCGGCGGCCGGCTTGGTGCCGCCGGGGCACTGCTGGTCGCGGGTGCCGGACCACATCGACAGCCAGCCCAGGCCCTTGGACTTGGCGAAGTTCACCAGCTGGGTGGCGTCGTCGACCTTGAAGATCTCGGTGACGACGTCGTTGACGCCGATCATCGGGGTGACGGCGACCGTCTTCCAGGCCTCGCTGTCGCTCAGCCCGAGGATGCCCTTGATCTGGGCCTGGGTGGCGGTGGCGGCCTGTTCGGCGTAGGTGCCCATGTCGTCGCTGTACGCGGGTCCGTAGTCCATCGCCATGATGTTGACGGCGTCGATCCGTACGCCGTTCTTCCTGGCGTCGGCGAGCAGGCTGACGCCGTCCTGGGTGAGCCCTTCGGGCATGACCGGGAGGGTGAAGGAGACGTCCAGGTCCGGGTTGGCCCGCTGGAGCTCGGCGATGGCCTGGGCGCGGCGGGTGTTGGCGGCCGTGTTGGGCAGGGCGCTGCCTTCGACGTCGAAGTCGACCTTGGTGAGCCGGTAGGTGTCGACGACCTCGGTGTAGGCGGCGGCGAGCGCGTCCGCGGAGGCGCAGGTGGTGCCGAGTTCGGAGCCGGCCGCGCCGCCGAAGGAGACGCGGACGTCGCCGCCCATGGCGCGCAGCGCGCCGATCTGTGCGGCCACGGCGTTGCTGCCGAGGTCGCTCACACCGCCCCACTTGGGGGTGCAGCCGCCGCCGTCGGTGATGAAGGCGAGGTTGTAGTTCTTCACGCCGGTCGCCTCGGCGCTCGCGACGAGGTCGTAGGCGGGGAAGAGGGAGGTGTCGACGTAGGGCGCGAAGCCCGCGGTGGTGCCGGTGCCGGTGCTCTCGGTGGGTTCGGCGGTCGGCTCCTCGGTCGGCGTCGGCTCCTCGGTGGGGGTCGGCTGCTGGGTGGGGGTCGGCTGCTGGGTGGGGGTCGGGGCGTCGGTGGGGCGGCCGCTGGGCTCGGGCACGGGCGCGGTGTCCGTGCCGCAGGTGGCGCCGTCGACGAGGCAGCCGGTGGGGTCGCCGGTGCCCTTGGCGACGAAGCCGACGGTGACGGACTCACCGGCGGCCAGGCCGTCGGTGTCCCACTTGGCGGGCCGTACGGTGACGTGCCGGCCGCTCACGCTGGACTCGGCGTTCCACAGCGAGCCGAGCTCGGTGCCGGCGGGCAGGTCGAACTCCAGCTTCCAGTCCTGGTCGCGCTCGCCGCTGTTGTTGGTCACCACGTACTGGGCGGAGTAGCCGGTCGACCACTCGCTCGTCCTCGTGTACGCCGCGCCGACACCGGCCGCCTGGGCGGTGCTGGTGAACAGGAACGCGCCGCCGCCGGCCACGGCCGTGGCGACCACCGCGCCGATCGCCTTGTTCCTGCCGCTGATCCTGCGCCGGTGCGTGCTCATCGCGTGCCTGCCTTCGTTGCCGTTCGTGGGGGGTGCGGCAGCACGCTAGCGAGCCGGAATCGGACAAAGTTCCCGTTCCGGGAGGCGGTCGGTGGTCTTAGGGTGCGCTTAAGGGAGGGATCGGGGGCGGTTAAAGGTGGCGCCCGGGCGGCCCGGTCTGCGCCGCCGCACGGCTCCCCGGTGCCCGCGCCGCCGGGGCGCCCGCTCGCGTCCGTCGAGCTGGATCCAGATGCGCACCTCGGTCCCGCCGAGCACCGACGAGCCGATCCGCACGTCCCCGCCGGTGCCCTCCGCGAGCCGGCGCACGATGTCCAGGCCGAGTCCGGTGGAGCCGTCGCTGCCCGAGCCCCGGCCGCGGGCCATCGCCGCCTCGGGGTCGGATATGCCGGGGCCCGCGTCGGAGACCAGCACGATCACCGCGTCCTCGCCGTTGTGCACGTCGACCGCGAAGGCGGTGCCCTCGGCGGTGTGCCGGAAGACGTTGCCGAGCAGCGCGTCGAGGGCGGCGGCCAGGTCGGCGCGGGCCACGGGTATGCGCACCGGGCGGTCGGCCCCGGCCATCCGCCATTTGCGGCCCTCGTCCTCGGCGAGCGCCGACCAGAACTCCATCCGCTCGCGGATCACTTCGGCCGCGTCGCACCCGGCGCCGGGTCCCGCGGCGGCGGTCTGCGGTTTGGCGTCGCGGGCGGTGCGGATGATGGTGTCCACCTCGCGCTCCAGCTGCTCGACCGCGGCCCGGGTCTGCTCGGCGGCCGGTCCGTCGCCGAGGGACGCGGCGTTGAGCCGCAGCACGGTCAGCGGCGTACGCAGCCGGTGGGACAGGTCGGCGGCGAGTTCCCGCTCGTTGGCGAGGAGCTGGACGACCTGGTCGGCCATGGAGTTGAACGCCACCGCCGCCAGCCGCAGTTCGGTCGGCCCCTCCTCCCGGACCCGGGCGCCCAGCTTGCCCTCCCCCAGTTCGTGCGCCCCCTCCACCAGCCGCTGGGCGGGGCGCACCATCCGTACGCCCAGCCGGTCGGCCACCGCGACCGAGCCGAGGATCAGCGCGACGCCGACCCCGGCGAGTACCGCCCAGGCCGTGCCCACGCCGTTGGTGACCTCGGACTCGGGGACGAACACCTCGACCACGGCGATCTCGCCGGTGCTGAGCGCGACCGGCTGGAGCAGCGTCGAACCGCCGGTCACGGTGGTGGTGGAGGCGCGGCCCAGTTTCCGCACCGCCGCGATGTCCTCGGGGGCGGCCCGCCGCCGGCCCATCTCGAGGGCCTCGCTCCCGTCCCCGGCCGGGATGTGCACGGCCATGTCGGTGTCGGAGCCGGTGGACGCGACGACGCGTTCGAGCTGGTCGCGGTCGGTGGTGATGGACAGGGCGGGGGCGACGGCCGCCGCCTCCCGTTCGGCGCCCGCGAAGGCGCGGTCGCGGGCCATCTCCCGGACGACCAGGCCGAGCGGTACCGCGAAGGCGACCACGACCATCGCGGTCACCGCCAGCGACACCTTCACCAGGGCCCACCTCATCGTGGCGGCTCCGCTCCGGGCGTGTGCGCGGCGGGCGGCTCCAGCTTCACGCCGACGCCCCGCAGGGTGTGCAGATAGCGGGGCCGGGCGGCCGTCTCCCCCAGTTTGCGGCGCAGCCAGGACAGATGGACGTCGATGGTCTGGTCGTCGCCGTAGGACTGCTGCCACACCTCCGCGAGCAGTTCCTTGCGGGCGACGACCACACCGGGCCGGCCGGCGAGGAAGGCGAGCAGGTCGAACTCGCGGCGCGTCAGGTCGAGGCGTACGCCGTCCAGTTCGGCCTGGCGGCGCAGCGGGTCGACGGTGAGGCCGCCGACCCGGATCACCGGCGAGGGCGCCGCCTCGCCGCCGCCGGAGCGGGCGCGGCGCAGGACGGCCGCCATCCGCGCGGAGAGGTGCTCCACGGAGAAGGGCTTGGTCAGGTAGTCGTCCGCGCCGGCGTTCAACAGCCGTACGACCTCCGTCTCGTCGTCCCTGGCGGTGGCGACGATCACGGGGACGTCCGTGATGCCGCGCAGCATCTTCAGGGCCTCGGAGCCGTCGAGATCGGGCAGTCCGAGGTCCAGGACGACCACGTCGAAGCGGAAATGGGCGACCTCGCGCAGCGCCTCCAGCGCCGTGCCCACGCTGCGCACGGTGTGCGAGGCGTCGGTGAGCTGCCGGATCAGCGCCGAGCGGACGAACGGGTCGTCCTCGACCACGAGAACACTTGCCATGGGCGGCACCGTACGCCATGCCGTACGAGGCCCGTGGAGCCTGTGGACAACTCCGGAAGACCCCCGCGGGCGCGACACCCGTGGGGGTGGTGGGGCAGCATGGGCCGACCATGCGCAGAGGACTCGTACACGTACTGGCCTGGCTGCTCGCCACGGGCGCGGCGGTCACGCTGTCGTGGTGGGGTGTCAGCACCGTGATGGAGGGCACCGTCTACGACCCGCCCCGTGCCCTGCCCATCGCGGCGGCCGACGGGGACGGCGGTGACGACGGGGAGTCGCAGGTGGTGTCGTCGTCGACCCGGCGGCCGTCGGCGGAGCCGTCGAGGGACGCCGGGGAGTCGCGCGGGCCGTCGGAGAAGCCGGGCACGTCGTCCCCGGACCCCAAGCCGGATTCGGCGTCGGAGCCGTCCGGGACCGCCGCGCCCGCGACGCCCCCGGCCCCGCCTCCCGCGGCCGGGACCGGTGAGGTCAAGGGCTATGACACCAAGGGTGGCCGGGCGGTCTTCGACCTCGGTGAGACGTCGGCGTCGCTGGTGTCGGCGACTCCGGGGGCCGGCTGGTCGATGCAGGTGTGGAAGACGGAGTCGTGGATCCGGGTGGAGTTCACCTCGGGCGAGGACCGGGTGTCGGTGTTCTGCACCTGGCACGACGGCCCGCCACGGGTGGAGATCGGCTCGTACTGAGCCGGGACCCGTACTGAGCCGGGGGCGCGTACTGGGCTGAGCGCCCGGCGGCTCAGCGGAAGACGGACGCGGGCGGCGCCGGTGACGCGACGGCGGCGAGGTCCGTCACGGGGACGGCTCCGCCGGTGAAGTCCAGGAGTTCCCTGCCGTGCAGGACCCGGCCCGGGTGCGGGTCGGAGGCGGCCCGGCGGGTCAGTTCGGCGACCGGCAGGGGCGCGTCGGCGGCGACCAGGACGGCGTTGCCGAACCGTTTGCCGCGCAGTACGGCGGCGTCCGCGATCAGCGCGAGTTCGGCGAACCGGGCGGCCGCGGTGGCGATCTGGCCGCGCAGATGCGCGAGCGGCGGACCGTCGGCGAGGTTGGCGGTGTAGACCCCGCCGGGGGCGAGGGCCCTGCGGACGTCGTCGAGGAACTCGGTGGAGGTCAGGTGGGCGGGGGTCCGGGTCCCGCTGAAGACATCGGCGACGACGAGGCCGGCCCAGCCGTCCGGCACCTTCGCGAGCCCTTCGCGGGCGTCCACCGCACGCACCCGGATCCGGGCCCTGGCGTCCAGCGGCAGTTCCCGGCGGACCAGTCGCACCAGCGCCGCGTCGCGTTCGACGACCTGCTGGGTGGAGCGGGGGCGGGTGGCCGCGACGTACCGGGCGAGGGTGAACGCGCCGCCGCCGAGGTGCACGGCGTGCAGGGGTTTGCCGGGCGGCGCGACGAGATCGGCGACATGGCCGAACCGGCGCTGGTACTCGAAGGAGAGGTACGACGGGTCGTCCAGGTCGACATGCGACTGCGGGGCCCCGTCGATCAGCAGCGTCCAGGCCCTGGGCCGGTCCCGGTCGGGGAGGAGCTGGGCGAGTCCGCCGTCGACGTCCTCGGCGACGGCCTGCGCACCGTCACCCTGCCCGCGTCCTCCGCTCCTGGCCCTGCCCATTGCCTCATTGTCCCAGGCGCCGCGGCCGGCGGGTGCGGGGGGAGAGGGCCGGCCCAAGTGCTCAGGAGCAGCTGTCGGCCGCCTCGATCATCCGCTGCGCCTCGCCCAGCGCCTCCCGCAGCACGGCGGGGTCCGTCGCCAGGTCCGCGTCGCCGGGCGGCAGCAGCCAGTCGGAGCCCTCCACCGGCGGCTCGGGAGTCAGCCGCAGTCCGCGGCCCTCGGTCTCCGTGCAGACGCTGCCCGGTACGTCCCAGGCGGCGGCCGTCCCCGGCGGCACCAGGAAGCCGAGCGTGGCACCGCCGTCGTCGTGCAGCACCGGGCCCATCGCGTCGACGGATCCGCGCCGCAGGATGTCGACCGCCTCCAGGCCCTGCCGGGCCGGCACCGTGACCACGTCGCAGTCCGTACTCGGCAGTTCTAACGGATCGTCGCCGCTCCGGCTGGTCATCATCATCCCGGCCTCCACCACACATCCCTGCTCGGACAAGCGGGTCGGGAGTCGGGGGGCTCCCGGTCCACAGAGCCCAACGAGCCGGGCCGTCAACGGCTACGGCGAAAGTGCGCCGCAAAGGATGGCAGTTCATGGCAGATCACGGATGGCATATCCGTTTTGTGGCCAAACTCCGCGTGGCGGCTTCGTCACAGCAGGTACGTTCATGCCCGCCGGAAACAGGGTGGCACACGGACAAGCCGCCCGATTCCGGCATGGTTCGACGGTTCGCAGAGAGGACCCGGCCATGGCGTCGTCAACGGTGCCCTCGTCCACTCCCGATCGGCCACCGCGGCCGAACCCGGTCTTCCGGCAACTGCGCGGAGCGCGTTCGCCGGCCGAGTTCGCCGCGGCGGTACGGCGGGCCGCCCGCGAGATCGGCGAGCGGGTCAGCTGTGACGCGCGGTATGTGCACAGGGTGGAGGCGGGAGAGATCCGCTGCCCCAACTACGCCTACGAGCGGGTGTTCCTGCACATGTTCCCCGGCCGCACGCTGACCGACCTGGGCTTCGCGCCCCGCTCGTCGGTCCGCGGGCGCCGGGCCCGGGCCGCCGGGGACCTGCCCGACGGCCGGACCGAGAACCCGGCGAACGCCACGAGTGAGAACAGCGGGGCGTACGAGCCGTATGAGACGCAGAACCGGTACGACACGTACGACCCGCACGACCACGAGGAGAGCGACGTGCTGCGTCGCGCATTCATGACGGGAGGGGGCGCCACGGTGGCCGCCGCCTCGCTGAGCCCCTACGGGTTCGCCTCCGACGCCTCGGCGGCGCAGCGCGCCGTGCGCCGCGCGGGGTCGAGCGACGCGGGCGCGCTGGAGGAAGCCGTCCGCCGGATCCGGCTGCTGGACGACCGGCACGGGGCGGACGGGCTCTACCGCCGCGCGGCGGCACCGCTGCGGGCCGCGTACGCGCTGCTGGACGCCGGGACGACCCGGCAGCGGACGGCGGACCGGCTGTACTCGGGCGCCGGCGAACTGGCCATCTCGGTGGGCTGGCTGGCGCACGACTCGGGCCGCTACGACGACGCCCGCTCGCACTACGCGGAGGCGCTGGCGACCGCGCGGGTGACCGGCGATCCGGGGCTTGAGGCGCACGCCTTCTGCAATACGGCGTTCCTCGCGCGGGACGCGGGCCGACCCCGTGAGGCGGTACGGGCGGCGCAGGCGGCGCAGCGGGTGGCACGGTCGCTGGGGTCGCCCCGGCTGATGTCGCTGCTCGCCCTGCGCGAAGCGGGCGGCTGGGCGGGGCTCGCCGACCGCACGGGGTGCGAGCAGGCGCTGGCCCGGGCCGGGGCGTACTTCGAGCGCGGCTCGTCGGAGGCGGACCCGGAGTGGATGAGCTTCTACGGGGAGGCCGAGCTGGAGGGGCTGGAGGCCCAGTGCTGGTCGACCCTGGGCGACTGGCCGCGCGCGGCACGCCACGCGCGGAGGGCCGCGGACCTCCAGGACCCGCACTTCACCCGCAACATCGCGCTGTACACGGCGGAACTGGCGGACGACCTGGCCCGCGGCGGGCGCCCGGACGAGGCAGCGGCGGCGGGCATGCGGGTCCTGGACCTGCTGAACGAGGTGCAGTCCTCCCGCGT
The DNA here is from genome assembly GCF_055571535.1 of Streptomyces sp. NPDC030893. Classification (NCBI taxonomy): domain Bacteria; kingdom Bacillati; phylum Actinomycetota; class Actinomycetes; order Kitasatosporales; family Streptomycetaceae; genus Streptomyces; species Streptomyces sp. NPDC030893. The sequence continues at coordinate 187,991 of NZ_JBVIFC010000001.1, read as the reverse complement.
CCGCACGATGCTCGCCGGCACCTCCCGAGTCCTCCTCCCCCACCGCCACGCCACGGAAGTCTCCACCTTCCTCGACCGCCACGCGTCCCTCCCCCACGCGGTGTGACCCAGCCACGCAGCCCCGAGCACCCGCACCGCCGCAACCCCGGGCACCCGCACCGCCGCAACCGCGGGCAGTCGTGCCGCAGGGCGGCACGGGTGGGCGCGACGGCACCCCGCCAACGCCGGGCTGCACACCACCCCCCGCCCAGCCACAACCCCGGGCACCCGCACCGCCACAACCCCGGGCACCCGCACCGCCGCAACCCCGGGCACCCGCGCCGCCGCAACCGCGGGCAGTCGTGCCGCAGGGCGGCACGGGTGGGCGCGACGGCACCCCGCCAACGCCGGGCTGCACACCACCCCCCGCCCAGCCACA
>NZ_JBVIFC010000001.1:110283-187477 GCF_055571535.1 Streptomyces sp. NPDC030893 | reverse complement strand
CACAACCCCGGGCGCGCACCCGTCCCACGGCACACCGGGGCAGCACCCAGCCCCACCCGACCGCACAGGTCAACGCACCCCGCTCAGGGAATCAGATGCCCCTGCTCGTTCCACGACTCGATCGCCGGCTCCCCATACGCCCACCCAAGCACCGACAGCGACGTCGGGTTCAACCGGATACGCGCCGCGAACTCCAACGACAGCCCCAACCACCGCGCCCCGATCGCCCGCAAAATATGCCCGTGGGCGAAGACCAGCACATCCCGCTCACCCGACCGCGCCCACTCCACGACCTCGTCCGCCCGCGCCGAAACCTCCCCCAGGCTCTCGCCCCCGGGCACCCCGTCCCGCCATATCAGCCACCCCGGCCGAACGGCCTGTATCTCCCCCGGCGTCATCCCCTCGTACGCCCCGTAGTCCCACTCCATCAGCGTGTCCCAGCTGGACGCCCGCTCCCCGAACCCCGCCAGCTCGCACGTCTCCCGCGCCCGCACCAGCGGACTGGTCCGCACCTCGACACCCGGCAGCCCGTCGAACGGCGCCCGCCGCAGCCGCTCCCCCAGCAGCTTGGCCCCCCGCCGCCCCTCCTCCAGGAGCGGTACGTCGGTCCTGCCGGTGTGCTTGCCGGACAACGACCACTCGGTCTGTCCGTGCCGGGCCAGCAGGATGCGCGGTGCCATGGGAGACCTTCCTGACATTCACAGAAATCGCAAGCGGAACCCCTCCATCTTCGCGCACCCTGGTCGGTGGCAACCCGGCAGGAGATCTTTGCGTCTATGAGGGCCGAGGGCGTCTCACGGGGGACGCGCAGGACACCGTAGAGTGACTGGCCGCCGAACGAGCGGCGCGCGAGCGCGCGAGAACGAGGGGGAGCGATCGGATGCCGCACACCGAGACACCGGGCACCGAGGCGGTCCCGGCGACCCGGCTGCGCTGGTGGACCGAGCTGCCGCTCATCCTCCTGGTGTACGCCTGCTACTCGGCGGGGCGTCTGGTCGTACGGGGCGACGTCGCCGACGCCGTGGACCACGGCCTGGCGATCCTGCGCATAGAGAAGGCGCTGTTCCTCAACGCGGAGCACCCGCTGAACCGTCTCTTCACGCGCGAGCCGTGGATAGGCATACCCGCGGACTTCTGGTACGCGTCGCTGCACTACCTGGTGACCCCGGCGGTCCTCGTCTGGCTGTTCCGCTCCCACGCGGTGCGCTACCGCGCGGCGCGCACCTGGCTGATGACGTCCACGTTCATCGGCCTGATCGGCTTCACCCTGCTGCCCACGTGTCCGCCCCGGCTGCTCGAGGCCAGTCACGGCTTCGTGGACACGATGGCGTACTACAGCTCGTACGGCTGGTGGGGCGGCGAGGCGAGCGCCCCGCGCGGGCTGGGCGGCATGACCAACCAGTACGCGGCGATGCCGAGCCTGCACGTGGGCTGGGCCCTGTGGTGCGGTGTGATCCTCTGGAAATACGGGCGCACCCGCCTGACGAGGACGGCGGCGGTCGTCTACCCCCTGGTGACCACGATCGTCGTGATGGGCACCGCGAACCACTACTTCCTCGACGCGGCCGCGGGCGCCGCCGTCATGGGCGCGGGCTTCCTGCTGGCCCCCCACGTGATGCGGTACGCCGACCTGGCGAAGGCCCGCTTCCGCGCCCGCACCGCCCCCGTCCCGGTGGCCCCGTCCGCCTCGCATTCCACGATTGTCAGTGCCGGATGCCAGACTTCCGCGGGTGAGCGAATTCCACGGCAGCGGCACCCCGAACCGCGGTACGGACCGGACTCCGGACCGGGTGCCTCCCCCTCGGACGCGGACGAAGACGCTCCGGCACCGGCTCGCTGAGCTGCGCGGCCCGGAGGTCCCGGCCAAGGCGCTGGACGCGCGCGCCCTGGCCGCCCTCGCCGCCAACCCGGGCTGCAGACGGCGCGCGATCCTCGACGGCGCCGGGGTGAACAAGGCGGCGCTCGCGAGCGCGCTGGGCTCACCCTCGGTCTTCGGCCAGTCGCAGTTCGCGTTCGTGCGGGGCAACGCGTTCGAGGCGAAGGTCAAGGCGGACGGCGGTACGGAGCTGCTGCGCCTCGCCCACGAGAAGCTCGACCGCGCGGCCGAGCCGCCCGCCGGCGCCCACGTGCCCGACCTGACCGCGCAGGGCCCCCAGGGCCGCACGGCCCGCACCGAGCTGGCGCTGCGCGAGGCCACCGGGACACCGGGCTCCTGGACACTGCTCGACCACCCCATGCTCGCGCTCGACGTCGCGGGCTCCCCCGCCCATCTGGAGCCGGACGCGGTGGTGGTGCACCCGGACGGCAGCTGGACGGTCGTGGAGATCAAGTCGTTCCCGATGCTGGACGGCGCCGCGGACCCGGCGAAGGTCGGCGCGGCGGCCCGCCAGGCGGCGGTGTACGTGCTGGCCCTGGAGCAGGTCGCGGCGCGCCTGGACCCCGCCCCGCGCGTACGGCACCGCGTCCTCCTGGTCTGCCCGAAGGACTTCTCCAACCTCCCCACCGCGTCCGCCGTGGACGTACGCAAACAGCGCGCGGTGACCGCCCGCCAGCTGACCCGGCTCACGCGTATCGAGGAGATCGCCGACACGCTCCCCGAGGGCACCTGCTTCTCCCCGGAGCTGCCCGCCGAGCAGCTGACGCAGGCAGTGGAATCGGTCCCGGCGACCTACGCCCCGGAGTGCCTCTCCGCGTGCGAGCTGGCCTTCCACTGCCGGGACCGCTCCCGCGCGGCCGGCGCGGTGACCTCCCTCGGCCGTCCGGTACGGGCGGAGCTGGGCGGTCTGACGACGGTCGAGGACGTACTGGCGGCGGCGCGCGGGGAGGCCGGTGACCCCGACGACCCGGCGGTGGCCGCACTCCGCAGGGCGGCGGCCCTGCGCGCGGAGGCCCTTCGCACCACGACCACCGCCGCCCCGGAGGTGGCCCCTTGTCCCTGATCGCCACCCTCGCCCGCCTCGAGGCCGTCAGCACCGGCCGCGCCCAGCCCGCCGCCACCGTCAGGCACCGGCACCTGTCCGACCGCCCTCTGGTCTTCGTCCCGCTCACCACGGCCGGCGAGGCGGGCGCCCCCCTCGGCGCACTGGTCGGCACCGACCGGGACGCTCCCCGCCTCCTGGTCGTCCCCCAGCCGCGCGACCGCGACCTGCGGTTCGCGTTCCTCGCCGAGCTGGCCGACGTCGTACTGCCGTACGTCGACGGTTTCGCGGACACCGTGGAGGCCGCCGAGCGTTCCGAGACCGACCCGGAGACCGGCAAGCGCGTCAAGGTCGAGGTCGAGCTGTGCTCGGACGCGCCCCAGCTGATCGTGCCGTCCCGGGCCGGCATCGACCTCGTACGGCTGCTCGGCCGCTCCATGCGCTTCCGGCGCACGGCGGAGCAGGACCCGGAGACCCCGTTCCCGGCACCGCCCCGCGTCCCCCTGCTCGGCCGCTGGCTGACGCACTTCGGGGAGCGGGCCCGCGTCCCCGGCTCCTCCCTCCTCCTGGCCATGACGGACGTCCTGGGCCGGCACTGGGCAACGGGTCAGTCCACCCTTGAGGACCAGCACCTGGGCGCCCTGCTCGCGTGGATCGCCCCGCCCGACGGCCGCTCCGGCGCCGAGGCCGCGCAGGAGGCCGAACACGCGCGGGACGCCGCCGGCCAGCTGCTCTGCCCGCCCGCGGGCCCGGCGACCGACCCGGCCTTCGACAACAAGCTCCTCGCCCCCGCGATCGAGCGCTACGACCGCGCCCGCACCGCCCTCGCGGCGGCGGAGGACGGCCTGGAGGCCGACGACCGCCTGGGCACCCTCACCGCGGCCGAACGGGAGGTCCGCGCCCTGGTGGAGAGCCGCACGCGACCCACGTGGGACGCGGTGTGGCGGGGCCTCGACCTGCTGGCGGAGCTTCCGGAGGGCACACGCGTCGAGGAACGCTGGACCCGCGACCGCTGGTCCTTCACCGGCCACCGCGACCGTGTCCTGTCCGGCGAACCGCCACAGCCCCGCCGCGACGACGCGGTGACCGCCGCCAACAAGCTCGCCACACGCGAGCGCGAACAGTCCCGCCTGGAAGCCCAGGAAGCCCTCGACGACCCGTTGGTGATGGCGGCCCGGCGGCTGTCCGGAGAAGCGTTCGCCGGCGAGGTGGTCGACGTCGTGATGACCTACACCGAGAGCAAGCGCCCGAGCCCCCGCCCGCTGATCACCGTCCGCACGGACGACACCCCGTACCTCGGCGAGCGCGTGAAGGCCTACCGCTCCCTGAACGGAAAACCGCAGACCACGGAGTTCGTGGACTACGAGGACGGCCCCGAATCAGGTCTCCTGGTCCTCCGTGTCCTGGACAGGATGGGCCGGGGCAAGGAACCGGAGGAGGGATCGGTCCCCGAGAAGGGCGACCACGTGTGCTTCACGCTGTTCGAGCACGAACCGCGCGGAGGGGCGAAACTCCCCGACCCGGAGGAGACCCCGTGGACCCATGGCGGCCCGCCCGGTGAGGAGCCCGTACCGGAGCCCGCCGACCAGGTGACCGATGAGGACGTACTGTGACCGCCCCCGCCTCCCCCACCGCCTTCGACCCGGGCGCGGCAGCCACCCGCGCCACCGACGCGATCCTCCACGACACCCTGCACGGCACCGCGCGCGGCGTGGTCGTCGACTCCCCACCCGGCGCCGGCAAGTCCACGCTCGTGGTGCGCGCGGCCCTGGAGCTGGCGGAGGCGGGCCGCCCGCTGATGGTGGTGGCCCAGACCAACGCCCAGGTCGACGACCTGGTCCTGCGCCTGGCCGAGAAGAACCCCGACCTCCCGGTGGGCCGCCTCCACAGCAGCGACACCGACCCCTACGACAAGGCGCTCGACGCGCTGGACAACGTCCGCAAGTCGGCGAAGCCCGCCGACCTCACGGGCCTGCCCGTCGTCATCTCCACGGCGGCGAAGTGGGCACACGTCAAGGGCGTGGAGCCCTGGCAGCACGCGATCGTCGACGAGGCCTACCAGATGCGCTCGGACTCCCTGCTGGCCGTGGCCGGCCTCTTCGACCGAGCCCTGTTCGTGGGCGACCCGGGCCAGTTGGACCCCTTCTCCATCGTCGGCGCCGAACAGTGGGCGGGCCTCTCCTACGACCCCTCCGGCTCAGCCGTCACCACCCTCCTCGCCCACAATCCCGACCTCCCCCAGCACCGCCTCCCGGTCTCCTGGCGCCTCCCCGCCTCCGCCGCCCCCCTGGTCTCGGACGCCTTCTACCCGTACACCCCGTTCCGCAGCGGCACCGACCACGCCGACCGCGGCCTCACCTTCTCCGTCCCGTCCGACGGCTCGGCCCCCGACCGGGTCATCGACGAGGCGGCGACATCCGGCTGGGGCCTCCTCCAACTCCCCGCCCGCCACACCCCCCGCACGGACCCGGAAGCAATCCAGGCGGTAGCCCTCACCATCCGCCGCCTCCTGGACCGCGAGGGAGCATCAACCTCCGAACGCTCCCCCACCCCCACCCCCCTCACCGCGGACCGCATCGCCGTAGGCACCGCCCACCGCGACCAGGCAGCAGCAATCCGCACGGCCCTGGCGGAACTCGGCGTGCCGAACGTGACGGTCGACACGGCCAACCGCCTCCAGGGCCGCGAGTACGACGTCACCGTCGTCCTCCACCCCCTCTCCGGCCGCCCCGACGCCACCGCCTTCCACCTCGAAACCGGCCGCCTCTGCGTCCTGACCTCCCGCCACCGCCACGCCTGCATCGTCATCTGCCGCGACGGCGTATCCGACCTCCTGGACGACTACCCCTCCACAGAACCAGTCCAGTTGGGCACACTCGTCAAATTCCCGGACGGCTGGGAAGCGAACCAGGCAGTCCTGGCCCACCTGGCGAAACACCGGGTGACCTGGCGACCCTGACCACCCCAGGAAGACGGCACTCGTCCGTACCGGCACGCTGGGCGCCGGGTGGCCTGGCTGCCCCAGGGGGCCAACGTGCTTGGCACGCAGAGCAGTTGAGTAGGCGTACTCATGCCGGGATGTCACGGCGCGTCGAGGATGGCGGTACTCCCCGGACGGCTGGACCGCCGGACAGTCGGGGACTCGGACATGAGGAGCCACTGATGCCGTCCTTCCCCGCGTCTGCCGGATCACCGGACCGCGCACTCCCGGTCCCGGGCCGTGGCGGCCGGCGACTGCCCGCCGTTCTCGCGGTCCTCGTCGCGGTGGCGCTCGTGGTGTCGGCGTTCGGTGCCAAGGACCCGACGACCTGGGTGCTGGAAACGGTGTGGGTGATGGTGGGCCTGCCGATGGCGGTCCTGCTGCGCCGGCGGTTTCCGCTGAGCGGTCTGCTGTGCGGCCTCCTGGCCGTCCACGCCCTCGTCCTCATCGTCGGCGGGCACTACACGTACGCGGAAGTTCCGGCCGGAGACTGGGTGCGCGACTGGTTCGGTCTGGAGCGCAACCCCTACGACCGCTTCGGACACCTCATGCAGGGCTTCGTCCCGGCGATCCTGGTCCGGGAGCTTCTCGTCCGGACCTCGCCCCTGCGCGGCAGTCGCTGGCTCCCCCCGCTGACCGTCTGCGCCTGCCTCGCCTTCAGCGCCACCTTCGAGATGCTGGAGTGGCTGGCGGCCGTGATCGGCGGACAGGCGGCCGACGCGTTCCTGGGCACGCAAGGCGATGTCTGGGACACCCAGTGGGACATGTTCTGCGCGCTGATCGGCGCCACCTGTGCGCTGCTGATTCTCAGCCGCCCGCACGACCGCAGCCTTGCCCGCCTCGGGGTTCCCGCGAGGGACTGAACGATGCGCCGAGCGCATCCGGCCGCCCCGAGACGCCCTTCCCTACCGCGCGTGGCGACTCGGTACCGACCCTGCCGCTGCTCAACCGCCTGGCCAGGGCACTGAACGCGTCACTGACCATCGACCTGGACGGCGACCACTCGGCCTTCGTCTTCACCGCGCACGACGATCACCGACCGGAGGAGCCCTCGCCGGACGGAGCCTCCTCAGTGGCCTGAAACCCTTCGAAGCTCCCAGTGTGACCGGCACCGCCGAACGCGGTGTCGAGGCCCTCTTGCGTGGGCGCGGGACAATGGACGGTGGCCCGCCTACCGGGGGGCGATCGTCGTACGTGAAGGAGATCTCATGGCGGAGCAGGCGCCGCGTCGGGAGCAGCCGCGGCTACGCCCCGCGCCCTTGCTGTTCGAGCCCGCGGAGGCGGCCTCGGATCCGGAGCACTTCTTCGACCTGGAGTCGATCGAGGATCCGCGCGCGCTGCTGGAGCGGGCGACCGAGCTGACGCTCGCGTTCCGTGCCGCGGCGGACCGGGCGACGGAGTTCCAGGCGATGGCGGCGGCCCAGCTGGCCGATCCCCGGCGTTTCGACCGGCTGACGACGGCGGACATCGCCGAGCGTGCCGAGTGGACCGAGGACTACGCGAAGAAGATGGTCGAGTTCGGCCGGGAGCTGATGCGGGGCGGGGACGGACCGGGGTACCTCGCCGACCCCGCCTGAGTTTCCGGGGACGCGCCGCTCGAACGGGTGTGGCATATGCCGGGTGGGCAGGATACTCGGTCGGCCGGTCTCGCGTCAGCGGTTCAGGCGACTCTGCGGAACCGTTCCCTCACCGGCGGTAGATGTATCCGTCATGAGCAGTACACGGAATGTCTCCGACGTCAGCGGTGTCACCCCGGACGGTGCCGCCTGGCTCGCCTCGGCGGGAACGTATCCGCGCAGCACGCTCTCGCACTGGGGGGAGCGGCCGGACGCCCCGGTCGTGCTGCCCTGCGGTGTGGTCTTCGACGTGGTGAGCGTCACCTCCGTGTTCGGGCGCCGGATGCTGGACCGGATGTGGGAGGAGGGGCCGGGGTCCGGCCCCGTGGCGGAGTACCGCGGGCGGATGCTGCTCTTCGCCGCGCCCGGTACCGCCCAGCGGCTGCCGGCGCTTCTGGAGTGGGAGGAGTGGGGTGCGCGCGGTGCGCGGACGGACGGGGTGCCGCCGCTGCTGTGCCACGGTGCCGGGGACGCGGTGACGCTCCCGGCGCCCGTGGAGCCGGCCGAGCCGGGGGGTACCGGCCGCTGGCTGGTCGCCCCCGACACCCGTCGTCCCTGGCTGCCGGGCCCGGAGGTACTGCTGTGGGCGGCCGTACGGGCGGCGCGGGCGGCCGTGCGGATATCGATTTTTCCTCCCGCCGATCGTGGTGCTAATGTCTACGACGTCAGCAGGCGCCGCTAGCTCAGTTGGTTAGAGCAGCTGACTCTTAATCAGCGGGTCCGGGGTTCGAGTCCCTGGCGGCGCACGACATGAGTGAGGCCCCTCGCAGCAGCGAGGGGCCTCAGTCATGTTCCGACGGTTATCTCGTGCTGATCTTCACCGTCCACGCCCCCGACGCCGTACGCCCCTCCACCTCCACCCGTACGGACGTGCCCGGCACCGTGAAGCTCTCGCCGAGGGCGACCGGCGCGTCGGCGAGGGGCGGGTAGACGGAGTCCTCCCAGCAGGCCTCGGTGTGCGGGTGGGCGTCGATCACCTCGACGGGGCCGCGCCCGGAGCGGACGTCGCCGCTCACCCGGTAGACCAGCACACCCTCCCGGCAGGCCGCCGTGTCGTTGCCGACCTTTCCGCGCACCTCGAAGGCGAGCGCGGTGTCGGCGCCGGTGCGGACGACCGCGAGCTTGGTGCCCCGGCCGAGGCCGAAGGAGGGTGCCCCGGCGGCCCCGGTCACCGGTGTTCCCGGGCCGGCCCCCAGCGGCTCCAGCGTCAGCCGTACCGGCCCGTCCTGCACGCACCGCACCTGCCGGGGTCCCAGCCAGCCCAGCTTCCACTTGTGCCAGCCGAAGAGATCGGGGGCGAGGGCGAACTGGCTGCCCATCAGGTCCCAGTCGCCGACGTGGGTGTCCCAGTCGCCCTTGCCGTCCGCGGGCCGGTGGTAGAGGTCGGGCAGGTCGAAGACGTGGCCGGTCTCGTGGGCGAGGACGAGCCGGTCCGGGGGGTGGTTCTCGAAGACGGTGACGACACGGCGGATGTCGGTCCCGTCGGCGCGCAGGGGGCGGTCCAGGTTGACGACCTTGGTGGCGTCGGAGTCCACGCCCGGCGCGTCGGGGTCGGCGACGAAGTAGACGACGTCGTAGCGGGCGTAGTCGACGTGCCGGTCGGTGGCGGCGAGCGCGTCGCGCAGGTAGGCCGCGCGGTGGGCGACGGTCCAGTCGCGCTGTATGGCGTACTCGGTGGAGGGGCGCGGCATGCGGATCCACTGCCGCAGGGGGTGCGGGCGCAGGGTGAAGGCGCCGTAGGAGGCCTGCCGGAAGAAGCGGCTGGTGGCGGGGAAGTGGTCGGCGGCGAGTTCGGCGGGGGTGGTCAGGGGGTGGGAGTCGGGGAAGGAGAGGAACACCATCACCGCGTCCAGGGAGCGGGCGGGGCGGGGGTAGGCGGCGTTCCAGGTGTCCAGGCCCTCGGAGTGGTGGGCGTCGGTACGGGTGAGGGCGCAGGGTGCCGCGGAGAACGGCTCGGCGCCGGAGGGGACGTTCACCATGGAGGTCGCCGCGAGCGCCGACATGGTGGTGCACATCGCCGCGGTGGTGCGCCAGCGGTTCAGCAGGGGCCGTACACCCGATCGGGCGAGCCGGTTCCGCAGTGCCTCACGACCGAGTCCTCCCGGGGTGAGCTGACGCGGCACGGGGACCTCCGGGAGACGGTTCGCGGGACACCGCACCCCAGACTGTGGCGATGTGCCGTACCGCGCCCTGTTCAGCTGCACCGGACGGGTGAGAACGGCGGGCATCCGGGCGGGACCGAACGCGGTCGCGCTCCCGGTTCACTCACAGCCCTCCCGGTTCACTCACGGAACGTCACAACCGGTCGAAGGTCCGCATAAGCCGTCCCCCCGCGGGCAGAAACGATCGGGCGGAGATGCGGATCCGCAGGGAAGACCCGACAGTGGCTGGAAGGCCCCGGCGCGGGCCTCTATGATCGGCACACTTCCTGGTACTGAGAGACTTTCCTGCACGGACAGCGGCGGACAGCGATCGAGTGCACTGCGGGAGCGAGTGGTGAGCGGAACGTCCGAAGGGCCGGCGCCCGCGACGGAACTCCAGCGGTCGGTCATCACAGAAAGTGAGATCATCACGTCTGCCGGTACCGAACCACCACCGCCTGCCGAACACCCCGTCCCGTACGACCCCGCCCCGCCGTCCCCCCCGTCGTACCGTTCCGTCTTCACGGCCGCGCCGCTCGCCATGGCCGTGGTCGACCGCGAGGGTGTGGTCTCCGGCGCCAACGCGGCCCTCGCCGGCCTGCTGGGCCGCGACCAGGAGACCCTGACCGGGGCCGTCGCCGCCGACCTGGTGGATCTGACCTCCGACGCCCGCACCTGGCACGCCTACCGGGAGATGCTGCGCGGACGGCGGGCCCGGCTGCGCTGCACCCGCCGGCTGAAGCACCCGGAGGGGCACGCCCTGTGGGTGCGGGTGACGGTCGCCCCGCTGCCCGCCGACGACGGGGGCGTGCTGCTGTCGGTCGCCGACATCAGCGACCACCGCGAACTGCAGGAACGCCTGCGACACGTACGGATGCACGACCCGGTGACCCGGCTGCCCAACCGCACCCTGTTCTTCGAGCGGCTGACGCAGGCGCTGGAGGCGGAGACGTACGAGGAGAGCGGCACGGGCCGGATCGGGCTGTGCTACCTCGACCTGGACGGGTTCAAGGCGGTCAACGACACCCTCGGCCACCGGGTCGGCGACCAGCTGCTGACCGCCGTCGCCGAGCGGCTCACGCGGTGCGCGAAGGACGCCGCCCGCACCGGCACGCCGCTGGTCGCCCGGCTCGGCGGGGACGAGTTCGCGCTGCTCGTGGAGGACTCCACCGGCACCGAACAGCTCGCCGATCTCGCCGAGTCGCTGCTCGACGCGATCCAGGCGCCCTTCGACCTGTCCGGGCGCAGGCTGTCGGTGTCGGCGTCGATCGGGGTGGTCGAGCGGCATGCCGCCGGGACCACGCCCACCGCGCTGATGCAGGCCGCCGACACGACGCTGTACTGGGCGAAGGCCGACGGGAAGTCCCGCTGGACCCTGTTCGACCCGGAGCGCAACGCCCACCGGGTGACCCGCCAGGCGCTCGCCTCCACGCTCCGCCCGGCCATCGACCGGGGCGAGTTCGCGCTGGAGTACCAGCCGCTGGTGGGCATGGAGGACGACCGGGTGCACGGCGTGGAGGCGCTGATCCGCTGGCACCACCCGCGGTTCGGCACGCTCACGCCGAATCGGTTCATCTCCCTCGCGGAGGAGGACGGCTCGATCGTGCCCCTCGGCCGCTGGGTGCTGCGCACGGCCTGCCGGCAGGCCCGGGACTGGCAGGTGGAGTACCCGGACGGGCCGCCGATCTTCGTCAGCGTGAACGTGGCGGTCCGTCAGGTGTGGGACTCCGACCTGGTGGCGGACGTCGCCGACACCCTCGAGGAGACCGGCCTCGCGCCGCAGCTGCTCCAGCTGGAGCTGACCGAGTCGGCGGTGATGGGCTCCTCCGGGCGGCCGATCCAGACCCTGAAGGCGCTCAGCGACATGGGCGTGCGCATCGCCATCGACGACTTCGGCACCGGCTACTCGAACCTGGCCTACCTCAGCCGGCTGCCGGTTTCGGTGCTGAAGCTGGACGGCTCCTTCGTACGCGGCTTCCAGATCGAGGACCGTACGGCCAAGGCGAGCCCCGCGGACGAGGTGATCGTCGAGGCGATGGTGCAGCTCGCCCACCGGCTCGGGCTGACCGTCACCGCGGAGTGCGTGGAGACGTCGGCGCAGGCGACGCGGCTGCGCCGGATCGGCTGCGACACCGGTCAGGGCTGGCTGTACTCCCGTCCGGTGTCGCCGGACCGCATCTCCGAACTGCTGGGCACGCCCGGGGTGCCCGGGGTTCAGGCGGGCGTGGGCAATCCGTAGGCGTCGGCGATCAGCTCGTAGGAGCGCAGCCGTACGTCGCCGCCGTGGGCGTTGGCGGTGAGCATCAGCTCGTCGGCGCCGGTGCGCTTGTGCAGCTCGTCCAGGCCGGTGCGGACCTCGTCCGGGGTGCCGTGGATCACGTTGGCGTTCCAGGAGTCGATGAAGTCCCGCTCCATCGGGGAGAAGTCGTACGCCTCCGCCTCCTCCGGAGTCGGCACGAGCCCCGGGCGGCCGGTGCGCAGCCGGACCATGTTGAGCGCGGAGGCGAGCACCTGGCGGCGGGCCTCCTTCTCGTCGTCGGCCGCGAGGGCGGAGACGCCGATCAGGGCGTAGGGGGCGTCGAGGACCTCGCTGGGGCGGAAGGAGTCGCGGTAGAGGTCCAGTGCCGGGATCGTGTTCTGCGCCGAGAAGTGGTGGGCGAAGGCGAAGGGCAGGCCGAGCATACCGGCCAGCCGGGCGCTGAAGCCGGAGGAGCCGAGCAGCCAGATCGGCGGGCGGTGCGGGGACTGCACGCCGCCGGGCGAGGTCGCCTGCACCGGGCCGGGCACGGCGTGGATACGGGCGTAGGGGTGGCCGTCGGGGAAGTCGTCGTCGAGGAAGCGGGTGAGCTCGGCGAGCTGCTGGGGGAAGTCGTCGGCGCCCTCGTTCAGCCGGTCGGTGCGGCGCAGGGCGGCGGCGGTGGCCCCGTCGGTGCCGGGGGCGCGGCCGAGGCCGAGGTCGACACGGCCCGGGGCGAGGGCCTCCAGGGTGCCGAACTGCTCCGCGATCACCAGCGGCGCGTGGTTGGGCAGCATCACCCCGCCGGAGCCGAGGCGGATGCGCGTGGTGTGGGCGGCGAGGTGGGCGAGGATCACCGCCGGTGAGGAGGAGGCGACGCCCGGCATGGAGTGGTGCTCGGCGACCCAGTGGCGGTGGAAACCGCGGGACTCGGCGAGGCGGGCCAGGTCGACACTGGTCCGCAGGGCGTCCGTGGCGGTGCTGCCGGCGCCCACGGTGACCAGGTCGAGCACCGAGAGCGGGACGGGGGCGTCCCCCTGGGCGGTGCCTCGGATGCCGTCGGCTGCGGTGTCGTCTGCGGCCACGGTGGGGTGCCTCCTGTGTGTCGCTGTGTCGCCGTGCGCTGTTATCGGTCGGGCAGCACGTGCGCTGTTCCCTGCCGGGGCAGCACCTGCGCTGTTCCCTGCCGGGGCAGCACGTGCGCTGTTCCCCGGGCGGTGGCACCCGTGTGCCGTTCCCGGGTGGGTGGCAGCACGCGCGCGCCGTCCCCGGTCCACAACAGGCGACGCACCCCTTCTATTCCGTGGCGCGCCTTCACGGACCCGCAGTCACACCTGGACGATCGGCTCCCGGGTGAACAGCGCGCCCAGCTCCGGTGCGTTCACCCGGCGGTCGGCCAGGCGCAGGCACTCCCAGGCGGTGACCTGGTTGGCGGTGAGGACCGGCTTGCCCAGCTCCTTCTCCAGGGCGGGGATGTGGGCGATCGTGTGCAGGGCGGTGTCCGGCAGGAGCACCGCGTCGGCGTCGGGGGTGTCGGCCGCGCGGGCCAGGGCGAACAGCTCCGTCTCGCCCCAGGTGCCGACCTCGGCGGCGGTGATGATCCCGGAGCTGCGCACCCCGGTGACCTCGGCCCCGCCGGCCCGCAGGAAGTCGGCGAAGAGGACCGCCACGTCGTCCGGGTAGGTGGCGCCGACGGCGACCCGCCGGGCGTCGATCTCCCGCAGCGCGTGCACGAAGGCGAAGGACGTGGAGGAGGCGGGCATGCCGGCCGCCATGGCGAGGCTGCGCACCTGCTCGTGGGCGCCGTCCCAGCCGTGCACGAAGCTGCCGCTGGTGCAGGCCCACACCACCGCCTCGGCGCCGGACAGGCGCAGCTGCTGGAGTCCCGCCGCCAGCCGTTCGGGCGCGCCCATCTGCACCAGGGCGTCCACCCGGTGGGCGTCCTCGCCGATGTCGGTGTGCACCAGGTCCACCCGGACGTCGCTGCCCAGCAACTGCTCGATACGCGGATAGTCGTCCTCTGCGGAGTGGCCCGGGTAGAGGAATCCCAGTGCGGTCATGTCCAGCCTTCCTGCTGCTTCTCTTCCGGCACGTCCGGCAGTACGGAACCGGCCGCCCGGCCCGGCAGTACCGATCCGGACGTCTCGTCCGGCAGTACGGAGCCCGATGTCTGGCCCGGCAGTACGGTCCCGGAGCGCGCGGACACGTCGATCAGCGCCTGATACGGTCCCACCGCCCGTGTACCCAATCGGCGCAGCGCCGCCCACACGGTCACCTGGTTGGCCGAGATGACCGGTATGCGCAGCTCCGCCTCCAGCTGGGGGATGACGTCGTAGGTCGGGAGGTTGGTGCAGGACAGGAACAGCGCGTCCGCCGCGCCGAGCCGTCCGCGCACCGCCGCCCGCCGGGCCATGTCCACCACCTCCCGGTAGGTGACCTTCCAGATGTGCCGGGTCAGGCCCATGTAGGCGCAGCCGGTGACGGTGACGCCGGCCCGGGCCACGTAGTGCTCCAGCGCCCGGGTGACCGAGACGGTGTAGGGGGTGACCAGGGCGACCCGGCGTACGTCCAGTTCCACCAGGGCCTCCAGCAGCGCGCCGGAGGTGGTGATCGCCGGGACCGCGCCGGCCCGGCTCATCGCCTCGCACATCGCCCGTTCGCCGAGGATCCCGCCGACGAAGCTGCCCGAGGTGCAGGCGTAGGCGACGACCTCGGGCGTGACCGCGGTGAGCGTGCGCACGGCGTCGCCGAGCGTCTCGTGCTCGCTGACCAGCCGGGCGAGGTCGAGGCTCACCTCGACCGGCACGTACGGCGTGCGGGTGAGGTGCAGGGAGACCTCGTCCGGGATCCAGCGCCACAGCTCGCGGTCCAGCGCGAAGTCGAAGGGGGCGACGATACCGACACCGCGCTGCGGGCCGGGGCCGCCGAGAAAGGAGACGTCCATGTCAGCACCGGCCTCACGCTGGGAGACGAGCACACAACGGATCGCGGGAACGCCCGTGTTGACGACGGTAGGTTCGGGTGCGAGCGTGGTCAATCCGCGCATCTCAGACTTCTGCCATTGGTTTGCGACGACCCGGCCGGGCCGGAGAAACGGCGGCTCATGACCACGCCCACGCTGCTCGTCCTCGACGCCGATCCGCTCCCCCGCCTCGGCAGGCTCACCGGCCGGGTCAGGGTCGAGCACGCCGACGCCTCGACGCTTGCCGAGCGGCTGCCGTCCGCGGACGTGCTGCTGGTGTGGGACTTCACCTCGCACGCGGTGCGTGAGGCGTGGCCGGGCGAGGGGCCCCGGCCGCGCTGGGTGCACACGGCGAGCGCGGGCGTGGACCATCTGCTCTGTCCGGAACTCGCCGCCTCCGACACCGTCGTCACCAACGCGCGCGGGATCTTCGACGGTCCCATCGCCGAGTACGTCGCCGCCCTCGTCCTCGCCTTCGCCAAGGACCTGCCGCGGACGCTGGACCTCCAGCGGGAGCGGACCTGGCGGCACCGGGAGACGCGCCGGGTCGCCGGGACCCGGGCGGTGGTGGTCGGCTCGGGGCCGATCGGCCGGGCCGTCGCGGGCACGCTCGGGGCGCTCGGGGTGCGGACCGCGCTGGTCGGGCGGGCCGCGCGCTCCGGTGTGCACGGGCCGGAGGACCTGGACCGGCTGCTCGCCCGCGCGGACTGGGTGGTCGCCGCCGCGCCGCTGACCGAGGGGACGCGGGGCATGTTCGACGCCCGCCGGTTCGGGGTGATGCAGCCGTCCGCGCACTTCGTCAACATCGGCCGGGGGCAGCTGGTCGTGGAGGAGGCGCTGGCGCGGGCACTGCGCGGGCGGTGGATCGCGGGCGCGGCGCTGGACGTCTTCGAGACCGAGCCGCTCACCCCGGACAGCCCGCTGTGGGAGCTCCCCGGGCTGGTGGTGTCGCCGCACATGAGCGGGGACACGGTCGGCTGGCGGGACGAACTCGGTGCGCAGTTCGTGGAGTTGTACGAGCGGTGGGTGGCGGGCGAGCCGCTGGCGAACGTGGTCGACAAGCAGCGTGGGTATGTACCCGGTCACTGACGCGTGAAGGAGGCCGGATGTCCGAGCTCACCGACCTGACCGCCGCAGGGCTCCTCGACGGGTACCGCAGCGGCACGATCGGCCCCGTGGAGGCGACCCGCGCGGCGCTGGAGCGGGCGGAGGCGGTCCAGCCGGAGGTGAACGCGTTCGTGCGGCTGTTCGCCGAGGAGGCGCTGGAGCGGGCGGCGGCCTCCGAGGAGCGGTGGCGGCGCGGTGAGCCGTGCGGGCTGCTGGACGGGGTGCCGGTCACGGTGAAGGACATCCTGCTGCTGCGCGGCGCCCCCACGCTGAAGGGGTCGCGGACCGTCGACCCGGCCGGCCGCTGGGACGAGGACGCGCCGTCGGTGGCCCGGCTGCGCGAGCACGGCGCGGTGTTCCTGGGCAAGACGACGACCCCCGAGTTCGGCTGGAAGGGGGTGACGGACTCCCCGCTGAGCGGTGTCACCCGTAATCCGCACGATCCGGCGCGTACGGCGGGCGGGTCCAGCGGGGGTGCGGCGGCGGCCGTGGCGCTGGGCGCGGGTCCGCTGGCGCTGGGCACGGACGGCGGGGGCAGTGTGCGGATCCCGGCGGCGTTCTGCGGGATCTTCGCGCTGAAGCCGACGTACGGGAGGGTGCCGCTGTACCCGGCGAGCGCGTTCGGCACGCTGGCGCACGTCGGTCCGATGACCCGGGACGCGGCGGACGCGGCGCTGCTGATGGACGTGATCGGCGGGCCGGACTCCCGGGACTGGTCGGCGCTCGGCCCGGCGCCCGGCTCGTTCTCGGAGGGGCTGACGGGCGGGGTGCGCGGGCTGCGGGTGGCGTACTCGCCGACGCTGGGCGGGCAGGTGCGGGTGGATCCGCAGGTCGCGGCGGCCGTACGGCGGGCGGTGGAGCGGCTGGCCGGGCTGGGCGCGTACGTGGAGGAGACCGACCCGGATCTCACCGACCCGGTGGAGGCCTTCCACACCCTGTGGTTCACCGGTGCGGCGCGGGTGGTGCAGCACCTCACCCGGGAGCAGCGGGAGCTGCTCGATCCGGGGCTGCGGGAGATCTGCGATGCCGGTGCCCGCCGTTCGGCGCTGGACTACCTGGCGGCGGTGGACGTGCGGATGGACCTGGGCCGCCGGATG
Source organism: Streptomyces sp. NPDC030893 (assembly GCF_055571535.1). Taxonomy (NCBI): domain Bacteria; kingdom Bacillati; phylum Actinomycetota; class Actinomycetes; order Kitasatosporales; family Streptomycetaceae; genus Streptomyces; species Streptomyces sp. NPDC030893. The sequence continues at coordinate 170,420 of NZ_JBVIFC010000001.1, read as the reverse complement.
GGCCGCTTCCACGACACCTACGATCTGCTGGTCACCCCGACCCTGCCGGTCACGGCGTTCGAGGCGGGGGCGGAGGTGCCGAAGGGGTCGGGTCACCGCCGGTGGACGGGCTGGACGCCGTTCACGTACCCCTTCAACATGACGCAGCAGCCCGCCGCCACGGTGCCGGTCGGCAGCGACGCCGACGGGCTGCCGATCGGTCTCCAGCTGGTGGCCGCCCGGCACGGGGACGCGCTGGTCCTGCGGGCGGCGCACGCGCTGTACGAGGCGGGGGTGGGCCTCACGCCCGCCGGAAGCTGAGGGTCTCCCCGGCGGCTCCGGTGCGCCACAGGTCGTTGCACGCCTCGGCCATGGCGTCCAGGCCCTCCACCACCTGCCCCCAGACGATGCCGGGCACCCAGCCGACGTCGCCGTTGAGCAGCAGGTTGTTGCGCTCGTAGAACAGGGCCAGGTCCACGACGGTGGTGCCGGGGCGGACCTCGCGGTCGTAGCCGTAGGAGGTGGTGCCCAGCTCGGCGCCGGCGAAGGTGAAGTAGCACAGGTCGCCCGGGACGGGGGTGACGGTCGGGTTCTCCAGGGGCGGTTCGGTGTCGGCGAAGGGCGGGAAGAGGGCGTAGATCTCGTTGCGGGCGTACTTGGCGTGGTAGACGTCGCCGGAGAGCGGGAGGGATTTCCAGACGGCTTCGCAGGTGATCGGCGCCCGGTCGTCGAGGAGTCGGGCCGTGCAGCCGACTGCGCGCTTGACCAGGGAGATCTCGAGGTATCGGTCTGCCATGCCCCCCATGGTCCCGCGCCGGTCAAGACCGCCCGACCGCCGAACGGGGCCGAAACTGGCCGGAATAACTCGCATGGCTTCGGGTAGCCGCGCCGCCATGGCTCCACCACACAGAACCCCTCCATGGGGCATATCCGACCGAAGGTTCCGTCCCGCCGGGCCCACTCGCCGGTCGCTGCTCGCGGGGGTCGCGGCGCTCGGCGCGCTGGGGGCCGCCGGCTGCTCGCGGGTGGCCACCGCGTCCGACGTGGAAGGCGGCGACCTCCTCGAACGGCTCCGGGCGCAGGGCGTGGCCCGGCTGGGCATCGCGGGCGAGATCCCCTTCGGCTACATCGACAAGAACGGTGAGCTCACCGGCGAGGCGCCGGAGCTGGCGAAGGTCATCTTCAAACGGCTCGGGGTGGACCGGGTGCAGCCGGTGCCGACGGAGTTCGGCTCCCTCATCCCCGGTCTGGCCTCGCAGCAGTTCGACGTGGTGGCGGCCGGGATGTACATCAACCCCGACCGCTGCCAGCAGGTCATCTTCTCCGACCCCGACTACCAGATGCTCGACGCGTTCATCGTGCGCAAGGGCAACCCGCTCGGGCTGCACGACTACACGGACGTCGTGGAGAAGAAGGCCAAGTTCGCGACCGGTACCGGCTACGCCGAGATCGCCTACGCGGTGGAGGCCGGGTACAAGGAGAGCGACATCCTGATCGTTCCCGACCAGGTGGCCGGCCTGAACGCCGTCGAGGCCGGGCGCGTGGACGTCTTCGCGGGGACGGCGCTGACGGTGCGTGAGGTGGTCAAGAAGTCCGCCGGGACCGAGGCGACGGAGGCGTTCCAGCCGATCGTCGACGGTGAACCGCACACCGACGGCGGCGGTTTCGCCTTCCGCCCCAACGAGACGAACCTGCGGGACGCCTTCAACGTCGAGCTGCGGAAGCTCAAGAAGAGCGGCGAACTGCTGCGCATCCTCAAGCCCTTCGGGTTCACCGAGGACGAGATGACCGATCTGACCGCGAAGGAGTTGTGCGGCGGATGACATCCGGACTGTGGGAACTCGTACTCGAAGGCGTCTGGGTCACCCTCCAGCTGCTCGTCCACAGCTCGCTGCTGGCGACGGCCGTCTCCTTCGTGATCGGCGTCGCGCGCACCCACCGGCTGTGGATCGTCCGCTTCCTCGCGGGCTTCTACACCGAGGTGTTCCGCGGCACCTCCGCGCTGGTGATGATCTTCTGGGTGTTCTTCGTGCTGCCGCCGGCCTTCGGCTGGCAGCTGGTGCCGATGTGGGCGGGCACGCTGGCGCTCGGTCTCACCTACGGGGCGTACGGCTCCGAGATCGTGCGCGGCGCGCTGGCCGCGGTCGACCCGGCGCAGAAGGAGGGCGGCATCGCGCTGAGCTTCACGCCCTGGCAGCGGATGCGGCTGATCCTGCTGCCGCAGGCGGTGCCGGAGATGATCCCGCCCTTCTCCAACCTGCTGATCGAGCTGCTCAAGGGCACCGCGCTGGTGTCGATCATGGGCATGGGCGATCTGGCGTTCAGCGGCAACCTGGTGCGGCTGGCGTTGCAGGAGAGCGCGGAGATCTACACGTACATCCTGCTGATCTACTTCGTGATCGCGTTCCTGCTGACGCGGGTGATGCGCGGGCTGGAGAAGACGCTGAAGGCGGGCATGGGGAAGGCACCGGTGCCGAGCCCGGACACGGAGCTGAAGCGGCCTGAGACGAGCAATGTGGGGGGTGCCGCCTGATGGAGTGGGACTGGAGCGCGGTCTCCGACTTCATGCCGCACTTCTGGGACGGTCTGCTGGTCACCCTGCAGATCCTCGTCCTGGGGTCGCTGGTGTCCTTCGCCCTCGGTCTGGTGTGGGCGCTGCTGATGCGGGTGCCGTCCCGCTGGGTGACCTGGCCGGTCGGGGTGGTCACCGAGTTCGTCCGCAACACCCCGCTGCTGGTGCAGCTGTTCTTCCTCTTCTACGTGCTGCCCGAGTGGGACATCACCTTCTCGGCGCTCACCACCGGTGTGGCCGCGATCGGTCTGCACTACTCGACGTACACGATGCAGGTCTACCGGGCCGGTATCGAGGCGGTGCCGGTCGGCCAGTGGGAGGCCGCCACGGCGCTGAACCTGCCGGTGAGGCGGACGTGGACGGCCGTGATCCTGCCGCAGGCGGTCCGCCGCGTGGTCCCCGCCCTCGGCAACTACGTGATCTCCATGCTGAAGGACACGCCGCTGCTGATGGCGATCACGGTGCTGGAGATGCTCGGCGAGGCACGGCTGTTCTCGCAGCAGAACTTCCAGTTCACCGAACCCCTGACGGTGATCGGCGTGGCCTTCATCGTCATCTCCTACCTGGCCTCCCTTGCCCTGCGAGCCCTGGAGCGACGCCTTGCCCACTGACACTCTCCCCAATCCCGAGAAGAGCCCCGAGCGCAGCTCCGGCGAGCTGATACGCCTGGAGCAGGTCACCAAGAGGTTCGGTGAGAACACCGTCCTCGACCACCTCGACTTCTCCGTCGACGCCGGCAAGCACGTCACCCTGATCGGCCCGTCCGGTTCGGGCAAGACGACGATCCTGCGGCTGCTGATGACGCTGCTCAAGCCCGACGAGGGCACGATCACCGTGGACGGGCAGAAGCTGTTCCCGGCGAGCGAGAAGGAGCGGCGGGAGGTGCGCAAGCAGATCGGGATGGTGTTCCAGCAGTTCAACCTGTTCCCGAACATGAGCGTGCTGCGCAACATCACCGAGGCTCCGGTCACCGTGCTCGGCATGTCGAAGGACGAGGCGGTGGAGCGGGCCAAGGGGCTGCTCGACATGGTGGGCCTCGCCGACAAGTGTGACGCCCGCCCCACCCAGCTCTCCGGCGGCCAGCAGCAGCGGGTGGCGATCGCGCGGGCGCTGGCGATGCGGCCCAAGGTGCTCCTCCTCGACGAGGTGACCTCGGCGCTCGACCCGGAGCTGGTCGCGGGCGTCCTCGACCTGCTGCGGGAGATCGCCCGCACCACCGACATCACGATGCTCTGTGTGACGCACGAGATGAACTTCGCCCGGGACATCTCCGACCAGGTGCTGATGTTCGACGCGGGCCGGGTCATCGAGACGGGCCCGCCGGAGAAGATCTTCAACGAGCCGGAGAACGACCGGACCCGGGAGTTCCTCAGCGCGGTCCTGTAGTCACGGGCCGTGCGCGGACAACTCCCGAGGTCCGGGCTCTGGGTCATCCCTCTGGCATATGCCAGGGGGTCGGCGCCGCAGTTGGGAGGGCCGCGATCTCGTCAACACCCGCTTCCCCCAAGCCGTTTGACGGCTATCGTGGAGGGGATTGGCTGACCGGATTGCGGCCCCAGGACTTTCCAGCGAGCGCAGGGGGAAACCGTGGCGCTGAGGCACGAGCCGACCGCGTCGTACCACTCGGTCCAGGACGCCCTGCGCGTCCTGGAGACGGTGGCACGGCGGGGCACCGGAATCACCGACACCGAACTGGCCCACGAGACCGGCCTCCCCGCCGAGCGGCTGACCACGCTCCTGCGGATGCTGCGCCGCGAGGCCTACGTCGAGCAGATCGCCGACGGCGCGTACGTCACCGGGGCGGCCTTCGCCCGGCTCGGCTCCGCCGAGGGACACGGGCAGGCGCTGCGCGACCAGCTCCAGCACACCCTGGACCGGCTCCGCGACTCGGTGGGCGCGGCCGTCTACATCACCCGGTACGTCGACGGCGAGGTGGAGGTCACCCAGTACGCCGACGGCCCGGCCACCCCGAAGGTCAACGAGTGGGTGGACTTCCGCTCCTCGGCGCACGCCACCGCGATGGGCAAGAGCCTGCTCACCCAGCTCGACCACGACGGCCGCCGCGACCACCTCGCCCGGCACCGGATGGCCCGCCTCACCTCGCGCACCATCACCAGCGACCGGCTGCTGCTGTCCCGGCTGGCGTCGCAGCCGCCCACGGTGCCCGTCCTGGACCTCCAGGAGTACGCGGTGGGCACGGTCTGCGCGGCCGTCCCGATCACGGCGGGCTCCTCGGTGGGCTGTCTGGCGCTGTCCCTCCCGATCGAGCACGCCCACCGGCTGCGCCAGGCCGCCGACACCCTCAACCGCAACGCGGCGCCGGTGCTGCTGTCGCTGACGATCTAGGAGCGCCCCTGCGGGGTGATGTCCGTGGTCGAAGCACCCTCCGGGACCGGGTACTATTTTTCTGTCGCCGCCCGCGGAAAGCGGACGGCGGGAGTCATGCGCCGCTAGCTCAGTTGGTTAGAGCAGCTGACTCTTAATCAGCGGGTCCGGGGTTCGAGTCCCTGGCGGCGCACCTGGAAGGGCCTCTCGTGGGAGCGAGAGGCCCTTTGACGTGCTCGAACCGGTCGTGAGCCGGTCAGAACGTGACGTCGGAGCAGGCGTAGAACGCGTTGCCCGTGTCATGCACCGTCCACACCGCGAGGATCACGTGGTGGCCGCTGAGCCCGGACGGCAGCCGGCCGCTGTGCGACAGGGTCTGCGGCGGACGCTGACCGTTGTAGGGCACCGTGAGGAACGGCGTGAGGTTGAGGTCGGACCGGGACAGGTTGTGGTTCTGGTTCCAGCCCGGCCTGGTGACGTAGTACTTGAAGTCGGTCGTGGCGTGCATGGCCGTGAACTGCCACCGGAAGGTGTAGTTCTGGCCGCCCGACACGCGGGTGGTGGGCCAGGCCCCGCCCGACGGGGTGCGCGGGCTGTCGAGCTGGCCGAACCGTCCGTTGCCGGCCGAGCAGAGCCGGCCGTCGGCGGGACCGGAGGCGGGGAAGCCCTTCGGGCCCTCGACACTCTGCGGCTCCCACTGGATGGATCCGCAGTTGGTGACCGTGCCGTTCTGGCAGAGCTTCTGCCTGCTGATCGGCAGATCGGTGTAGCCGTGGCCGCTGGCACCACCGGAGGAGAACGCGAGCGCTCCGGTCGTGGCCAGTCCCACCGCGGCTGCGTACAGCTTGGTCCGTGTGCGCATGCTGGCGCTCCTGGAGAACGTGGGGGAGTTTCACTGAGCCGTGCGACTAGGTCTAGACCAAGTTCAGATTATGGGCGCCGATTGAACATGTCCATACCAATCGCAGCGCCGATTCCCCACCGGGCCCCTGCGGGCGCCGGCCGGCCCCCGACGCAAGGCCCGCCCTCCTCGCACCCCGCCGTTCAAGGACCCCACTGCCCGCCACCCCCAGCCGCCCCCGGTCATCACGCCCCACATCACCACCGCCGACTGCCCGCAACCGCAGGACGCCGCCCCGCCACACCCCACCCCCCACGGCGACGGCCCACTGCCCACCCTCCCGGCACCCCCAGCCAACCCCGGTCATTACGCCCCACATCACCGCCCCCGACTGCCCACAGCCGCAGGGCACCGCCCCGCCACGGCCCACCCCCCACGGCGGGAGCATCACGAGTCGCGCCGACCGGCCGTTCCGCCAAGCGGAGCAACAGACGGGCCCACCCCGGCGGACTCCTCCACGGGCCCCACGGCGGCCGGACGCCCACCGCCGTCCCGGTCCCCCGGGGCGGATCCACCGGGGGCGGTACCACCCCCGGTGTTCACGCCGTCCGTCGATGCCGCGTACGTACCGTGTCCACCCGCGTACCACTCGTCGGTGTGCCCCCGTCCCGCGGCGGTCGCGGTGCGTGCCCGCCGTGGCGGGGCGCGGGCGTGCCGTCGGCGTACAGCCCGTGCCCGCCGTCGCGGGGCGCGAGCCTGCCGCCGGCGTACAGCACACGCCACCACGGCCGACCGGGTCGTGCGTGGCCGCGGGGCGGCTCCCGGCCGCTCACGGCCCCGTCTCCCCCCGGCCCGCGCAGAACGCCACCGTCAGGTCCTTCACCAGGGCCGTGCGTTCGTAGTCGTCCAGGTCCACCAGGCCCCGGACCGTCAGCCGGGTCACCGTGTCCTCCACCGAATCCACGACCGAGCTGAGCACGCTCGCCCGGTGCTGGGCGTCCAGCGCGGCGAGCCGGCGGCGGTGCATCGCGGGGGCCACCTCGGGCACGTACTCCACCCCCACCGGCCGCACCGCGAACACCTCGACCCCGACCGGCCCGGCGTCCGCCGCCACCAGCCGGGTCAGCGCGTCCTGCGCCGCCTCCACCTCGGCCCGCCCGGCCCCCGGCGCCGCCATCGGGACCCGGGGCAGTGCCGCCTCCACGCACTCGCGGAGGTACCGCTCGTGGTCCTCGACGCCCAGCGTGGCCCGCGCGGTGTCCCGCACCCGCCACACCACCAGCACCGCCACCCGCAGCGCGACCCCGCCCCGGTCGGCCGCCGGCATCGGCTCACCGCGCCAGTGCCGCAGCCGTACGTCGACCCGGCGGCGCAGCAGCAGCGGGTTGACCCACATCAGTCCCGTGCGCCGCACGGTCCCCCGGTAACGGCCGAACAGGCCGAGCACCCAGGCCCGCCCGGTCCTCCCCCGGGCCAGCCCGCCGAACCCGAACAACCCGAGCGTCCCGGCGCCCGCGAACGCCGCCCACTGCGCGGGTCCGAGCCTCGCCTCGGCGGCAAACGGCGGCAGCACGCCCGCCCACCACGCGGCGGCCACGCACCCCGCCGCCCCGCACAGCCCGCCGAGCACCCCCACGGCACCGGGCAGCACCCGGGCCGGCCGCTCCACCAGCTCAGGGTCGACGACCGCGGGCCGCAGCCCCGCCGGCACGGGGGCGGGGTCGTCCCGATGGCCCTGCTCACCGCTCTCGCCGCGACCAGAGCGCTCCCCGCGATCGTCGCGGAACAGCAGGTGGACGGGGATCTCCGTGGTGGACTCGGTGTGGATGAGCCGGACCGGGCGGGGGGCCGCCGGACCGTCCGGCGGTGCCCCGGGACCGGGAACCGGCTCGGGAACGTGCTCGGGGATGTGGGACGTCGTCGTGGTCATGCGTGTCTGCCTCCAGCCTCCGCGCCAGATGCGTCACATCGAAGGGGACCCGGCCGCCAGGGGATGCCTGGGACCGGAAGGACGCGGCCTCACGGCCGGGGGTGCGCCGGTCAGGAGAAGAGCCGCCGCCAGGTCTCCGGCCCCGGACGGCCCGGCACCCCGCGCCCCTCCGCGGAACCGGAAGCTCCGATACGGCCGTCCCGGCGCTCTCCCGACCGGCCGAGCCCCATGACGTACGCGCCGTGCGCCCCGGAGAGCGGCAGCCGGGACGACCGCACGGAGACCCATGCACGATTCCAGGCCACCGACACATCACCCGAACGGCCCATCCGTGACCGTCCGCCGCGCACGGGGACACCGGGCGATCAGGGACACCCGCGCGGGCGCGGGCGCCCGGCCGGACCGGATTCCTCGGACACCGGAGACTCCATGCGACGCCCCTCACACTCCCGGTCGTTTCCTCCACGGCTGTGCACGACGGTCAGTCTCGCAACCGTCCGCCGCCCTCGCATGTTGACGGTCCGAATGACGTAAACGCCCGGTGACCCGGCCGTTCCCCCGCGCGTACCGCCGACCGGGGTGGTCCGGGGCACCCCGCGGGGTCCTGTAGAGTTACGCCGTCAGCGCGCGCCGCTAGCTCAGTTGGTTAGAGCAGCTGACTCTTAATCAGCGGGTCCGGGGTTCGAGTCCCTGGCGGCGCACCGACAGACGGGCCCCTCGTGCAGACGGGGGGCCCGTCGGTTTTGGCCGGAACCCCTCTGGCGCCCGTTGAGCGGAACCCTCCCGCCCCACGTATGGAACGGTGGCCCACCGGCCTCCACCAGACGTCACAATGGTCGCGTATGCCCGGTGTACACCGTGTTTCGCATCTTGCGATCATGATGAACACCGTAGACCCTGGTCTCTTCAAGAAGCTGCGGGTTCGCGGCAGTTGGGGGGCAAGGGACCGGTTGCCGACCGGGCGGGGCGAACAGACCCGCTCAGGGAGGCGATGCCGAGGGGGGCATCATGCAACCGGAAGAGCGCTGACACCGTGTCTATATGGTGTGGGTGACGTGGTGACAGCGGTGAACCACTGACACGCCCGTGAAGGTCGAGGGGGACCGAAGCGGACGTAAGGAAGCGACAAAACACGTGCGAGCGCGCGTGTGGGGGGATGACTCATGACGTCGACGCCGACGGGCGCCCGGAAGGACAACGACCCGTCTGAGACCACCCAGCTCAGGGTGCCTGCCCACCGGACAGGAAACACGGGCACGTTCCGCCGGATCAAGAAGACGCTGCCGAGATACGACTACGAGCACTACAGTCGGCTCGCGGGTCCCCTCACCCAGCCCGATCCGAACAAGCCGTACAAGGTCCAGTACCGCTCGCTGATCGGCCAGGAGCCGCACCGCATCCGCATCGCGATGATGCTCATCGCGGCCCCCGTGCTGTCGCTGGTGCTGCTGGTGTGGCTGCTCCAGCCCTCGCACTGGACCGAGCGGGACTACGTGGAGTTCGAGTGGCTGCCCGCCCTCGACATCGTCATGCTCGTCTCGATCGGCCTGATCGAGTTCTTCCGCTGCATGAACGTCCTGTCGAACGCGCACGCGACCCTGGTCGCCCGCGACCCGATCCCCGTGGTCCCCGAGACCGGCACCCGCGTGGCCTTCCTCACCTCCTTCGTGCCCGGCAAGGAACCGATCGAGATGGTGACGAAGACCCTGGAGGCGGCGGTCAGGATCCGCCACCGGGGCACCATGCACGTGTGGCTGCTCGACGAGGGCGACGACCCCGAGGTGAAGGAGGTCTGCGCCCGGCTCGGCGTGCACCACTTCTCCCGCAAGGGCGTCGCGAAGTGGAACCAGAAGAAGGGCGCCCACCGCGCCAAGACCAAGCACGGCAACTACAACGCCTGGCTGGACGCGCACGGCGACGACTACGAGTACTTCGCCTCGGTCGACACCGACCACATCCCGCTGCCGAACTACCTGGAGCGGATGCTCGGCTTCTTCCGCGACCCGGACGTCGGCTTCGTCATCGGCCCGCAGGTCTACGGCAACTACGACAACTTCGTCACCAAGGCCGCCGAGTCCCAGCAGTTCCTCTTCCACGCGCTGATCCAGCGCGCCGGCAACCGCTACGGCTCCCCGATGTTCGTGGGCACCTCCAACGCCGTACGCATCAGTGCCCTGAAGCAGATCGGCGGTCTGTACGACTCGATCACCGAGGACATGGCGACCGGCTTCGAGATGCACCGCCACAAGAACCCGGCGACGGGGAAGAAGTGGCGCTCGGTGTACACCCCGGACGTGCTCGCCGTCGGTGAGGGCCCCAACGCCTGGACGGACTTCTTCACCCAGCAGATGCGCTGGTCGCGCGGTACGTACGAGACGATCATCGGGCAGTACTGGAAGGGCTTCTACTCGCTCCCGCCGAGCAAGCTCTTCAACTACACGATGATGATCATCTTCTATCCGATGTCCGCCCTGAACTGGATCCTCGCGGCGATCAGCTGCGCGCTGTTCCTGGGCCTGGGCGCCTCGGGTGTGAACATCGACCCCACCATCTGGCTGATGCTCTACGGCAACGCCTCGGCGCTGCAGATCGGCCTCTACGTCTGGAACCGCCGCCACAACGTCTCGCCGCACGAGCCGGAGGGCTCCGGCGGTGTGGCCGGTATGGTCATGTCCGCGCTGTCGGCCCCGCTCTACGCCAAGGCACTGATCGACTCCGTGCTGCGCAAGAAGAGCAAGTTCGTGGTCACCCCCAAGGGCGACTCGGCCAGCCCGGACACCTGGTTCGGAACCTTCCGGTACCACTGGTACTTCATCCTGATCTTCGTCGGCTCCATCGCCGCGGGCTTCGTCTACGGACACTCGCACCCGGCGATGGTCATCTGGGCGACCTTCGCCCTGCTCATCACCGCCGCGCCGATGTTCGCCTGGCGCCACGGCATGCGGCAGGACCGCAAGAAGCCCGGTGCCCACGCGGGGGGACGCCCGCCGGAGGACGCCGCCGAGGCGCCCCGGACGCAGGAACTGCCGCAGATGCCGCACCAGCCGCACGCCCGGCCGAGCTGGGCCGGCTCGCACGGCGCACCGGGCGGATCAGGGGGCCCCGAAGGGCCGGGAGGGCCCGGGGGCGGCAACCCCGGAAACGACCAGACCATGCAAATCGCCCTTGGTGGACTTGGGGGACGTAAGGAATGACTGACCGTGCAGGCCGCCGCCGCGCCCGTCGGATCGCGATAGGCACGGCGGTGGTACTAGCGCTGGCCGGGATGAACGGGCCGTGGCTGTACCGCTTCGGCACCGAGAAATACCACCAGTACAAGATCAACCAGCCCGAGTACAAAGCCGCGAACGGCAAGTGGGAGATCATCGAGTTTCCCGAGGAGTACCGGCAGAACACCATCCACGCGGCGCTGCTGCGCACCGGCAAGGTGCTGCTCGTCGCGGGCTCGGGCAACGACCAGGACAACTTCGACGCGAAGCAGTACGACACCCGGATCTGGGACCCGGTCAAGGGCAGCATCAAGAAGGTGCCGACGCCCGCCGACCTGTTCTGCACCGGCCACACCCAGCTCGCCAACGGAAACCTGCTGATCGCGGGCGGCACGAAGCGGTACGAGAAGCTCAAGGGTGACGTGAAGAAGGCGGGCGGCCTGATGGTCGTCCACAACGAGAACCCGGACAAGCCGATCACCCTGCCGGCCGGAACGAAGTTCGTCGGCAAGGAGAACGGCAAGACCTTCGTCTCGAAGGACCCGGTGCTCGTCCCGCGCGCGAAGAAGAACTTCGACCCGGAGACCGGCGAGTTCCTCGGCAACACCCCGGGCTACGGCCGTACGTACGTCGAGGCGCAGAAGAACGGCAACAAGTACGCGACCGGCACGCAGGACAACTACACCGTGCAGGGCCTGTCCGGCGAGGACGCGCAGAACACGTACGGCATCGCCGAGAAGCTCGCCCTGGACAAGAAGGACTTCCAGGGCATCGACGACGCCTTCGAGTTCGACCCGATCGCCGAGAAGTACATCAAAGTCGACCCGATGAAGGAGTCCCGCTGGTACCCGACGCTCACCACCCTGAGCGACGGCAAGATCCTCAGCGTCTCCGGCCTCGACGACATCGGCCAGCTGGTCCCGGGCAAGAACGAGGTCTACGACCCGAAGACCAAGAAGTGGGCCTACACCGGCAAGGTCCGCCAGTTCCCCACGTACCCGGCGCTGTTCCTGATGCAGAACGGCAAGATCTTCTACTCGGGTTCCAACGCGGGCTACGGACCGGACGACGTGGGCCGCGACCCGGGCATCTGGGACCTCGACACCTACGACTTCGAAGAGGTCCCCGGCCTCAGCGACCCGGACATGATGGAGACGTCCGGCACGGTGCTGCTGCCGCCCGCGCAGGACGAGAAGTACATGGTGATCGGCGGCGGCGGGGTCGGCGAGTCCAAGCTGGCCAGTGAGAAGACCCGGATCATCGACCTGAAGGCCGACGACCCGAAGTTCGTCGACGGCCCCTCCCTGGACAAGGGCACCCGCTACCCGCAGGCCTCGATCCTGCCCAACGACGACGTGCTGATCTCCGGCGGCTCCGAGGACTACCGCGGCCGCAGCGACTCGAACATCCTTGAGGCGCGGATCTACGACACGGAGAAGAACGAGCTCAGGAAGGTCGCCGACCCGCTGGTGGGCCGCAACTACCACGCCGGTTCCATCCTGTTGCCCGACGGCCGCGTGATGTTCTTCGGCTCCGACTCGCTCTACGCCGACAAGGCCAACACCAAGCCGGGCGAGTTCGAGCAGCGCATCGAGATCTACACCCCGCCGTACCTGTACGGCGACGAGGCGCAGCCCGAGCTGAAGGACGGCCCCGAGTCCATCAAGCGCGGTGGGTCCGGCACGTTCACCTCGAAGGACGCCGCGTCCGTCAAGAGCGTCCGGCTGATCCGGCCGAGCGCCTCGACCCACGTGACCGACGTGGACCAGCGTTCGATCGAGCTGGACTTCAAGACCGACGGCGACAAGATCACCGTGACGGTTCCGAAGAACCGGAACCTGGTCCAGGCGGGCTGGTACATGCTGTTCGTCAACACCGGCGACGGCACGCCCAGCAAGGCCCAGTGGGTGCAGGTCCCTTAACCGCCGCTCCCCACAACGCCCAGGGGGCGCCCTCCGGTTGCGGAGGGCGCCCCCTGTTTTTCCGTAGGAGGGGTGGGTCAGGCGTGGCGGTCAGTTGGCGGCCTCGGCGAGACCGAGGGCGTACTCCTCCCACCACTGGCCGGCCTTGGGCCCGCCCTTGCACTCGCCGTCCGACTCGCCGGGACGCTTCACCCACAGGTACGCGTCGACCAGCGGATCCGCCGTGTCCACGGTCGGCACCTCGCCCAGCGCGCGGCCGGGCGGGTTGCACCAGCGGTCCTTCGGGTCGCCCTCGGCATAGATCCCGTTGCCGTTGCGGCTGGTGTCGATGACGAACGGCTTGTTGCCGACCTTCGCGGAGAGCTGCTTGCCGTAGGCGATGGATTCCTCGGTGGTGTAGAAGTTCGACACGTTCACCGAGAAGCCGTCGGCCCGGTCGATCCCCGCCCGCTTGAGCGGGTCGAAGATCTGGTCCGGGTTGCCCCAGCCGGCGTTGCCCGCGTCCAGGTACACCGTGGTGTTCTTCAGGCCCTTGAGCTTGTCGATGGCGCCGCTGAGCAGGTCGTAGCGCTCCTCGTGGAACTGCTGCGGGGTGCAGCCGTCCACCAGGTGCAGCACCGCGTCGGGTTCGAGGATCACCGTCGCGGGGCGGTCCTCGATGCCCCGGGCCACCGCGTCGACGAAGTCCCGGTACGCGTTGCCGTCGGCGGCGCCGCCCCGTGAGTACTGGTCGCAGTCGCGGTGCGGGATGTTGTAGAGGACCAGCAGCGCGCTGCGGTCGGCCTTCTCGGCGGCCTCGGTGTAACCGCGGGCCTGCTCCTCCGGGTTCTCCGGGCTGATCCACTCGGCGACGGGCTGCTCGGCGATCTTGCGGATCTGCTCCGCCTCCGCCTTCTTGCCGTCCTTCGACAGTTCGGCGGCCTTCTGGACCGACAGGCCCTCGGGGTTGACCCAGAACGGGTCGGTTTCCTTCGGCTGCTGCGTGACGCCGGCGGCCTCCCCCTGGTCGTCTCCGTCACCGTCGCCGGACGAGCACCCCGTGATCAGCAGTGCCGCGCCCAGCACCGCTATCGACGCCCGCCTCCCGGCGAACGCCCCGACCCCCCTGCTGCCGTACATCCAACCCCCCTTGGGTGCACTTGTTCCATGTGTTCCGAGTGTTCCGAGCCTCAATCCTGACATACGTCCCGCGACGCCCACGAGATCGAGTCCGCCTTGTCCGGGACCTGTTACACCCGGCCGGCACGGGAGCCGCGGGCACCCGTGACGGTCGATGGCGGTAACGGTCCGCAATCGGAAGGGGACTTGACGTCAACCGACCCCTAGGCCCGGCCCTGCTTTCGCCCTAGAGTCGTGCGCACCGACCCCCGGGATGGTGCGGGGCGCCGCGTAGGCGTACGCGCCCGGCGAGCACCATCGCGGCCTCCCGCGCGGCTCGCCGGGCCACTCCCGCGGCCCGTGCGCCCGCACGGTCGAGGACCGGCCCGGTCGGCGTCCTCCGGGGAGCGCCGCCGACCGGGCCAGGTGCTCCGTCAGACCAGGTCGACGAGGTCCGCGATGGAGTCGACCACCTTCGACGGCCGGTAGGGGAAGTTCTCCACCTGCTCCGGCCGGGTCAGGCCGGTGAGGACCAGGAACGTCCGCATCCCGGCCTCCATGCCGGCCAGGACGTCGGTGTCCATCCGGTCGCCGATCATCGCGCTGCTCTCGGAGTGGGCCCCGATGGTGTTGAGCCCGGTGCGCATCATCAGCGGGTTCGGCTTGCCCGCGAAGTACGGGGTCCTGCCGGTCGCCTTGGTGATGAGCGCGGCCACCGCACCGGTCGCCGGGAGCGGGCCCTCGGTGGAGGGGCCGGTCTCGTCGGGGTTGGTGCAGATGAAGCGGGCGCCGTCGTTGATGAGCCGGACCGCCTTCGTCATCGCCTCGAACGAGTACGTTCGCGTCTCGCCGAGGACGACGTAGTCGGGCTCGTGGTCGGTGAGGATGTACCCGATGTCGTGCAGCGCGGTGGTGAGACCCGCCTCGCCGATCACGTACGCCGACCCGCCCGGACGCTGGTCGTCCAGGAACTGGGCGGTGGCGAGCGCGGAGGTCCAGATGTTCTCGATCGGGACTTCCAGGCCCATCCGGCGCAGCCGGGCGTGCAGGTCGCGCGGGGTGTAGATCGAGTTGTTGGTGAGGACCAGGAAGGGCCTGCCGGACTCGCGCAGCTTCTTGATGAAGGCGTCGGCACCGGGGATCGGCACACCCTCGTGGATCAGCACCCCGTCCATGTCGGTGAGCCAGGATTCGATCGGCTTGCGGTCTGCCATGTGCACAATCTCCTGCCGGTACGCGTACGCGATCCTCCGTGCACCCCACCCTAACCGCGCCCCCCTCCACGATCCGCGGGCAGTCACGCCCCCGCCCTCCGCGCTCTGCGCTCCGCGCTCCGCGCTCCGCGCTCCGCGGGCAATCGTGCCGCAGGGCGGCACGGGTGGGCGCGACGGCACCCCCTCCGCCCTCCGCGGGCAGTCGTGCCGCAGGGCGGCACGGGTGGGCGCGACGGCACCCCGCCGACGCCGGGCTGCGCCACCACCCCCCGCCCCACCCCAACCCCGGGCACGACGGCACCCACCCGCGCCCCGGCGCCCCGCGCTCCCGCGCTCCCGCGCCCCGCGCCCCGCGCTCCCGCGGGCAATCGTGCCGCAGGGCGGCACGGGTGGGCGCGACGGCACCCCGCCGGCGCCGGGCTGCGCCACCACCCCCGCCCAGCCCCAACCCCGGGCACCCGCAAGCACCGGCACGAGCACCCACCAGCCCCCCACCCCTTACGCATCCCCCCGTCCAAACACCGGCGCCAACACCAACTGCGCCGCCCCCTCGTCAATCCCCCGAAAGCTCGCCCGCACTACCACCCCCGCATCCCCCGCCCGCCGAGCCCGCCCCTCCACCACAGCCGCCACCCCCCGCACGAACACCCCCCGCGACGCCTCAACCGCCCGCCCCCCGAGCAGCACGCAGTCGATGTCCAGCAACCCCACCAAATTCGCCGCCCCCACCCCCAGCACCCTCGCCGCCTCAGCGAGATCCCCCCGCCCGACGGCCCCGAGGCACAACGCCTCGACACACCCCCGCGCCCCGCACGTACACACCGGCCCGTCCAGCTGAATCACTTGGTGCCCGAACTCCCCCGCCCCGGTCCTCGCCCCCCGGTAGACGCTCCCCCCGATCACCAGCCCCGCCCCCAGCCCCGTACCGAGGTGCAGATACGCGAACGAGCCCCCCTCGCCACCGACCGCCAGCCCCAGCGCCGCCGCGTTCGTGTCCTTGTCGACGACGACCGGCATCCCCAGCCGCTCGGCCAAGGCGTCCCGCAGCGGAAAGCCGTCCCACTCGGGAAACCCCGTCACCCGGTGCAGCACACCCCGCCGGTGATCGAGCGGCCCGGGCAGCGCGACCCCGACCCCGAGCAACGACCGCCCCCCGCCCGCACCCTCCCCCAGCGCCTCCACCACTCCACACACCCCCGCCAGTACGGCCTCCGCCCCCGCACCCAGATCCAGCGGCGCCCGCCTCCGCGCCACCACCGCCCCGTCGAGATCGACCAGCACCGCCCGTGTCTCGTCCCGGTCCAGGTGCACGCCCACCGCGTGTCCCGCCTCCGGCACCAGCCGCAGCACCGTACGCGGCTTGCCGCCGGTGGACGCCCGGCGTCCCGCGTCCGCCGCGAGCCCGTCCTCCCGCAGCCGGGCCGTGATCTTGCTGACCGCCTGGGGGGTGAGCCCGGTGCGCTCGGCGAGCTCCAGCCTGCTGATGCCCTCCGCTCCCGCGGTCCGCAGCAGGTCCAGTACGAGCGCGGCGTTGTGACTGCGCAGCGCCAGCACATTCGCCCCCAGCAACCCCCCGCGCCTCCCGCGCCCCTCCCGCACCGCGCCGCTGCCGCTGCCCTCGTTCGTCCTCTTCACCCGCCCATTCTCCCTCCCGCTTGCACTTTGGCAACAGCGTTGCGAAAGTAGGGGCATGACTGGCACTCCCCTCCGCGTCGGCCTCGTCGGCTACGGCCTCGCGGGCTCCGTGTTCCACGCCCCGCTGATCGCCGCGACCGAGGGCCTCGCGCTCGACACGGTGGTCACCTCGAACCCCGAGCGGCAGCGGCAGGCCCGCGCCGAGTTCCCGGACGTACGCGTCGCCACCACGCCCGGCGAGCTGTTCAACCGCGCCGGCGAACTGGACCTGATCGTCATCGCGTCCCCGAACAAGACGCACGTCCCGCTCGCCACCACCGCGCTGGAGGCCGGTCTGCCGGTCGTCGTGGACAAGCCCCTCGCGGGCACGGCGGCCGAGGCGCGCGAGCTGGCGGCGCTCGCCGAGGAGCGCGGCCTGCTCCTCTCCGTCTTCCAGAACCGCCGCTGGGACAACGACTTCCTCACCCTGCGGGAGCTCATCGACAAGGGCGACCTCGGCGAGGTCCACCGCTTCGAGTCCCGTTTCGAGCGCTGGCGTCCGCAGCTCAAGGGCGGCTGGCGGGAGTCCGGCGACCCGGCGGAGATCGGAGGCCTGCTCTACGACCTCGGCAGCCACGTCGTCGATCAGGCACTGGTCCTCTTCGGCCCGGTGACCTCCGTGTACGCGGAGTCGGACATCCGCCGTGAGGGCGCGCGGACCGACGACGACACGTTCATCGCGCTCACGCACGCGAGCGGTGTCCGCTCCCACCTCTACGTCTCCGCGACCACGGCCCAACTCGGCCCCCGCTTCCGCGTCCTGGGTTCGAAGGCCGGCTACGTCAAGCACGGCCTGGACCCCCAGGAGGCGGCCCTGCGCGAGGGCCTGCGCCCCGCCGCGCCCGGCACCGACTGGGGCACGGAGCCCGAGGAGCTGTGGGGCCGCGTCGGCTCCGGGGAGTCCCCGGTGACCGGCGGCGGCACCCCCGTACCGACCCTCCCCGGCGACTACCCGGCCTACTACGCGGCCGTGGCGCGGGCCCTGCGCTCCGGCGCCCCCAACCCGGTGACCGCGCTGGAGGCGGCCGCCGCCCTCGACGTACTGGAAGCGGCCCGCCGTTCCGCCCAGGAGAAAGTGACGGTGACCCTGTGACCACCCCCACCGTGGAGGAACTGGAGGAGCAGGAACGCCGCCTGGTCTTCCGCCAGTTCACGTACGACGACGCCTGGGCGCTCGGCTCCCTGCTGGTGGGGATGGCGCGCGAGCGCCGGGCCCCCGTCGCCATCGACATCCACCGCGCCGGCCAGCAGCTCTTCCACGCCGCCCTGCCCGGCTCCGCCCCCGACAACGACGCCTGGATCGCCCGCAAGCGCCGGGTGGTGGAGCGCTACGGCGCCGCCTCCTACCTGGTGGGCGCCCGCCACCGCGCCAAGGGCACCACCTTCGAGGCCTCCTCCCGCCTGGACCCCGACACCTACGCGGCCCACGGCGGCTCCTTCCCCATCAGGCTCGAGGACACAGGAGTCATAGGCGCGATAACGGTCTCCGGCCTCCCCCAACTCGAGGACCACAACCTCGTAGTAGAAGCCCTGGAGCACTTCCTGACCCAGGCCGGGAACAACTAGGGGCGCGGGACTGTTCCGATGTGCGGCTCCGCCGCGTGGGCGCAAAGGGGGGTCTGGGGGCGCAGCCCACAGGGACGGGACGGGAAGGGGCGGCGGGGGCGAAAACCCCACAACCGCCCCCCACCCACCTCAGCCCGCCACAAGCACCTGCCGCTGCCGCCCCAGCCCCCCGATCTCCAGTTCCACCACATCCCCCACCCGCAAATACACCGCAGCCGCACCCCGCCCCATGGCCACCCCCGCCGGCGTCCCGGTATTCACCACATCCCCGGGATAAAGCGTCATGAACCGACTGACATACCGGACGACCTCCCCCACCGAGAAGATCTGCTCCGCCGTCGTCCCGTCCTGCTTCAACTCCCCGTTGACCCACAGCCGCAGCGACAGCCCCTGCGGATCCCCGACCTCATCCGCCGTCACCAGCCACGGCCCCAGCGGATTGAACGTCTCGCAGTTCTTCCCCTTGTCCCACGTCCCGCCCCGCTCGAGCTGGAACTCCCGCTCGGACACATCGTGCGCGACGGCGTACCCCGCGACATGCGCGAGCCCGTCCTCCGCCGACTCCAGATACCGCGCCGTACGCCCGATCACGACCGCCAGCTCGACCTCCCAGTCGGTCTTCACCGACCCCCGCGGCACGAGCACCGCGTCGTCGGGCCCGACCACCGTGTCCGCCGCCTTCAGGAAGACCACCGGCTCGGCTGGCGCCTCGGCCCCCGTCTCCCGAGCATGGTCGTGGTAGTTCAGCCCGATGCACACGACCTTCCCGATCCGCCCCACCGGCGGCCCGATCCGCAGCCCCGTCCCGTCCAGCACCGGCAGCTCACCGGTACCGGCGGCGGCCCTGATCCGGCCGAGCGCCGCCTCGTCGGCGAGCAGCGCTCCGTCGATGTCGTCGACGAGGCCGGACAGGTCGCGCAGGGTCCCTTCGCTGTCGAGCAGTGCGGGCCGCTCCTGCCCCGCCGTACCGACTCGCAGCAGCTTCATGGTGACGTCTCCCTCGATCGCGGGGCCCGTCCGATGAGAACGACCCGGATGCGGCGAGGCGCAGCCACCGGAGGACTGTTCGATCCTCCAAGGCGGCGTACCACTCCGCAAGACCCCGTTCACGTACTGGACCGCCCGGCCGGCGCGTTCACCGGTACAGCACGGCGCGTTCCACCACGCTCCACGTCGTGCTCGTCACCATGTACAGCGCGGCGGCGAGCGGCAGGACGGCGACGGTGACGAGGGTGAGGAAGGACATGAACGGCATCACCTTGGTCACGGCCCCCAGCCCCGGCACCTGCTGCCCGTCATCCGCCCCCGCACCCGCGCCGACCGCCACCGCGTTGGCGGCCATCATCCGCCGGGACAGCCGGTAGCCGAACCAGGCGACGACCGCGACGACCGCGAACAGCACGACGTACACGAGCCCGGCCCCGCCGAACACCCCGCCGCCGGCGAGCGCGTCCGCCCACCGTCCGCCGAGCGGCGCGTCGAACAGCCGGTGGCCGAGGAGTTCGTTGGCGCGTCCGCCGATCGTCTCGCTGGAGAACAGGTGGTACAGCAGGAAGAACGCGGGCAGCTGGAACAGGCTGGGCAGGCATCCGGACAGCGGCGACACCTTCTCCCGGGTGTGCAGTTCCAGGACGGCCCGCTGAAGTTTCTCGGGGTCGCGGCGGTGCTTGCGGCGCAGTTCGGCGATGCGCGGCTGGAGCGCCGTCCGGGCCTTCTGGCCGCGTGCGGCGGCCCGGGAGAGGGGGTGGACGAGAAGGCGTACGAGCGCGGTGAACAGGATGATCGCGGCGGCCGCGGCCGTGGCGCCGAACAGCGGCTGGAGCAGGTCGGCCAGGTGCTCGACCAGGCTGGCGAAGACGGACATGGGTGAGCCCTCCGGGGGTCTCGTCGTGCCGGAAGCGGGAAAGGCGGCATGACGACCCGCAGCGGGGCGCGGTGAGGTGAAGACCTTGCGGAAGTGCCCTACGCGGCGGTCGCCAGGAAGGCGTGTCCGGGCGCTCGGGGCCGGGTGCGCCCCTTGGCATCGGGGTCGCGCTGGGGCAGGAAGGCGGTACGCCGGTCACGGTCGCGCAGGGCCGTACGCACCCGGGTGCGCGGCACGGCGGGCGCACAGCGCGCGGCGACGAGCGAGCAGACGGCGAGCGCGCTCCCGGCCGCGGCGGTCGCGGCGAGCGCGACGTCGACGACGGAGAGCCCACCGGCGGCGGGCAGCAGCACGAGGAAGACCTGGAGCAGCGGCAGAAGCACGGCGGCGCAAACGGACCGCCCGGTCACCCGGCGACGTATCACTGACCGCCCCCTCCCTCCGCCACGTCCTGCCCTTCCCCTACCCGAGTTATACCGGACCGCTCGTCATACCGGTGGCGCTCCTCCCGCCCACCGATCACCGCACCACCACAACGTCCGGGACCCCGCCCCGGTTCCACCCCCGGCCAGACGACCCCGCGCACCCGCCACCCCCGGGCGCACCGCCCCGGAGCCCCGTCCGCCCACCCCGCGCCCTCACCTCCTGTCACCCCACGGCAGTACGGTGTCCCCCATGCGCCCCGACACGCCTGCCGAAAACGTCGACCACACCGCCGAAGCCGCCCGCCTGGAGCGGACCGCCGATCTCTACCCCGAGGACGCCGAGGCCCTGCTCCTGCGGGCCGCCGCCCACCGCGAACTGTCCGGCGACCGCCCCGCCGCGTCCGCCCTCTACGACCGCCTGCTGGCCTCGGACACCTCCCTGGACCAGCCGTACCTGGTCCGCGCGCTGAAGGCCTCGAACCTGTGGGAGTACGGCCACGAGGCGGAGGCCCGCGCGATCATCACCGGTATCCGCACGGCGGCCCCGCGCGACCCGGCCCCCTGGGTGATCGTCGCGGAGTCCCTGGAGTCGCACGACGAGCTGGAACAGGCGCACGACACGTTCACGCAGGCGGTACGCCTCCTCCTGACCGACGCCGGCACGGACGGTCCGAAGCCCCCGCGCGGCACCCACCCGCTCCTCTTCGGCCGCCACCGCGTCCGCAGGATGCTCGGCGCCGCGCACGACGAGTGGGACGCCCTCGCGGACACCGTCCACACCCTCCCGATCACCCTGGACGAGCTGCACGACCCCAAGCGCGTGTGGTCCCTCGGCTCGGAGAACCCGGCGGAGCTGGAGGCGGAGATCGTCCGTCTGCGCGCGGAACTCGGCGCGTACCGCGAGGCCCTGTCCCGCCCGTTCCCGGTCGCGGTCCTGCACTGGCCGGCGACCGAACTGACGGAACTGACGGAGGCGTACCCCGCCCTCTCGGCCGAGTACCCCTCCTACGAGGCCCACCTGGCGACGATAGAGACGTCCCTGCGCGAACTCGCCGCCTCCGGCACCGCCAACCTCGGCATCGTCACCGGCACCGTCCCCTCCTACGAGGCCTTCGCCGCCTCCGAACTCACCACCCCCGAGGACCCGGCCCTCCTCCCCCAGTACGCGACCACCCTCGCCGCCCGCGGACGCGCGACGGCATGGCCCCCGGACCGCACGGCACCGTGCTGGTGCGGCTCGGAACGCCCGTACGGGGAATGCCACGGCACCGCCTGACCTCCCCCGCCGCGCTGCGCGCCCGTCCACCGCCTCCCGGTGAACGGCCGCACAGCGCTGCTCGCGTCCGTCTCCATGGACAGCTGGAGCCGGCGTCCCGGAGAGGCCATGGCTCAGCACGCCGACCGGCACTCACCGCCGCGCTTCTGAACCTGTCACCAGACGAACGTGGTCCAGCAGTTGGCGCGCGTCCGGACGGACGTACCGTCCTGCGTGCACGTCTCGATCATGCCCACGCGGGACATGTCGACGTCAGCCCCCGCCCCCGGGCCGTTGCCGCTGCCGTTGGAGTCGTACGCGTAGGCCAGTACGGCGTCACCGGAGGCGTTGTACGCCGTGGCCACGACCCGTCGCCCGTCCTTGGAGGTGTCCTCGACGTACATGAAGCCGTAGGTCGTGTCCAAGGTGGCGTGGCCCCGGTTGCTGGGGCTGGTGTAACAGCGGATCGTCTCCGCCGCGGCGGGTGTGGTGCCCAGGAAGAGCACCGCGCTGGCGACCATCCCGCCCACGGCGATGACACGCTTGCGTACGCGACTTCCCATTGTGCATTCCCCCTTGAGGTCCGTGTCCTTGGTGTTCGGTGGACTGCTGCGCTGCCTCAGCATGCCGAGCCGGCAACGTGCGGCCCTTGTCGGTTCGCGCACGGCGGTTGGAGATTCGCGACCGCTCCGTCCCGCAGGTTTCTGTAGTCGCGCGGCGGCATCCCGTAGGCGGCCCGGAACAGACGGCTGAAGTGGGCGGGGTCGGGGAAACCCCAGCGGGTGGCGATGGCCTGGATCGGGCGGGCGTGCAGGCGGGGGTCGGCCAGGTCGAGGCGGCAGCGCTCGAGACGGCGGTGGCGTATCCAGGCCGCCGGCGACGTCCCGTTCTCGGCAAACAGCTGCTGGAGATGGCGCAGGGAGATGTGATGGGCGTCCGCGATCGCCTGGGGGGTCATGGCCGGGTCGGCGAGGTGGCGCTCGACGAACGCGTTGATCCGGGCCCACAGGGCGATCCGGCGGGTCTCCGGGCTCAGCGCCTCTTCGGCTTCCAGAGAGCGGGCGATGACGGAGGCGAGGAGGTCCAGGGTGACCGAGGCGAGGGTGGGGACATCGGCCGGGGTGAACTCGGCGGCCCGCGTGTTGAGGTCGGCCAGCCAGCGGGTGAACACCCCTCCCATGCCGTGGCGCCCGCTGATCGGGACAGCGAGGAGGCGCTGAACCGTCTTCTCCGGCAGTGGCAGCAGCCCGCGAGGACACTGCATGGTCATGTGCGACCAACCGCCCGGAACGCTCCGGACATCGCCACGGTAGGGGCGACTGCTGTCCATCACCACAAGGTCACCGACACGCAGCGCCCTCTCACTGCCGCCGAAAGAAACAGTGCCCGCCCCACCGAGGAAGTAGTTGATCTGGTACGCCTCCGGGTCGGACCGCCGGATCAGCTTCTCCGTCCGCGCTATCTCCAGGTGCGGGTAGGCCAGGGAAGCCACCTGCACTTCCCCCAGGTCCAGGCCACGCATCCTGGCGCGGAAGTCGTCCTGGTCCTCGCTGCGCAGGCGATTGCGCATGTGCGACTGTTCCGTCGCCGCTTCCCACAGCGCGAACCGCTCCGGCGCTTCGACGACGCCCGTGCTGAACTCCGTCACCAGCATTCTCAGCCCCCGTAGCCGATTCCCTTGGGGCGAACGTGGCACGGGCGGAGGTGCGTAGGCCAGCAGCACTTCGGTCACTTTCGCCGCCCCGCGCCTCCTCGCCCTCCCCAACGACCGCACAGCCGGGCCCGGCTGTCGTTCACAGGGTGACGACGATCTTCCCCTGGGTGTGGCCGCGCTCGGCATCCCGGTGGGCTTCGGCGATCTCGTCCAGCGGGTAGGTCGCGGCGAGGTGGGGCGTGAACCCGCCCCGGGCCCCCAGCGCGGCACCCTCCGCGAGCACCGTCGCGTCGTTCTCCGCGTAGAGGTGCCGTACGCCGAGTTCGCCCGCGCGTGCCGCGTCGGCGACCGTCACGACGCGGTCCGCGTCGCCGGCGAGGGCGACGAGGTCGGGGAGCGAGCCGGAGGCGGCCACGTCGAGCACGGCGTCCACTCCGGCCGGGGCCAGTTCGCGGACCCGGTCGGCCAGTCCCCGGCCGTAGGTGGTGGGCAGGGCCCCCAGCGTGCGCAGATAGGCGTGCTTGCCCGTGCTCGACGTGCCGATGACGGTGGCGCCGCGGGCCACCGCCATGGCGACGGCGGCGCTGCCGACACCGCCGGCGGCCCCTTCGACCAGGAGGGTGCGGCCGGACAGGTCGCCGAGCGCGTTGAGCCCCGGGCCCGCGGTGGCGACCGCGAGCCCGGCACCGGCGGCCTGCTCCAGGGTCCACGGTTCCGGCACCGGGGCCCAGGCGGTCAGCGTGGCGTACTCCGCGGTCGCCCCGAATATCCCGCCGAGCCCGAAGACCCGGTCCCCGGCGGAGACGCCGGTGACACCCTCGCCGACCTCGTCCACCACACCGGCGGCGTCCCGACCGGGAATCGCCGGGAAGTCGACGGGGAAGTGCTCACGGACCTCCCCCGAGCGCAGCTTCCAGTCGACCGGGTTGACGCTGGCCGCGGTGACGCGGACACGGATCTCGCCGGGACCGGCGTGCGGCTCCGGGACGTCCTCGATGACGAGGACGTCGGCGGCGGGACCGTAGTCGTGGTAGCGGGCAGCACGCATCTCGCGCTCCTTGATCGGCGTTTACTTGCAGCGGAAACTAACCTAGAGCCCAAAACTTTCCGCGGCAAGTACCTAAGAGTCACTTCCCGCGGGAAAGTGACTCCGCGCTACGATCGCGCCTGTGGAAGCGCATGAGGAGCTCGCCCCGGCCGAGGCGGAGACGTGGGAGTCACTGCTGTCGGTGCTGCTCTGGCTCCCGGCGGCGCTGGACGGACGGCTCAAGCGACAGGGCCTGAGCCATCACGAGTTCCTGATCCTGTGGTGCCTGACGGAGCACCGGGGCAGCGCACGCACCATGAGTTCACTCGCGGAACTGTCCCGGGTCACCCCGTCACATCTGTCCCGTATCGCGTCCCGCCTGGAGCGACAGGGCTGGCTCGTCCGCGAGCCGGCCCCCTCCGACGCCCGCGTCACCATCGCCACGCTGACCGAGGCCGGCGCCCAGAAGTACGCCGAGTCGGCGCCCGGCTACTACGCGACCCTGCACGAGTACGTCTTCGACCTCCTCACCGAGGACGAGGCCGACCAGCTCGGCACCATCGCCGCGCGCATCGCGCAGTCCCTGGACCCCCGCGGAGCCTGAGCCGGCCATTCCGGGACCGGCACGAGTAGGCCGGTGTTCGCAGCACCGGCCGGGAAGGCACGCCCGTGCTCAGCTCAGTCAACGACGACGGCACCACCGCCAGCGGCTCCTCGCTGCGGACCGAGGTCACCCGCGGCGCCGGCTCCCGCACCGCCGCCCTGGCCATGGTCTTCAAGCTCGTCGTATCCGCCCAGCAGCGGTGGCGGACCGTGAACGCACCCCACCTCGTCGCCCTCCTCCGCGCCGGAACGCACTTCGAAGGCGGCCGACTGATCGAACGGACCCAGGAGGGGGCGGCATGACGGCTGTCGGTCTGCGGCCGGCCACCCCTGCGGACAGCGAGTACTGCTTCCAACTGCACAAAGCCGCCATGGGCGCCTACGTCACGGCCATCTGGGGCTGGGACGAGCAGGCCCAACGCGACTTCCACGCCCGTGTGTTCACTCCGGCCCGGTGGCAGATCATCACCGTCGACGGCACGGAGGCCGGCATGCTGCACGTCGAGCACCGGCCCACCGAGACCTACCTGGCGCGGATCGAACTCCACCCCGACCACCAGGGACGCGGAATCGGCGGTCAGCTGATCCGCGGCCTCCTGCACCAGGCCCGCCGCCAGGGACGGGACCTCACCTTGGACGTCCTCGTCGTCAACCAGCGGGCCCAGGCCCTCTACCGGCGACTGGGCCTGCATGAAGTCAATCGTCACGGCGAGAACGACATCAAGATCAGGATGTCCACCAAGCCGCCTCAGCCTGGGCCGAGCCACAGATCCTGACAAGGACTCGTCGCGGTCCTGCACACTCAGGCGTCCGGCAGCGGCTTCAAGCCGATCGACCTTCGCAGCGCATCCACGAGCGACCCTGCACGCACATCGTCAGCCCCTGCCGAAGGCGTCATCCTCTGCCGCACGGGCGCTGCGCAGCGCGCCGACGTAATAGCGCTGGCCGACAGAGCGCAGACCGGCATCACAGGCCATCCACCCGGTCATGTGGGACACCTGGGCCGCCGACGCGTACAGGCGAACGCGGACCCTGTCGGTGTACCGGCCGGCTCTGAGCAGACCTGTGACCAGGGCGAGATCACCACGTGCCTGTTCCAGTGCAGCGGCGCTCCCGCATCGACACAGGTTGACCTGAGAACGGTCCCCGCGACTCCGACTGTCGGCATCGACCTGGTGATTGATGCCGATCACCACCGCCGGGGCCTCGGTAGAGAGCTCTTCTCCCACGCCGAGAAGATCCTCTTCGCCCGGCCCGAGAAACTCCGCTTGGAGAGCTTCGCCGACAACGCGACGGCCAACGCCTTCTATGCAGCGTGCGGCTGGACGGTGACGGGGCGGCTGGTCTCGGAAGCGTCCACCAAGATCGAGTTCGTCAAACACCGCTCAAGAAGGCACCGCAGAGCGTCACCACCAGTCAGCACACCTCACCCGACGCAGCCGCAGTGGCCCGCAGCACATCCCTCACCAGCTCGAAGTAACCATCCTCGACCACTAGGCCTGCCATCAAGTACCCGCTCAGTTGATGGATCAAATACCTTCGGTCTACACCTGCCTCGTCGGCTACTTCCCGAGTATTGTGATTCTGCTGTATACGCACCATGTGCGTTCGTTCCGCCTGCCCTGCTTCGCGGACAACGGCCGCCGCCCTGCTGGGCGACTAGCCGGGGCACTGCCCGCTGAGTGAGCATGCCCAGCAACAGCAGGGCACGCCGCACGGAAGGGGATCAGGCAGGGCAATGAGGGGGGCATACGAGCGCTGGCATGAAGTTCTCGGTGGGGAGTTCTTCGGAGAAGGCCAAGCTTTTCGCAGTGCAGTCCTGTACGTCGATGACGAAGTAGCGCGGGATCTGGCGGAGGGTAATGACCTCGACACGACGCTACCCCAGGCCGTCGCCGGAGAGCTGAACTGGGATAACCCAGACAGGCCGCTACTCCATCGGATCAAGAGTGCCTGCTTTGCCTGGGCAAGTAGCGGAAGTTCAGGGCCCCCTCCCAGCTTGCCTCTCCTAGCGTTGTCGGTACTCGCTGCGACCCGCATGACCTCCTCTGACGGCATGCTGAAGTCCAACTTCTACGGCCGCTGGGTTCAGCTGTTCGGCGAAGAGTCAGGCACCTACCGCGCCAACAGGCTCAGGAGTGGGTTCGAGGACGTTGCCGCCATGTGGGAACAGCTTGACCACTGGCTGGACGGCACAGGTGGCCTCTGCGGAAACAGCACAGTGAGCACTGACGAGCACTACTGGAAGATCGGCTATCCCATCTCCCAGGCATTGGTTCGCGGTTCAGACCGGCAGATTCTCACCAGGTTCTTCGCGGCTACCCGCCTGCGACCGAACAATCCTGCTCAGGTTTCCGGCCGGGAGCTGCTTCGACGGCTCCGGGTCTGGACAGCCGGCAGGGACCGGCGACTGTCGCCGCGTCTCATGGACGAACTGGTGACCGCGGGTGACAGCAGTGACGTTCTCATCGTCAGTCTCTTGAAACGACTCGCTGACGACTGGGACGGCAGGCTCCACGAGCCCGAGCGCGAGCACAAGCGCCGAGCTCTCGGCCTCCGGCTTGTAGTCGCCGACCGCGGCAAACGGCTGGAGTGGCTGGCCGAATCCGTCGACGAACTCCAAGAGACGGAAGTCAGCCTGCTGCCTGACGGCCGGACGTTCAGACTGCGCCAGGACTACGGCAACACGTACAGCGGGCTGGAGTCGCTGCATCCCTCGCCCCCACAGCTTTCCAACGGCGTGCGCCTCGGGGGGAAGGATCTCGTCATCGAATGGGCGCCGCAGGAAGTCGTGCTGCTTCGTAAGCATCCGCACCTGGGTGACTGGGTAAGCACCGAGTACTTCGAACCTGGTGATCAGCACTGGCTGCTCGCAGCGGACTCCGCCGTGAGTGAAGTACGTGCCATGGTCGGGACGCTGGGAGGCCGCACCATCCGCGAAACCCCCTCTCCCGTGCCGGGCTGGAAACTCTTCAAGGGGGTGCGCGCGGTCAACGGAGCGGCGTTCGCCCGTACCTTGGACCAGGGCGGAAAGCACACGCATGTGCTGGAACCCCAGATCAGGCAGCAGACGAAACTCTCTGGAGGCCTCCGGATCGCTCCCGAGTACCGGGCGGGTGCCGGCGTTGCCGGACACTACCTGCGCCACGGAGCACCGGACCTGCTTCTACCTCCCGGTGAGAGCCCTGACCAAAGGGTCGAAGTTGTTCTCGACGGTTACGCCCAGTCCCTGCGGGCAGATCCCCGGATCCCCTTTCCTCTCTCGGTCGTTCCTCTCGAGGAGGGCAAACACACCGTCGGGACCACGCACAGCAGCCAGACCTTCACCCTGCACGACGGCTTGCATGAAGGGCTGCCGCCTCAGACTGGGACGCTCGGGTACCCCTGTAGCGAAACCGCACGAAGTGAACCTCTGGAGATCGAAGAGCGCCAGACAGCCATCCGTGGCGCGCATGCCCCCGAGAGTATCCGGCTTCCACGGACGGCACTCGTACGGTGCACCGTCCTGGAGGCCATGCTGATCACTCCGGACGGGCGCGTGCAGAAGGTCAGGCAAAGCCCGCCGCCTGCATGGATGACATCGCGCCTACCGGAGGGAGCGCTCGGCCCTTGTCTTGAGGTCCAGGTACCCACCGGGTACGTCTGGCTGATCTACAGAACTCCCTCCCGATGGTCAGTCCGCCCCTTGCTGGAAATGGTGGACATCCCCGCCCCCCGCCCTTCCAGTAGCGACTTCGCCTGGGCATACGCCGTAATCAGTGCGGCCCAACGGTCTCCTCTGTCTGTCTGGCAGGACTACGTAGCGGCGGCTGAGGCCATTACCGGGAAGAGGAGAACCCAATGATCGAGCCAGGGGACCTGCTCTTGCGCTGGGTCAGCGAGCAGGGCGCGGGCACGCTGTCTGACGTCAAGCAGGGAGCATGGTGGCTCGCCGGCTCCCGCTGCCCGGAAGTAGAACCAGGCGCTCCGGGCCGGTGGCTGCGCGACGCCATATCTCTCGCGATCCTGGACATCGACTGGCGCAACAGACGCTGGTGTGCCGCACCTCCCGTGCTGACCCAACTTCCCCAGGCTCGAGGACTGGCCGTACTGACTGGCAGCAGGACGGCAGCGTTTGAGCAACGCCTTGAGCAGATCATGGAAGACAGCCCGGTTGAACTGTTCCGGGTGCCCAGTGCGCGTCCGTCCCGGGACATTCCTCTGCCGCTCTCCTTGATCGTGCAGTTCAACGACGAGGATGAGCTCAAGGGCTGGGCGGCGGACCTCGGCGTCTCCTATACACCGTGCTTCGCTCTCCAGGCCGCCGCCCTGCTGCCGCCTCTTGAGTTCGGAACACGGGGTTCCACTCCGGAGTACGGCAAACCGCTGGAACAGTACGACCTGGAGAAAGGCGATTACCAGCCTGTGGTCCGGCCGCAAGCTGATGGCCTGTACCGGTTCAGGCAACGGGAGGGTAAGCGGGTATGCCAGATCCTGCGCGACGGAAACTGGTACGAGACAGGTCATGAGGCGGGGGTCTATTCCACGCTTGCGGTTCAGAGCACAGCCGCGGACGTTCTCCGCTGGCTACCTGAGAAGGAGAGCGGACGGGAGCGATTCGGCACCCTCTTCGTCGACTGGGGTTACCCGCTGCCAGACCTCCACCGACGGGTAGCTGTCATGTGCTCCGGCCTCGCCCCGCGCATCAACGAGCAGGCCAGGAACCTGGCATACGACAACGTCCCCAAAACCGTAGCCATGAAGATCGCTGAGTCGCTGAGCCAGAGCCTCGGGGAGAACGATGACTGACACGACCGCGGACCGCCCCCAAGCCATCGGACAGGAACTTGACGTCCTGGGGACTTTCGACCACCTCAAGGACGCGCTGTTCCGCTACTACAACACCCCGTTCGGTCTTGCTGACGAACTCCTTGAGAGGGAGCGGCAGCAGCTCTTCGACATGGACAGAGGAGCATGGCGGGATCCGCTCCTTGAGGTCCGCCCACGATACGCATCGGTGGGCACCGACCTCGCTGGTTCTGTCCGCGAGGCGGGCGCTCATCCGGACCTCTCGGAACTGGCTCAGCTCGGTCTGCTCCGCGGTGTTCCGTCGCTGTACCAGCACCAGCACCAGACCCTCGTCTCAGCCATGCGCGAGGGCCGAGACGTCGTCGTCACCGCGGGAACGGGCTCCGGCAAGACGGAGTCCTTCATGCTTCCGATCCTGGCTGGCCTGGTCCAGGAGTCAGCGTCATGGCCGACTACGGCTCTCCCAGTGAACCGCTGGTGGGGTTCACCCGACGGCGAATACCAGCCGCAGCGGGCTGGAGAGCGCGCACGGCATGCAGCAGTCCGGGCTCTCATCCTCTATCCCATGAACGCTCTGGTTGACGACCAGATGATGCGTCTACGCAAGGCGCTAGACAGTGACGAGGTACGGGACTGGTTCGCCCGGAAGCGGCCTGGCCACCGCTTCTATTTCGGGCGTTACACAGGAGCGACACCAGTTCCTGGGGATATCGGTTCTCGATCTGGGGTGAAGACGCTGCGCGAGGAGTTTGCTTCGACCGAAGAACGCTCACGGCAGGCGCACAAGGCCGGCGGAGACGGCCAGTTCTTCATTCCCAGGCTTGATGGCGCGGAGATGCGCTGTCGCTGGGACATGATCCAGGCACCGCCAGACATCATGATCACTAATTACAGCATGCTCAACGTGATGCTGATGCGGTCGCGCGAGGCGAGTATTTTCGAAAGGACGCGCCGCTGGTTGGAGGAGGTACCCGAAGCCCGATTCACACTGGTTGTCGACGAGCTACATATGTACCGCGGTACCGCCGGCACCGAGATCGCTTACCTTCTGCGTAATCTCCGCCACCGCCTGGGCCTGGACGGTAAGCCGGAGAAGTTCCGCATCCTGGCCGCTTCCGCCTCCCTCGAAGCGCCGCGCGATCTAAATTTTCTCCAGGAGTTCTTTGGTGCAGATCGTGAGCGTTTTCACGTGCTCGGCGGGCAGCTTCTCCTGCCGCAGCACACGCACACTGACATCTCTCCTTTCGCCGGCGACTACGCAGATCTTGGCGAAGCGGCTCCCGACTCCGCCATGGCTGACAAGATCCTGACAGAAAGCGGGGCACGCGAGGCTTTCGTCAACGCTCTGCGTGAGGACGACCGGCTGATCGCGGATTTCGACAAGAACGTGGCTGCCCGGCTCTTCCCCACAGCCCAGCCACCCACTCAGATGAAAGCGCTGCGAGGCGTTCTAGCCGCTCTGCGCACGTCACAGGACCCGGCTACCCCTAAGCTTCGCGGACACCTATTCTTCCGAAACATTCCCGGTGTATGGGCCTGTTCAGACCCTGAATGCCCGGAGGTGGAACGCCCAGAAGGATACGACCGGACCGTCGGCAAGCTCTACTCCCGGCCTACTCCACGTTGTGGCTGTGGGGCGCGAGTACTCGAACTGCTCTACTGCCAAAGCTGCGGTGATGTATACCTCGGCGGATACGCGCCCGAGTCAGCCTTCACAGATTCCAAAGGGGCATTTGAAGCCGGTCTGCTGGCAGACTTGCCGGATCTCGACGCGCTCCCGGACACCGCCGCTCTAGGTCCCAGTGCGGCCAACTACATCGTCTACTGGCCGAGGCGTGAGAAGCCAGCCATAAACCAGCTCTCCTGGTCCCCGACCTCAGACAAGGGATCCATTAGCGCAGTTTTCGAGTTCAAGCGAAGCAAGTATGATCCGCGCACCGGAACACTCCGAAATCACCGCGACTACACCGGCTGGTCCTTCCATGTCACCGTTCCGCAGTCCAAGCGGGGCCACAACCGACTCAAACTCGAGAACCTCCCCGCGGCTCCGACGCAGTGCCCCTCATGCGGCGACGACTGGGAAGTACGACGGCTCGGAAGTGAACCTCTCAGTCTGAGCGACCCACGCCGGATGCGTACGCCCGTCCGCAGTATGCGAACGGGTTTTGAGAAGATCAATCAGGTGCTCACCACGGGTCTGCTCTCCCTGCTTCCACACCGTCAGGCCGTGGTTTTCTCAGACAGTCGACAGGACGCGGCAAAGCTCTCCGCGGGTCTGGGCCTGCGCCACTACCAAGACCTGCTCCGCCTGCTGCTTGCTGACGAGGTCACGAACCAGGGCGACCCGGTCGAGGATCTCAAGGCCGTATCCCACTACTACGCCCGCACGGCGGCGGGCGAACACGTCGACCCCACTGCAGCCATGACCGCACACAAACGACTGCGCGCGCGGGATCCCGAGACGTACGACCGATGGGAGAAGCACCACAAGCCTGCTGCGGGAACCAGTCTCTCCGACTTGGGCGCGGCCGAGCCCGATCCAACGGAAGAGGCTGAGCTGCACACCGTTCTCAGCCGCGTGCCCAGCCTCGATAGCCACACGTCCACCGTCGCCGAACGCCTCGTCCAGGAGGGTGTCAATCCCGGCGGTCCCAAGGCATCGCTTCAGGAGACAGCCAATCGTCCCAAGGGGACAGAACCCGAGCCCTGGACCACGCTGTATCAGTGGCCTGATGGCAACGGCCCGGTCCGGGACACATCGGGACTGCAACTAAGCGAACGCCAGGAACATCTGCGCCAGGACATCCGGGAAACCCTTCGCGTCGAGCTTCTCGGCGGGCTTTTCGGAAGTGCCGGGCGAGACTTCGAGTCGCTCGGGCTGGGTTGGCTCACGCAAGCCTCAGACCAGGCTCCGCTGGAAGCAGACCGCGCATCCTCCACAGCTCTTGTCCGTGCCAGTCTTCGCGTTCTGGGCCACATGCGCCGCTTCGCTGGCCTCCGCAGCCCTGCCGATGAACCCCCGCGCAAGCTCCGGGCGTTCTGGGAGATGGCCGCACAGCATCTAGGGCAAGAAGTGGAAGACATCCAGGCGTCGGTGGAACGCGCCTGGGGAAACGCGGTCATCAAGTACCTCATACAGCCCGAGCACGTCGCTCTGCGGCACGGTCGTGCCGCCTCATGGACGTGCCCCAAATGCCGTCGACGCCACCTCCATCCGGGCATTGGCCTCTGCACAAAATGCGGAAACCCCCTCCCTGCCGAGCGCTCCCCATTCGACAACACCGACAGTGACTACTATGCATGGATGGCACGCAAGCAGCTGGGTGCCTTCCGGCTGAACACCGCCGAGCTGACCGGCCAAACTGACCGGATTGACGCGCAGAACCGCCAAGCCCGCTTCCAGGGAATTTTCCTTGACGGCAAAGAACACAAGAAGCCAGATACGCTCGACGTTCTCTCCGTCACTACGACGATGGAAGCCGGCGTCGACATTGGCCCGCTCTCCGCGGTCCTGATGGCTAATATGCCGCCGACCCGGTTCAACTATCAGCAGCGTGTCGGACGGGCTGGCCGACGTACCTCACCAGTCGCGCTCGCACTGACCGTATGCCGGGGCCGCAGCCACGACGAGCACTACTTCCAGGACCCCCAGCGCATCACCAATGACGCGACACCGCCGCCCTACCTGTCCACAGAAATGCGGGACATCTACCAACGAGTCCTCGCTGCTGAGGTACTCCGGCGAGCGTTTGACGCCGTACGTCCGGAAGAGAGCGGCGGCGGAGAGCTCGACCCGACCCGCAACGTCCATGGTCAGTTCGGACGCTGCACAGACTGGTCTGCTGTCAGTGGGGCGGTGAACACATGGATCGCATCGCACCACGCAGAAGTCAGGGCACTCGCCGAAGCCCTTGCTCAGCGGACTCGCGGTGCCTGGTCTCCAGACGAAATGACGGCATGGGTGACGGGCGACCTCCTCCCGCTTGTAACGGAGATCGCCGAAGCGTCGCACGGGCACCATGAACTCAGCCAGCGGCTGGCCGAAGCAGGCCTGCTTCCCATGTTCGGATTCCCCACATCGGCCCGGTACCTATACACCAAGCGCCCCTTCGACTCGTACCCGTGGCCCCCGAAGGGAGTGGTCGACCGATCCCTGGACATCGCGATCTCACAGTTCGCTCCCGGTGCCGAGACGGTGAAAGACGGGCAGGTCCATACCGCGACCGGAGTCGTGGCCTTCGAACCAACAGGCCACCAACCCCGGACAGTGGGCGATCCGCTCGGGCAAGGCTCCCACATCGGCCTCTGCCGCGCCTGTGGCCACTTGGCAGAGAGCATTCAGCCGCAACCGCAGCAGGAAGAGAGCAGCCCGTCCGAGCCATGTCCGGCTTGCGGGGCTATTGACGGTTCATACCGCGAGATCGAACTGCGGGAGCCGGCGGGCTTCTTCTGCTCAGGCAAGGCAAGGGACTTCGACGGCAACTTCGCCTGGCGTGCCAGGTCAATCGCCCCGAGAACGGCGGCTGACCTCGAACGCGGGGCGCCGGAGCGACTCGCGGAGCAGGGTCTAGTTGTCCACTCAGGAAAGGGTCGGCGCTACGCCGTCAATGACAACGGCGGTCGGCTTTTCACCTTCTCAAAGGTGCGCCCGACAGCGCATTGGTCGGGTGCGTATCTGGAAGCAGGGGCCATAGAACAGTTTCCATGGCTCGGCAAGGACATCTCCTCTGAGTCTGAGACTCTCACGACCGCCATCGGTGCTTCGCAACACACGGACTTGTTCCTCCTTGGTCCCCGGGCCGGCGAACTTCCCAAGGCCGGGCTGCGCCTGAATCTCGCGTCAGTGCCACAGAGAACTGGGTTCCCCGACGACCGATCAGGCCGGCGAGCCGCCTGGTACTCGCTCGCCGCTCTCCTCCGGACAGCTGCGGGTTCAATTCTTCAAGTCCAGCCCAACGAAATCGCATCCGGTATCCACGGAGCGGGGTCAGCGCACAGGGAAGCCCGCACTTTCGCATTCCTCTCTGACACCCTCGATAACGGTGCCGGATACTGCACCCACCTCGCCGAGCCGGATGTCTTCGCCGCACTCATGCGCACCGCCCGGGGCCTGCTCGATGGTTACGGATCGGGCACGCACAGCAACGAATGCCGCGGCTCTTGCTACGAATGCCTCCGCGACTACACGAACATGGCATACCACAGTCTGCTCGACTGGCGTCTCGCCGGCGACCTGCTGTCGATTCTCCGACCTGAGGAACCACGGCTCAGCCACAGACCCCGCTCAGCCGCCAGACTGCTGGAGAACTGGGCCCATGACGCTGAAGAAACCGAGTTCATCGACGACCTCGGGGGCTCGGGACCAGTGGTTCTCTTTGAAGACCGGGTGTGGGTAGCGGCCAAGAGCCCGTTCGAGGCCGCGGACACTGGCATGGAAGCCCAGCGTCTCACCCGAGTCCGCGCCGCAGTCGCAGAACACAGCCCCAACATCACAGACGTGGTGTTCGTTGATGACTTCCTACTCGACAAGGCCCCAACGAGGGTTACAGCCCTGCTCTTCGATTTCGATGCAGGGGAGCAATAATCACGTGCAGATAAAGTCCAGCGAGCCTGGTGATACAGGGCATACCTCGCCTCCCCCTCTGCGTTGCGCATGGACATGGGACTTGTCTCATATCAGCCAGATTGACCATAGGAGCTTTCGGGCGAATCACCCTAGATCATAAGTCAACCACCTCCATGTCCGACCTTTGCAGTACCGTCACACCCACCAATCGATCCACAGGGGCCGTCAGTCATGTTCCCGGCCCGAACCCGTGTTAGAGGAAGCGCGATGCCCTACGAGCCCGGCACCGTCTGGCAGTACGAGGTTCCTACGACCGGCAGCACTCATCTGCCGCCAGATGCTGGCTACGGCAAGGCTCTGACCAACCAGGGCTACGGCTTCGAAGTCGCCGTAGCCGACCTGATCGACAACTCCATCGATGCCGGCGCCGACAAAATCGTCGTGCACTTCCTGCGTGATGCGAAGCGGATCCTCACTCTCCTGGTCATTGACAACGGCAGTGGGATGGACGACGTCGGCCTGGATGCTGCCATGACAGTGGGGCGACGTCGCGAATACGCTGATAACGCCCTTGGCATGTACGGCACTGGCCTCAAGGCCGCTTCTCTCTCCCACGCTTCATCACTGACCGTGGTCAGCCGCACCAAGCGCAGCCGCGCTGCAGGGCGCCGACTCACCGCGGAAGGAATCGAAGACAGTTTCCGCTGTGACACCGTCGACCCTCGCTACGCGCAGGAACTCGTTGACCGGTACGACGGCGTCATCGAGTGGCACGGAACAATCGTGCGGTGGGACCAGGTGCGGGTCTTTGAGACCGTAACGACTGGCCAGAGTGACCACTATCTGTCAAAGGCGATCGCCCGCCTGGAAACGCATCTCGGCCTCTATCTGCACCGGTTTCTCCAGAGTGGCCTCAAGCTCGATATCGCTGTGTGGGACGTCAGTAGCGGCGAGGGACGGCTCGGCGAGGAAGTGGACCATATCGCGGTCGAGCCACTGGACCCCTTCGGCTACAAGGTGCCCGGCAAGGCCCAGTACCCGCGTACATTTACCGCCCCCGTGAAGGGTCTGGGAGACATACACCTGACAGCCCATATCTGGCCCGCCAAGTCGAAACAGGCCGGGTTTCGTCAGATCGGATCGCTCGCTGACCGGCAGGGCTTTTACTTCTACCGGAACGACCGTCTTGTCCAGGCAGGCGGCTGGAACGGTCTTCGTAACCCCGAGGGCCACTTGGCACTGGCTCGTGTGGCCGTTGACCTTCCGGCCCCCGAGACCAACGTCCTGAGCCTTGACGTCAAGAAGGAGAGCGTTACGGTCACACCTGCCTTCACACTCGGCGTTGAAAGCGCTCTGGACGCGTCCGGAACCACCTTCCACGCGTACCTCAACGACGCCGAGGCCACCTACCGGGAGGGGTCGAAGCGTACGGAGATCGTCCGCAAGTCCGTGACACCTCCGGGGAAGGGGATGGACCCGAAGATCAAGCGGATCATCAAAGAGGAGCTCCCCGAGAAGCCGGGTGAGGAACCGATCAGCTTCATCTGGGTCTCACTGCCCAGTGACAGGTTCTTCGACCTGGACCGCGAGAACAACACGGTTCTCATCAACAAGGCTTTCCGCAACGACTTCAATGACGGAAGGCGCGGCGGAAGCAACGATGCACCGGTCACAAAGACCCTGCTCTACCTGCTGCTTGAGGACTGCTTCGGGCTAGGGCGCTGGGAGCGTGGCCGCCAGGATCGAGTGGATTACTGGAACACCATTCTGCTCGCGTCGGCGGGAGTGCAGCACGACCGCCGCACGCAGGCCGCTGACTGACCGCTTGAGCCCAGGCCCGCTGCGGCCTCTGACTGAGGACAAGTGATGACCAACACTCCCTCTGCCGTGCTCCTCGACATCCACACCTCCGCATTGGCGGGCATGGGCAGCATGCCGCGCCACTTCGGACGCTGGGCGGCACTTGCCGCTGATGAGTGCTATCCAGAGGCGAACCTGAGCGAGGAGACGTTCCGATCGCTGCTCATCAGCGGCGATGATGCGTTGACCGCGCTCTGGAACCGCCACCTCACTGCCTGGGACTTCGCGGAGGGCCCCCCGTGGGGAGCCGACACCTCAGCCCGAACCGAGGAGCGGCGCACGGTGGTATACGAGCGACTCCAGTTCGGAACTGAACTGCGCAAGGCCCTCGACGAGGCTGTTCCCGTTGCCAAAGTGCCAGGCGCGACCGTCATCACCCGGGAATTCACTCCGTGGTACACCGCTGAGCGCGCGGCGGCCAGGTCCTTCTACTGGACGGCGTACGAGCAGAAGCTCCGTGACAAGGGATGGTCTGAGGCCGCCATCGCCAGCCTGGACCAGGCGAGCCGGTCCGTCATAGAACGTCTCACCGACCCCGAACAGCCCACGACCCGCCAGGCGAAGGGTCTGGTCGTCGGTTACGTTCAGTCCGGAAAGACGGCGAACTTCACCGGCGTGGCCGCCAAAGCCATTGACGCCGGCTACCGCCTCGTCATCGTTCTGGGAGGCACCCTTAACCTGCTGCGCGCCCAGACCCAGCGACGTCTGGACATGGAGTTGATCGGACAGGAGAACATCCTGCGCGGTGCAGATGTCACAGACCTGGACTCTCTGGTGGGTGTGGACTACGTAGGTGACGACGAGGGCTGGCCCCAGTTCGTGCGGCATGGTGGCCGCCCGTCCACGCTTGGCGCCTTCGATGTCGAGCGCCTGACAACACGCGACAATGACTACAAGAGCCTGGCCCAGGGAATTCGGGCGCTGGAGTTCGAGAAGCGCTCCCCTAGCCGCCCATTGCACGATCCAGTAAACATCCACCACGCTGCGGCGCGGGTCCTCGTGGTGAAGAAGAACAAATCCGTTCTCACGAAACTTGTCAAGGACCTCAAGCAGATCCACGGAATTCTGGGAGAGCTGCCGACTCTCATTATCGACGACGAGTCCGATCAAGCTTCCGTAAACACCTCGGACCCGAAAAAGTGGGAACGGGGAAGCACCGAACGAACTGCTATCAATGGCTTGATATCAAAACTCCTGGGACTGCTGCCGCGAGCCCAGTACGTGGGTTACACCGCAACTCCCTTCGCCAACGTCTTCATCGATCCCGGTGACGACATGGACATTTTTCCCAGCGACTTCCTCATCTCCCTGCCCCGGCCTGCCGACTACATGGGCGTCCAGGACTTCCACGACTTGAACTCACCTGTTCCTGTGGAGGAACGTACGTACGCCAATTCCCGGGAGAAGGCCCACGTCCGGGGAATCTACGACTCCACCGGCGACAGACTCCAGGAAGCCATCGACGCCTTTGTCCTGTCCGGGGCACTCAAGCTCTACCGGGCTGACCACGGCGTGTCTGACGCTGCTTTCCGGCATCACACGATGCTTGCCCATGAATCGGTACGTCAGGATGACCATGCCGATCTGGCACTTCGCATCAACTCTATCTGGCATCAGGCCGGCTACAGCTCCGCAGCAGGACATACGCGTCTCGCCGCGCTGTGGGAGGCGGATTTCCGTCCGGTAAGCATAGGCCGCGCCACCAGCCTCCCCGCGCCGTCCTCCTACGACGAACTGCGCCCGTACGTTCATGCCGCAAAGCAGCGCATCGGCAGCAGGGGCCAGCCGGTGATCGTGGTGAACGGCGACACCGACCGCTACTTTGCTCAGCTAGACCTGGATTTCGACCGGACACCGAACGTCTGGAAGATTCTCGTGGGCGGCACGAAGCTCTCGCGTGGTTTCACTGTCGAAGGGCTCACCGTCACCTACTACCGCCGCACCACCCAGCAGGCCGACACACTGATGCAGATGGGGCGCTGGTTCGGATTCCGGCCCGGGTACCAGGACCTGGTCCGGCTATACATCGGGCGTGAAGAGCCGTTCGGCCGCGACAAGTTCGTCGATCTTTACGAGGCATATGAGGCCGTCTGCCGCGATGAGGAGACCTTCCGCGAGCAGTTGGCACAGTACTCCGTCATGGTGGACGGAGAACCCCAGGTCACACCAGTGCAGATCCCACCCTTGGTGGCTCAGCACCTGCCGTGGCTTAAGCCCTCCTCCAGGAACAAGATGTTCAACGCAGAGCTCGTGGAGATCCGGTCCCCGGGCCGACCAATCGAGCCTGCCTCCTACCCTTTGAACAGCACTATCACCAAGCGCAACACCGAGCGTTGGCGGCCGCTGCTGCGCATGCTGCACACCACCCCGACATCGTTCAGCAATCCCCCTGACAACTCCAGTACGCTCACGCGCACCTTTACAGCACTCACCGGAACCGTCACACACCGCGAGCTTGTCAGTGTGCTGTCACATCTCGAATGGGAGCGGCCGCGGTACTTCGACCCCCATCTGACCTATCTCCGTCAGCTTGACGGAACCCTTGCCCAGGTCGATAACTGGCTGCTCATCTCGCCCCGGCTCGCTTCGGATAACCGTGTCGACGCCAGTGTCGTGGGCTCTGCCCCGCTTTCCCTGGTTCGACGGAGCATCCAGGCCGGCAAGAGTTCCTTCGGGCGTATCGCCGGCGTTGAGCACCGCACTGCGGCGCAGCGGCTCATTGACGAAGCCGCAGCTGGAGCAGACGTGATGATCGGGCCAAAGACAGGAGTCGCACTCGTCTATCCGGTAGTGGAGGGAGGAAGCCTAGACAATGTGCGGGCGGCTGTCCGTAACGGCGCCGCCGACCCGTCGAAGATTGTCATGGCCTTCACCCTCATTCCGCCAAGGTCGGCTACCAGTGGCGACCGCCGCTTGGTGCGCTTCCGGGCCAAGGACTCGCGCTACATCAACGACGCTACGATCCCCGTTGATCCGTCATGAGACACGCCCCCCAGCATCTCTACCCTTGAGACAACCGCATGCAGCAAGAGGCAGTACGGCCTGCGGACAATGGCATCGGCCGACGCGCTCACCACCTGGCGTGGTCGTCCTACCCATGGAAACCTGGTACCCCCATGACGATGAGCGCATCCCCAGAGCAGCCATCCAGTTCCCGAGAGGGCTGGTCTCCGCCTGCTGGCTCTTGGGCATCCTCAGCGGCCCGCCGCAGGAACATGCAGGCAATCCGCAGCCGGGATACGAAGCCTGAGTGGCTGATCCGGCGGCTGGTTCACGCGCGAGGACTGCGGTACCGGGTCGGGGCCAAGCCTCTGCCTGGCCTTCGCCGGACGGCTGACTTGGTCTTCCGCCCGGCGAAGGTCGCCGTCTTCGTCGACGGCTGTTACTGGCATGGCTGTCCCGAACACTACGTCCCGCCAAAGACCAACCCCGGCTACTGGTCGGACAAGGTCGCTCGGAACATGGCCCGTGACCGAGATACTGATCAGCGGCTGGCAGAGGCCGGCTGGACCGTGCTCAGATTTTGGGAGCATGAACCCTCGGCCGACTGCGCGGCGCGTATTGCGACTGAGGTGCAGCGTCGAAGAGGAAATTCTTACACAATAGACGCAAGTGACTGACTACTTCTTTTCTGCGTCACGTTCACGGGCTGCCCGCAGCACCTTGATGATGGACTCGCCGACAGCTTTGGCGACAGGCGGCGGGAAGGCATTGCCAACCTGGCGGTACTGGGCCGTCTTCCCCCCCGCAAAATCCCACTCCGGCGGAAACCCTTGAATGAGGGCGGCCTGCCGCACTGTGAGCATGGGGCCGTCTGGCCCGAACAAGTCCCGGAATTCGGTTCGCTTCTCCCGGCAGGTCTCAATGTCGTTGGCAACACCCATCGCAGAAATACCCAGCCATCTCCAGGCCGCTTTGGCGCGAGTCGGCCCCAGATCAGCGCCACCGTGCTTCTTGGATCCGCCTACGAGGGTCGGCGCGATACCACTGACCTGGATCCCGAGTTCCTTGATCTGCTGGACTCGCGTCCCGTCCTCGTCGAGCCATCGGGAATAGCTCTCCTTCGCTTGAACAGCGTATTCACCCTCAAAATAAGGCTGAAAGCGTTGGAACATGGACGGTCCCAGACGATCAGCAACGCTTATCCGATTCTCATGGTTTGCTTCCGGCCACCGGTATTCAAGGCCGTCGAGGACATCGTTGCGAATCGCCACTAGGACAGCGCGGGGGCGCAGCTGGGGAACGCCGAAATCACTGGCCTCTAGAAGGTCCCACTTGCAAACGGTGTACCCAGGCCTCGCCTCTCCCGCGTACCTACGCCGCTTCAACTCAGAAACGATCCAAGACCGGTAGTCCGCAAACTTCCGATCCATAATCCCGCGCACATTCTCGATCATCACAGCGCGCGGGTTCAGCTCCCCCACGAGCTGCAGCATACGAGGGAAAAGGTCCCGTTCATCATCCCTGCCAAGTTGCTTTCCAGCTCGCGAGAACGGGGGGCAGGGGACACCTCCAGCCAGGAGATCGAGGCCGCGCTGCCTGAGCAACTCCCCGCTTTTGACCAAATGCCTTTCGGGAGCAAAATTACGTACGTCTGTCGGCGGTAGCAGATCACAATTGCGCCTCTCCCACGCCCACGACTTCCGTTCGGCGAGATTCTTCCTGAGCGTCGCCACCGCATAGGGATCAAACTCCACTAGCGCCAGGTGGCCAAAACCCGCCTCGTGCAAGCCAATCGCCTGGCCTCCGGCTCCGGCGCAGATCTCAATCGAGGTGAACTCAGGCTCCCGAGTCCCCTCTGCGGTTACCAGAGCATCATCCACGTGGGCCATGCCCCCCTCCTTACGCTTGTGCTGCAGTCGACACAAAGTGTGACGGACTGCTACCGAGGGTGACGTACCCCACTGGCACAGACTGATCAAGTGTGCCTCAACGTGCGGACCTCTACCGAACGCACACCGAACATGAATACGATCTTGCCTATGCGGAGCCCTGCCTGGACCGAGGATGAGCTTGTACTGGCCGGCGCTCTGGTCGTGAAGAACCGCTGGCGCGAGCTGCGCACAAGGAACCCGGAAGTCCAGGAGCTCTCGGAGCTGCTCCGCTCGCTGCCGATCCACACGCCCGAGGCGCGCGCCCTGCCGGGCTTCAGGTCGCCAGACAGCGTGAGTCGCAAGACCACAGACTTCATGACGAACCACAGCCTGTACACCGCCAAGGCCACGCGATGCGGCAGGCCAACCCTGCTCATGATCCAGGCTTTCACTGAGCGTGAGGCTGAGATGCTGCAGGCCGCCGAGGCCATAGCCAAGGGCATCAGTTCCGGAGAGCTCCACCTTCTTGTGCCGCAGCCCGACGAGGTCGACGAGACTGGAGCTACAGCGATCGAAGGACGCCTCCTTGTCCGCCGAGCCCTTGCCCGCGAGCGGGATCCCAGGCTTCGCGCCCGGAAGA
Organism: Streptomyces sp. NPDC030893; assembly: GCF_055571535.1. Taxonomy (NCBI): domain Bacteria; kingdom Bacillati; phylum Actinomycetota; class Actinomycetes; order Kitasatosporales; family Streptomycetaceae; genus Streptomyces; species Streptomyces sp. NPDC030893. The sequence goes on along the minus strand of NZ_JBVIFC010000001.1, from coordinate 127,594 downwards.
TTGACCATGTCCGGCGTCAAGGGGTGCCACTGCGGTGTGAGATCTGCGCCTTCGACTTCGCTCACGCGTACGGAGAGCTGGGCGACGGTTACATCGAAGTGCACCATGTCATTCCCCTCTACGTCTCCGGGATAAGGGAGACCAGACTGGACGACCTCGCATGCCTGTGTGCCAACTGCCACCGCATGTGTCACAGAGCCCGTCCCGGAGAATCCTGGCGCACACCAGAGACTCTCCGGGAGCTGATACGGAAGTCCGCCGACAAGATGACCGCCCACTAGGCCGCTTCGGCCTCGTAGTGCATCTGTGCCCTGTCCAGTACGTCGTCCGGGTCCAGGCCGCGTGTGGACGTCCAGTGCAGCAGGTCGGCGATCAGCTCGACGGCTGACTCTTCCAGGACCGCTTCGCACCGCCCGTGCAGCACGGCCCCGCCGCGTTGCCGGTAGCTCTCCAGCGCATCGATGGCTCGCTCCATACGCAGGCACACGGCGTCCGAGCCCAGCTCGATCTCGCACCACACCGATTTGCCCAGCGCCGTGGCAACGGTCCCCCAGTCCACGGCCATGGCGGCGAGCATGTGCAGGCCGCGACCGCACTCCGCATCGCAGTCGGCGGTCCGCAGTGAGGGCAGCGAACTGCTCTTGTCGTGCATCTCGACGCGCAGCCGCTCGCGCTTCCACTCCAGGATCAGAGTCGCCGGCGATCCCTCACCCACGTGCTTGATGACGTTCGTCGCCAGCTCCGTCACGACGAGCTGCGTCACCTCGCCGGCAGTGGGCACGCCCCATTGACCGAGCTGCGTGGCAGCGGCGTGCCGCAGCAGACGCACTTCCTTCGGCAGGGCCTCAAAGGGCAGGACAAAACGGCGATGACGGTCGTCGATGTCAGTCCCGGGCATAAGCGGATCTCCCTCCCGTGCCACGCGCCTGATGCGCCTGCCGTATCCGAACGGCTGCGGTGCGTAGCTACTCGTCACCGAGAATGACACAGAGAACTCTCTCTGTGTAACTTCTCACGAACCTCTATCGAGTGAATCGCGCAGTGAGTCAGCGGCGCGCTACCTAGCCTGTTCGCACCCTGAGCGTCTGCCCGGGGTAACTTGCCTGAGGAGTTCCATGTCCGTACGAACCACCACCCGTCGCCGCCAACTCGGCGCGATGCTGCGCAAGTTGCGCGCCCGCAAAGGGATGACTCTCGAGGAGGCCGGCGGGCTGGTCGGCGTATCGAAGGCCACGGTCAGCCGTTATGAGACGCAAGCGGGACCGGTGAAGTGGATCGTCGTCGATGCGCTGTGCCGTGAGTACGGAGCCACGGACGCCGAGCGGGAGGCCGTGGTGCGCCTGGCGAAGGACGCCAAGCAGCAGGGATGGTGGAGTTCGTTCGCCGACTCCATCCCGGAGAGCATGAACCTGTTGCTCACCCTTGAGGACGAGGCAGTCCGCGAGGACCACTTCTCCTGCGTCTACGTCCCCGGCCTTCTCCAGACCCGCGCCTACAGCACCGCGCTTCAGAAGGCCAACGAGATCCCTCTGGAGCCAGCCGAGATCGAGCGACTGGTCGACATCCGCATGAAGCGGCAGGAGATCCTCACCCGGCCGAAGCCGCCCCGCCTGTGGGCGATCCTCGACGAGTCCGTCATCCGCCGGGTCGTGGGCTCACCGGAGATCATGCGGGAGCAGCTCGGGCGACTTCTCGAAGTCAACGAGTCACCACACATCACCCTTCAGGTGCTGCCGTTCTCGAACGGCGCCCATGGCGCCGCTCTCGGCAGCTTTGTGATCCTCGGGGGCACGGAGTCAGCCCTTGACGTGGTTTACGTAGATTTCCACACCGGTTCCCTCTTCCTGGAGAAGGACGAAGAGCTGGAGCGATACAGACTTGCGTTCGAGTACCTTCGCGCACAAGCGTTGGACATGGAGGCTTCCTCCGCCCTGATCCATCGCGCACGCAAGGAGCTGTAGATGCCCACCCGCTCTCCCGCCCGTAATCAACACACATGGTTCAAGTCGTCCTACAGCGGCGCGAACGCAACCGAGTGCGTGGAGTGCGCCCATGTCGCGCGCCGTGTGCTCATACGTGACTCCAAGGACGCGGCCGGCTCTGTCGTTTCTGTCGAGGCCAGTGCATGGCGCTGCTTCGTGGTGGGGCTGAGACGGGAACAACCGGAGATGCCCCTGTAGGTAGCGACTCGGCTGCCGAGACTGCGCGTTGTCCGAAACAACGCATCCGGCGGTCGTGCGGTCGTCAGAGCCCTGTCGGATCCTGTGGCACGGCAGGGCGGTGTCTGCGCACGGGCCTACTCAGCCTCTACGCGAAGGGCGACCAGACGTGAAACAACCGGGTCAGCTTGCCTGGTCAAATACCCAAGCGCCCCGAACCCCCTCTCCCCAACCGCGCCTTGACAGCACCTCGGCGCTGTCGGAAGGCTGCCCTGGATGAACTTGAATCCGCCCCCCAAAGGGCTGACCGAGGACAATGCGCGGCGGGCCATGCTGGCAGCCTGCGACGCCGCCGGGTTACCTCGGTTGCCGGATGCTCCGCTCCTGCGGCTCGGTGAGAACGCTCTGTTCGCCCTTGCCGAGGTGAACACCGTGGCCCGGGTCGCCCGCTCGTCGGACGTGGCCGACAAGGTCGCCAAGGAACTGGCCCTGGCCCGTTGGCTGGACGCGCACGCGTTCCCCGGCGTTCGCCCGACGGATGCCCCGCAACCCATCGAGGCGGACGGCCGTCTCGTGACGTTCTGGGAGTACGTCCCTGACAGCTTCCGCACGCCCACCGTCACCGATCTGGCGCTGCTCCTGCGCGACCTGCACGCCCTGCCGGACCCGGACTTCGCCCTCCCCCCTCTCGACCCTTTCCCCATCATGCGCGGTCGCCTCGACGCGGCCTCCGGCATCAAGCGGGAGGACGTCCGGTTCCTCGGCGAGGCCTGCGACGAGGCGGAGGACGACTTCCGTGCACTGGTCGACTCCTCGCCCCGGCACTTGGTGCACGGCGACGCTCATCGCGGCAATGTCCTCTGCCGGGGGTCCCAGGCGCTTCTCATCGATTACGAGGCCGCGGCCATCGGTCCCCGCGCGTGGGACCTGGTCCCGACCGCCGTCGCAGTCGACCGATTCGGCCTGCCACCGAGCGACTACACGAGCTTTGCGCGGGCCTACGGCTCCGACGTGACGCGGTGGCACGGCTATCCGGTGCTGCGCACGACTCGAGAACTGGGCATGACCACCTGGCTCATGCAGAACGCCCAGAGCGGCGCGGCAGCGGACGAGTTCGCGCTGCGGATGGAGTCCTTACGAAAGGGTGACCTTGAACGGCGATGGCACGCTCTCTGACGGCTCGGGGAGCCTCTTCGCCCCGTACGCCTCACGTCCGAACCTTCGCATCACCGTGGTCTACTCGACCTCCTGGGTCTGTGATCCGGCCCGGTTACGGCCTGACCGCCTCTCGCTGACCGACGCCCTCGCCTTCGGCAGGCTGGCCCCGTTCTACGAGAGAGCGAAGGAGCAGTTACCGAGAGTTCTCCGAAAGGAACACCTGGAGTGCGCCGCTCTCTCCTGCCGGCGGTGGCGGACCGGCCAACCCGTAGCAGCGACGCTGTGGCACTTTCTGCACCCTTCGGGCCAGGTCCTCGTCGCACTGACCCTGGATGTTCCTCTGGACCTCGTCGAGTCCGTGCCGCTGATGGAGGACCTTCACTACGCCAACCTCGAATGCGCCGGGGTTCCGCTGGAGCAGCTGGCGGGTGAGCGCATCGGGTATCGTCCGCGCGACGGCGAGCCGGCGTCCGGTTTCCTTCCCGAGCGGCACCAGCTGATCTTTCGAAGTGTGCCGTCCCCGGCCGACGTACCGGACGACGACACCATCCAGCGGGTCATCTACCGATCCGACCTGCCGTACCGACCGGAACACAGCTCCATCGTCTTTCCGGACGAACTCAACCGGCGTCCCACCACTGTGGGTGCTCTGGGCCCTTACGCAAGCCTCATCTGCGGTCACCAGGACTACATCGAGAACTGCGTCCTGCTGTCCGCCGTGCAGACAGTGGGGTCGGCGGCACGTCTGCGAGACATACGAGAAGTCGCCTACTCCTACGGCCGCCGTTTCCGCGCCCGGTCCGACGGCGAGCACGACATGCACCGTCGCCGCACCACATTGGAGGCCATCTCCGACGGTCTGAGCCATCTGGAGCTGGAACTCAGCTACAGCGTCGAGGCAGGCGGGGACATCGGAACGCTCATTCCCGCACTGCGGGTGGAGAGTTACCACAACGCTCTCCACTCCGCGACGGGGCTTACCGAGCGCTCCGCCACCATCGGGCAGATGCTCAGCCGACTCAGCAATGCCATCGCCGCCGAGTTGACCTCCGTGGAGAGTGCCGAGCAGCGGGCCGGTGACCGCCGACGCATCCGCACCGTCGTCGCGGTCACCTTCGTCACCACGATCACCGGTACGTTGAGCCTCCTCTTCGGCTTCTTCGGCGTCAACGCCCGGCAGGTCGACGAGCAGCGGTCGATGTTCGACGACCACTACGCACCGATCTACGCGCTCATCGCGGTCATTCTGGCCGTCGCCCTCACGATCTTCACCGGCATGCGGCTGCACGAACGCTGGACCGAGCGCCGCGAGCGTGGTCAACGGCCTTCCTGGGGAGACATTCACGGGCTTCTGGCCCACGAGTTCGGCGCTGTCGTGCTCGACCCGGCTCGCATCACGGCTTCCCCGCCCGACCCGAGAGTCCCCGACCCCAGAACCCCACCGCCGGACGGTGAGCCGCAACGAACCGGCGCGCCCGCCCCGTAGAAGGGGAAGCTCGAGGAGCAGGGGCCGGGCCAGGAGTGGATATTCGGTGTGCCGGCCGCCCCGTGAGGCCACAGGATGGGGCACATGACTCTGACCACCCCCGTACTGCACACCGCCCGCCTGCGGCTCCGGCCCTTTGGCGATGCTGACGCCGACTCGCTCTTCGCGCTGCACAGCAGTACCACCGTGATGCGGTACATGGACTCCCCGGCGTGGACCGACCGGGCCCGGGTCGAGCGGTTTCTCGGGACGTGTCGGAGGCTGGCGGACGAAGGTACCGGGGCGCGGGTGGCCGTCGAGCGGGTTTCCGACGGGGCGTTCGTCGGCTGGTGCGGGCTGTTCGGCTGGAACCCGGACTACCGCAGTGCGACGTTGGGTTACTGCCTCTGCGACGGGATGTGGGGCCACGGCTACGCGACCGAGGCCGCGCACGCGTTGCTGCGGTGGGGGTTCGAGACGCTGGATCTGAACCGGGCCCAGGCCGAGGTCGATACGCGCAACGGGCCGTCCGCACGGGTGCTGGAGAAGATCGGGTTCGTGCGGGAAGGGACGTTGCGGGAGGAGTGCATCGTGGACGGCGAGGTGTCGGACACGTGGGTGTTCGGGTTGATCCGGCGGGAGTGGCGGCCGGCGGAGGTGCCGGTTTCGGTCCGTTGAGGGGGGAGGGCGTGCAGGACCTCGGGCCGCTTGCTACCGGCCCGCCCCGGCCTGCGTACGCGCCGCCCGCCGCGCCTCGGCCGGCGCCGTGTCCCGGACCCGGCCTTCCCCGGCGCACTCCGGGCAGATTCCGCGGTACGTCACCTCGACCTCCGAGACCGTGAAACCGTAGGTCTGGGAGTGGGGGAGGTCGGTCAGGGGGTCGCCGGTGGGGCGTACGTCGCGCATCGCGCCGCAGTGGGTGCAGAGGAGGTGGTGGTGGGGGTGGTGGGCGTTGGGGTCGTAGCGCTTGGCGCGCATGTCGGTCGTCACCTCGACGACCTCGCCCTGGTTCACCAGCTCGTGCAGGGTGTTGTAGACCGTCGCGCGGGAGATCTCGGGCAGCCGCAGTACCGCGCGGGCGTGGACCTCGTCGGCGGTCAGGTGGACATGGTCACCGTCGAGGACCTCGGCGACGACGCGCCGCTGCGCGGTCAGGCGCCAGCCGCGTCGGCGGAGGCGTTCCAGGAGGTCACTCATGGACAGCACCTTAACAGCGGACCCGAATAACTCAAGAGCGGATATTCTTCTGGAAGCCACCTTGACTTAGATTCTGTCTAAGATAGGGTGGCAGCGCGTGCCAGCGCGGGGCGGCTGGCCCCGGACTGTCGGCCGGCCGGGATCGTCAGGCCCTCACCGCATGCGAAGAGACCACTCACCGAGGAGCAAGCCTTGCCTGAGAACAACCAGAAGCCGCTGACCACGGCCGCCGGAGCACCGGTTCCCGACAACCAGAACTCGCTGACCGCGGGTCCGCGCGGGCCGATGCTGCTGCAGGACGTGTGGTTCCTGGAGAAGCTCGCCCACTTCGACCGCGAGGTCATCCCCGAGCGCCGGATGCACGCCAAGGGCTCGGGCGCCTTCGGCACCTTCACGGTGACCCACGACATCACGCGGTACACGAGCGCGAAGATCTTCTCCGAGGTCGGCAAGAAGACCGAGCTGTTCGCCCGGTTCTCCACGGTCGCCGGTGAGCGCGGCGCCGCCGACGCCGAGCGCGACATCCGTGGCTTCGCCGTGAAGTTCTACACGGACGAGGGCAACTGGGACCTGGTCGGCAACAACACCCCGGTGTTCTTCTTCCGCGACCCGCTGAAGTTCCCGGACCTGAACCACGCGGTGAAGCGCGACCCGCGCACCAACATGCGCAACGCCGAGAACAACTGGGACTTCTGGACCAACCTCCCCGAGGCGCTGCACCAGGTCACGATCGTCATGTCCGAGCGTGGCATCCCGGCCTCCTACCGGCACATGCACGGTTTCGGCTCGCACACCTACAGCTTCGTCAACGCCGAGGGCGAGCGCTTCTGGGTCAAGTTCCACCACCGCACCCAGCAGGGCATCAAGAACCTCACCGACGCCGAGGCCGAGGCCCTCGTCGGCAAGGACCGCGAGTCCCACCAGCGTGACCTCTACGAGTCGATCGAGAACGGCGACTTCCCGAAGTGGAAGCTGTACGTCCAGATCATGCCGGAGGCCGACGCGGACAACTACCGCTTCCACCCCTTCGACCTCACCAAGGTCTGGTCGAAGAAGGACTACCCGCTGATCGAGGTCGGCGAGTGGGAGCTCAACCGCAACCCGAACAACTACCACGCCGACGTCGAGCAGGCCGCGTTCAGCCCGGCCAACGTGGTCCCGGGCATCGGCTTCTCCCCCGACCGGATGCTCCAGGGCCGGCTGTTCTCCTACGGTGACGCCCAGCGCTACCGCCTCGGTGTCAACCACCACCAGATCCCGGTCAACGCCCCGAAGAACCCGGTGAACTCCTTCCACCGCGACGGTGCCATGCGCGTCGACGGCAACCAGGGCTCCACCCCGGGCATCGAGCCCAACTCCTACGGGCGCTGGCAGGAGCAGCCGGCCTACCGCGAGCCGAGCCAGGCCGTGGGCGCCGTCGCCGACCGGTTCAACTACCGCGAGGACGACGACAACTACTTCGAGCAGCCGGGCAACCTGTTCCGCATGATGAACGCCGAGCAGCAGCAGGTTCTGTTCGAGAACACGGCGCGCGCGATCAACGGCGCCTCCGAGCAGACCGTCGCGCGGCACATCGCCAACTGCACCAAGGCCGACCCGGCCTACGGTGAGGGCGTCCGCAAGGCGATCGAGGCCCTGGCCGCCGGCAACCTCTGATCCCGGCCGGTCAGCAGGACGTACGGTACGCCCGTCCTCGTACCCGGCGTGAGCACGGCATCCGTGCCCGCGCCGGCGCGCGGGGCGGGCGTACCGTCTTTCGTGGAGACCCCGATGGGCACTTTGATGGACACTTCGATGGACACACAGAACAACGGCGGCGGGCTGACCCCCGAGCAGACGGAGCGGGTCGTCGCCCTCGCCATGGACCTGGCCCGTGAGGGCGGCACCGAGCAGCTGGCGGAGTTCGTGGCGCACGGACTGCCCGTGGACGTGCGCGACGCCTCGGGCAACACCCTGCTCATGCTCGCCGCCTACCACGGCCACGCCGACACCGTACGGACCCTGCTCGGGCTCGGAGCCGATCCCGATCTGCGCAACGATCGGGACCAGGCGCCCATCGCGGGTGCCCTGTTCAAGGGTGCCGACGGTGTGGTGACCGTGCTGCGTGAGGCCGGGGCGGATCTGGACTCCGGTACGCCGACCGCCCGGGCCGCGGCGGCCATGTTCGGGCGCGCTCACCTGCTGGAGGACTGAGCCGGGGCGGGGCGGCCGGGGAAGTCGCCGTCCGGGTACAACCCTCGTGGTGCGTCGCGGGTCTGAGTAGCTGCGATGAGCCGGGGTCTCGTGCCGGCGGGCCGTGGGAACGGCTTACGATGCACGCGACCTCGTAAAGATCACATAAGAGGATGTACCCCGTCATGGCGATCGGCTGTCCTTCTCGTTCCCTTCGCGGCATGTCCGCCGTTGTCGCCCTGCTCGCGATCGGCGCGGTGGGGTGTTCCGAGCTCCCGCAGAGCGCCAAGGACGGTGCGAAGAAGGCGGTCCGCCAGCGCCTGGTGCACTCGCTGGACATCGGCGACTGCTTCACCCCGAACAGCAAGACCGAGAAGGAGACGTACAGCGTCGAGGCCGTGCCGTGCGACGAGGCCCATCAGGGCCAGATCGTGGGCGAGTTCGAGATCGACGAGGCCGGGAAGTACCCCGGCGACGAGGGCATCTCGGCGATCGTGGACGCCCGTTGCTCGGTCGAGGCGCAGAAGTACGTCCCGGACACCTGGGCGCTCCCCAAGGGTGTCGTCCTCTTCCACTACACCCCGACCGAGGAGGGGTGGGCGACCGGCGACCGTGCGGTGAGCTGCGCCTACACGGCGGAGACGGGCACGCTGAACGCGTCGCTGGAGAGCGCGAAGTCCCTCGAGCCCGCGCAGATCACGTACCTCGACGGTTCGAACGCGGTCTACGAGGCCCTGTGGGCGAACCAGCCCCTGAAGGATGCCGTCGAGGAGGACCTGGCCGGCTACAAGGCGCAGGCCAAGGCCGTCGCGGCCGCGCTCGACACACACGTGAAGGGCCTGGCCGACATCGAGGGCAGCGAGGTCGGCAAGCTCCGCGCGACGCTGAAGAAGGCGGCCGGGAACTGGAAGAAGGCCGCGAACGCCGCCGACGCCGACGCGTTCTACGTCGCCTACGACCCGGCGTTCACCGGCATCGACCCCACCACGTCGGTCCCCGCCCGCAAGGAACTGGGCCTGGCCACCACCGTCCCGGCCGACGAGGCCGAGGTCTGGGCGGGCTGACGGGCCGTCAACTCTCCTGCCCGGCGGCGGTCGTGATGCGGGCGACCGCCTCGCGGGTCAGGGCGCGGTCGGGCGGGGAGTCGTCCAGGGCGCGGTGGAGGGTCAGGCCCTCGATCAGCGCGTCGAGCTGGCGGGTCGTGGGCGCGGGGAAGTGGTGTGCCAGGAGGTCGCGGCTGCGGCTCATCCAGCGGCGGCACAGGACCCGGTAGGGCTCGTGGCGGGCGGCGAGGGTGTAGAGCTCCTGGGTGAGGATCAGGTCGCGGCGGGGGCCCTCGGAGAGGGTGTGGATGAGGTCGGTGACGGCCTCGCGCGCCTGGTCGGGGGTGGTGGCGGCGGACAGGTGCCGCTCGAAGAGCGCCACCACGTGGTCGGAGTAGCGGGTGAACGCCTCCAGCAGTACGTCGTCCATGCCGGCGAAGTGGTACGTCATCGAGCCCAGCGGGACCTGGGCACGGGCGGCGATCTTGCGGTGCGAGACGCCGGCGACGCCTTCCTCGGCGATCAGGTCGAGGGTGGCGGCGAGGATACGGTCCCGGCGCCGGGGGTCGGTGTGTCCGGTGGCCATGGGGTGGGCGCCGCGCCGTCAGAGGGTGCGGACCGGGCGGGCCGGGTTGCCGACCGCCACGACACCGGCGGGGATGTCCTTGGTGACCACCGCGCCGGCGCCGATGACGGAGTCGTCGCCGATGGTCACCCCGGGGCAGACGATGACTCCGCCGCCGAGCCAGACGTTGTTCCCGATGGTGATGGGGAGCGCGGCTTCGAGCTTGTCGCGGCGGGGGCCCGGCTCCACCGGGTGGGTGGGCGTGAGGAGTTGGACGTTCGGGCCGATCTGGCAGTCCTCGCCGATGGTGATCCGCGCGACGTCGAGGGCGGTCAGGTTGTAGTTGACGAAGGTACGGGCACCGATGCTGATGTTGCTGCCGTAGTCGACGTACAGCGGGGGGCGTACGTCGGCGTCCTCCCCGACGGAGGCGAGCAGTTCGGCGAGGAGCGGGCGGGCCTCGGCGGGGTCTTCGAGGTACGCGGCCTGGTAGCGGGCGGCCAGGCGCATGGCCTGTTGCAGCCGGCGGGCGATCTCGGGGTCGTCGGCGATGTAGAGGTCGCCTGCGAGCATCCGTTCGAGGTTGGTGCGCGGGTCGTCCGCGAAGTGGTCCGTCGCCATGCGTACGAGCGTACGCTCGCGGCGGGGGCTCTGTGACCGTGCTGTTGCCGGAACTGTGGCTTCCGCCACTGTCGGGCGGGTCGGGGGCTGGTGGACTGCGCGGATTCGATCTCCGTCCCCGGGAGGCCCGTCATGTGGCTGTTCGCTCTGCTGGTGCCCCTGGTCCTGGTGGCGTGCTGTTTCGGGCTCGTGGGGTACGGGGCCGGGGCCGTGGCCGATGGGCTGTCCGGGCTCAAGGAGCGGCACGTCGCGCTGCGGGGGCTCGCGGCGCTGGCCGCCGCCGGTGCGATCGTCGTCTACATGTGGGGGCTGCTGCACGTCGCCGGGGCGGTGCTGGAGGCGGAGGACGGGGGGACCGATTCGTCTCCGATCCGGTCGTGCCGTACGGCCGGATGGGAGGAACGGGCCGCCGGCGGGGTGGAGATCACCGACTACCGGGTGGATGTCGTACCGCTCGGGTTCGTGTGCGAGACGAGCGACGGCGGGAGGTACGACAACGGGGACGTGCCCGGGTACGTCAATCCGGCCGCGGCGGGCCTCGCCCTGGTCGCCGTGGGGTCGGCCGTCGCGGCGGGGTACGCCTCGGAGCGCCGGGCGCGGGCGGACGCGGGGACGGGAGCGGGGACGGGTACGGGTGCGGGGACGGGTACGGGTGCGGGGGTGGACGCGGGTGCGGGTTCCGGGGGTGAGGGGTGAGGCGGCGGCCGGTCGGCGGGGGCGTGTCCGGCGGGTTCGGGCGCGGGCGTTAGCCTCGGAGGCCGGTGACATGCGCCCTTCTCGGGCGTGGCGGGAGGCAGACAGTCATGGCGAAGGTTCCCAGTTCCGTGGTGGCCGCGAGCGGGCTCGTCGGCGGGTACGGCGTGGCCCGGTGGACCCGGAAGCGGCCACTGGGCGGGGTCGTTCTCGCCGCGGCCGGGGTGGCCGCCGCGCGGGAGTGGCGGGAGCGGGCCGGGGGCACGGCGGCCGGGGCCCTGTCGGTGGCGTACGTCGCCGCGTTCGCGGGGTCGCATCCGCTGGCGAAGAAGGTGGGCGCCTGGCCGGCCGTGTTCGGCGTGGCGGGTGCCGTGGCGCTCGCGTCCTGGGCGGTGGCCGACCGGCGGGGCTGAGGGACGGCGGGGAGGACGGCCGGAGCGGAACGCGGGGGCTCCCCGCGCGCCGTGCCGTCCACGGCCCGACGCCCGGGCCGGCCCTCGGGGCCGGTTCCCCGGGCGTCCGGGCGCCCTGTGTCAGCGGCGCCCCGTGGGGCCTACCAGCACCTCTCCTTGTAGACGATCTTCAGCGAATCCGTCTGGGTCCGCTTGCCGTCGGTTGCGTAGATCTCCGCGGTGTACTCACCCATCGGGGCCGCCCCCAGGGACATGAAGACCCAGCCGTTGACGGTCAGGCCGCCGTCGACGGGGTCGCGTTCGTTCGTGCCCGGAGCGATGGTGTCCCCGCCGAGGCTGTAGGAGTGGGGCGGCAGGCCGCGGATACCGGTCTCGATGGGCGACGACCAGGTTCCGGACACCGGGGCCAAGGCGTAGGTGAAGGACAGCCCGCCCGGGACGCAGATCTGCTGCCCCTCGGCTTCCAGTGTCCAGGTCGACGCCGAGGCGGACGCCGGGGTCGCTCCGAGCAGCGAGAGGGTCAGGGCCGAGGACAGGCCGAGGAGTAATCCGGCGCCGCGGTGGCGTGTTTTCATCGGTACCTCCTGGTTGAGGGCGCAAGGACGCGTGAGGCGGTACGACTGCGACGTGCAGGCCGGTCCGGTCCGCTGGGGACGACCGGCAGCCGCAGCGAGTGTCACTCACGTGACAACCCTCGAACAAGGGGGTAGTTGCACTTTCAAGGACCTGTGGCGTGAAGTCGCCGTCCGATGTCCGACAAGGGCCACCGCCACGGCCGCCCCCGCGGCGGCTCGGTCACTTCTCCGCCGTCTCCCCGTGCTGCTTGGCCACCGACAGCGGGGTCGCGATGTCCTCCAGCGAGCGGCGTTCCGCGTTCACCGCGAGGAACGCGGCCACGAGACCCGCCGCGCACATCAACCCCGCGCCGATCTGGAAGGCGAGGACCGCGTCGGACACCACGCCGGAGTCGGTGAGGCTGGCGAAGATCAGGGGGCCGCTGATGCCGCCCGCGGCGGTGCCGATGGCGTAGAAGAAGGCGATGGCCATGGCCCTGGTCTCCATGGGGAAGATCTCCGAGACCGTGAGGTAGGCGCTGGAGGCGCCGGCCGACGCGAAGAACAGGACCACGCACCAGCAGGCCGTCATCGTGGTCGCGTCCAGCGAACCGCGGTCGAACAGCCAGGCCGTGGCGAACAGCAGCACACCGGAGAGCAGATACGTCCCGGAGATCATGATCCGCCGCCCCACCGTGTCGAACAGTTTCCCGAGCAGCAGCGGGCCCAGGAAGTTGCCGATCGCGATGACCGCGAAGTAGTAGCCGGTGTGGCCCGACGGGACGTCGAAGAACTGGGTGAGGATCGCGCCGTAGCCGAAGGTGATGGCGTTGTAGAGGAACGCCTGGCCGATGAAGAGGGCGAAACCGAGGGTCGACCGCTTGGGGTACTTGGCGAAGACCGTCTGCGCGATCTCGGTGAACGTGGTGCGCCTGCGCTGGTGGATGACCATCTCGCCCTCGGCGGGAGGCAGCGGTTCGCCCTTCTCCGCCTCGATCATCTGCTCGGCACCGCGGACGATCCGTTCGGCCTCCTCCTCCCGGCCGTGGATCAGCAGCCACCGTGGACTCTCCGGCACATGACGCCGTACGAGAAGGATCACCAGCGCGAGTACGGCGCCGAGCGCGAAGGTCAGCCGCCAGCCGACGTTCGCCGGGAAGATCGACGTGTTCAGCGCGACGATCGACAGCAGCGCGCCACCGACGGCGCCCAGCCAGTAGCTGCCGTTGATGATCAGGTCGACGCGCCCCCGGTAGTACGCCGGGATCAGCTCGTCGATCGCCGAGTTGATCGCCGCGTACTCGCCCCCGATTCCGAAACCGGTGAGGAAGCGGAAGAGGAAGAACCACCAGGTGTCGAAGGCCACCGCGGTCAGCGCGGTGGCCCCGAGATAGACCGCGAGGGTGATCAGGAAGAGCTTCTTGCGGCCGTAGATGTCGGTCAGGCGCCCCCAGAACAGGGCGCCCGTACAGGCTCCGGTCACATACAGCGCCGCCGCGATGCCGGTGATCTGGCCGGACGTGATGTCCAGGCCGCTGCCGGGCTCCGCCAGCCGGCTGGCGATGTTCCCGACGATCGTGACTTCCATCCCGTCGAGGATCCAGACGGTGCCCAGGCCGATGACGATCGACCAGTGCCAGCGCGACCACGGCAGGCGGTCCAGGCGTGCGGAAACATCCGTCGTGATGGTGCGACCCGACGCAGGCTGCGCTGTGGCCATGGACGTCCTCCTCGGGAAGGGAAGCCCACGCCGAGTGCCCATCCGCGGGCGGTGTTAAGCCCCCAGGGCCCGCGACACCGTGTAGATCACCAGACCGGCCAGGGAGCCGACCACCGTGCCGTTGATACGGATGAACTGCAGGTCGCGTCCGATGTTGGCCTCGATCTTCTTCGTCGTGTGCTCGGCGTCCCAGCTCGCCACCGTGTCCGTGATCAGCGAGGTGATCTCCTTGCGGTAGGTGGTGACCACGTACACCGCCGCGCTCTCCAGCCAGCCGTCGACCTTGCCCTGCACCTTGGGGTCGAGCGACATCCGTGCGCCCAGGGAGAGCAGCGAGGCGCGCACCCGCAGCCGCAGTTCGCTGCGCTCGTCCTCCGCCGCCGAGACGATCATGGAGCGGACGGCGGTCCAGGCGGACGCGATCAGGTCCTGCACCTCGCCACGGCCGAGGATCTCGCTCTTGAGGCGCTCGACCCGGGCGCGGGTGTCGGTGTCGGCCTGGAGGTCGGAGGCGAAGTCGGTGAGGAACCGGTCGAGGGCTCCGCGCGCGGGATGCGAGGGCATGTCGCGCATCTCGGTGACGAAGCGCAGCAGCTCCTTGTAGACCCGCTCACCGACCTTGCGGTCGACGAATCTGGGGGTCCAGCCGGGGGCGCCGCCGTGGACGGCGTCCATCACCGTGTCGCCGTGCAGCACCAGCCAGTCGTGCGCACGCGTGACGATGACGTCGACCGCCCGCTTGTGGCCGCCGTCGGCGACGATCCGCTCCAGCATCTTGCCCATGCCCGGCGCGATCTCCTGGGCGTCGGCCCGGCGGGTGATGGCCTCGCCGACCACCGCCTGCACGTCGGAGTCGCGCAGCACGGTCAGCGCGCCGCGCAGGGCCGCCGACAGCTCGGCCGTCACCCGGTCGGCGTGCTCCGGCACGGCGAGCCAGGCGCCGAGCCGGCTGCCGATGCCGACGGCACGCAGCCGCCCGCGGACCACGTCCTCGGAGAGGAAGTTCTCCCCCACGAACTCGCCGAGGGAGACGCCGAGCTGGTCCTTCTTCTTCGGGATGATCGCCGTGTGCGGGATGGGCAGGCCGAGGGGGTGGCGGAAGAGGGCGGTGACCGCGAACCAGTCGGCGAGCGCGCCGACCATGCCGGCCTCGGCCGCCGCGGCGACATAGCCCGCCCAGGGGCCTGCGCCCTGGTGGGAGGCCCACTCGGCCAGCACGTAGACCACGGCGACGAAGAGCAGCAGGCCGGTGGCCGTGAGCTTCATCCGGCGCACTCCGCGCCGCTTCTCCTCGTCCGCGGGGCTGAACGTGTTCATCGCGCGGTTGGCGAAGGGGGCGGGGCGGGCATGCTGGCCTTCGGCGTCCCGGTCCGCGGGGCCGCGTGGTTCCGCGGGGCCGCGTGGTCCCGACGGGCCCGCCCGGTCCGTGGTGTGTGCCGGCTCCGGTGTCTCCGACGTTCGTTCCGCTTCAGCCCGTTCCATCCGCTCCACCCGCTCGGTGATCCCTCACACATTGTCCCTTCCTGACCGACTCCTGGAACGGAACAGGAGTTCCCGGCGTCTGTCGGGGCGGGGTTTGTGCAGGGTTTGTCCGGGGGCTGGGCCAGGGGGATCACCTAAGGGTTCCGGGTCCTCATGGGGTCCTCATGGGTTCGTCATGGGGTCCTCATGGGTTCGTCATGGGTTTCTCCCTCGGCCTTCCCGGCCCATGACCCCTCATGGTTTCACCGGATCGGAGCATCGGGCTCCCGTCTCCCGAGGAGAACAGAACAGCATGACCCGGGGTCGTGACGGGGGCGCGGGGGCGCCTCCCGCCAAGCAGCGCGGCCTGCTCGCCGCCGTTGTCGCCGCGATCGTGGCGGTGTCCGCGGCCCTCTACGTCGGGGTCGCGGCGGATGCGGGGGCGGATGCGGGGGCGGGGGCGGGGGCGGGGGCGGGGCATCGCGATGCCGTCGCCGGGGGTGGTGTCGGGGGTGGTGGTGCCGTCAGTGGCGGTGGTGGTGTCGGGAACAATCCCGCCGCGCCCGTCTCCGCCGGCACGTGGGTCAGCTCCTGGGCGGCCGCCCCGGTCGGGGGCGAACCCGGCACCGGGCCGGAGGGGCTCGCGGGGCGTTCCGTACGCAACATCGTGCACACCAGCGTCGGCGGCAGCAGCGCCCGCGTCACCCTGTCCAACCTCTACGGGCGGTCACCGCTGACCGTCTCCCACGCCTCGGTCGCCGTCTCCGCCGACCCGGACACGGCGGTCGCCCTCACGGACAGCATGCGGCGGCTGACCTTCGCCGGGAGTCCCTCGGTGGTCATCCCGGCGGGCGGGCAGGTGGTCAGCGACGCCGTGCGCATCGCCGTGCCGTACGACGGGGACGTCCTGATCACCACGTACTCCCCCGTCGAGTCCGGGCCGGTGACCTACCACCGGCACGCCCGCCAGATCTCGTACGTCGCCGTCGGCGAGCACACCCGGGACACGAGCGGGGTGATGTACACCGGGCGCAGCACGGTCTGGCGGTACGTGACCGCGCTGGACGTGCTGAGCGACGAGGCGGACGGGACGGTCGTCGTCCTCGGCGACTCGCTGACCGACGGGGTCACCTCCACGACCGGGGCGAACAGCCGCTGGCCCGACGTGCTGTCCGACCGGCTGCGGGTGGCGATCGCCTCCGGGCGGGACGTGCCGCGCTACAGCGTCGTCAACGCGGGCATCAGCGGGAATCAGGTGCTCGCCGACGGGGCGGGCCGGGGCGGGCGGCCGGCCGGGAATCCCAGCGGGCTGCGGCGGTTCGAGCGGGATGTGCTGGAGCGGGCGAACGTCCGGGTCGTCGTGGTCGTGCTCGGGATCAACGACATCCTGCGGACGCCGGGGGCGGTCGATGCGTCGCGGGTGGTGGCGGGGCTGGAGGAGCTCGTCGCGCGGGCGCATGCGCGGGGGGTGAAGGTGGTGGGGGCGACGCTGATGCCGTTCGGGGGGCACCGGGGGTATACGGAGGCGCGGGAGGCCGTGCGGCAGCGGATCAACTCGGAGATCCGGGCGGGGGGTGTGTTCGACGCGGTGGTGGACTTCGACGGGGCTGTGGCGGATCCGTATGATCCGCGGCGGCTTTGGGGGGTGTATGACTCCGGGGATCGTCTGCACCCCAGTGATCGGGGGTATCGGCGGATGGCGGAGGCGGTGGAGTGGGGTGCGCTGAGGGGTGGGGCTCCGGCGGAGTTGTGAGGCGGCGTCCGGGTGGGTGGGGGTTTCTTTCGCCCCCGCCGCCCCTTCCCGTCCCGTCCCTGGGGCTCCGCCCCAGACCCCGCTCCTCAAACGCCGGAGGGGCTGGGATGTGGCGGAGCGGCCGGGTGGCAGAGCGGCCGGGGTGCGACGGAACGGCTGGGGTGTGGCCGGGTGGGCCGAGGTGTGGCCGGACGGGCGAGTGTGGCCGGGTAGGCCAGGGTCTGGCCGGACGGGCCGGGGCCTGGCCGGACGGGCCGGGGCCTGGCCGGACGGGCCGGGGCCTGGCCGGACGGGCCGGGGCCTGGCCGGACGGGCCGGGGCCTGGCCGGACGGGCCG
>NZ_JBVIFC010000001.1:72123-110185 GCF_055571535.1 Streptomyces sp. NPDC030893 | reverse complement strand
TGGGGCCTGGCCGGGCGGGCCGGGGCCTGGCCGGGGGGTTCTACGTGCCCAGTTCGCCTCGGCGTTGTTGCTTGCGTTCCAGTTTTTCTCTGCGGCGCTCCTCGCGGAGGCGCTGCTTCTCCGCTCGGGGGAGTTTGCGTTGGACGCCCACGCCGCCCCAGAAGGCCAGGCCCGTGACGACGACCCTGGGGGCGCCGGGCTCGCCGGGGACGCCCTCCTCGCGGTGGTCGAAGCCGCCCATGATGCCGACACCGCGCACCACGACCTCGACGCCGGGCGGGACGATGACGTCCACCCCGCCCATGATCGCGACCGCGTTGATCACGATCTCGCGGTCCGCGAAGTACGCCTCCCGCAGATCGATCTCCCCGCCGCCCCAGAAGGCGAAGCAGTTGAACCGGCGCGGGGCCGTCCAGTGGCCCTTGCGCTGGAAGCCCGACATCACGGCCACGGCCCACGACGACGATCCCTCGTCGCCCTCGCCGACGATCCGCTCGCCCCAGCCGCCGCCCGGCTCCACGTCCTTCGTCAGGGACACGGCGGGCACCGACGACGTGCCGCGGTCCGGCAGATCACGGGTGATCGGCGCCAGTTCCCCGTAGGTGCGCGCCGCGTACGTCGCGTCCAGCCGCTCCCCGAACTCCTCCATGTCGAGGCGTCCCTCCGCGAGGGCGTCCCGCAGGACGTCGGCGACCCGTTCACGGTCGGCGTCGGAGGCGCGAAGGTCCGGTGCGGCTGCGTCGTCGGTCATACACAGCAGCCTACGAGTTGTCTCCACCACACGGCTACGAGGGCTGCGTGGGCACGGCCCGGTCCGTGCGGTCGGCGTACATCTTCGCGATGACCGCCTCGATGTCGGGCTCCCGTACCGAGAGGTCGACCAGCGGGTACCGTTCCGCGATCCGCGCCACCAGCCCCGCCGCCGACTCCGACGCCGGGAACGCCAGCCACTGCCGCGGACCCTCCACCCGCACCACGCGCGCGGGCGCGGGCGCCTCCAGGGGCGGGAGTTCCCGCTCCAGGTCCACCACCAGGGTCCGCTCGCTCTCCCCCACCTCGTGCAGCCCGGCGAGGGCACCGTCGTACACCAGCCGTCCGTGGTCGATGACCATCACGCGTGAGCACAACTGCTCGATGTCCTGGAGGTCGTGCGTCGTCAGCAGCACCGTCGTGGACCGCTCGGCGTTCAACTGCCGCAGGAAGTCACGCACCTTGGCCTTAGAGATGACGTCCAGGCCGATCGTCGGCTCGTCGAGGTACAGCACCTCCGGGTCGTGCAGCAGGGCCGCGGCGATGTCACCGCGCATCCGCTGGCCCAGGGAGAGCTGCCGTACCGGCACGTCCAGCAGGTCGGCCAGATCGAGGAGTTCGACCAGCCGGGCCAGGTTCTCCCGGTAACGGGCCGCCGGGATGCGGTACATACGGTGGATCAGCCGGTACGAGTCGATGAGGGGGAGGTCCCACCACAGCGTCGTACGCTGCCCGAAGACCACGCCCATGCGGTGCGCGAGCCGCGTACGCTCCCGGGACGGGTCGATGCCGGCCACCCGCAGCCGGCCGCCGCTGGGCGTGAGGATGCCCGTCAGCATCTTGATCGTCGTCGACTTGCCGGCGCCGTTCGGACCGATGTAGCCGACCATCTCCCCGCGCGCCACCTCGAAGGAGAGCGAGTCCACGGCCCGTACGCTGCGCCGCTCCCGCTTCATGAAACCGGTCTTCCTGCGCACCTCGAAGACCTTCTCCACACCGTCCAGTTCGATGAACGCCTCCGCCATGACCGCCCTAACTCCCCGTGCTCCGATACGACTTCAGCCCCGCCCGCCATGCCGCACCGGCCAGTACCGCGCACGCCACCGCCACCAGCGGCCCCGCGAACGCCGCCCCGGCCGGCAGCCCCAGCGGATACGGGCGCCCCAACAGGTAGGCCGCGGGCACCCAGTTGACGAAGGCGAGCGGCAGCACGAACGTCACCCCCCGCACCAGGTCCCGGCCGAACACCGTCGGCGGATACTGCAACAGCGTCGTACCCCCGTACGTGAACGCGTTCTGCACCTCGGCCGCGTCCTGCGTCACGAACTGGAAGGCGCCCCCCGCAACGAACAGCGAACCGAAGATCACCGCACCGCAGGCCACCGTCACCGGCACCAGCAGCACCTTCGCCACGCTCCAGTCGACGTCGACCACCGCCAGCGCCCAGCCCAGCACCGCCACCCCCTGCACACCCCGGCCCAGCCGGCGCAGCGCGAAACGGTCCGCGGCGACCTGGGCGAGCACCGGCGCCGGCCGTACCAGCAGCGTGTCGAACGTGCCGTCCCGCACCCGGCCGCCCAGCGACGCCACCGAGCCGAACGCCAGCTGGGCGACACCGAACGCCGTCACCGACAGGCCGTACAGCAGCGCCACCTCCGGCAGCGTCCAGCCGCCGAGCTCGTCGACCTGCGCGAACATCAGCAGGATCGTCACGAAGTCCAGCCCCGTCAGCAGCAGGTTGCCGCACACCACCAGGGCGAAGGAGGCACGGTAGGTCAGCGTGGACCGGATCCACATCCCGGCGATCAGCCGGTACGCCCGCAGGCCCTCCGTCAGCCGGGAGCGGCCCGTCGTCGCGGACACCTCCGGCGGCCGCACCTCAGCCACCCTGCACCACCACCCGCCGGGTCGCCGCCGACTGCACCAGCCGGCCCAGCGCCAGCAACGCCACCGCCCACACCGCCTGGAACGCGAACGCCCCCAGCACGGCCGTCTCCCCCATCAGCACATCCGCCGGCATCTGGAGCTGCGCCGCCCACGGCAGCGCCCGCACCACCTCGCCCAGGGCGCCCGGAAACGCGTTCAGCGGCAGGGTCATGCCCGAGCAGAAGATCCCCGTCACCATCAGGGCCTGCGCGACGCCCTGCCCGTCCAGCAGCCAGAACGCGCTCAGCGCGAACAGGAAGCGGATCGCGAAGCTGACCACCATCGCCAGCAGGAGCGACACCCCGAACGCCAGCCACACGCCCGCCTCCCCGGGCAGCGCCGTCGGGAAGACCAACGCACCGAAGACGAACGGCAGCACCCCCCGCCCCAGGAGCTGGAACACCGCCCGGCCCACGTCGTTCGCCAGCCACCACAGCTGAAGGTCGACCGGCCGGTACAGATCCACCGCGATGTCACCCGTACGGATGCGTTCCATCAGCTCGACCTCGAAGCCGCCTCCCTGGACCGCCAGCATCGCGAACAGCGCCTGCCCCAGCCACACATACGTGACCGCCTGCGCCTGGTCGTACCCGCCCAGACCCGGCCGGGCCTCCCACAGCGCGAGATACGTGTAGACCAGGATCAGCCCGAAGACGGTGTTGGTGAACACCCCGGCCGCGGTGGCCGCCCGGTACGTCGCGTACCGCCGGAAGGCTCCCGCCACGACGGCCGGGTACAAGCGCCACGACCCCACGCCCGCACCCCTCCCCCCGTACCCGGACCGAAGCGCAAAAACCTACTGCCCGCACCGGGCCCCCCGCCACGGGTTTTCCCGCCCCCGCGGACGGCGCGCGGAGGCACTCCGGCAGAGCCATGCGTGTGAGAAGCCGCAAGTGTGCGCGACGCGCGCCGCAGCCGCGGTACGCGCCACCGGATGCGACAGTCTTGAATAAGGGGAACGCATCAGGCGTACCGGAACGAACGAGGCGAAACAGGAGTCCGTGCACGACATGAGCGACGAGCCGCAGCCGCAGCAGCCCGGGAAGGGCTGGGCAAAGAGAACGCCCCAGGCGGCCGACGCCCCCGAGGGCAAGAAGGGGAACAGACCTCGGCGCACCGGATGGCGCCGGTTCGTCCCCACCTGGCGCACGGTGCTCGGCGCGACCCTCGTCGCCGCCGTCCTCGTCGTCGGCGGCTTCTTCCTCGGCTACCACCTCGTGCAGATCCCCGCCGCCAACGCCCTCGCCACCCAGCAGGCCAACGTCTACCTCTACGCCGACGGCACCGTCATCGCCCGCGACGGCGAGGTCAACCGGGAGAACGTCACCCTCGGCCAGATCTCCGAGGACGCCCAGCACGCCATCCTCGCCGCCGAGGACCGCGACTTCTACACCGAGTCCGCCGTCGACCCCCAGGCGATGATCCGCGCCGCCTGGAACACCGCCACCGGCAAGGGCAAGCAGTCCGGCTCCACGATCACCCAGCAGTACGTGAAGAACTACTACCTGCGCCAGGAGCAGACCGTCACCCGCAAGGTGAAGGAGTTCTTCATCGCCATCAAGCTCGACCGCGAACAGAGCAAGAGCGAGATCCTCGAGGGCTACCTCAACACCAGCTTCTTCGGCCGCGGCGCCTACGGCATCCAGGCCGCCGCCCACGCCTACTACGACATGGACGCCTCCGAACTCGACGCCGGACGCGCCGCCTACCTCGCCTCCCTGCTCAACGCCCCCAGCCAGTACGACGTCATCACCCACCCGGAGAACCGGCAGGCCGTCGAGAACCGCTGGAACTACGTCCTGGACGGCATGGTCGACGAAGGCTGGCTCAGCGAGGGCGAACGCGCCGGCATGAAGTTCCCGACCCCCAAGGAGACGACGCACTCCACCGGCATGTCCGGCCAGCGCGGCTACATCGTCAACATCGTGAAGAAGTACCTCGTCGACAACGACATCGTCGACGAGGCCACCCTCGACACCGGCGGCTACCGCATCACCACCACCCTGCACAAGGACAAGCAGGACGCCTTCGTCGACGCCGTCAACGACAAACTGATGGACCGCCTCGACCAGGAGAACCGCGAGGTCGACACCTACGTCCGCGCCGGCGGCGCCTCCGTCGACCCCGGGACCGGCAAGGTCGTCGCCATGTACAACGGCATCGACTACGTCAAGCAGTACACCCCGAACGCCACGCGCCGCGACTTCCAGACCGGCTCCGCCTTCAAACCGTTCGTCTTCACCGCCGCCGTCGAGAACGGGTCCCGCACCCAGGACGGCCGCCGCATCACCCCCAACACGATCTACGACGGCACCAGCGAACGCCCCGTCCAGGGCTGGCCCGGCGACCGCTACGCCCCCGAGAACGAGGACCACCGCGACTACGGCGACATCACCGTGCGCGAGGCCACCGACAAGTCCGTCAACGCCGTCTACGCGCAGATGGCCGTCGACGTCGGCCCCGACAAGGTCCGCGAGACCGCCATCGACCTCGGCCTGTCCGAGGACACCCCCAGCCTCGACGACGCCGGGCCCTCCATCGCCCTCGGTGTCGCCACCGCCAGCGTCCTCGACATGGCCGAGGCCTACGCCACCCTCGCCAACCACGGCGAACACGGGACGTACACCCTCGTCGAGAAGGTCACCCACGGCAGCAAGACCCTCGACCTGCCCGAACGCCGCACCCGCCAGGCCGTCAGCCGCCAGGCCGCCGACACCACCACCGCCGTGCTGCGCGGCGTCGTCGAGAACGGCACCGCCACCGCCGCCCAGACCGCCGGCCGCCCCGCCGCCGGCAAGACCGGCACCGCCGAGGAGGACACCGCCGCCTGGTTCGCCGGCTACACCCCCGACCTCGCCACCGTCGTCGCCGTCATGGGCCAGGACCCCGTCACCGCCGGACACAAGTCCCTCTACGGCGCCATGGGCCTGCCCCGCGTCAACGGCGGCGGCGCCCCCGCCGAGATCTGGGGCCAGTACACCCGCGAAGCCCTCGACGGCGAACCCGTCCAGGCGTTCGACCTGCGGCTCCAGCCCGGCGCCTGGGAGACCCAGCCGCCCGCCGACTCCGACTCCAGCAGCAGCCCCTCCTCCTCCGGCCGCCCCACCGACCGCGACCGCGGCACACCGGACGACGACGACACCGGCAGCCGCACCCCGGACGACACCGGCGAACCCACACGGGACGGCACGGGCGACGGGCAGGACGAGAGCGGCACCAGCGAGGAGACCACCGGCGGGGAAGGCGGCACGACCGACGGCGGCACGGAGACCGGCGGCGGCGACGGTGGCAACGGGGACAGCAACGGTGACGGGGACGGGGACGGCCGGCAGAGCGGGCCCGCCGGCCTCACCGGCGCCATCACCCAGCCCGTCCGCCGGGACGAGTGAGCCCGACGGCTCCCCTCGTACCCGACGGCCCCCCGTCAGTGCCCCGCGGTCGCCTTCAGCCCCACCACGGCGACCACCAGCAAGGTGATGAAGAAGATCCGGGCGGCGGTCACCGGCTCACCCAGCACCACCATCCCCAGCACCGCCGCCCCGGCGGCACCGATCCCCACCCACACGCCGTACGCCGTACCGATCGGCAGCGTACGGGCCGCGTACGACAGCAACACCATGCTGCCCACGATCCCGGCACCGGTGAGCACACTCGGCACCAGCCGCGTGAACCCATCCGTGTACTTCAGGCCGATCGCCCAGCCGACCTCCAGCAGACCGGCGATCACCAGCAGAACCCACGCCACGACGGACACCTCCGGAACACGAACCGAAACGGGGGTGCGTCGTCTTTGCCTTCACCCCGGTACGGCGCGTCTCGTCGGGGCCCAATGGGTCCTTCCACCGTAACCGAGAAAAGGGGTGGAGGGGCTGGTGACCATGGTCACCAGCCCCTCCACCCCGCACAACTACAGGTACAGGCCGGTCGAGTCCTCGGAACCCTCGAAACGGTCCGCGGCCACCGCGTGCAGATCGCGCTCCCGCATCAGCACGTACGCCGTCCCGCGCACCTCGACCTCCGCCCGGTCCTCCGGGTCGAACAGCACCCGGTCGCCCGGCTCCACCGTCCGCACGTTCTGCCCCACCGCGACCACCTCGGCCCAGGCCAGCCGACGGCCCACCGCCGCCGTCGCGGGAATCAGGATGCCGCCCCCCGAACGCCGCTCACCCTCACTGGTGTCCTGCCGCACGAGGACGCGATCGTGCAGCATCCGGATGGGCAGCTTGTCGTCCTGGGAACCGTGCTCGTGTCTCTTGGCGCTCACGTCCTGAAACCTACCTGCATTCGACACGGCCGGAGATGGGAGGGGTCACCGCCGGCGCCGCCGCGAACCCACGGCCAGCAGCCCCACGACGCCCACCACCAGCACCGCCACCGGCACGACCCGATCCAGCCGCGGCGCACCCTGCGCGTCCACGAACTGGCCCTTCACGTCGCTCACCACACTGTTGACGCGCACATACGCGCGCCCCAGCGTGTGATCCACGTTGGACACGACCCTGGCCTTCGCGTCCCCCATGATCGTCTTCGGGTGCACCCGCACACCGATCTCGTCCAGCGTCTCGGCCAGCACCGCACGACGGCGCTCGATGTCCGCCTCGATCTGCGCCGGGGTTCTGGTGTCCGCCGTGTCCGCCACCGTGTCGCCTCCGAAATCCACTGATACCTGTGCCGGACAGTCTGTCAGCTCCACGCCGCCACGCACTGTCAGGACCCCCGGTTACCCTCGATCCCGGCACCCGATCCACGCAGTGCGTACGTACGAGGAGAACGAGATTCGATGAGCGAACGCCTCAAGCCCGGGGACGAGGCCCCCGCCTTCACCCTGCCCGACGCCGACGGCAACGAGGTGTCCCTGGCCGACCACAAGGGCCGCAAGGTCATCGTCTACTTCTACCCGGCCGCCCTCACCCCCGGCTGCACCAAGCAGGCCTGCGACTTCACCGACAACCTCGAGCTGCTGGCGGGCGCCGGCTACGACGTCATCGGCATCTCCCCCGACAAGCCGGAGAAGCTCGCCAAGTTCCGCGAGAAGGAGTCCCTGCGCATCACCCTCCTCGCCGACCAGGACAAGCAGGTCCTCGACGCCTACGCCGCCTTCGGTGAGAAGAAGAACTACGGCAAGACCTACATGGGCGTCATCCGCTCCACGATCGTCGTCGACGAACACGGCAAGGTCGAACACGCCTTCTACAACGTCCGCGCCACGGGCCACGTAGCCAAGATCATCCGCGATCTGGGCATCTGACGCCGCTGCCCGGCCGCTAGCATGGCCGGGCAGCATCAGGCGGCCGTGGTGGAACTGGCAGTCACGCTGGGTTTAGGTCCCAGTGGGGTAACTCCCGTGAGGGTTCGAGTCCCTCCGGCCGCACCAGAGTTCAGCCGAGCAGTTCCCGGACCACCGGGACGAGTGCTCGGAAGGCTTTTCCGCGGTGGCTGATGGCGTTTTTCTCCTCCGGGGTGAGTTCCGCGCAGGTGCGGGTTTCGCCGGCCGGCTGGAGGATCGGGTCGTAGCCGAAGCCGCCGGTGCCGGCGGGGGTGTGGCGGAGGGTGCCCGGGAGGTGGCCCTCGACGACGCGTTCCGTGCCGTCGGGGAGGGCCAGGGCTGCCGCGCAGGCGAAGTGGGCGCCCCTGTGGGGGTCCGCGATGTCGGAGAGCTGGGCGAGGAGGAGGTCCAGGTTGGCCTTGTCGTCGCCGTGGGTGCCGGACCAGCGGGCGGAGAAGATGCCGGGGGCGCCGTTCAGGACGTCCACGCAGAGGCCGGAGTCGTCGGCGACGGCGGGCAGGCCGGTGGCCTGGGCGAGGGCGTGGGCCTTCAGCAGGGCGTTCTCGGCGAAGGTGACGCCGGTTTCCTTGACGTCGGGGATGTCGGGGTAGGCGTCGGCGCCGACGAGCTCGTGGGGCAGTGCGGCGTCGGCGAGGATCGCGCGGAGTTCGGTGATCTTCCCGGCGTTGCGGGTGGCGAGGATCAGGCGGGTCATGGGCCCAGTATGTCCGGGCCCATGGGTGGCTCGTCCGCTACGGGGTGCACACCTTGGTGAGTTCGCCGGCCGCGTCGGTGATGGGGCTGATGTCCGGGGTGGCGTCGCCGTTCTCGACGGAGGTGCGGACGTTTGCGACGGCCTTCTCGAGGTCGTCGACGGCCTTGGTGACGTCGGCGTTGTCGGTCTTGTCGCCGATCTCGGTGAGGTTCTTGTCGATGGAGTCGAGGGACTCCTCGAGCCGGGTGACGTCGTTGCCGGCGGTTTCGACGGCCTGCTGCATGTCGGTGACGCTGTCGGCGATGGCGTCGGCGGTCTGGACGCAGTCCAGTGCCTTGTCGACGGCGGCGCAGCCGGTGGTGAGTCCGGCGGTCAGCGCGACGGCCGCCAGGGTGGCGGCGACGGCTGTGGTGCGGCGTCGGCGGCTCGCGGCCATGGATCGGTCCCTCCCTCGTCGGGCCGGTGCGGCCCGGTTGCGTCGGCGGGGCGCCGGGGGGTTGGACCGGGCGCCCGTACTGCTTCAGACGCGGGGGTGGCCGGCGCGGTTGCTCCGCGTCGGCCACGTTCCTTGGTCTGCCTTTTACCTTTCGAGGACGGTACCAAGGGCGGCGCGCTGCGCGGTAGCGAGTTCGGTGCAGCCGGTGACGGCGAGGTCGAGGAGGGCGTTCAGTTCGTCGCGGGCGAAGGGTTCGGCCTCGGCGGTGCCCTGGACCTCGACGAAGCGGCCGTCGCCGGTGCAGACGACGTTCATGTCGGTGTCGGCCTTGACGTCCTCCTCGTAGCGGAGGTCGAGGAGGGGGACGCCGGTGACGATGCCGACCGAGACGGCGCTGACGGTGCCGGTGAGGGGCTTGCGGCCGGCCTTGATGAGCTTCTTGCCCTGGGCCCAGGTGACGGCGTCGGCGAGGGCGACGTAGGCGCCGGTGATGGCGGCGGTGCGGGTGCCGCCGTCGGCCTGGAGGACGTCGCAGTCGAGGACGACGGTGTTCTCGCCGAGGGCCTTGTAGTCGATGACGGCGCGCAGGGAGCGGCCGATGAGGCGGCTGATCTCGTGGGTGCGGCCGCCGATGCGGCCGCGGACGGACTCGCGGTCGCCGCGGGTGTTGGTGGCGCGGGGCAGCATCGAGTACTCGGCGGTGACCCAGCCCTCGCCGCTGCCCTTGCGCCAGCGGGGGACGCCTTCGGTGAAGGAGGCGTTGCAGAGGACCTTGGTGTCGCCGAAGGAGATGAGGACGGAGCCTTCGGCGTGCTTGCTCCACCCGCGTTCGATGGTGACCGGGCGGAGCTGTTCGGGGGTGCGGCCGTCGATTCGAGACATGGCGGTGAGCCTAGCCGTAGACGGCGGAGGGGCCCCTTCCGCGGTGGGCAGGGGCCCTGAAGGTGTGGCTTTCGCCGTGGTTCACCTGCGCCGGTTCACATCATGTCCTCGATCTCGGCGGCGATGGGGTCGGCGTCGGTGCCGATGACGACCTGGATGGCGGTGCCCATCTTGACGACGCCGTGCGCGCCGGCGGCCTTGAGGGCGGCCTCGTCGACCTTGGCGGGGTCCACGACCTCGGTGCGGAGGCGGGTGATGCAGCCCTCGATCTCGTCGATGTTGCCGATGCCGCCGAGTCCGGCGACGATCTTCTCAGCCTTGGTGGCCATGTTCGTTCTCCCTGATGCGAACCGCTTTGTCGCAGTAACCCACAGTTGGCCCAGCTTTGCGAGCGGTTGTGCCGTGCGGCCCGGATGATGGCGTCACGACAGCGGAACCACCTCGCCTCACTGGTCTACACCACCGGGTGGACTGCCGCCAAACCCGTCGTGCCCGTCGTGAGCGCGTTTCAGCGGAGGGGGCCGGATGAGTGCCGACAGTCCCGCCAGTGCCGAGCCTACGGTGAGTCCGGCGCGTGAGCGCTGGAACCGGTTGTTCCAGGGTCTGCAGAAGATGGGGCGGAGTCTGCAGCTGCCGATCGCGGTGCTGCCGGCGGCGGGCATCCTCAACCGGCTGGGGCAGCCGGACGTGTTCGGCGACGAGGGTCTGGGCTGGACGAACGTCTCCAAGGTGATGATGGGCGCGGGCGGGGCGCTGCTGGACGGTTCGCTGGGGCTGCCGCTGCTGTTCTGTGTGGGTGTGGCCATCGGGATGGCGAAGAAGGCGGACGGTTCGACGGCGCTGGCGGCGGTGGCGGGGTTCCTCGTCTATTTCAATGTGATGCGCCAGTTCCCGGAGGACTGTCCGGAGGGGTCGGAGGCGGTGCCGCAGGTCGGCTGCCAGGTGACCGACGGGTCGGGGACGGTGACGGCGTTCACGTTCCAGAATCCGGGTGTCTTCGGCGGCATCGTGATCGGGCTGATGGCGGCGTACTTCTGGCAGCGGTTCCACCGGACGAGGCTGGTGGACTGGCTGGGGTTCTTCAACGGGCGGCGGCTGGTGCCGATCATCATGGCGTTCGCGGCGATCGTGTTCGCGGCGCTGTGTCTGTGGGTGTGGCCGCCGATCGGTGACGCGCTGGAGAGTTTCAGCGACTGGATGAGCGGTCTGGGCGCGTGGGGCGCGGGTGTGTTCGGTCTCGCGAACCGGGCGCTGCTGGTGGTGGGACTGCACCAGTTCCTGAACGTGCCCATCTGGTTCCAGTTCGGTTCGTACACCAGGCCGGACGGGACGGTGGCGCACGGTGACATCAACATGTTCCTGGCGGGCGATCCGGAGGCGGGGCAGTTCCTGTCCGGGTTCTTCCCGATCATGATGTTCGCGCTGCCGGCGGCGGCGCTGGCGATCACGCACTGCGCGCGGCCGAGCCGGCGCAAGGAGGTCGGCGGGCTGATGCTGTCGGTGGCGCTGACCTCGTTCGTCACGGGGATCACGGAGCCGATCGAGTACTCGTTCCTGTTCATCGCGCCGCTGCTGTACGCGGTGCACGCGGTGCTGACGGGTGTGTCGATGGCGGTGACGTGGGGGCTGGGGGTGCACGACGGGTTCAGCTTCTCGGCGGGCTTGATCGACTACGTCATCAACTGGAATCTGGCGACGCGGCCGTGGGCGATCATTCCGATCGGGTTGTGCTTCGCGGTGCTGTACTACGTGATCTTCCGCTTCGCGATCATGAAGTTCGATCTGAGGACTCCGGGACGGGAGCCGGAGGAGGAGGTGGAGGACGCCACGAAGGCCTGATCTCTTAGGCTGGTGGTGGCTGTGCGAGCCCTCGGACCCTGGGGTCCGGGGGCTTTTCGGTGTGCCCGGGGAGGGTTCCGTTTCGCGGCTGCGGGCAGGCACGGTGCGTAGCTTCGCGGTCGCGGATTCGACGGGTTCCTTTATGTGGCCTTCATCGTGTAGAACAGGTCTACACCACTAGTGGTGTAGACCACCACCGATGGAGGAAGTATGAGCACCGCCACCGACTCGGCGGCCCCCGCAAAGAAGCGGGGATCCGGCCTCTTCCAGGGCCTGCAGAAGGTCGGCCGCAGCCTTCAGCTCCCGATCGCCGTCCTGCCGGCGGCGGGCATCCTGCTCCGGCTCGGCCAGCCGGACGTGTTCGGCGCGGACGGCTTCGGCTGGGACAAGGTCGCCGCCGTGTTCGCCACCGCCGGTGGCGCGATCTTCGACAACCTGCCGATGCTGTTCTGCATCGGTGTCGCCATCGGCTTCGCCAAGAAGGCCGACGGTTCCACCGCGCTCGCCGCACTGGTCGGCTTCCTGGTCTACAGCAACGTCCTGAAGGCCTTCCCGGTCACCGAGGCGAAGGTGCAGGCCGGCGAGGACATAGCCGCGACCTACAACAACCCCGGTGTCCTCGGCGGCATCATCATGGGTCTGCTCGCGGCCGTGCTGTGGCAGCGCTACCACCGCAAGAAGCTGGTGGACTGGCTGGGCTTCTTCAACGGCCGCCGGCTCGTCCCGATCATCATGGCCTTCGTCGGCACCCTCATGGGCGTCTTCTTCGGTCTGGTCTGGGAGCCGATCGGTGAGGTCATCTCCGACGCCGGTGAGTGGATCACCGGTCTCGGTGCCGCCGGTGCCGGTCTGTTCGGTCTGATCAACCGTGCGCTGATCCCCATCGGCATGCACCAGTTCGTGAACACGGTCTCCTGGTTCCAGATCGGTGACTTCACCAACGCCGCGGGCGAGATCGTCCACGGTGACCTGAACCGGTTCTTCGCCGGTGACCCGGACGCCGGTCTGTTCATGTCGGGCTTCTTCCCGATCATGATGTTCGGTCTGCCGGCCGCCGCGATCGCCATCGCGCACGCCGCCCGCCCCGAGCGCCGCAAGGCCGTGATGGGCATGATGGTCTCGCTCGCGCTGACGTCCTTCGTGACCGGTGTGACCGAGCCGATCGAGTTCGCGTTCATGTTCATCGCCCCGCTGCTGTACGTGATCCACGCGGTGCTCACCGCCCTGTCCATGGCGATCACCTGGGCGCTCGGGGTGCACGCGGGCTTCACCTTCTCGGCGGGTGCCATCGACTACGGGCTCAACTGGAACCTGGCGACCAAGCCATGGCTGATCATCCCGATCGGTCTGGTGTTCGCGGCGGTCTACTACGTGGTCTTCCGCTTCGCCATCGCCAAGTTCAACCTGCCGACTCCGGGCCGTGAGCCGGAGGAGGAGGTCGAGGACACCACGAAGGCGTGAGCCGTCCTCGTACGACATGACGCCGGGGCCCCCGGAAGCCGTGCAGGCTTCCGGGGGCCCCGGTCGTTCGCGTCCTCAGATCTCGTACGTCGTCCCCGGCGCCGCCAGCCCCACCGGACCGTCGTACACCGCGCGGGCGTCGGTGAGGTTGATCTGCGGGTCGGTCCACGGGGGGATGTGGGTGAGGATCAGCCGGCGGGCACCCGCGCGGGCCGCCGTCTCACCCGCCTCGCGGCCGTTGAGGTGCAGATCGGGGATGTTCTCCTTGCCGTGCGTGAACGCTGCCTCGCACAGGAAGAGGTCGGCGTCGCGGGCGAGGTCGTCGAGCGCGGGGGTGACTCCCGTGTCGCCGGAGTACGTCAGTGTCCTGCCGCCGTGTTCGATGCGGATGCCGTACGCCTCGACCGGGTGCGCGACGCGCTCGGTGTGGACGAGGAACGGGCCGATCTCGAAGGTGGACGGCTTGACCGTGTGGAAGTCGAAGACCTCGCTCATGGAGGAGGCCGAGGGGGTGTCGGCGTAGGCGGTGGTCAGCCGGTGCTCGGTGCCCTCGGGTCCGTAGACCGGGAGGGGGTCGCAGCGACCGCCGTCGTGCCGGTAGTAGCGGGCGACGAAGTACCCGCACATGTCGATGCAGTGGTCGGCGTGCAGATGGCTGAGGAAGATCGCGTCGAGGTCGTAGAGACCGCAGTGGCGCTGCAGCTCGCCCAGGGCACCGTTGCCCATGTCGAGAAGCAGCCGGAAGCCGTCGGCCTCGACGAGGTAGCTCGAGCAGGCCGATTCCGCGGACGGGAAGGACCCCGAGCAGCCGACGACGGTGAGCTTCATGAAGCAGAAACCTCCGCTGGCGGGTGTGGAGAGACGGGGGTCGTGCGGTTTGTCGAGCGTAAGGCGCAAAACCTGTGGTCGCTCCTCCACCAGGGGCTGTTGTGGGCGAACTCACCTGTGCTGTCACCGGTTCGGCTGGAAGCGGTGCATGCCGGTGACGGGAAGGCGCGGGGTGGGCCGGCGCGCCGGTACGGTCTGGGCATGGACACGGCCTGGTGGCTCGCGCTTGTCGCGGTGGTGCTGCTCGCGTTCGTCAGCGCGGTTGTCGATGGGTGGGGGCGGGGGCATCGGCGGCGGCGTCCCGCCGGGCGGCGGGGGGAGGAGGGTGGCGCCTCCGGGAACGCCGGCGGTTCGCGGGATGAGGGCGGGGGCGGGGGTGGGTGAGGGGTTTCTTTCGCCCCCGCCGCCCCTTCCCGTCCCGTCCCCGGGGCTCCGCCCCGGACCCCGCTCCTCAAACGCCGGAGGGGCTGGGGAAACTCGAGCGCCGGAGGGGCTGGGGAAACTCGAGCGCCGGGGAGGCGGGGGTGGGTTATGCCCAGAGTTGGCCCTGGAGGGCTTCGATGGCCTCTTCGGTTGTCGGGGCCGTGTAGACGCCGGTCGACAGGTATTTCCAGCCGCCGTCGGCTACGACGAAGACCACGTCGGCGCTCTCGCCGGCCTTGAGGGCCTTCTTGGCGACGCCGATCGCCGCGTGCAGTGCGGCGCCGGTGGAGACGCCGGCGAAGATGCCCTCCCGCTGGAGCAGTTCCCGCGTGCGGGTGACGGCGTCGGCGGAGCCGACCGAGAAGCGGGTGGTGAGGACGGAGGCGTCGTAGAGCTCGGGGACGAAGCCCTCGTCGAGGTTGCGCAGGCCGTAGACCAGGTCGTCGTAGCGCGGCTCGGCGGCGACGATCCTGACGTCGGGCTTGTTCTCGCGCAGGTAGCGGCCGACGCCCATGAGCGTGCCGGTGGTGCCGAGGCCGGCCACGAAGTGGGTGATGGAGGGCAGGTCGGCGAGGATCTCGGGACCGGTCGTCGCGTAGTGGGCGCCGGCGTTGTCCGGGTTGCCGTACTGGTAGAGCATCACCCAGTCGGGGTGCTCGGCGGAGAGTTCCTTGGCGACGCGGACGGCGGTGTTGGAGCCGCCGGCCGCCGGGGAGGAGATGATCTCCGCGCCCCACATGCCGAGCAGGTCACGGCGTTCCTGCGAGGTGTTCTCGGGCATGACGCAGACCATGCGGTAGCCCTTGAGCTTGGCGGCCATGGCGAGCGAGATGCCGGTGTTGCCGCTGGTCGGCTCGAGGATGGTGCAGCCGGGGGTGAGGCGGCCGTCCTTCTCCGCCTGCTCGATCATGAACAGGGCGGGGCGGTCCTTGACGGAGCCGGTGGGGTTGCGGTCCTCCAGCTTCGCCCAGATGCGGACGTCGGCGGACGGCGACAGCCGCGGCAGGCGCACCAGAGGGGTGTTGCCCACCGCGGCCAGCGGGGAGTCGTAACGCATCGGCTATCAGGCCATGCCGCCGGCGACCGCCGGCAGGATCGTGACGTTGTCGCCGTCGGACAGCTTGGTGTTGATGCCGTCGAGGAAGCGGACGTCCTCGTCGTTGAGGTAGACGTTCACGAAGCGGCGCAGCTGCTCGCCGTCGACGATGCGGGCGTGGATGCCCGTGTGCCGGGTCTCGAGGTCGGTGAAGAGCTCGGCCAGGGTGTTCCCGGAGCCTTCCACCGCCTTCTGACCGTCGGTGTACTGGCGGAGAATGGTCGGGATGCGGACCTCGATGGCCATGGCTGAGGGCTCCTGTCACAAGTGTCTGTCGTTGAAGTTCGGTCAGGGCGCGCGGCGGCGCACGCGGCAGCCCGCCGCGGCTCTCGGCCGTTCGGCGGCAGCGGGGATCAACAGATGGCGCTGTTCAGCCGGCACAGGTCGACGTGCAGCCGCGCCACGAGCAGGGCGCCCGGCGCTGTTTCGCTCACGTCGATGAGAACCATGGGGTCATCGTATCGATTCCCGGACGGGCTTCCGGAGTGTGATCTCACTCTTCGGACACCTGCCTTCCGCGATACGGATCGTGCGGCTGGAGTCGGTCGGGTCAGTACGCCTCGACGACCTTGACCTCCTCCTCCGTGATCTCACCGTCCACGATGCGGAACGAGCGGAACTGGAACTCGCCGGCGCCGTCGAGGTCGGCGGTGGAGACCAGGACGTAGTGGGCGCCGGGCTCGCCCGCGTAGGCGACGTCGGTGCGGGAGGGGTAGGCCTCGGTCGCGGTGTGCGAGTGGTAGACGATCACCGGTTCCTCGTCCCGGTCGTCCATCTCCCGGTACAGCTTCAGCAGGTCCTGGGAGTCGAACTCGTAGAACGTGGGCGAGCGGGCCGCGTTCAGCATGGGGATGAAGCGCTCGGGGCGGCCGGAGCCCACCGGGCCCGCCACCACGCCGCACGCCTCGTCGGGGTGGTCCTTGCGGGCATGGGCCACGATCTGGTCGTGCAGCGCCTGGGTGATGGTCAGCATGGGGCCCAGGATAAGCAGACGGGCCGTTCCGTACCGAGGGGTGGTACGGAACGGCCCGGATGCCGGACACCTTGAGCGGATGACCGCAGGGGGCGCCACGAGTGCTCCCTGCGACCGGCGTCCTGGAGGGAACGGAAGAGACCCGCCCGGAGGGGCTCAGAGCGACTTGGTCGCCCCGGTGCCGGCCGCCTCGGACTCGGGCTCGGCCGCTTCGCCGCCGTCGCGGCGGCGGACGAACTCCAGGAAGGAGTTGAGCTCCCGCTTGACCACGGGGGCCAGCAGGTAGAGACCGACGATGTTGACGACGGCGAGCAGGAAGAGCGCGGAGTCGGCGAGGCTGATCAGCGAGTCGAGGGAGAGCAGGGCGCCCGCCACGACGAACACGCTCCAGACGCTCTTGAAGATCGTCTCGCTGGTCCTGCTGCGGCCGAACAGGTACGTCCAGGCCTTGAGGCCGTAGTAGCCCCAGGTGAGGATCGTGGAGAAGGCGAACAGCAGGACCGCGACGGTCAGCAGGTGCGGGAACCAGGGCAGGACGGTGGCGAAGGCGTCGGAGGTGATGGTGACGCCGCCGATGCTCTCGCCCTCGCGGGCCTCGCCCCAGCTGGCGGGGTTGGCGATGACGATGGTCAGCGCGGTCATGGTGCAGACGATGACCGTGTCGATGAACGGTTCGAGCAGGGCGACCAGGCCCTCGCTGGCGGGGTGCTTGGTCTTGACCGCGGAGTGGGCGATGGGCGCGGAGCCGATGCCGGCCTCGTTGGAGAAGGCGGCGCGCTGGAAGCCGACGATCAGGGCACCGATGACGCCGCCCGCGACGCCCTCGGCCTGGAAGGCCCCGGTGAAGATGCTGCCGATCGCGTCGGGCACGGAGGTGATGTTGACCAGGATGACGATCAGGCAGGCCGCGACGTACATGAGGCCCATGGCGGGGACCAGGCGGCTGGTGACGGAGGCGATGGAGCGGATGCCGCCGAGGAGCACCAGGCCGACCAGGACGGCGACCAGCAGGCCGAAGAGCACCGCGCCGGAGGAGGAGGCCATGAAGCCGTCCTCGCCGCCGAAGGTGGAGGCGATCTGCGCGTAGCTCTGGTTGGTCTGGAAGAGGTTGCCGCCGAAGAGGCCGAAGAAGAGGATCAGGATCGCGGCGAGGACGGCGAGCACCTTGCCGAACTTGGCGCCGCCGCGGCCGAAGCGTTCGGCGAGGCCCTTGGGCAGGTAGTGCATGGGGCCGCCGGAGACGGTGCCGTCCGCGTGCTCGTCGCGGTACTTCACACCGAGGGTGACCTCGACGAACTTGCTCGCCATGCCGAGCAGACCGCAGACGATCATCCAGAAGGTGGCGCCGGGGCCGCCGATGGAGACGGCGACGGCGACGCCGGCGATGTTGCCGAGGCCGACGGTGCCGGAGACGGCGGCGGTCAGTGCCTGGAAGTGGCTGACCTCGCCGGGTGCGTCCGGCTCGTCGTACTTGCCGCGTACGACGGCGAGGGCGAGTTTGATCCTGCGTGCCTGGACGAGGCCGAACCAGCAGGTGAAGGTCAGGCCGGCGATCGCGAGCCAGGCGACGATGAGCGGGAGATCGGTACCGGCGACCGGGACCGTGTAGAAGACGATGTCGCCGACCGCGGTCGCGACGGGGTCGAAGAAATCACTTACGGCGTCGTCGATGTTCTGGGTGATGGAGTCGAGTGACATCGAACTTCCTCAGGTGGCGCGGGGACGTGCTGGCGTGCGCAGCGGAGCGGGTGGCGATGTGGGCGGGGCCCACGTCCCGTTCGGCGACGGCGTCGGTCGGCGGGCCCGTGAGCCGGGACCGTCGGCCTGTGTCGTGGTCGTGCTGGTCGTACACGCCGGCGGTGGCCGGCTTTCTTGCTCACAGTCAGGGGTGGGACGCAAGCGAGGTGCCGATTTTTACCACGCTGTTCACCTGAAACCGAGTGAGGCAGATCACAGAAAACCGCCCTTAGGGGGTAAACCCGCAAGGGCGGTGACGCGATCGTTATCCGGACTTGAGGTTCCTCTGAGCGAACGGATCAGGGGATTTTTATGGATGTATGGGGCATCTTTACGGCATGAGGGTCGAGACGAGCGTCTCCTGGAGGCCGCCCAGCCACAGGTACGCCATCACCATCGGCTTGCGCGGGTCCTCGTCGGGGAGGTGGAAGAGGAGGTCGCTGTCGTCCTCGTCGCTGATCTCCAGCCGGGAGCCGATCGCCAGGCGCAGGTCGTTCAGCGCGCCGAGCCACTGGCGGGACTCGTCCGGCGACAGCTTGAGCACCGCGCCGTCCTCGCCGGCCGGGGTGAGCGCGTCGAGGGAGCGGATCACCGCGAGGGCGTTGTCGCGCTTGCCGGCCCGCAGGTCGTTCTCCGTGTAGCGGCGGAACTCGGCGGAGTACGCCCGCTGCTCCTCGGCCTCCCTGGCCTGCGGGGTGCCCTCGGGGTCGCCGTAGGCGTCGGGGAAGAGCCGGCGCAGCACGGGGTCGGAGGGCGGTTCGCTCGGGCCCTCGGCGAACAGCTCGGCGAGCGGGTCGCCGGAGGCCTCCCCCGCGGGTCCGGGGCCGATGAGCTCCATCATCTGCACGGCCAGGGACCGGATGATGGAGATCTCGACGTCGTCGAGGGCGACGGCCGCGCCGCCGCCGGGGAGCGGTTCGAAGGTTCCTGGCATGGCGGCGATCGCTACTTCCGGTCCTGCGGGCGGGGTCGGGTCATGTCCGGCTCGGTCACGTGCGGGTCACTTCCGGTCGTGCTGGAGGGTGGCCCACAGTCCGTAGCCGTGCATGGCCTGCACGTCGCGTTCCATCTCCTCGCGCGTACCGCTGGAGACGGCCGCCCGGCCCTTGTGGTGCACGTCCATCATGAGCTTGGTGGCCTTGTCCTTGGAGTAGCCGAAGTACGACTGGAAGACGTACGTCACGTAGCTCATGAGGTTGACCGGGTCGTTGTGGACGATGGTGACCCACGGGACGTCGGGCTCGGGTACGGCGAAGACCTCCTCCGCCGACTCGGTGCGTTCGATCTCCAGGGGTGCGGGTGACGTCACACTGCCCATGCTGCCACCGCAGGGGGGTGGTCGCACAAACCGGCCCGCTGTTCCGGCCCCCGAACCCAAATCGTCAAACTGACGAAATGGGGGTAGCATTCCTGCCATGACCACAGCAGACCTTGGGCGTGGGCGACGGGTCGGCGTGCCCTCGACGGCGCTTTTCACGGACCAGTACGAGCTGACGATGCTGCAGGCGGCCCTGAAGGCCGGTACGGCCGGACGGCGCAGCGTGTTCGAGGTCTTCACCCGCCGGCTGCCGAACGGGCGCCGCTACGGCGTGGTGGCCGGAACCGGGCGGGTGCTGGACGCGGTGGAGAACTTCCGCTTCGACCCGGACGTGCTGGCCTTCCTGCGGGAGAAGGACATCGTCGACGGCGCGACCCTGGACTGGCTGGCGGGCTACCGCTTCTCCGGCGACATCTGGGGCTACCCCGAGGGGGAGGTGTACTTCCCGGGCTCGCCGATCCTGCGGGTCGAGGGCAGCTTCGCGGAGTGCGTGCTGCTGGAGACCGTGATCCTGTCGATCCTCAACCACGACTCGGCGATCGCGGCCGCGGCCTCCCGGATGTCGTCGGCGGCCGGCGACCGCCCGCTGATCGAGATGGGCGCCCGGCGCACCCACGAGCTGGCCGCGGTGGCCGCCTCCCGGGCCGCGTACGTCGGCGGCTTCTCCTCCACCTCCGACCTGGCGGCCGGCTTCCGCTACGACATCCCGACCGTGGGCACCTCCGCCCACGCCTTCACCCTGCTGCACGACAGCGAGCGGGACGCCTTCCGCGCCCAGGTGGACTCCCTCGGCGGCGGTACGACGCTGCTCGTGGACACCTACGACGTGGCCGAGGCGGTCCGTACGGCCGTCGAGATCGCCGGTCCCGAGCTGGGCGCCGTACGGATCGACTCCGGTGACCTGCTGCTGGTGGCGCACCGGGTGCGGCAGCAGCTGGACGAGCTGGGCGCCACCGGCACGAAGATCACCGTGACCTCGGACCTGGACGAGTACGCCATCGCCTCGCTGGCCGCGGCGCCGGTGGACGCGTACGGGGTGGGGACGCAGCTGGTGACCGGCTCGGGGCACCCGACCGCCTCCATGGTCTACAAGCTGGTCGCCCGCGCCGAGTCCACCGACCCGGGGGCCCCGCTGGTGCCGGTGGCGAAGAAGTCCAGCGGCGGCAAGACCTCCGTCGGCGGCCGCAAGTGGGCGGCCCGGCGGCTGGACGAGCACGGCGTCGCCGAGGCCGAGGTGATCGGCACCGGTGAGGTGCCCGAGGAGCTGGCCGGGCGGCAGCTGCTGGTGCCGCTGGTCGAGGGCGGCGAGGTGCTGGTCCGCGAGCCGCTGGACGTGGTCCGGGACCGGCACGCGGCGGCGCGGGCGGGGCTGCCGCTGTCCGCGACGCAGCTGTCGCGGGGGGAACCGGTGCTTCCGACGGAGTACGTGCACGGGCCCTCGGGTAGCTAACAGCGGTGCCTGTCCCCGCGGCCCTGTTCCTGTCCCTGTTCTCGTCGACCTCAATTCAATAGGCTCGGAGGTTCACCCGGCCGGGCCCGTCCCTTACCCGACCCCCCTCATCGAAGGACACCGCCATGCGCCGCGCACTGATCGTCGTCGACGTGCAGAACGACTTCTGCGAGGGCGGCAGCCTCGCCGTGACCGGTGGAGCGGATGTGGCCGCCGCCATCACCGAACTGATCGGCCAGGCCGCCCCGGCCGGCGGCTACCAGCACGTCGTCGCCACCCGTGACCACCACATCGCCCCCGGCGGGCACTTCGCCGACCACCCCGACTACGTACGGTCCTGGCCCGCCCACTGTGTCGCCGGGACCGAGGGGGTCGGGTTCCACCCGAACTTCGCTCCCGCGGTGACGTCCGGGGCGGTCGACGCGGTGTTCGACAAGGGGGCGTACTCGGCCGCCTACAGCGGGTTCGAGGGGGCGGACGAGAACGGGACGCCGCTGGCGGAGTGGTTGCGGGAGCGGGGGGTCGAGGAGGTGGACGTGGTGGGGATCGCCACGGATCACTGCGTGCGGGCCACTGCGCTGGATGCGGTGAAGGAGGGGTTTCGGGGGCGGGTGCTGCTGGGGCTGACGGCGGGGGTGGCCCGGGAGACGACGGAGCGGGCGGTGGAGGAGCTGCGGGGGGCGGGGGTGGAGCTGTCGGGGGTGCCGGTGGTGCGGTGACCGCGGGTGGGGTGCACGGGCGGGGTTTCAGCTGGCCGCGCTGAGCGGGTGCCTCCCCCAGAGGGGGTACCCCCAGCGCCCACCCGTGCCGCCCCAGCGGCACGACTGCCCGCAGCTGGGGCGTGGGTGCCGTCAGGCTGGGGCTGGGGGGCGTCTTGGTAGGGCCTTGATGGGGTGCCAGAGTTCTACCGTCAGGGGGTTGGGGTCGGGGGTGGTGCGCCATATGAGGCCGTCGGGGTGGTGGAGGACGGCGGTGATCTCGTCGGGCGTGGGCGGGGCCGTGTTGCCCCGCAGGTAGATCGCTCGCAGGCCCAGGTTGCGGAGCCTGGTCAGGGCTCGGGCGCGGTTGCGGGCGTGGACGAGGACGCGGACTCCGGCCGGGGCGTCGGCGGCGGGGCTGGGCAGGTTCAGTGCCACCACCACCGTGCCGTTCGGCAGCTTGCAGAAACCTCCTGCGGCCATGTGGTCACACCCCCGTGTCAGCCGGTGTCAATAAGAGCGTCACAGGAGGCACCTAAACACGGATCGGCGGCGACCCGCCAGGGGGTCACCGCCGATCACGCTCTGACCTGCGAGGATGCTGTTTACCTGCCGGCAGGCCCGACCTCGAGCTCGATCGTCGAGCCGTTCTTGGCCTCCTTCAGGATCTTGATCTTCGTGTTGGTGTCAGTGACCTTGACGCCGCCGCCCGGGTTCTCGGCGTCGTAGTAGGTGTTGGTGCGGTCGTTGAAGACCGACACACCCTTCGACCCCGGGATCCACTTGGCCACGTCCGCCTTGTGCAGGGTCATGCCCTCGGTGCGGAACTTGCTGAAGGTGGCGTCGTAGGTCTGGATGCGGTTGCGCATCACCGTGCCGTCGGCCCACTTCAGGGCGGTCGGGTGCGAGTCGACCGGGAGGATCAGACCGGTGCCCGGGTGCTGGCTGGTGTTGTTGTCCGCCTGGGAGGTGTCCCACTTCCAGATCAGCAGGCCGTTCTGGTAGGCGAAGTGCTCGACCCAGTCCGGGCGGGAGGTGAAGCCGAAGTTGTACGGGCCGACCTTCAGGGTCTTGTCGTACGACACGTACTGGCGGTTCTCGGCGATGTAGTACTGCTCGTAGTCCTTGGTGAAGGACGCGCCCTTGCGGGTGAAGCCGTTCGCCGTCCAGGCGGCGTCCGCGCTCTCGGCGTTGTCGGAGAAGACCGGGGTGCCGTCCGCCGTCACCGTGATCGAGTCGGCCGTGAAGCCCTTCTGGGCCACGCCGCCGTCGGTCTGGTAGCGGAAGCGCAGGTCGATCTTCTGGCCGGCGTACGCGTCGAGGGAGTACGCGAGCTTCTTGTAGCCGTCGAGCGTGCCGTGCAGGGCGGGCTTGTCGCTGCCGTCGCGCGGCACCGGCCGGCCGTCGACCGTGCCGTCGACGGCGGTCCAGTTGGCGCCGCCGTCGGTGGACACCTCGGTGTAGAGGTAGTCGTAGTTGGCCTCGATGTCGTACCAGCCGTCGAAGGTGAGCTCGGCGGAGGTCTTGCCGGTCAGGTCGACCGAACGCGTCAGCGTGTTCTTGAGGTTGTCACCGCTGCCGCTCCACCACTGGGTCTGACCCTCGGCGGGCGGGATGATCTCGGTGGTGACGGCCTTCTTCGGCAGCTCGACGACGAGCGCCTGCTTGTGCTTGGTGTTGTACTCGGCGACACCGAGCTTGTGCCAGGAGTTGACGCCGGCCTTGGCGGTGTCGTAGTTCAGCCAGCCGAGCTGGAGCTTGTCCCAGGCGGTCATGTCGCCGGGCAGGTCGCCGATCTCCTTCTTCCCGGTGCCGAGCCAGGAACCGGAGGACATCAGCGTCCAGAAGCCGGTGGAGTTCTCGCCGCCGGCGGTGTCGTAGAGGTCCGGCAGACCGAGGTCGTGGCCGTACTCGTGGGCGAAGACGCCGAGTCCGCCGTTCTCCGGCTGGATGGTGTAGTCGCCGACCCAGACACCGGTGGAGCCGATCTGCGCGCCGCCGAGCTTGTTCTGCTCGGGGCCGGTGGCGCCGGCGTCGGTGCCGAAGGCGTACCAGCGGTGGGCCCAGATCGCGTCCTCGCCCTGGGCGCCGCCGCCGGCGGACTCGTCCTCACCGGCGTGCACGATCTGGAAGTGGTCGATGTAGCCGTCGGGCTCGTTGAAGTCGCCGTCGCCGTCGAAGTCGTAGCGGTCCCACTCGTCGAAGCGGGCGACGTCCGCCTTGATCTGCGCGTCGGTGCGGCCCGCCTCCTTCTGCTGGGCGACATAAGCGTTCAGACCGTCGCTGACGACGTTCCACACGCTCGGGCAGTTGCTGTCGCCGCAGGCGTTGTTGCCGTAACGGGCCTCGTTGTAGGGGACCTTGACCCAGTCGGAGACCTCGCCCTCGACCGAGTAGCGGCCGGAGGACTGCTTCTCGTAGTACGTCTTGACCGAGTCGACGCCCTTGCCGGAACCGAAGTACAGGTCCTCGAAGTGCTGCTGGTCGTAGTCCTCCTGCCAGGCCGTGGAGTTGTCCACCTTGCGGTCCGGCTTGGCTATCTGGTTGTGCAGCGGGCCCGGGGTGCCG
Source organism: Streptomyces sp. NPDC030893 (assembly GCF_055571535.1). NCBI lineage: Bacteria > Bacillati > Actinomycetota > Actinomycetes > Kitasatosporales > Streptomycetaceae > Streptomyces > Streptomyces sp. NPDC030893. Next base: position 85,819 of record NZ_JBVIFC010000001.1, on the reverse strand, counting down.
CCGTAGCGGCTGTCGATCTGGTCGCCGAACTCGACGAGGATCGTGAAGATCTTGTCGGTCTTCTCGCGGCCGAGTTCGACGTACTTGGCGTCGCCCTTCTTGCTCTTGAGCTGGACGACCTTCGAACCGTCACGGTTCTTGACCGAGGCTTTACCGGATATGACCTGGTTGAGGGCTTCCTCGCGCTGGGCCGCCTGCGTCTTGGAGAGCGGTCCATCGAGGTCGTGCTCGACGTGGTTGTGCTCGCCCGGGTCGTGTCGTTCCACGGCACCGGGACGGTCGGCCTGGTCAGCCGTGTCGGCCTGGGCCACGGTGAACGCAGAGCAGGTGGCGGTGACCGCCGCGAGCGCCACGCCTGTCGCGGCCGCTCTGAACGTCCAGGGTCTACTGGTCACTTGAGATCCCCTCCCGCGTGCGTACGCGCAGTGGAAGGAGGTTCCGTTGGTGGAAGATCCCGCGCGCACGTGATCAACGCGTGTAGTCAAGTGACGACATTTGACTAGAGGTTCGGCAGAAAAAACAGACCTTGACTTGAACAGTTCAACTGCACTATGCGGAGCGGCGGTTCGCTTTTCGGACGCTTTCCGGACGCCTCCGAGCGAATCCGAACGGGCGCGTACAACCGTCCACGTGATGGACGCCATGACTCCGTGCGCCCCCTGTGCACCGGCCCCGTCGGTCGGGTCACGCTTACCGTTCTTTCCGCTCGGGCACCCTCGCGGTTAGAGTCGCTTGGCGCAACGCCCTTGAACCGGCGGAAAGCCAGGCCGACAGCCCCCGACTCCCGAGGACACGATGGCCATGCCCCGTCCTACCGTGGCTCAGTTCGCTTACGGCTCGTGCACCGTGATCTTCTCCACCTTCGCCATGCTGCTGCTGTCCCAGGCGAGTTCGGGCGTGGGCGTCGCACTGATCGCCGTGTCGTCACTCGCCCTGGGGCTGCTGGTCGCCATGACCGCTCCGCTCCCGGTGCCCCGGCGCGCCGCCGCCGCGGCGGCGCCACGGCCCGCGGCCCCGGAGCCGGTACGGGCCACCGTCCCCGCCCCGGTGCGCGCACCCGTACGGGACTCGGTGCGCGAGCCGGTCCGGTAGGAGACCCCCGTCCCGGCCGGCTCGTGTCCGTACGGCGGTGTCAGCCGGTGCTGACCACCACGGTCCTGGCCGCCTTGTCGTGCAGACCCTGCTTGTAGGGCCGGTCGAAGTAGCTCCAGCCGCCCGAGATCACGGTCCAGACGCAGGCGCAGCAGAACGCGAACGGCAGCCACAGCACCGCGGCCCGGATCAGCGCGGTCTGCACGGACGGGTTGGAGCCGTCGGAGAGGTCGGCCACCCTCATGTGCAGCAGCCTCTTGCCCAGGGTCTGGCCGGTGCGGGCGGTCAGCACGGTGTCGTAGGCGATGTAGAGCACGGCGGCGACGACGGACTGCACGAAGCCGTTGCCGACGTTGACGTCGTTGCCGTCGATGTCGTACTCGTTGACGCCGAACGGCCAGGTGAGCAGCACGACCACGATGCCGACGAGGATCATGTCGATGATGCGGGCGAGGGTGCGCCGGGCGCTGTCGGCGAGCGGGGGCATGCCGGCGAGGGGGTCGGAGGGGCCGGGAGTGCCGCCGTAGGGGCCGCCGCCGCCGAACGGGCCGCCGCCGGACGGGCCGCCGCCGCCGTAGGGGTCGCCTCCGGAGGGACCGCCCCCGTACGGGCCGCCCGTGCCGGAGCCCGGGCCGGGAGTGCCGTAGGGGGAGCCGGATCCCGGGGTGTCACCGGGGCCGCCGGGCGGGGGTTGCTTCTTGAACGGGTCGTCGTCCGGTGGCTGCCGACCGGATCCGGGGGGCGGTTCGGTGGTCATGCACCCGAGTCGACCGCGAACCCTGCGGCCCCGCATCCGGCGAGCCGCCGTCCGGAGTAGCGGCCGTGACGGGCGCCGCCCGGTCGACCGGCCGGCCGACCGGACGGCGGCTCAGCCGGCGACGAAGGTGTGCGCGGCCTTGTCGTGCCAGCACTGCCGCCAGGGCTTGTCGAACAGGCACCACAGGACGCCGACGACACCGACGACGAGCAGCCCGGGGACGCTGTAGACCAGCCAGCGGCGCAGGGCCGCGCCGAAGCCCGGGGCCTCGTGGCCCTCGATGTCCCGTACGTCCAGCCCCAGCAGCTTCTTGCCCAGGGTGCGGCCCCACTTGACGGTGGGCAGCACCTCGTAGAGGACGCCGGTGAGGAGCAGGACGGCGAGGACGATACCGAGGTGGACCGAGGTGGTGCCGTCGAGCAACCAGACCGTGACGGTCTCGCCGGACAGCTTGGCCGCCTCGATCTTCGCGTCGATGTGGTCCATGGCCTTGATGCCGAGCGGCACACCGGCCGCGGCGGTCACGGCGCCGAGGACGAGCGTGTCCAGCAGCCGGGCGGCCAGCCGCTTGCCGAGCGCCGCGGGACGGGCCGCGGCCTGACGGCGGGCGGCGGCCTGGAACGGGTCGTCGACCGGCGGCCTCCACGGCGCGACCGGCGCCTCCTCGGCGCCGGCGAGCCGGTGCACCTGCTGCGCCCAGGAGGACTGGCCGCCACCGGGTCCGCTCGTCAGGGGTGCCGCCCCGGGCGCGGCGGCGGAGGCGGCGGGTACTGCGGGAGAGGCGGGGGCGGCGGACTGGGCCGGGGCGGCGGACTGCGGGGGGACGGCCGGGGCGGTCGCCTGCTGCGGTCCGGACGGTGCCGGGGCGGCGGTGGCGGCGGCGCGGGCCGCGGCGGCCTTCCCGGCGCCGAAGCCGGGGCGTCCGGAGGCGGCGCCCTCCTTCCGGCTCCGCTCCCCCGCGCGCGGGGGGACGGCGCGGAAGGTCATCGTGCCCTCGTCCTCGGCACCGGCGTCGACCGCCGGCTGTGCGTTCGCCTCGGGGCCGCGGAACACGAAGGCGCCGCCGGGCGGGGCCCCGTGAGGGGTCTCCGCGGCCGGGGCCTCCGGCGCGGACGGCCCGGAGGGCGCGGCCGGTGCGGCCGGTGCGTTCGTGTGCGGTACGCGTGGGTCGGTGGTGCCCCAGGAGACCTTGCGGTCCTGGTCGCCGCCGAAGCCGGACTGGTGGGAGCGGTCGGCACCCCAGGCCGAGGCGGGTTCGGGCCGGCTGCCGTGCTGCGCCTCGGCCGGCGACGGGGACGGCGACGAAGGAGAGGGGGACGGAGACGGGGAGGGCGAGGACGCGGAGGGTGCCGGGGACGGGAACGGCTGTGCCGGCTCCTCCACCGGGTCCTCGTCGAAGAAGTGCGGTCCGGTCTCCTCCACGGAGGGCCGCGCCGGACCCGCGCCGGGCGGCGCCGCGAGCGACTCGCCGTCCTTGGGCGCCGGACGGCTGGTGCCCGGCACCCAGGAGGCGCCGTTCCAGTACCGGACATATCCCGGAATGGACGGGTCCGGGTAGTACCCTTCGCGGGGCCTGTCGTCACCGGGGGCCGGGGTTGGGGCACTCATTCCGTCGTCCCGTATCTGCTCGATGGGGTGGGTCGGGGGGAACCACATCTATCAGACGGGCGAGGAACTGACCGCCCCTCCGGCCGGACCCCACCCTTTTCGGGCACCTTCGTGGTCAGAAGAGCTTGCCCGGGTTCAGAATGTCGAGCGGATCGAACACCTTCTTGACGGCTCGCTGCATCTCCAGTCCGACGGGGCCGAGTTCGCGCGCCAGCCACTCCTTCTTGAGCACGCCCACGCCGTGTTCGCCGGTGATGGTGCCGCCCAGTTCCAGGCCGAGCGCCATGATCTCGTCGAAGGACTCCCGGGCCCGCCGCGACTCCTCCGGGTCGGTGGTGTCGAAGCAGACCGTCGGATGGGTGTTGCCGTCGCCCGCGTGCGCGACGACGCCGATGGTCAGCCGGTACTTCTCGGAGATCCGCTCGACACCGTCGATGAGCTCACCGAGCCTGGAGCGGGGCACGCACACGTCGTCGATCATCGTGGTGCCCGTGACCGCTTCGAGGGCGACCAGGGACATCCGCCGTGCCTGGAGCAGCAGTTCGGACTCGGCGGCGTCCTCGGCCGGGACGACCCGGGTGGCTCCGGCGGCCTCGCACAGCGCGCCGACGGCGCCGAGGTCGGCGGCGGGGTCGGTGGTGTCGAAGGCGGCCAGCAGCAGCGCCTCGGTGGACTCCGGCAGGCCCATGCGGGTCATGTCGTTGACGGCCTTGACCGTCGTACGGTCCATGAGTTCGAGGAGTGAGGGGACATGGCCCCCGGCCATGATCCGGCACACCGCGTCGCAGGCGGCGGCGCCGGAGGCGAACTCGGCGGCCAGCACCAGCTGCCCCGGGGGTTTGGGCCTGAGGGCGAGGACCGCGCGGACGACGATGCCGAGGGAGCCCTCGGAGCCGACGAACAGCCGGGTCAGGTCGTATCCGGCGACGCCCTTGGCGGTGCGGCGGCCGGTGGACATCAGGCGGCCGTCGGCGAGGACGACGTCCAGGCCGAGGACGTACTCGGCCGTCACGCCGTACTTCACGCAGCACAGCCCGCCCGACGCGGTGCCGATGTTGCCGCCGATGGTGCAGGACTCCCAGCTGGAGGGGTCCGGCGGGTAGGAGAGGCCGTGTTCGCCGACGGCGCGGGAGAGCGCGGCGTTGACGACGCCGGGTTCCACGACGGCGATCCGGTCGACGGGGCTGATCTCCAGGATGCGGTCCATCCGGGTCAGGGAGAGCACGATGCAGCCGTCGGTGGCGTTGGCGGCGCCGGACAGTCCGGTGCGGGCGCCCTGCGGGACGACCGGGACGCGCAGCTCGGTGGCGGTGCGCATGACGTGCTGGACCTGTTCCACCGTGCGCGGCAGGACGACCACGGCGGGGCTGCCGGCCGGGCAGAAGCTCGCCATGTCGTGGGCGTAGGAGGCCGTGACGTCGGGGTCGGTGAGGACGGCGTCCGCGGGCAGGCCGCCGAGCAGCCGGCCGACGAGAGGGCCGGCCGTCACCGTGTCTTCATCGCGTCGCGCTTCGATACGGCTCATGATCACAGCGTGACACCGGGGGCCATCGGTGTGAACCCCGCGTACGGCAGCCGCGTCACTTCGGAGTGTGATCATCGTACGTACATGGGGTGTGACGCACAGTGTGCGCCATGGACGACAAGCCACGTGAGCCCCGCCGGCTGCCGCGCCGCCGGGCGCTCGTCGCCTCGGTCGCCGGGTGCGCGGTGCTGGGCGGGGTGCTGGTGCTGCTGCCGTGGGGCGGGGAAGCACCGCCCGCGCCGACTCCCGAGGCGCGGGCGCTGGCCGCGGTGGGCAGCGGGGTGCCGGCCGCGCTGCCGGATCTGGAGGCGCTGGTCGAGGAGCGGGAGCGGCGCGTCGAGCGGCGCCCCGGGGACGCCGCGGCGTGGGCGGTGCTCGGCGCGGCACGGGTGGAGCAGGGGCTGCGGCGGGCCGACCCGGCGTACTGGCCCCGGGCCGAGAAGGCGCTGCGCACCTCGCTGAAGGTACGGCCGAAGGACAACGCCCCGGCGCTGCGGGGGCTCGCGGCGCTGGCGAACGCCCGGCGGGACTTCGCGGGGGCGCGCGAGTGGGGCGAGGCGGCGCGGAAACTGGAGCCGGAGCGGTGGACGACGTACCCGCTGCTCATCGAGGCGTCGGCGGGGCTCGGGGACGACGAGGAGACGGGGAAGCTGCTGGAGCGGCTGAAGGAGCTGCGCTCCGGTCCCGCGGTGATGGCGCGGGCGGCGGCGGTGTACCGGGACCGGGGCTGGCGGGAGGACGCGGCGGCGAAGCTGGCGGACGCGGCGTCGGCCGCCGGGGAGCCGGCCGAGCGGGCGGCGTACCTGGAGCGGGCCGGACAGCTCGCCTGGGAGCGCGGCGACCGGGAGGACGCGCTGCGGCACTTCCGGGAGGCGGTGCGGATCGACCCCGACCAGCGGGCCGCGCAGGCCGGGCAGGGCAGGGCGCTGGCGTCACTCGGGCGGATGACGGAGGCGCTGAGCGCGTACCGGATGGCGCTGGCGAAGCAGCCCCGGCCGGAGTACGCGCTGGAACTGGGCGAGCTGTACGAGTCGCTGGGGCTGAAGCAGGCGGCGGACGTGCAGTACGGGGTGGTGCGGGAGCGGGCGCGGGTGGCCGCGGCGCACGGGGGCGACGAGTCGCTGGTGCTGGGGCGGTTCGAGGCTGATCACGGGGAGGCGTCCGACGCCGTGCGGCGGCTGCGCAGGGAGTGGGAGCGGCGGCCGTCGACGGAGGTGGCGGACGCGCTGGGGTGGGCGCTGCACCGGGCGGGGGAGCACGAGGAGGCACTGCCGTTCGCGGTGCGGGCGACGGAGGGGACGGAGGGGGGTGGGGTGCGCAGTGCGCTGTACGTGTTCCACCGGGGGATGATCGAGCGGTCGCTGGAGCGGTACGGGGCGGCGCGGCGGCATCTGCGGGAAGCGCTGCAGATCAATCCGTGGTTCTCCCCACTGCGCGTGCCCCGGGCCAAGTCGGCCCTGACCCACCTGGGCGAACCGTCCGCCCAAGCGGGCCCGGAGACCCACTAGCCGCAGGCAGCCGCGGGGCTGCGCGCCCCGCGCCCTCCGCTCTCCGCAGGCAACCGCGCTGAGCTGCACACCCCGCGCACCCCGCTCTCCGCTCTCCGCTCTCCGCGGGCAGTCGTGCCGCAGGGCGGCACGGGTGGGCGCGACGGCACCCCGCCCGCGCCGGGCTGCGCAGTCACCCCCCGGCCGACAACAGCACCGTTGCGCTGCTCGGCCGGGGGTGAGTTGCTCTACCGGCGTTCGCCGGGTGCCGCTGCGCCCACCCGTGCCGCCCCAGCGGCACGACTGCCCGCAGCTGCGGCAGGAGCGGCCGCGGCAGCCCCCAGCGGGACGGGGCGGGAGCCCGCAGCTGCGGCGGGAGCGGGAGCCCGCGGCTGCGGCGGGGGCGGTCGCGGCGGGGCGGGGCGGGAGTCTGGAGGGGGTTACAGGTTGCCGCGTTTTTCCTGTTCGCGTTCGATCGCTTCGAACAGCGCCTTGAAGTTGCCCTTGCCGAACCCCATCGAGCCATGCCGTTCGATGAGTTCGAAGAAGACCGTCGGACGGTCCTGGACCGGCTTGGTGAAGATCTGGAGGAGGTAGCCGTCCTCGTCCCGGTCCACCAGGATCTTCAGCTCGCGCAGCGTCTCCACCGGCACCCGCGTCTCCCCCGCCCACTCGCCGAGGGTGTCGTAGTACGAGTCCGGCGTGTCCAGGAACCGCACGCCCGACGCGCGCATCTGGCGCACCGTCTGCACGATGTCGTTCGTGTTCAGCGCGATGTGCTGGACGCCCGCACCGCCGTAGAACTCCAGGTACTCGTCGATCTGGGACTTCTTCTTGGCGATGGCCGGCTCGTTGATCGGGAACTTGACCTTGAGCGTGCCGTCGGCCACCACCTTCGACATCAGCGCGCTGTACTCGGTGGCGATGTCGTCGCCCACGAACTCCTTCATGTTCGTGAAGCCCATGACCTTGTTGTAGAACTCGACCCACTCGTTCATCCGGCCGAGTTCGACGTTGCCGACGCAGTGGTCGATGGCCTGGAAGGTGCGCTGCGCCGGCGGCTCCACGATCGGGTCGGCGGCGACGTAGCCGGGCAGGTAGGGCCCGTCGTAGCCGGAGCGCTCGACCAGCGTGTGGCGGGTCTTGCCGTACGTGGCGATCGCGGCCAGCACGACGGTGCCGTGCTCGTCCTTCACCTCGTACGGCTCCGCGACGGAGCGCGCGCCGTGCTCGACGGCGTAGGCGTACGCGGCGCGCGCGTCCGGCACCTCGATCGCGAGGTCGACGACGCCGTCGCCGTGCGCGGCCACGTGGTCGGCGAGGAAGGCGCCCCACTCGGTGGACTGCTTGATCACCGAGGTGAACACGAAGCGGGCCGAGCCGCTCTCGAGGACGTAGGCGGCGGTCTCGCGGCTGCCGTTCTCCGGTCCGGAGTAGGCGACCAGCTTCATGCCGAAGGCGGTGGAGTAGTAGTGCGCCGCCTGCTTGGCGTTGCCCACGGCGAAGACGACCGCGTCCATTCCCTTGACCGGGAAGGGGTCGGCCTGCCGTGCGGTCGCTTCGGGAGTGTGGTGTGTGGTCTGCGTCATACGTGCAGGGTGGGCCAGCCCTGCAAGGTGCGCAATAGTTTGCCTGTCCACTGGGCAATGTGTTCAGCCGTACGCCCGTCTCTGCGGGCTTTCTGTACAGGATGACCACCGGGGAGGCCGGTATGGCGATCGATCATCTGGACGGGCGGATCATCCTGCTGCTGGCGCGGGAGCCGCGCATCGGGGTGCTGGAGATGTCCCGGCGGCTGGGCGTGGCGCGCGGGACCGCGCAGGCCCGGCTCGACCGGCTTCAGTCGAACGGAGTCATCCGCGGATTCGGCCCGGAGGTGGATCCGGCGGCCCTCGGCTATCCGGTCACGGCGTTCGCCACGCTGCAGATCCGGCAGGGTCAAGGAGCCGACGTACGGGCCCACTTGGCGGGTGTGCCGGAGGTGCTGGAGCTGCACACCACGACGGGTACCGGGGACATGATGTGCCGGCTGGTGGCGCGTTCCAACGCCGATCTTCAGCGGGTGATCGACCGGGTCGTCGGTTTTGATGGCATTGTCCGGGCCTCCACGGCGATCGTCATGGAGAACCCCGTTCCGCTGCGGATCATCCCGCTGGTGGAGCAGGCCGCGCTCGGCGAGTGACCCGACCTGGGCGAGCTGGGGAGAGCAGGGGTGAACTTCTGGGAGTACCTGGGGAGCCGGCATCAGCAACTGCTCGTCGACGCCTACCAGCACGCCAGTGTCGTCTTCCAGTGCATGGTGGTGGCGACCCTGCTCGGTGTGCTGATCGGGGTGGTCACCTACCGCAGCGAGTGGGCGGGCAACCTCGCCACGACCGCCACCGCCACCCTGCTGACCATTCCCGCGCTGGCCATGATCGGTCTGCTGATCCCCGTCGTGGGGCTCGGGGTGCCGCCGACGGTGATCGCGCTGACGCTGTACGGGCTGCTGCCGATCGTGCGGAACGCGATCGTGGGCCTGCGCGGGGTCGATCCGTCGCTGGTGGACGCGGCCAAGGGGATCGGCATGTCGCGTGCGGCGCGGCTGGCGCGGGTGGAGCTGCCGCTGGCGTGGCCGCCGATCCTGACCGGGATCCGGGTCTCCACGCAGATGCTGATGGGCATCGCCGCCATCGCCGCGTACGCCTCCGGTCCGGGCCTCGGCAACCTGATCTTCCGCGGGATCGCCTCCCTGGGCAGCTCGAACGCGCTGAACCAGGTGCTCGCCGGCACCCTCGGGATCATCGTCCTCGCCCTGTTGTTCGACGCGGTGTACGTGCTGATCGGGCGGCTGACCATTCCGAGGGGGATCCGTGCCCAGTTCCGCGGCTGATTCCCTGCCCGGCCCGGACACGTCCGGGGCGGAGTCCCGGTCGGTGGGGGCGACGATCGAGCTGGAGGGGCTGACCAAGCGGTACCCGGGCAGTGCGCTGCCGGCCGTCGACAGCGTCACCATGGAGTTCAACGAGGGCGAGACGGTGATCCTCGTCGGCCCGTCGGGCTGCGGGAAGTCCACCCTCCTGAAGATGATCAACCGGCTGATCGAGCCGACGTCCGGCCGGATCCGTATCGGCGGCGAGGAAGTCACCCACATGGACCCGGTGCGGCTGCGCCGGAAGATCGGGTACGCGATCCAGGCGAGCGGGCTGTTCCCGCACATGACGGTGGCGCAGAACATCGCCCTGGTGCCGAGGATGCTGCGCTGGCCGGCGGCCCGGGTGCGGGCGCGGGTGGAGGAGATGCTGGACCTGGTCGGTCTGGATCCGGGCGAGTTCCACGACCGCTATCCGCGTCAGCTCTCCGGCGGCCAGCAGCAGCGGGTGGGCGTGGCGCGGGCGCTGGCGGCGGATCCGCCGGTGCTGCTGATGGACGAGCCGTTCGGCGCGGTGGACCCGATCACCCGGGACCACCTCCAGGACGAGCTGATCCGGCTCCAGCGGGAGCTGCACAAGACGATCGTCTTCGTCACCCACGACTTCGACGAGGCGATCAAGATCGGCGACCGGATCGCGGTGCTGCGCGAACGCTCCCACATCGCCCAGTTCGACACCCCGGAGGCGATCCTCACCAACCCCGCCGACGACTTCGTGTCCGGTTTCGTCGGCGCGGGGGCGGCGCTGAAGCGGCTCAACCTGACCCGGGTGCGGGACGTGGGGGTCACCGACTATCCGACGGTGGGCGTCGACGACCCGCTCCAGGAGATCTTCAACAAGCTGCGCTCCAGCGGCACCAACGAGGTGCTGGTGCTCGACAAGCGGGGCCGCCCCTACAAGTGGCTGCGGCGCGGCGACATGATGCGCGCCAAGGGCTCGCTGGCCCGCGCGGGCGCGCTGGTGCACGACACGGTCACCCGGGACGCGACCCTGCGGGACGCGCTGGAGGCGGTCCTCACCGACAACACCGGCCGGGTTCCCGTCACCGGCCGGCGTGGGGCGTACGAGGGTGTCGTGGACGTGGAGACGCTGATGAACTCCGTGCACGAACTGCTGGAGGCGGACCGGCTGGAGGCGCGGGAGGCGCAGGCCGACCTGCGGGAGCACCGGGCCTCGCAGACGCACGCCGAGCAGGAGGGCTCCGGCGGGGAGGCGAAGGCGTGAGGACCTCTTCCGGACGGCGGCCCGAGGGCGAGCACGAGGTGAGGGGGCGGGCGTTCCGGGACGAGGGCGGCGGCTCGTCCGACGACGACACCGGGGACGCTCCCCCGCGCACGGCCGCGCGGCGCCCTCGGGTGACCTGGCGGAAGCTGACGTTCCTGCCGGTGGTGCTGATCGCCGTGCTGCTCGCGACCTGGCTGTGGTTCGAGCAGGCGGAGCTCGACGCGCTCACCCGGAACGCGCTGTCGGACGGGCAGGTGTCCAAGGCCCTGTGGCAGCACATCGAACTCACCGCGATCTCCACGTTCTTCGTGCTGATCATCGCGATCCCGCTGGGCATCCTGCTGACCCGCCCGATGTTCCGCAGGGCCACCCCGGCGGCGATGGCGTTCGCCAACATGGGCCAGGCCACCCCGGCGATCGGACTGCTGGCGCTGCTGGTGATCTGGCTGGGCATCGGCCGCAGGGCCGCGCTGATCGGCATCATCGCGTACGCGGTGCTGCCGGTGCTGTCCAACACGATCGCCGGCCTGAAGGCCAACGACCCGACCCTGCTGGAGGCGGCGCGCGGCATCGGCATGTCCCCGCTGGGCGTGCTCACGCGGGTGGAGCTGCCGCTGGCCGTTCCGCTCATCCTCGCGGGGGTGCGGACGGCGCTCGTGCTGAACGTCGGCACGGCGACGCTGGCGACATTCGGCGGTGGCGGGGGGCTGGGCGTGCTGATCACCACCGGGATCACCAGTCAGCGGATGCCGGTGCTGATGGTGGGCTCCATCCTCACCGTCGCGCTCGCGCTGCTGGTGGACTGGCTGGCCTCGCTGGCCGAACTGCTGCTGCGGCCGCGGGGTCTGGAGGCGGGCCCATGAGGCGTGGACACGGACGCGTACCCGTACGTGGCCGCCTGGTGCTGGCCGGGGTGCTGCTGGCGGCGGCCTCGGGATGCGGTCTGACCAGCGGATCCCCCATGGTCGACGACGTGGAGCCGGGCACGATCGGGCAGGGCAGGCCACTGGAGGGCGCGGAACTCACCGTCACCTCCAAGGAGTTCACCGAGCAGCTGATCCTCGGCGCGATCATGGGCATCGCCTTCCAGGCGGCCGGCGCGGAGGTCGTCGACCGGACCGGCATCCAGGGGTCGGTGGGCTCCCGGGAGGCGGTCGTCAGGGGGGAGGCGGACGCCGGGTTCGAGTACACGGGCACGGCGTGGATCACGTACCAGGGCAACAGCGAGCCGATCCCCGACCCGCGCGAGCAGTGGCTGGCGGTGAAGGACGCGGACGTGAAGAACGGGGTGACCTGGCTGGAGCCGACGGAGCTGAACAACACCTACGCGCTCGCCATGAACCAGGCGAACTACGAGCGGTACCGCACACGGACCCTGTCCGAGGTGGCCGAGCTGGCGAAGTCCGACCCCGGGGCGGTGACGCTGTGCGTGGAGGGCGAGTTCGCCAACCGCGCCGACGGGCTGCCGGGCATGGAGAAGACGTACGGCATGAACATCCCGGCGGGCAACGTCACGCAGATGGACACCGGGATCATCTACACCCAGACGGCCGACGGTGCCTGCACCTACGGCGAGGTCTTCACCACCGACGGGCGCATCAAGTCCATGAACCTGGTGGTGATGGAGGACGACAAGAAGTTCTTCCCCAACTACAACGCGGCGCCGACGGTCAACTCCGGCACGTTCGAGGAGTGGCCGGCCATCGCGGAGGTGCTCGCGCCCGTCACGGAGAGACTGGACAACACCGTGGCGCAGACGCTGAACGCGAAGGTGGACGTCGACGGGGAGGATCCGCACCAGGTGGCGCTGGACTGGATGGTGCGGGAAGGCTTCGTCAAGGAGAACTGAGATCTGAGAGCTGGAAGCTAGCAGGCGGGGACCTTGCCGGTGCCCTTCTCCAGGGCGACCAGGGCGTCGACGGTGCCCTTGAGGGTGGTGACGGGGATCAGGCGCAGGCCGTCGGGGAGTTCGGCCTGCGCGTCGGCGCACTCGGCCTTCGGGACCAGGAAGACGGTGGCGCCGTCGCGCTTGGCCGCCTGCGTCTTCAGGGGGACGCCGCCGACCGGGCCGACGGTGCCGTCCGCGTCGATGGTGCCGGTACCGGCGATGATCCGGCCGCCGGTGAGGTCGCCGTTCAGCTTGGCGACGATGCCGAGGGAGAACAGCAGGCCGGCGCTCGGGCCGCCGACGTCGGCGAGCCGCAGCCGGACGTCGATGTCCTCGTCCTCGCGGCCCAGGTAGTTCAGCGCGGCCCGGGTCGCCTCGTCCTGGGACTCCTCCATCTGCTTCCGGTTGTACTGCTCGATCTCCTCGACGTCGCCGCCGCTGGGGTAGACCGAGTCGCGGGGCATGACCGCCTCGTCGGTGCTGAACCAGCCGTCGATCACCTCCGGGAGCCCTACGCGGGTGTCCGGGGAGGTCGCCTCGATGGTCGTCATCCGCAGCTGCCCGCTGGTCTCCCGCACGGGTGCGCCGGAGATCGTGATGACCTGCTCCCCCTTGTTCTCACCGAGCACGTTCGCCGTCAAGCCGGGCTGCGCGACGGAGAAGGGCAGCGGCGCGAGGGCGGCGGTGGCGATCAGCGCGACGAGGGGGGCTGCGCAGGCGGCGAGCATCTGGGGACGCGTGAGGCGAGAGAGCACGCGCCCAATCTAACGCGCCACCGCCACAGCCATTCGCGCCGACCGCCACCGCGGGCACTCGTGCAGGGCTGCGCAACACGCCCCTGCCCTCCGCGGGCAGTCACGCCGAGCGCCGGCCCCCGCTCTCCGCTCTCCGCTCTCCGCTCTCCGCTCTCCGCGGGCAGTCGTGCAGCAGGGCGGCACGGGTGGGCGCGACAGCACCCCGCCCCCGCCCTCCGCAGGCAACGCGGGGCTGCGCACCCCGCTCTCCGCGGGCAATCGTGCCGCAGGGCGGCACGGGTGGGCGCGACAGCACCCCGCCCCCGCCCTCCGCAGGCAGCGCGGGGCTGCGCACCCCGCTCTCCGCGGGCAGTCGTGCCGCAGGGCGGCACGGGTGGGCGCGACAGCACCCCGCCCCCGCCCTCCGCAGGCAGCGCGGGGCTGCGCACCCCGCTCTCCGCGGGCAGTC
>NZ_JBVIFC010000001.1:0-72026 GCF_055571535.1 Streptomyces sp. NPDC030893 | reverse complement strand
GTCGTGCCGCAGGGCGGCACGGGTGGGCGCGACGGCACCCCGCCCCCGCCCTCCGCAGGCAACCGCGCTGGGCTGCGCACCCCGCTCTCCGCGGGCAGTCGTGCCGCAGGGCGGCACGGGTGGGCGCGACGGCACCCCGCCCGCGCCGGGCTGCGCAGTCACCCCCCGGCCGACAACAGCACCGTTGCGCCGCTCGGCCGGGGGTGAGTTGCTCTACCGGCGTTCGCCGGGTGCCGCTGCGCCCACCCGTGCCGCCCCAGCGGCACGACTGCCCGCAGCTGCGGCGGAAGCGGCCGCGGCAGCCCCCAGCGGGGCGGGGGCGGGAGCCCGCAGCGGGGCGGGGGCGGGAGCCCGCGGATGCGGTGGGAGCGGGGGCGGGAGCCCGCAGCGGGGTGGGGGCGGGAGCCCGCGGATGCGGTGGGGCGGTGGTGTCTGGGTTAGCGCAATGCCTCCGCGACCTCCCGCGCCGCGTCCATCACCCGCGTCCCCACCCGCTCCGGCACCACGTCCGCCAGCATGACGACGCCCACGCTGCCCTCGACCCCCGTCACCCCCAGCAGCGGCGCAGCCGCCCCGCACGCGCCCGCTTCCAGTTCGCCGTGCGTCAGCGTGTAGCCGGGGTCGTCCGCCGTCTGCTGCCGGGCGGACAGGATCGCCTTCCCCGCCGCCCCCCGCTCCAGCGGATGCCGGAACCCCGCCCGGTACGCCACGTGGTAGTCCGTCCACGACGGCTCCACCACCGCCACGGCCAACGCCTCCGCCCCGTCCACCAGCGTCAGGTGCGCGGTCGCGCCGATGTCCTCGGCCAGCGACCGCAGCGCCGGCATCGCGGCCTCCCGTACCAGCGGATGCACCTGCCGCCCGAGCCTGAGCACACCGAGTCCCACCCGGGCCCGTCCGCCCAGGTCACGGCGTACCAGTGCGTGCTGCTCCAGCGTGGCGAGCAACCGGTAGACCACGGTCCGGTTCACGCCCAGTTTGTGGGATAGCTCCGTGACGGTCAGCCCGTGGTCCGTGTCGGCGAGCAGCTTGAGGACACGCAGTCCCCTGTCGAGCGTCTGAGAGGTCTCCGCGGTCACGACGCCCACTCCTTCAATGGTGAGGTCGGCGGCCCCTCGCGGCGGATGCGTCACCGAGTCCCGTCGGTCACGCGCTTCAGAGGCCGCCGATCGGCCGGCGGCCCGGCGGTGTCCCGGGCACAGTCGCTTCACGGCTGCGCTCCGCGGCGGCGCTGCCACGGGGCGTGTGCGTTGCGGGGACAGTAGCGAGCCGGTCCGGTGAGCGGAAGTCTCCGTCCAGAATCCGGGCACTCTCACCGGGAAGTGGTTCCGTTTGTCCCCATACGCACACCCGGTTCATCGCATGCGCGTGGCCCACTCCTGCACCTTTTCGATCCGCTGGCGCAGCTGTCCCGCGGTGGCCTCGGCGGAGGGCGGGCCGCCGCAGACGCGGCGCAGCTCGGTGTGGATGACGCCGTGCGGTTTGCCGCTCTGGTGGACGTAGGCGCCGACGAGGTTGTTGAGCTTCTTGCGCAGCTCCATCATCTCCTTGTGGGAGACCACCGGGCGCCGCTCGGCGGGGATCTCGAGCAGGTCCGCCTCCTCGGCGGGCTTCTTGCGGCTGTGCGCGATCTGCCGGGCCTGCCGCTTCTGGAGCAGCAGCTGCACCTGGTCGGGTTCGAGGAGCCCGGGGATGCCGAGGTAGTCCTGCTCCTCCTCGCTGCCGGGGTGGGCCTGCATGCCGAACTCGGCGCCGTTGTACATCACCCGGTCGAAGACGGCGTCGGACTCCAGCGCCTCGAAGGGCAGCATGTCCTGCTCGCCGGTGTCCTCGTCCTGCTCGCGGTTCGCCTCCTCCATCTCCTTCTCGGATTCGGCGTACGGGTCCTCCTCGCCGTTCTTCTTGGGCTTGTCGAGGACGTGGTCGCGTTCGCGTTCCATCTCGTTGGCGAAGCCGAGCAGGTCGGGGATGGTCGGCAGGAACACGGACGCGGTCTCGCCACGCCGCCGGGACCGTACGAAACGGCCGACGGCCTGCGCGAAGAACAGCGGCGTGGAGATGGTGGTGGCGTACACGCCGACGGCGAGGCGCGGGACGTCGACGCCCTCGGACACCATGCGGACGGCGACCATCCAGCGGTCGGTGCCGCTGCTGAACGTGTCGATGTTCTTCGACGCGCCGGTGTCGTCGGACAGGACGAGGGTGGCCTTGTGCCCGGTGATCTCGCGGATCAGCTTGGCGTACGCCCGCGCGGAGTCCTGGTCGGCCGCGATGACGAGGGCGCCGGCGTCCGGGATCGCCTTCCTGACCTCGGTGAGCCGCTGGTCGGCGGCGCGCAGTACGGCCGGCATCCACTCGCCGCGCGGATCGAGCGCGGTGCGCCAGGCCTGGCTGACGGCGTCCTTGGTCATGGGCTCGCCGAGGCGGGCGGCGATCTCGTCGCCGGCCTTGGTGCGCCAGCGCATGTTGCCGCTGTACGACATGAAGATGACCGGGCGGACGACGTTGTCGGCGAGGGCGGAGCCGTACCCGTAGGTATAGTCGGCGGAGGAGCGGCGGATGCCGTCGTCGCCCTCCTCGTACGCCACGAACGGGATGGGGTTGGTGTCGGAGCGGAACGGCGTACCGGTGAGCGCGAGCCGCCGGGTGGCCGGTTCGAACGCCTCCAGGCAGGCCTCGCCCCAGGACTTGGAGTCACCGGCGTGGTGGATCTCGTCGAGGATGACGAGGGTCTTGCGCTGCTCGACCCGGTTGCGGTGCAGCATGGGGCGCACACCGACACCGGCGTAGGTGACGGCGACGCCGTCGTACTCCTTGCCGAGGGGGCCCGCGCTGTACTCGGGGTCGAGCTTGATGCCTATCCGCGCGGCGGCCTCGGCCCACTGCTTCTTCAGGTGCTCGGTGGGCGCGACGACGGTCACCTGCTGCACGACGTGGTGGTGCAGCAGCCAGGAGGCCAGCGTCAGCGCGAAGGTCGTCTTGCCGGCGCCGGGGGTGGCCACCGCGAGGAAGTCACGGGGCTGGGCCTGGATGTACGTGTCCATCGCCCCCTGCTGCCAGGCCCGCAGCTTTCCGGCGGTACCCCAGGGGGCACGTCCGGGGAAGGCCGGGGACAGGTGGTGCGAGTGGGACGCGGTGCCGGCGGTGGTAGTCACGATCTCCGTCGGGGTGGTTCGGGCGGCGGCGCAGCTGCGCATGACGACCGGGCCACCCTACCGATGGCCCGGTCGCGGCAGCGCCGGTACCGGGCCATGACCGGCCGGGATGGGACTCAGGTCACACCCTGCTCAGCCAGGTCCCTCAATGCCTCCGAGATGCCCTTGACCTCGTCCATCCTGCCGGTCGCCACGGCGATGACCAGCTGTTCGGCTGTGTCGATATCAGGGCGCAACTGCACCTCGTTCAACGCCAGGAAGACGACACAGGACACCCATGCCGTGCGCTTGTTCCCGTCGACGAGAGGACGGTTGATGACCAAGGACTGCAGGAGTGCCGCCGCCTTGTCGAACAGGTCGGCGTAGGCCTCCTGCCCGAACATGGATGCCGAGGGGCGATGTACGGCCGACTCCAGCAGCCCCGCGTCGCGCACGGCGATCTGCTGGTCGTCGACGGCGTCCTCGGCAATGGCCAGGACATCCTCGGCCGTGAGATAGACGTACGTCACTTCAGCCGCTCCAGCAGTTCGGCCCACTTGGCGGTCTGCTCCTTGGCTGCCTTCCGGACCAACGCCTGGTGCGCGGTCCGGGCCAGATAGTCATCCACAGCGCGCAGCAGTATCGCGTGCATGCTGACACCCTCCTCATCGGCGCGCAGCTTGAGAGCTTCCGTCTGGTCGTCGCGGAGACGCAGGTTCATAGCCATACCAAAACGGTACCACCGATGCGGCCCCAAAGTGGTACTACTTAGCGGCCCGCACCCGCGTAGCCACCCACACCCCCACCAGCGCCACCGCCGCCATCGGCAGGAAGACGGCGACGAAGGCGGCGGGATGGGAGCCCGTGGCTCCCGTCGCCGCGTGGCTGACCGTGCCGCCGCCGAGCGCCGCGAAGGCTGCTCCACCGGCCGCCAGCAGGATGACGTTGGAGAGGCCGTCGGAGATCTGCAGGGCGGCGGAGTTGGTGCCGGTGTCCTTGGGGGCGGAGAGCCGGAGCAGCAGGACGCTGCTGGAGGAGATCACCAGGCCCATGCCGAGGCAGCCGAAGGCCCAGGCGACCGCCAGCGTCCAGGCGGGCACCGCCTCGATCAGCACGGTCGGGGCCACCGCGATGGTCGCCGCCACCAGAAGCATGCCGGAGGCCATCAGACGTTCCCGGTACGGCTCCAGGCGGGGCCGGGACTGGATCCAGGAGCCCAGCGCCCAGGTGCCGCCGCCCGCCGCGAGCGAGAAGCCGGCCATCGTCGGGCTGAGGCCGCGCTGGGTGACCAGCATCAGCGGGACGAAGGACTCCGCCGCGATGAAGGAACCGGCGGCGACTCCGCGCAGCAGGACCACCGAGGGCAGGCCGCGCGCCGCCCGGTAGGTGCCGCGCGGGAGCAGGCCCAGCACCGCCGGGACGAGCAGGGCCACGCCCAGCGCGCCCGGCAGGAGGGATGTCCAGCGCAGGTCCTGGGCGGCGTACTGGAGGAACCCGGCGCCGAAGGAGATCGCCAGGGCCAGCCGGATGCGGCGGCCGTCGAAGGAGGCCGGGGCGGCGTCCGTGCCCCCGTCCACCGGGCCCGAGGCCAGGCGGCGGATCTGCGGCAGCGCGAGCGCCAGCGGGAACACCACGAGGACCGGTATGCCGAGGAACACCCAGCGCCAGCCGATGTGCTCGGTCACGGCGCCGGAGGCGAGCGGGCCGACGATCGACGGCACCACCCAGCTCGCCGCGAACGCCGCCATGATCGCCGGGCGGAGCCGTTCCGGGTAGGCCCGTCCGACGACGACGTACAGCGCGACGATCACCAGCCCGCCGCCGAGCCCCTGCACGGCCCGCCCCAGGATGAACAGCCACATCGCGCCGGCCGTCCCGGAGAACAGCAGACCGACCGCGAACGAGGTGATGCCCCAGGTCAGCGGGGCGAGCGGGCCGCGCCGGTCGGACCACTGGCCGGACAGCACCATGCCGAACAGGCTGGTGGTGAAGTACGCCGAGAACGCGAACGCGTACAGCGACACCCCGTTCAGCTCGCGCGCCGCGACCGGCATCGCCGTGCCGACCGCCGTCGCCTCGAAGGCGATCAGCAGTACGACGGAGACGACCCCGATGCTCAGCGCCCGGTAGGGGCGGCTCAGCACGGTGTCGTCGGGGGCGAGGACCGGCGAGGGTATGCCGGCGGGCGTGGTGACATCGGTGTCACGCGGGTTCGGGGCGGTCATGAACGCCAGAGTAAGGCGCGATGCCCGCTTTGACGCCTGTCGGGGGTCGCGCTCGGCACCGGGACCTTGGTCGTAGGACCGGGCTCGGCCCGTTCGTGAACGGCGTGTGGCAGTCCCGTTGCGGCACCCGGCTTTCCCTTGAGCGCCGCTCCCGGGCCGCCCTACGGTCGGTACACCGGTTCGGAACGGCGAGCCCCGCAAGGGACCTCGCCCCCGACACGGCCGTGTGCCCGAGTGGCCAGGGACTCGCCTGCAAAGCGACGCACGCCGGTTCGAATCCGGTCACGGCCTCCACCTGCGCGGGGTGCTCTGCGGAGCACCCCGCGTCCCTCGCGTCAGAGGACTCCGCCCGCCTCGTCCTGGAACAGCTCCGTCCAGTAGTGCCAGTCCGTGTCGGCGGTGGTGCCGGTCGGGTCGATGGAGGACAGGACCTGGATCATCGTCAGCGCCAGCTGGTCGTAGGTGTCGCTGGTCAGCGCGTGGCCCGACGCCTCGTCGAGGGAGCGCTCCCGGTGCAGCAGCCAGAGGGTGAAGGCGAGCGTGGAGATGTCCGTGTTCAGGGGGCGGAGCACGGCGTCCGGTTCGCTCCAGCTGTGGACCGCGCCCGTGGTCGCGTCGAGGACCAGGCTGTGGTCGTCGACCAGGTAGCCGAGGCGTATCAGGCGCTCGGCCCGGGCGGGGGAAAGCTCGGCGGGGAGCCCGTCGCGGCAGTCGTCGGCGTAGTACTCGGCGAGGGTGCGCAGCGGCAGGTCGGTGTCGAGGGAGAAGAGGAAGCCGTCCTCCGGCAGGCCCGTCTCGCGCAGGAAGCGGCGGGTCGGCTCGTGCGTGAGCGTGGCCGGGAAGTCGACCTCCTCGAAGCGGACCACTCCGCCCCGGCCGAACTCCTCGTCGAGGAGGCGGAGGGGGAGGTCCAGGGCCAGGCCCGAGGCCGTACCGGGGCCCGCGACCAGGGCCAGGGGGCGGATCAGCGCGGCCATCCGCCAGAACGGGGCCGGTTCGCCGCCGTCCGTGCCCTCTTCGAAGACCGCCAGCAGCTGCCGGGAGGCCTCCGCGACCGCCTTGGTGCCGTAGCGGCCCGCGTAGGCCGCGAACTGGCCGCGCAGGCCGGCCAGTTCGTCCGTCGCCGCGGCGAACCGCACCAGCGTCGGCAGGGACGGGGCGAGCGGGCGGCGGTCCATCAGGTCGGGGCGGTCGTGGAAGAAGTAGGTCGTCGAGACCTCGCCGGTCGCGCCGTCCAGCAGCACCGACTCCGTCTCCAGACCGGCCGGGCCCAGCATTCCGCCGATGATCAGCTGGTCCCGCAGCTCCGCCGAGAGGCGGTCGCCGGGGTCGCCCGTCGAGTCGGCCACGGTGTGCGGGCCGCCCGGCCGGGCCAGCTCCGCGAAGCTGAACAGGCGGCTGTCGGCGGGCAGTCCGGGGCCGGTCAGCCAGTGGCGCGTGGACGCGTGCGTGATGAAGGGATCGAGGTCGGTGTCGGTGAGTGTGATCGCCGCTGCGACAACGGTGTCGGTCGTGCTCATGATTCCCCCGCGATACGTGTGCTCGGTCCCGGGTCCGCGAACGTCCCGCCCCGGGCAGGACGGAGCAAGCCCATCCGGGCCCGGTAGCCGTCCCCCACTGCTCGCAACACTACGCGCCACCACTGACAACGGCTCCGAGCCGGGGCGCGCCGAACCCAACGCCCCGTCATCTCTCAAGACGCACCGGCAACCGCTTGCGTTGCCTTCCCGGGCGAAACAACCCGGGCCGGGTTTCAGTTGCCGGTGACGACCGCAGCCTGCGGGCGTATCGGCAGCCGGTTCACCGGGCGGCCCGTGGCGGCCCTGACGGCGGAGGCGATGGCCGCCGGCGAGGTCACCACCGGCACCGCGCTGACCGCCTTCGCGCCGAACGGCGCGACCACGTCCCGCTCCTCGACCAGCTTCACGATGTGGATGTCCGGCGCGTCCAGCGCGGTCGGCAGGGCGTAGCCGGTGAGGTCGGGGTGGCGGACCAGGCCGCGCGGGGTGCGCAGGTTCTCGGTGAGCGCGGCGCCCAGGCCCTGGGTCACGCCCGCCTCGATCCGCGCGGCCAGCTGCGCCGGGTTCAGCACCCGGCCCACGTCCTGGGCGACCGCCAGTTCCACGACCCGTACCGAGCCGATCTCGATGTCGACGTCGACCACCGCGCGGACGGCGCAGAAGGCCATGCCGACGAAGGCGTCGCCCTGCCCGGAGGCGTCCAGCGGCTCCGTGGGATGGGGGCGGCACTGGGCGGTGGCCCACAGCTCCTTGCCGTCCAGCGCCTCGGTGACGGTGGTGGACAGCACACCGTCGTACGAGGTGATCTTGCCGTCGGTGATCTGGAGCAGCTCGGTGGACATGCCGAACTTGTGCGCGAGCGGCTGGAGGAGCTGGGTGCGGACCATCTTCGCCGCGCGTTCGACCGCGCCGCCCGACACCCACGTGTGCCGCCCGCGGCAGCCCGGCCCCGCCGGGGGCTGGTCGGTGTCGACGGGCACCACGTGCACCTCGTCGATGCCGAGGGTCTCCTGGACGATCTGCCGGGCCAGGGTGGTGAAGCCCTGGCCGGACTCGACGGCCGCGCAGAGCACGGTCGCCACGCCGCCCTGGACCCGCACGGTGGCCGTGGACACCTCGTCGGCGCCCTCCGCGCCGAGCATGTGCACCATGCCGAGGCCGTAGCCGACGCCCCGGCGGACCGCGCCCGGCTCACCCGCGCCCTCGGGGCCGCCGGGCAGCAGCCACTCGTCCTCGGGGGTGTCCTTGGGCAGCGGCGGAAGCGGGAAGTCCCGTACCGCCTGGAGGAGTTCGGCGACCGGGGCCGGGCAGGTCACGGTCTGGCCGGTGGGCAGGACGTCGCCGGTGGCCATGACGTTGCGCATGCGCAGTTCCGCCGGGTCGACGCCGAGCTTCTTGGCGAGCTTGTCCATCTGCGCCTCGTAGGCGGCGCACACCTGCATCGCGCCCTCGCCGCGCACATGGCCGGAGGGCGGGTTGTTGGTGCGTACGGCCCAGCCCTCGATGAACGCGTTCGGCACGACGTACGGGCCGCAGGCGAAGGCGACGGCGGCGGCCAGGGCGTCGGAGGAGGTGTCGGCGTAGGCGCCCGCGTCGAGCAGGATCTGCGCCTCGACCTTGACCAGTCTGCCCTCGGCGTCGGCGTGGTGGCGGTAGCGCAGGAGGGTCGGGTGGCGGTGGGTGTGCCCGAGGAAGGACTCCTCGCGCGTGGCGGCGAGTTTCACCGGGCAGCCGGTCCGCAGCGCGAGCAGGCCGAGGGGGAGCTGGAAGCTCTGGTCCTCGCGGTCGGCGGTGGCGCCGGGCACCCCCGTGACGACGATCTTCACCCGATCGGGTTCCAGGCCGAACGCGGCGGCGGCGGTGTCCCGGTCGCCGTGCGGGTCGGTGGACGCCAGGTACAGCTCCACGCCGCCGTCCGGGCGGGGCACGGCGAGACCGGCCTCGGCCCCTATGGGGGCGGGGTCCTGGCGGCCGATGCGGTACAGGCCCTCGACGACGACGTCGCCGGCCGCGTCGGGGTCGCCGTGGCGCAGCGGGATGTGCCGGATCAGGTTGCCGTCGGGGTGCAGCGGTTCGGCCTCGAAGGCCTGCTCGGGGTCGGTGACCGGGTCGAGCACCTCGTACTCCACGATCACGGCGGCGGCGGCCATCCGCGCGGTGTCGGGGTGGTCGGCGGCGACGGCGGCGAGGGGCTCGCCGTGGTGGCGTACGACCTCGGAGGCGAAGACCGGACGGTCGGCCTTGCCGCGGCCCAGCACCGGGGTGCCGGGGACGTCCTCGTGCGTGACGACCGCGCGGACGCCGGGCATCTCACGCGCGTGGGTGGTGTCGATGGAGACGATGCGCGCGTGCGGGTGCGGGGAGCGCAGCACCGCCGCCCACAGCAGGCCCTCGGCCCACAGGTCGGCGGCGTAGGGGAAGGTGCCCTCGGTCTTGGCGCGGGCGTCGGCGGCCGGGAGGGAGACGCCGAGCCCGTGCGGGACCGGTTCCGGCTCCGGGGCGGCCTCGGCGGCCCGCGCGGTGACTGTCTCGTTGCTCACGCCTGGCCTCCGTCCTGGCCGTGGGACTGGTCGTTCGGCTGGTCGTCAAGCGGGTCGTGCGGCTGGTCGTGGGGGTGCTCGTGCGGTCCGGGGGTGCCGAACGCCGAGGGGTTGACGCCGCCTGCGCCGGGGCCCGCCTGGTGCGGGATGCGGGGCGTGTCCGGATCGTCGTCGGGGTGGGACTCGGCGGACTCGGCGTGCGCCTCCCGCTCGGCGACGACCTCCTGGACGGCGTTCACCACGCCCCGGTAGCCGGAGCAGCGGCACAGGTTGCCGCACAGTGCCTGGCGGGTCTCCAGCTCGGTGGGCGCGGGGTTGCCCTCCAGGAGGTCGTGCACGGTCATCGCCATGCCCGGCACGCAGAAGCCGCACTGCACGGCGCCGCACCGCGCGAGCGCCCGCTGCACGTCCGAGGGCCGGCCGTCCTGGGCCAGACCCTCGACGGTACGGACCTCGCTGCCGGCCGCGGTGACGGCCGGCACCAGGCAGGACGCCACGAGCCGCCCGTCGACCTGGACGTTGCAGGCGCCGCACTCGCCCTGCGAGCAGCCGTCCTTGGCACCGGCCAGGCCGAGCCGCTCGCGCAGCACGTAGAGCAGCGACTCGCCGATCCAGGCGTCGCTGACGGGCCGGTCGGTGCCGTTGACACGGAGCACGTAGGAGGCGAGGGGGTGGTCGTCGTGGGGGGCGACGGAGATGCTCGGTTCGCCCGGAACGGCGTCCGGACCGTCCGCGCCACCCCGGTCGTCCCGGTCGCCCGGCGTCGCGGAACCGTCCGGGGTGCCGGGTGCGGGCGTGCCGTCCGCGCGGGCGGGCGCGTCCGGGGAGTCGGCCGCCCGCGCGGAGGCGTGCTCCGCGCCGGGGTCCGCCGGGGCCCCGGTGACGTCGTGGGCGACCTCGGAGCCCTCACCGGCGCCGGGGAGGGGCCGTGCGGTGTCCTGGGCGCCGGCGTGCGGGTGCTCCCGGCCGGCGGCCGCGGCGTCGCCCGCCGCCTCCGCGCCGCTCCGCCACTGCGGCTCCGCGGAGCCGTCGGCGGGCAGCGGCCTGGAAACACCCGACGAACGGGAACCGCCGTGTGCAGGCTGCTCGGACGCGTCCTGGGCGGGCTGCGCGCCGTAACCGTCCTGACCGGCGGGTCCGTGGGGCACGTGGCTCTCGCCCCGGCCTGGCCCGGCGGGGGGCTCCGGCCGCGCGGGACCGTCCTGGGCGGCCTGCCGACCGTAACCGTCCTGGCCGACGGGCTCGTGCGGCGCGTGGGTCTCGTCCCAGCCGGGCCCGGCGGCGGGTTCCGGCCGCGCGGGGGCGCCGTGGCCTGACTGCCCGCCATAACCGTCCTGCGCGTCCTGGGCGGGCTGTGTGCCGTAGCCGTCCTGACCGGCGGAGCCGTGCGGCGCGTGGGCTTCGCCCCGGTCTGGCCCGGCGGCGGAGGCTCCCTGGCCGGGCTGACCGCCGTAACCATCCTGCGCGTCCTGGCCGGCCTGCCCGCCGTAGCCGTCCTGGCCGGCAGGCTCGTGCGGCGCGCGGGTCTCGCCCCGGCCGGGCTCGGCGGCGGCGGATTCCGGCCGCGCGGGCGCGCCCTGGCCGGGCTGACCGCCGTAACCGTCCTGCGCGTCCTGGGCGGGCTGTGCGCCGTAGCCGTCCTGACCGGCAGGCTCGTGCAGCGCACGGGCTTCACCCCGGCCGGGCCCGGCGGCGGCGGATTCCGGCCGCGCGGAGGCTCCCTGGCCGGGCTGACCGCCGTAACCATCCTGCGCGTCCTGGCCGGCGGGCTCGTCGCGGCCGGGTGCGGCGTGGGGCTGTGGGCCGGGCTCCTGCGGGGCCCGCGCGGTGCCGTGTTCGCCGCCCTGCCGCTCGGTGTCCTGGGGGACTCCGGGGACGCCGGGTCCCCACGGGCGGCCGATGGACTGGGTGGCGGCCCAGGGAGCCGGGGCACCGCCGGGCAGGGTCGCCGGAGGGGTGCCTCCGCCCCACCCTTCGACCAGGGAGGACGTGGTGAACTCGCCCGACTCGTCCGGCAGGTCGCCGTCGGCGACGGGGATCGACCACTGGCCGGTGACGTCCTGGCCCGGCGCGGGGCGCTCCGCGGACGCCTCCTCGAAGGCCCACTGCCCGGTCGCGCCCGGCTCGTACGTGAACCGGTCCGCCGCCGGGTCCGGCCCGGCGGCCTGCGGGTCGTGCCACTGGGCGCCGTCGGCGGGTGTGCCGGGCACGGCCCAGGTGCCGGTGGCCGCCGGATCGGTGCCGCCGGTGGTCGTGGGCGTGACCGTTATCTGCGGCGGCACATAGCCGTGGCCGGGCGCGGCGAGGGGGCTCTCCATGGAGTCCAGCAGGGCGTCGATGCCCCCCTCGGGGAGGTTCACGAAGGCGGTGGCGCCGTCGTCGTAGTCGCCCTGGGGCAGCGGGTCCCAGCGGCTGCCGCCCGGGGGCCTGCCCTCTCCGTGCTGGTCGTCGGTCACGACAGCGCCCTCCCCAGTGCTCGTCGGGCCAGCGCGGCGACGGTGCGCCGCAGGTGCAGTACCGCGGGCGGAAGCGGTGGGACGGCGCCGTCCTCGCCGGGGGCGGCGTCGGGGATGCAGGCCGCGGCGACGTACTCCCCGAACGCGTTCAGTGCCTCGGGCACGATCGCGCGGTTGTTGTCCCAGTCGATGAGCTGCGCGACCCACTGCTCGGCCTCCAGGGGCCGCAGCGGCATCGGCGCGATGGCGCCCACCGCGCAGCGCACCCCGCGGCGGGCGGGGTCGAGCACCAGCGCGACGGAGGCGACCGCGCGGCCGGGGCCGGTGCGGCCGGTGGCCTTCAGGAAGACCTGGGGGGCGTGCAGCAGCGGCACGCGCACGTGGCCGATGAGCTCACCGGGGCGCAGCAGGTCCATTCCGGCCAGCAGGTGCGACACCGGGACCTCGCGGCGGACCCCGCCCGGGCCCGCGACGACCAGCGTCGCCTCCAGGGCGGCCAGTACGGGCAGCGCGTCCCCGGTCGGGGCGGCGGAGGCGATGTTGCCGCCCAGGGTGCCGGCGTTGCGGATGTGCGGCGGTCCGGCGGCCCGCGCGGAGGCGGCGAGCGCCGGGATGAGGGCGGCGAAGTCGGGGCGGCCCATACGCGCGTGGGTGAGACCGGCGCCGAGCAGCGCGTGTCCGTCCAGGTACTGCCAGCCGCGGATCTCGCTGATCTTGCCGAGGCCGACCAGCGCGGCGGGCCTGAGCTGCCCGGAGTTGACGGCGGCCATCAGGTCGGTGCCGCCCGCGACGGGCACGGCGGCGGGCATGGCGGTGAGCGCCGCCACGGCCTCGTCCAGTGTCGTGGGCAGCGTCACGGCCTGCGCCGCCTGCGGTGCGTGCGTGCTCAAAACCGGCTGCCCCTTCCCGCTGCCCCACCTGGTCCACCTGTGCGCCGTACGGTACGTGCTCACAGGGCGGACGTGGCAACTCTGGCACATCTTGACAGGTGCCGAAGACGGGGGTCCGCTAGGAGGCATTCGCCCACCTCACCCCGGACATGACCGATTTCGCCCGGCATCACCGGTGCACCGCGCGGGGCGCACTCCTCGGTGGCGACCGTGCCCGTATCGCGTGACCCGTTCGGCCGGGAGCGAACGCACGCGCGGGATCCGTTCGGTCCGGTGTCCCGGGACGGGCGGGCGCCGCGCCCCGGGACCGGACCCGGCGGAACGGGCTACCGGTTCGGCGGGGGCCCGTCGATGGGGCGTCCCAGCACGCCCGGGCGCCGCTGCCAGGGCAGCGGCCCGGTGGGCGGCCGGTAGGCGACCCCGAGGGCGTCCAGGCGCCGGTAGTGGGCGGTCATCCGCCGTTCGAAGCCGGCGAAGTCCCGGTCGGCGGGGGCGGGCAGGTCGCTCCAGGCCACCTCGGCGAGCGCGGCGAGCCGGGGGAAGGTCTGGTAGTCGACGCGCCCCTGGTCCTCCATCACCTCGGTCCACACGTTGGCCTGGGTGCCCAGTACCCGCGCGGTCTCCTCCGGCGTCAGGTCCGCCGGTACGGGCTCGAACCGGTAGACGTCCTCGAGGGTGCGCACGTACCCGATGGGCACCGGCTCCTCGGGGCCCGCGTCCTGACGGTGGTCCAGGTAGACCTGCTGCTCGGGGCACATGACCACGTCGTGTCCCGCGCGGGCGGCCGTCACGCCGCCCGCGTAGCCGCGCCAGGAGGACACCGCGGCGCCCGGTGCCAGGCCGCCCTCCAGGATCTCGTCCCAGCCGATGAGCCGGCGCCCCCGCGCGGTGAGCCAGTCGTCGAAGTGCCCGATGAACCAGGCCTGGAGCGCGTCCTCGTCGGCGAGTCCGAGGTTGCCGATCTGCTTCTGCGCGGTGTCCGAGGCGCGCCACTGGTCCTTGAGGCATTCGTCGCCGCCGATGTGCACGAACGGCGAGAACGGCCCGGCGTCCGCGGGGAACAGTTCCAGGACTTCCTCGAGGACGCCTTCGTAGAAGCGCAGGGTGTTGTCAGTGGGGGCGAGTACGTTCGGATTGATCCCCCAGGTGTCCCAGACGGTCAGGGAGGCGGTGTCGATGACATCACGGTTGCCGAGTTCCGGATACGCGGCGATGGCGGCCTGCGAGTGCCCGGGTACGTCGATTTCCGGGACGACGCTGATATGCCGCTCGGCGGCGTAGGCGACGATCTCGCGGATGTCGTCCTGGGTGTAGTGACCGCCGTGCGGCCTGTCCTCCCACAGCGGTGAGGCACGGTGGCCCTTTTTGGTGCGGGCCCGCCAGGAGCCGACCTCGGTGAGCTTCGGATACCGCTGGATCTCGATGCGCCAGCCCTGATCGTCGGTCAGGTGGAAGTGGAGCACGTTGAGTTTGTGCGCCGCCATGAGATCGAGATAGCGCAGCACGCCCTCCTTGGGCATGAAGTGCCGGGCGACGTCGAGCATCAGTCCGCGCCAGCGGAAGCGGGGGGCGTCCTCGATCGTCACGTGCGGCACCGCCCACACCCGGTCGCGGAGGAGCGGGGCCCTGCGGAACGCGTCGGGGCCGAGGAGCTGCCGCAGCGTCTGGGCGCCGCGGAAGACGCCGGCGGCGCTGCCGCCCTCGACGAGGACGCCCGTCGAGTCGCTGACGAGGCGGTACTCCTCGGGGCCGAGTCCGGAGTCGAGCCGGAGCCCGATGCCGTCCCCGTCCGTGCCCTCGGGTCCGTCGGGTCCGTCGGGTCCGTCGGGGTGTCGCCCCTCGCGCAGCGGCAGCCCGGTCGCCTGCCACAGGACGGTGCGCAGCCAGTGACCGACGCCCTCCGTCCCAGGGCCGACGTAAATGCGGGAGTGCGCCGTCAGCCGTACCTCGCCGGAACCGGCGACGACGCTGCGGGGCGCTGGAATCAGTTCGGTCACGTCAGTCCTTTACCGCGCCGCCCAGTCCGGAGACCAGACGCCGCTGCACGAGTACGAAGAAGACCAGGACGGGAATCGTCATCACGGTGGACGCCGCCATGACCCCGCCCCAGTCCGGGTCGTCGGGTTTGTAGAAGACCAGCAGCGCCATCGGCAGGGTGGACTGCGAGATGTCGCTGATGATGAACGACTTGGCGAACAGGAAGTCGTTCCAGGTGGAGATGAAGGAAAACACGCTCGTGGCGACCAGGCCCGGCAGGACGAGCGGGAAAAGGATCTGCCAGAGAAAACGGGCGCGGCTCGCCCCGTCGATGTAGGCGGCCTCCTCCAGGGCCTCCGGAACGGCTTTCACGAACCCCCTGAGCATCCAGATCGCGAACGGCAGGGAGAAAGCGATGTGGGGCAGGATCAGCGACCACAGCGTGTTCAGCTGGCCGAGGTCGCGCATGGTGAAGAACAGGGGGATGGTCAGTGCCTCCACGGGCACCATCTGGGCCACCAGAAACATGATGAGCAGCGTGGTCCGCATACGGAAGCGGAAGCGCGTCACGGCGGTCGCGGCGAGAAACGCGATCAGCGCGGAGGCGACCACCACGGCGACCGCGACGACGACACTGTTGACGAAGTACCGGCCGAATTCCTGCTGTCCGAACACCCGCCGGAAGGAGTCCAGCGTCGGCGCGAGCGTCCAGGGGCGCGGCTCGGTCGACTCGATCTCCCCGGCCGGTTTGAAGGCGCTCAGCACCATCCAGTACAGCGGGAAGGCCACCACCGCGGCGATCAGCAGCGCCGCCGACTCGGCCGCCAGCCGTCCCGGACGCCGTACGAACCGGCGCGAAGGATTCACCCGGGGTTCCCCGTCCCGGCTCACAAGGCTCACAGTTCCTCCCCCTGCCGGCGCAGCAGCCGCAGGTACACCAGCGTCACGGCGAGCAGGATCAGCAGCATCACCACGCCGATCGCCGCGCCGAGGCTGTACTGCGAGGACGCGAACGCCTCCTGGTAGGCGTAGACGTTGAGGACCAGGTTCTGGCCCGCGATGCCGCCGCCGTTGGTCATGACGTAGATCTGGGTGAAAACCTTGAAGTCCCAGATGATCGACTGGATGGTGACGACCACCAGGATCGGCCGGAGCATCGGCGCGAGGACGGAGCGCCAGATGCGCCACTGCGAGGCCCCGTCCAGGGAGGCCGCCTCCAGCACCTCGGACGGGATGGCGCGGATACCGGCGTAGACCGTCACCATCACGAACGGGAAGGAGCACCAGACCACTTCGAGCAGCACCAGGAAGAAGGCGCTGAACCGCCCGTACGTCCAGGAGTGGTCGCCGAGGCCCAGCACCCGGTTGACGGGCCCGAAGTCGGCGTCGAAGAGGAACAGCCACACGGTGGACCCGGTGATCGCCGGGGTCGCCCAGGCGCCGAGCGCGGCCAGCATCAACGCCAGCCGCGGCACGGCCCGCACCCGCGTGAGCAGCACGGCGAGCGCGCACCCCACGGCCAGCGTGCACACCACACAGGCCGCCGCGAACACCACGGTGGCCAGCAACACCTGCCAGAACTGCTCGTCACGGAAGAGCTCGGCGTAGTTCCCGAACCCCACGAACGTGGTCGGCTCCCCACCACTGACCTGCGCCTGGGTGTAGTGGAAGACCGAAATGAGCCCCAGCTGGTAGATCGGGTAGGCAAGCAGCCCCCCGAGGACCACGAGAGCGGGCGCGAGATACAACCAGGGGGTGCGGGAAGCCCCCCGGGGGCGCGGGGCCTTTCCGGATGTGCGGTGACCGCCGCGTGGGCGCGACGAGCCGCCGGCTACCGGCATCCGCACCCGATCCGCGCCCCGCGAGCTGGTGGGCACCGTCATCCGACGGAGCCAAACGCCTCGTTCATCTTCTTCGCCGCATCGCCCGAGGCCGTCGCCACATCCTTCTTACCGGCGACGATCTCCTGGAACATCGTCGGCAGCACCAGCGACGAGTCGATCTGCGCCCACGCCGGCGAGGCCGGCACGAACTTCGTGTCCGCCGCGAGCGTCTCGACGAACGGCTTCACGAAGGCCTCCTTCGCGGCCACCTGCTCCCGCACGTCGGAGAAGGTCGGCAGGAACCCCATGCCCTCGAACAGCGCACCCTGCGCCTCCTTCGACGCGAGCCGCTTCATCAGGTCGACGGCGAGGGTGCGGTGCGAGGTGGACTTCAGCACGCCGAGGTTGTTCCCGCCGGCGAACGCGGGGGCGATGGAGCCGGCCTCGACGCCCGGCAACGGTACGACGGCGTACTTGCCCTTGACCTTCCCGGCCTCGACGGCCGCGTGGCTGAAGTCGCCGCCGATCGCCATGGCCGCCTTGCCGGAGGCGAAGGCGGTCACCGTGTCGTTGCCGCCCATGCCGGCGCACTTGGCGGCGGGGCAGTTGTCGTCGCCGAAGAGCGAGGTGTAGGCCTCGATGCCCTTGCGGGCGTCCGCGCTGTCGATGGCGGAGGCGTACGAACCCCCCTTGCCGGTGGCGAGTTCGCCGCCGTGCGCCCAGATGAAGGGCATCGCCCCGTAGGTGTAGGCGCCGCCGACCGCGATGCCGTACAACTCGGGCCTGGCGGCGCGGATCTCCTTGGCGGTGGAGATCAACTCGGCCTGCGTCCCGGGGACGTCGAGACCGAGTTCCTCGAAGACGTCGGTGCGGTAGTACAGCGCGCGGACGCCGACGAAGTACGGGGCCCCGTACACCTTGCCGTCGACGGTGACCGACTGTCTGGCGGTGGGGTCGGTGTCCTTGGCCTCGTCCCAGGCGCCGAACTCCTCGGTGACGTCGGCGAGTCCGCCGTCCTTGACATAGCCGGCGGTGTCGGTGTTGCCGTACTCGATGAGGTCGGGCGCGGACTTCGGGTCGTTGAAGGCGGCCTTGATGCGCTGGGCGCGGGTCTCGACGGGTATGTACTCGACGGTGACCTCGGTGTCCTTGTGCGCCTTCTCGAACTCGGCGAGGACGGTGTCCACGACCTGTTCCTTGGGCTTGTTGCTGACCTCCTGGAAGAGCCAGACGCGCAGGGTGCCGGTCTTCTCGTCCTTGTCGGAGGAGGAGTTGCCGGAGGTCTGGGGGGCGCAGGCGGCGGTGGCGAGGACGGCCGCGACGGCGACCAGGCGGGCGGACAGCTTCATGGAGTCGCTCCTCCGAACGCGTTGCATTATATGCAACAGCTGTTTCGCTGTGCACAACACATCGGAGGCTAGGGACTGGGTGAACCGCGCCACAAGAGGTCTCAACCACTCTGTGACCGGCGGACGCACCCTGCGCAACGCGCGGACAGCACAAAGGCCCCCACGGCACGCAAAGCGCACCCTGGGGGCCTGAGGAACATCAGAACGGTCGGACGAAGCCCGGACCGGCGAGGAAAGCGGACGAGTGAGGAGGAGGAAGGGTGACTACTTGTCGCCCTTGCCCTTGCCCTTGTCGTCGCCGCCGGCGCCCATGGACTCGTAGATCTCCTTGCACATGGGGCAGACCGGGTACTTCTTCGGGTCGCGGCCGGGCACCCACACCTTGCCGCACAGCGCCACGACGGGCGTGCCGTCGAGGGCGCTCGCCATGATCTTGTCCTTCTGGACGTAATGGGCGAAGCGCTCGTGGTCGCCGTCGCCGTGGGAGGTCTGCGGCGTCGGCTCGACGAGGGTCCCCGTACCAGTCCCGCGCTCGGGCTCAAGAGTGCTCATAACAGCCAAGGGTACTGAAGCTCACAGCCATCAGTTGAGCGACGGGTCGTCCGGATACGTGGCGACCATCGCCAGTTCGCTGCGCTGGCGGCGCAGCACCTCCCGCCAGAGCCGCTCGGGGGACGGCGAGGAGACGTCGCCGGGCTCCGACTCCACGACGTACCAGGCGCCGTCCACCAGCTCGTCCTCCAGCTGGCCGGGGCCCCAGCCCGCGTATCCGGCGAAGATCCGCAGGGAGCCGAGGACGGAGGCGAGCAGCTCCGGCGGGGCCTCCAGGTCGACCAGCCCGATCGCGCCGTGCACCCGGCGCCAGCCCAGCGGCGCGGCCTCCTCCGCCGTCCCGCCCGGGACGACGGCGACCCCGAGGGCGGAGTCCAGCGACACCGGGCCGCCCTGGAAGACCACCCCTGGTTCGCCGGCCAGATCCGCCCAGCCCTCGAGGATGTCGCCCACGTCCACCGGCGTCGGACGGTTGAGGACGACACCGAGGGAGCCCTCCTCGTCGTGGTCGAGGAGGAGCACCACCGCGCGGTCGAAGTTCGGGTCCGCCAGAGCGGGAGTGGCCACGAGCAGCCGCCCTGTGAGCGAGGACACCTCGGTCATGCCAGACATGATCCCGCATCTTCCCCCCGCAGGGGGAGGCAATGCGGGTACGGGGGTGAATGCGGCCGGGAAAACGGGGGCCGCGGAGGTGACGGGCCGTGGCCGCTCCGGAACGGTTCGTGTTGTGACAGATCCATGACGGTCCCAGTCCGTACGCGGGCTTACGGAAGGGGGGTCCGGGGCGATTACGCTGTGGCTTCGAACCCCTGCCCCACTCACCACGGAACGCGAGATCCATGACCGTCAACGACGTCGATGACGTACTGCTTGTCCACGGCGGAACCCCGCTGGAGGGCGAGATCCGTGTCCGCGGTGCGAAGAACCTCGTACCGAAGGCCATGGTCGCCGCCCTGCTGGGCAGCGCCCCGAGCCGGCTGCGCAATGTTCCGGACATCCGCGACGTCCGGGTCGTACGGGGTCTGCTGCAGCTGCACGGCGTGACGGTCCGTCCCGGTGACGAGCCGGGTGAACTGGTGCTCGACCCCACGCACGTGGAGAGCGCCAACGTCGCTGACATCGATGCCCATGCCGGTTCCTCGCGGATCCCGATCCTGTTCTGCGGTCCGCTGCTGCACCGGCTCGGGCACGCGTTCATCCCGGGTCTGGGCGGCTGCGACATCGGCGGCCGGCCGATCGACTTCCACTTCGACGTGCTGCGCCAGTTCGGCGCGACCATCGAGAAGCGGGCGGACGGCCAGTACCTGGAGGCCCCGCAGCGGCTGCGCGGCACCAAGATCCGGCTGCCGTACCCGTCCGTCGGGACGACCGAGCAGGTGCTGCTGACGGCGGTGCTCGCGGAAGGCGTCACCGAGCTGTCCAACGCGGCGGTGGAGCCGGAGATCGAGGACCTGATCTGCGTCCTGCAGAAGATGGGCGCGATCATCGCGATGGACACCGACCGGACGATCCGCATCACCGGTGTGGACAAACTCGGCGGCTACACCCACCGCGCCCTCCCGGACCGCCTGGAGGCCGCCTCGTGGGCGTCCGCCGCGCTGGCGACCGAGGGCAACATCTACGTCCACGGCGCCCAGCAGCGCTCGATGATGACGTTCCTGAACACCTACCGGAAGGTCGGCGGCGCCTTCGAGATCGACGACGAGGGCATCCGTTTCTGGCACCCCGGCGGGCAGTTGAAGTCCATCGCGCTCGAGACGGACGTGCACCCCGGCTTCCAGACGGACTGGCAGCAGCCGCTGGTGGTGGCGCTGACCCAGGCGACGGGCCTGTCGATCATCCACGAGACGGTCTACGAGTCCCGCCTCGGCTTCACCTCCGCGCTCAACCAGATGGGCGCGCACATCCAGCTGTACCGCGAGTGCCTGGGCGGCTCCGACTGCCGCTTCGGCCAGCGCAACTTCCTGCACTCGGCGGTCGTCTCGGGCCCGACCCGCCTCCAGGGCGCCGACCTGGTCATCCCCGACCTGCGCGGCGGCTTCTCCTACCTCATCGCCGCCCTCGCCGCCCAGGGCACCTCCCGCGTCCACGGCATCGACCTGATCAACCGAGGCTACGAGAACTTCATGGAGAAGCTCGTGGAACTGGGCGCCAAGGTCGAACTCCCCGGCAAGGCCCTCGGATAGTCCCGCCCCGCACGAACACATACGCCGTTGGGGCGGTCACCTGATACCGGTGACCGCCCCAACGGCGTATGTGGAACGTGCGCGAGGGGCGCGGGGAACTGCGCGACCAGCCACAACGGACCCGCAGTTGCCCACCGCGCTCTCAGCGGAGCGCTTACTTGCCCTTGGCCG
Organism: Streptomyces sp. NPDC030893; assembly: GCF_055571535.1. NCBI lineage: Bacteria > Bacillati > Actinomycetota > Actinomycetes > Kitasatosporales > Streptomycetaceae > Streptomyces > Streptomyces sp. NPDC030893. The sequence goes on along the minus strand of NZ_JBVIFC010000001.1, from coordinate 51,203 downwards.
CTTCCTTGAGCTTCGAGCCCGCCGACACCTTCACGCTGTACCCCGCGGGGATCTGGATCGGCTCACCGGTCTGCGGGTTGCGCGCGGTACGAGCGGCCCGGTGGGTGCGCTCGAAGGTCAGGAAGCCGGGGACGGTGACCTTCTCGTCGCCCTTGGAGACGATGTCGCCGACGACCTCGGCGAACGCGGCCAGCACGGCGTCGGCGTCCTTGCGGGTCACCTCGGCGCGGTCGGCCAGCGCGGCCACCAGCTCACTGCGGTTCATGTTCTTACTCCCGTGTTCTTCTTGCCGTTGAGGCGTGCCACGCGGCACGAGCCGCGTGTGGGGCACGGCGAAGCCGATGCTGCCAGGTTCCTCGGTGAGTCCCCGGACCCGGGTCCGTCGTCAGACCCTCGCGCCCAGGGACGCATCCTGCCTCTACCAGCGGTGGTAGCGCCAATCCGGCCACCCGCAGGGAGTCGTGCGTACACCCGTGGGAGTCACACGACGAGCGGCACGGGCGGGATGCGGTGACGCTCCGTCCGCTTCCGGCAGCGGACAGCAGGGGCCGGAGCCCGGGTCTGGCCGCCACGATAGAGGGCCGCCAGGACCTACGGGTTCCACGACGCGCCGGGTGAAACCGGCCGTGGTGATCCTCACAGCCCCCGCACCGCCGGGTGTCTACGCCCCCACGGCCTTCGCCGCGTCGCGCACCGCGCCGGCGACCGCGCCCGCGACCTTGTCGTTGAACACGCTGGGGATGATGTAGTTCGGGTTCAGCTCGTCCTCGGTGACCACATCGGCCAGCGCCTTCGCGGCGGCCAGCATCATCTCCGTGTTGACGGTGCGGGACTGCGCGTCCAGCAGACCGCGGAACACCCCCGGGAACACCAGCACGTTGTTGATCTGGTTGGGGAAGTCGGAGCGGCCGGTGGCCACAACGGCCGCCGTCTCGCGGGCGATTGCCGGGTCGACCTCCGGATCGGGGTTCGCGAGCGCGAACACGATGGCGCCCTCGGCCATCGCCGCGACGTCCTCGCCGTCGAGGACGTTGGGGGCGGAGACGCCGATGAAGACGTCCGCGCCGCGCACGGCCTCCTTCAGCGTGCCGGTGAGGTTCTCGGGGTTGGTGTTGTCGGCGATCCAGCACAGGGCGGAACCGGGGACGGCGTCCACCAGGTCCTCGCGGCCGGCGTGCACCACACCGTGGATGTCGGCCACCACGGCGTTCTTCACACCGGCGGCGAGCAGCAGCTTCAGAATGGCCGTACCGGCCGCGCCGGCACCGGACATCACGACGCGGATGCCGTCGATCGACTTGCCGGTGACGCGCAGCGCGTTGGTGAGCGCCGACAGGACGACGATCGCGGTGCCGTGCTGGTCGTCGTGGAAGACGGGGATGTCGAGGGCCTCGCGCAGCCGGGCCTCGATCTCGAAGCAGCGCGGCGCGGAGATGTCCTCCAGGTTGATGCCGGCGAAGCCCGGGGCAATGGCCTTGACGATCTCCACGATCGCGTCGGTGTCCTGGGTGTCCAGGCAGAGCGGCCAGGCGTCGATGCCGGCGAACCGCTTGAACAGGGCGGCCTTGCCCTCCATGACCGGCAGCGCGGCCTTGGGGCCGATGTTGCCCAGGCCCAGTACGGCGGAGCCGTCCGTCACGACCGCAACGGAGTTGCGCTTGATGGTGAGGCGGCGGGCGTCCTCGGGGTTCTCGGCGATCGCCATGCAGACCCGGGCCACACCGGGGGTGTAGACCATGGAGAGGTCGTCACGGTTGCGGATGGGGTGCTTCGACGCCATCTCGATCTTGCCGCCGAGGTGCATCAGGAACGTACGGTCGGAGACCTTGCCCAGCGTGACGCCCTCGATGGCGCGCAGCTGTTCGACGATCTCCTCGGCGTGGGCGGTGGAGGTGGCGGCGATGGTGACGTCGATGCGCAGTCGCTCGTGGCCGGACGCCGTCACGTCGAGGCCGGTCACCGAGCCTCCGTGGGACTCGACTGCCCCGGTGAGCTGGGAGACCGCGGTTCCGCCCGCGGGCACCTCCAGCCGGATGGTCATCGAGTAGGAGACGCTGGGCGCCGTTGCCATGGCCGACTTCCTCTGCTTTTACCGTGTCGCGAAATGTGCCGTCCGATCGTCGCACCTACCCCCGAGTACGTGGTAGCCGCCTGGGATTGCGGACGTTTTGTTCACTGGCACGTGCCGTCTACCGGAAAACAGTTTCCACCATACGAGAGGAGAGACGGCAGCAAAAGAGGCCCACGTCACTTCGGAAGTGACGTGGGCCTCTCACACGCTTGGTGACACCGACCCGCCATGCTCGCCTCGCGGCAAGTGGTCGCTCGTAGCGACGAAGGTTGGGCCCGGGGGCTTGGATCGGGCCGGTGCCACATCCAGGCTAACAAACGGATGCCGCGGGACCATTCCCGTGGCACCCGCGCTTTTCCCGCGGGTCCGGCACCCTCACTCCCTCAGCAGATCGGGCACCCCGTCGGCGTCCGGTTCGTCGCGGTCCGCGGAGACGACCGTGAGCTGCTGGGTGGCCCGGGTGAGGGCGACGTAGAGCACGCGCAGCCCGGCCGGGGACTCGTCGGCGATCTCCGCGGGGGAGACGACGATCGACGCGTCGTACTCCAGGCCCTTGGCCTCCAGGCTGCCGAGCGCCACCACACGGTCTCCGAGCCCTTCGAGCCAGCGCCGGGCCTCCGCGCGGCGCTGCATGGCGACCACCACGCCGACGGTGCCGTCCACCCGCTCCAGCAGCCGGGCCGCCTCCGCGCGCACGGTCTCCCCCAGGGAGCCCTCCGTGACGGCGAACCGCGGCTCGACGCCGGTGGAGCGTACGGCCCTCGGCGACGGGGAGCCGGGCATGGCGAGGGCGAGCACCCGCGACGCCAGCTCGGCGATCTCCGCCGGGTTGCGGTAGTTCACGGTCAGCTCGAAACGGCGGCGCGGCCGGGTGCCGAGCGCCTCGTCGCGGGCCTGGGCGGCCTCGTCGGGGTCGGACCAGGAGGACTGGGCCGGGTCCCCGACGATCGTCCAGGTGGCGTGCCGGCCACGACGGCCGACCATGCGCCACTGCAGCGGGGTGAGGTCCTGCGCCTCGTCGACGATGACGTGCGCGTACTCGACGCGTTCCTGGGCGAGCCGCTCGGCCCGCTCGCGCTGGCTCTCCTCACGCACCGGCATCAGCTCCTCCAGGCCGGTGAGCTGGTCCAGCGGGTCGAGCTCGCGCTTCCTGCGGGGCTTGGCCGGGGCGCCGAGGATCGCCTGGAGCTCGTCGAGCATCGCGACGTCGTGCACGGAGTGCCCGTCCCGCTTCAGCGAACGGGCGACCTTGCGCACCTCGCCCGGGTTGAGGATCCGCCGGGCCCAGCGGCCCAGGCGCTTCTCGTCGGCCATGGCGTCGAGGACGGCGGCCGGGGTCAGCTCGGGCCACCAGGCGTCGAGGAAGCCGGTGAAGTCGTCCTCGGAGGTGATGTCCTCGTCGAAGGAGGCGCGCAGCTCGGCGGCCAGCTCCGGGTCGGTGTGCCGGTGGCCGGCTCCGGAGCGCTCCCAGAGGGCGTCCAGGAGCAGCTTGCGGGCACGGGGGCGCAGCAGGTTGACCGGGGCGGTGCCGCCGAGGGCGGTGCGGCGGATGTCCGCCAGCTCCTCGGCCTCCAGTTCCAGCCGGCGGCCGAACGCGACGACGCGCAGCCGCTGGGGTGAATCGTTCGTTTCGAGTGCTCCGCGCGCGGCCTTCCGCAGCACCTTGAGCATGCGGTACGAGCCCTTGGCGCGGGCCACCGACGGGGAGTCGTACAGCGTGGCCTCGGCGCCGTCGACCAGGGAGCCGATGGCGCGGATGGCGACCTGGCCCTCCTCGCCGAGGGAGGGCAGCACGCCCTCGGTGTAGGCGACGAGGAGCGGGGTGGGCGAGACGATCAGGATGCCGCCCGCGTACCGGCGCCGGTCCTGGTAGAGCAGGTAGGCCGCGCGGTGCAGGGCGACGGCGGTCTTGCCGGTGCCGGGCCCGCCCTCGACGTACGTCACGGAGGCGGCGGGGGCGCGGATCACCAGGTCCTGCTCGGCCTGGATGGAGGCGACGATGTCGCGCATGGTGTGCGTACGGGCCTGGCCCAGCGCGGCCATGAGGGCGCCGTCGCCGATCACCGGCAGTTCGCGTCCGTCCAGGGACGCCGTCAGCTCGGGGCGCATCAGGTCGTCCTCGACGCTCTGGACCTTGCGCCCCTTGGAGCGGATGACGCGGCGCCGCACGACCCGGCCGGGGTCGACCGGGGTGGAGCGGTAGAAGGGGGCGGCCGCGGGCGCCCGCCAGTCGATGACCAGCGGGGCGTAGTCCTCGTCGAGGACGCCGATCCGGCCGATGTGCAGGGTCTCGGCGATGTCGGCGGTGTTGTCGGGCCTGATGGCCCCGTCGGCCGGTTCCACGGCGGTGTACGCGCCGTCCGGGCCCTTCTTGCCGTCCTTGCCGGGCAGCAGGTCGATCCGGCCGAAGAGGAAGTCCTCGTACTCGTTGTTCAGCCGGTTGAGGTGGATGCCGGCCCGGAACACCTGGGCGTCCCGCTCGGCGAGGGCGCCGGGCGTGCCGACGTGGCCGCGCCGGGCGGCGTCGGCCATGAGGAACTCCGCCTCGTGGATCTTCTCCTCGAGGCGCCGGTACACCCGGTCCAGGTGTTCCTGTTCGACTCGGATCTCCCGGTCCCGAACGGAGTCGTGAACCGGTTCGACCGCGGTTTCCTGTTGCGCCTGAGCGGCCACCGGGCCCCCTTCTGACGTGCTGGGCAGCCGTCAACCGTACGCGAAGGGGGCCCGTCGAGGCTACGCGTCCACTTCCACCAGCAGCTTGCCGTCGAAGGTCATGACCTCGAAGTGGTCGATCTCGTTGGGCTCGAACGCGGCGCCGCCCTCGATGTAGAGCGGCTGGCGGGCCTTGTCGGTCTTGGCGTCCGGCAGGCCGTAGCCCCACTCCGGGACGGACCAGGACGTGACGGTCTCCCGCTCGCCGTTCTTGCCGACGGCGATCAGGGAGCACTTCTGCGCGCCCGTGACGTTCTTCAGCTCCAGCACCGCGCCGGTGCCCCAGGTCTTCTCCTCCAGCGCCACGGTCGCGGAGACCTTGGTGCCGGGGTCGGTGGCGGAGATCTTGTCGGGGGCGCGGTCGAAGGCGTCCTTGGCGGAGTCGGCCGCGAGCGTCCGGTTGGTACCGCTCCCGCCTCCGCCGCTCTCGTCGCTCCCGCCGCTCGCGGCGACGGCGACGAACGGGCCGCTGACGATCAGGGCGCCCGCGGCGGCCACCATGTAGAAGTTGCGGCGGCGCTTCCTGGCGCGGCGCTCGGCGACCTCGTCGACCAGTTTCTCCACCACGCGGGGCGAGGGCTTGGCGGACAGGGACTCGCCCAGGGCGGGCGTCCCGGTGCCGGGCAGGTCGGCGAGCGCGGCCAGCATCGGTTCCATACCGGCGAGTTCGTCGAGTTGCTGGGCGCACCATTCGCAGGACGCGAGGTGGGCCTCGAAAGCGGTGGCTTCGGCGTCGTCGAGGATACCGAGGGCGTAAGCACCGACGGTCTCGTGCTCGTTCGGCACCGGTGATCCCTCCATGGCACCAGACATACCCGTACCGCCCGTGCCGAATCCCTGGTTTCCCCCGTACACACTCATCACGCCGTCACCCCCCGCTCCTCCAGAGCCAGCTTCATCGACCGCAGGGCGTAGAACACCCGGGAGCGGACGGTGCCGCTGGGTATGCCGAGTGTCTGCGCCGCCTCATTGACGGTACGCCCTTTGAAGTACGTCTCGACGAGGACCTCCCGGTGGGCCGGGGTCAGGTCGTCGAGCGCGTCCGACAGCGTCATCAGCCACAGCGCCTTGTCGATCTCGTCCTCCGCGGGGATGACCTCCAGCGGCGACGGATCGACCTCCTGCGGCCGGGCCTGCCGGCTGCGGTGGCCGTCGATGACGATGCGCCGGGCGACCGTCACCAGCCAGGGGCGTACCGAACCGGTCGCCCGATTGAGCTGACCGGCGTTCTTCCAGGCACGGATGAGCGTTTCCTGTACGACGTCCTCGGCGCGCTGCCGGTCTCCGGCGACCAGCCGCAGGACGTAGGCCAGCAACGGCCCGGCGTGCTCGCGATACAGCGCACGCATCAACTCCTCGTCGGGTTCCGAGGGCTGTGAGGACATGCGATGTCGGGCCCTCGCTCCACGTTCATTGGCCACGGCCGCATCCTTGCGCACGCCCACCTCCGGTGTCCGGGGGATCCCCCAGTCGGTCGCTCGACAACCGGTACGGACGGCGGGGGCGGGGTGTTCAACGGAAGTCGGCGGATTTCTGCGGGCCGGGGCGCCGACCGGGACATGAGTGCACATTCTCCCCGCCACTTCTTTACATTTCCGACACAGCGGTGGAGGCGGTCGCGCCTGCCGTGACCCGGCGGGGTCGAACGCGGGTGTAACGGACGTCACTTCAACGCCATACGCCCCACGCGGCGCACAGAAGCCGCACAGGCGGCGGAGGTTGTCGAATCCGGACACCCGTCAGGCGCGGGCGAGGGCAGCCGCGCGGCGGCGGTGGCGGGCCACGCGTTCGCGGTTGCCGCAGATCTCGCTGGAGCACCAGCGCCGCCTGCGTCCCCGGGAGGTGTCGACGTAGACGATGGGGCAGTTGTCGCCCTCGCACTGCCTGAGGCTCGCGCGGGCGGCGGGGTCGGTGAGCAGGTCCACCGCGTCCCGCGCGAGGGCCGCGAGCAGCGCGGCCCGGCCGGGCGGTGCGTCCAGGCGGCGCACCAGCGCGCCGTCCTCGCCGGGCACCGCGCGGGGCGCCGGGGGCGCCGCGCGGGCGAGTTCGTTCACCCGGGCGAGCGCGAGATCGTACGAGGGGACACCGGGCGCGGGGCGGCCGCGCACCAACGGGGCGAGGTGTGTGCGCAGTTCGCGGAAGGCAGGCAGCCAGGAGGGGTCCGCGTGGGCCAGCGTGGTGTCCTCCGGCACGAGTCCGGAACCGGTGATCCAGGCGCGCAGCACCGGTACGGAGTCGAGCCGTTCCTCGGGATGGGTGGTCGCGAGCAGATCCAGGCAGACCCGCCCGGTGTCGAACCTCAGCTCGTAGGACGCCGTGACCGTACCCAGTGTCATGTTCCTGCCACCGCCTAGGTGGCCCCGCGCGCGGGGCCGGTGAGCGATCCGGGAAACCGTTCACCTCCCACAGTGCCCGCCCGCCCCCGCCCCCGGAACCCCCCGTGCTCAGCCGTCCCCGCGACCGGGCTCCGACGTCGGTTCCAGGGCGAGGCGGTAGCCGCGTTTGACGACCGTCTGGATCACTTTCGGGGCGCCGAGGGCGGAACGCAGACGGGCCATCGCGGACTCCACCGCGTGCTCGTCGCGGCCCGCGCCCGGCAGGGCGCGCAGCAGCTCCGCGCGGGAGACGACCCAGCCGGGCTGCCGGGACAGCGCCCGCAGCAGGGACATCCCGGCCGGTGGTACGGGTTTGAGCGCGCCGTCCACCAGGACCGCGTGCCCCCGGATCTCGATCCGGTGCCCGGCGACGGGCAACGCGCGCGCCCGCGCGGGCAGTTCCCGGCACAGCAGCTGGACCAGCGGGCCGAGCCGGAAGCGTTCGGGCTGGACCGTGCCGATGCCGCGGGCCTGCAACGGCAGCGCGGTGACCGGGCCGACGCACGCGGGCAGCACCCCGTGGCCGAGGGCGGCGAGCAGGTCGTCGAGCAGTCCGCGCTCCTCCGCGCGGGACAGCAGGGACGCGGCGGCGGGCGCGCTGGTGAAGGTGACCGCGTCCAGGGTGCGGGCGACGGTCGCGTCGATGAGGCGGTCGACGGGGCCGAGGTCCTCCGGCGGCAGCCACCGGTAGACCGGCACCCCGACCACCTCCGCTCCCCCCTCCCGCAGCGCCTCCACGAACCCCGGCAGCGGCTCACCGTGCAGCTGTACGGCGATCCGCTGCCCGTCGACGCCCTCCTCGAGGAGCCGGTCGAGCACCTCCGCCAGGGACTCCGAGGCCGGCGACCACTCCTCGGTCAGTCCGGCGGCCCTGATCGCGCCCTTCACCTTCGGCCCGCGCGCCAGGATCCGCACCCCGCGCAGCCGCGCCAGCAGGTCCTCGCCCAGCCCCCAGCCGTCGGCGGCCTCCACCCAGCCCCGGAAGCCGATGGCGGTGGTGGCGACCGCGATGTCCGGGGCCCGCCCGATGAGGTCCTTGGTGGCGGCCAGCAGTTCGCTGTCGTCGGCGAGCGGCACGATCCGCAGGGCGGGGGCGTGCAGCACGGCGGCTCCGCGCCGCTCCAGCAGCGCGCCGAGCTCGTCGGCCCGGCGCGCCGCGGTCACCCCCACGGTGAACCCCGCGAGTGGCCCGTGCTGCTCCGGTGACTGCTCTTGTTCGTCGTCCATGGCTCTCGTCCCGCGCTCGAGTCGGCGTACCGCGCGGAGATGCGGCTCGCCCTCCACACCGGCCGAGCCTGTCAACGATCCATGACGGGCTCGGTTCGGCTTCGTGTCACCAGTGTTACGTCACACCCTGGCGTAGCTGAGCTGCGGCTTCTCCTCCGGGGCGGCATGCGGGTCCGTCGGCCGGGCCGCCGCGCGGCGCAGGTATACGGCCCACGTGACCGCGAAACAGACCGCGTAGCAGGCGAGGAACGCCACGAACGCTCCGGTGCCGGAGCCGTAGGAGAGGAAGGACTGGCGGAACGCCAGGTTGATCCCGACCCCGCCGAGCGCGCCCACCGCGCCGATGAGCCCCATGGCCGCCCCGGACAGCCGCCGCCCGTACGCGGCCGCCTCCTCGCCCCCGAGCCCCCGGGCCAGCGCCTTCGCCTGGAAGATGCCGGGGATCATCTTGTACGTCGATCCGTTGCCGAGACCGGTCAGCACGAACAGGACCACGAAGGCGGCGGTGAACAGCGCGAGCGACTTCTGCATGGACGCGGTGATCAGCACGGCCGTCGCCGCGCCCATGGCGACGAAGTTCCCCAGCGTGATCCGGGCACCGCCGTACCGGTCGGCGAGCCATCCGCCCACCGGCCGGATCAGGGAGCCGAGCAGCGGGCCGATGAAGGTGACGTAGGCGGCCTGGAGCGGCGTACGGCCGAACTGGCTCTGGAGCACCTGCCCGAAGGCGAAGCTGTAGCCGATGAACGACCCGAAGGTGCCGATGTAGAGGAAGGACATGATCCACGTGTGCGGGTCCCGCGCGGCGTCCTTCGCGGCACCGGTGTCGTTGCGCACCGAGGCGAGGTTGTCCATGTACCGCGCGGCGAGCACGGCGGCGACGACGATCAGCGGGATGTAGAGGCCGAGCAGCACGCGCGGTCCCCCGCTCGCACCGATGATCGCCAGCGCGACGAGCTGGATCACCGGGACGCCGATGTTGCCGCCGCCGGCGTTCAGTCCGAGCGCCCAGCCCTTCTTCCGGAGCGGGAAGAAGGCGTTGATGTTGGTCATGGAGGAGGCGAAGTTGCCGCCGCCGATGCCGGCCAGCAGGCCGACGAGCAGGAACGTGCTGAAGGACGTGCCCGGCTCCATCACGGCGAACGCGGCGACGGTGGGCACGAGCAGCAGCGCGGCGCTGATCACCGTCCAGTTCCGCCCGCCGAAGACCGCGACGGCGAAGGTGTACGGGATCCGGACGACGGCGCCGACCAGGGTGACCATCGAGGTGAGCAGGAACTTGTCGGCCGGGGTGAGCCCGTACTCCGGGCCCATGAAGAGCACCAGCACGGACCACATCGTCCAGACGGAGAAGCCGATGTGCTCGGAGAGCACGGAGAAGAGGAGATTGCGGCGGGCGATCCGCTCTCCGGTGCGGTTCCAGAAGGTCTCGTCCTCCGGGTCCCACTGCTCGATCCAGCGGCCGCTGGGGGCTGTCATGGGGCCTCCACTGTTCTCCGGGGCGCGGACGGGTGCCGCGAGGGGATGGTCCCGAAGGTAGGGAGGCGGGGTTTCGGCGCTGTGGCACGCGGTGACCGGCAGGGAACGTTGCTCTCACCCGTGCCGGGGGCCGGGTGAGAGGTGCGGCACGGCGCGGTGGCTTCAGCGCTGCGGGGGCTGCCCGTAGGGGTTCTGCTGGGCGGGGGGCCCGTACGGAGGGTGGGGCTGGGGCTGGGCGTAGGGGCCGGGGGCGTGGGGGGTCTGGGGCTGTGTGTAGGGGCCGGGGGCCTGGGGCTGTCCGTACGGCATCGGGGGCTGAGCGGGCTGGTGACCGTAGCCGTACCCCGGCGCCGGTGCCGGCATCCCCGGCGCCGGTGCCGGCATCCCCGGTGCGGGCGCCGGCATCCCCGGTGCGGGCGCCGGGGGCCCGTACGGGCCGCCGCCGAAGGGATTGCCCTGCCCGCCCGGCAACTGCCCGCCCGGGGGCAGGTAGCGGACCCGGCCCGTCTCGTCCGTCACCGGGGCGAATCCGGCCGCCTGGAGCCGGGCCGCGAACTTGGCGTTGCGCTTGCGGTTGACGGCGAGGCCGACACCGAACACGGCCATGAGGACCAGCCAGATCACGCCCGCGACGGCGAAGTCCGTGGACTCGCCCCCGAACCGGAAGGCGAGGATCGCGCAGCCGATGGTGACGCCGATCGCCCCGTACCCCATCCGCTTCTCGGCGCTCTTGCCGGTGAGGTCGAAGTTGATGCGGGCCTTGAGGAGTTCGAAGGCGTCCGGCACCAGGGGCGGCACCGACACCCCGTCGCCGGCGTTCGGGTACTGCGCCCAGTTCTGCGCGGCGCGGGCGCGGGCCTGGGGGCTGTGATCCGGCACGATCACCATCCTCAGTTGGCTGTTGTTCCCGCCGCCCTGCCGTACGTCCGCGTACTCGTACCCGAACTGCTGGGCGATGAAGGCGAGTCGGGCGAGCTTCTTCACGGACGCCATCGCGCTGGTGAGCTCGACCGGCTCCCCGCTCGCCATCAACCGCAGCATCTTCCGCGTCTGCCGCTTGCTCATCCGCACCCGCTCCCCCGTGCCGACCGGTCGCCCCGGTTCACCCTCGCAACCGGGGCAGTCTCGCACGGGCGTACGCCCCGGCGGTACCGGCCGGCGGCCGGTGGACGTCACGCCACCGGGCTGCCGCCCACAGCCTGCGGCTGCTGGGCGGAGGCGCCCGGCGGGGCGGAGACGCCTCCCTTGCGCCGCAGCTTCTGCCAGCGCAGCCGGCCACCGGTGAGCGCCGTGATCCACGACTGGAGCAGCACCACGTACATCAGCTGCCGGTAGAGGATCTGCTGCAACGGCAGCGACAGGAGCGGGGTGAGTCTCTCCTTGTCGAGGAAGAAGGAGTAGGCCGCGCAGGCCGCCTGGAGGGCGAGGACGGCGAACCAGGCCAGGATCGTCTCGCCGGTCGGTCCGAAGATCAGGCCGTAGACGAGGAACACGTCGATGAGCGGCGCCAGCAGCGGGGCGAGGACCATGAACAGCGAGACCAGCGGCAGTCCGACCCGGCCGAAGCGGCCCGAGGGGCCCCGCTCGATCACCGCGCGGCGGTGCTTCCAGATCGCCTGCATGGTGCCGTACGACCAGCGGTAGCGCTGGGACCACAGCTGCTGCACCGACTCGGGGGCCTCGGTCCACGCGCGGGCGTTCTCCGCGTAGACGACCTTCCAGCCGTCGCGGTGGATGGCCATGGTGATGTCGGTGTCCTCGGCCAGCGTGTCGTCGCTCATGCCGCCGACCCGCTCGAGCGCGGAGCGGCGGAACGCGCCGACCGCCCCGGGGATGGTGGGCATGCACTGCAGGACGTCGTACATCCGGCGGTCGAGGTTGAAGCCCATCACGTACTCGATGTGCTGCCAGGAGCCGATCAGCTTGTCCTTGTTGCCGACCTTGGCGTTGCCCGCGACCGCGCCGACGCGCGGGTCGCCGAAGGGCTGCACCAGTTCGCGGACGGTGGTCGGCTCGAAGACGGTGTCGCCGTCCATCATCACGATGAGGTCGTGACGTGCGTTGGCCACACCCCGGTTGAGGGCCGCGGGCTTGCCGGCGTTGAGCTGGCGGACCACCCGGACGCCCGGCAGGCCGAGCGACTCCACGATCCGCGCGGTGCCGTCGCTGGAGCCGTCGTCGACGACGATGACCTCGACGGGGTGGTCGCTCGCCACGAGGGAACGCACCGTGTTCTCGATGCACTTCGCCTCGTTGTACGCCGGCACCAGCACCGTCACCGGTTCGGTGACCGCCGGCCCCCAGCTGAAGTCCTTGCGGCGCACCTTGCGGGCGTGGACGGCGGACAGCACGAGCATCAGCACGAAGCGGGCGATGACCAGGAAGCCGATGATCGCCAGGCCGACGACGAGGACGGCGGTGAGGTTGTCGGAGACCTGGACGAGGAACACCCAGGCCTTGCCCTTCCACAGCTCCGTGCCGGTCACTTGCGAGTGCGCGCTCGGCGCGTCGAGGGTCTCGGTGAGGTTCTCGAACGCGTAGCCCTTGTCCTTCAGGTCGGGCAGCATCCGGTCCAGCGCCTGGACGGTCTGCCCGCGGTCGCCGCCGGAGTCGTGCATCAGGACGACTCCGCCCTTGCCGTCCTCGGGCGTGGAGCGGCGGATGATCTCCTCGACGCCGGGCTTGCGCCAGTCCTCGCTGTCCTGGGTGTTGACGACGGTGATGTAGCCGCGGTCGCCGATGTACTGGGTGACCGGCCAGGTGCTGTTGTCCATGGCGCCGGCCTGGGAGGAGTACGGCGGCCGGAACAGGGAGGTGCGGATGCCCGCGGCGCCCGTGATGGCGAGCTGGGTCTGGGACAGCTCCCAGTCGATGCGGTCCTTCGACTGCAGGGAGAGGTCGGGGTGGTTGAAGGTGTGCAGGCCGACCTCGTGGCCCTCGTCGACGATGCGGCGGACCAGGTCCGGGTAGCGGGAGGCCATCGTGCCGGTGACGAAGAAGACGGCGTGCGCGTCGTGCTTCTTCAGTACGTCGAGGACCTTGGGGGTCCAGGTCGGGTCCGGGCCGTCGTCGAAGGTGAGGACGACATGCCCGTCGGGCACGCGCAGGGTCTCGGCGCGACCGCCCCGGGTGTCTATGACGGGGCCGCCCTCCAGGACCTTCTCCGGCACCTGGTCGGCGGGGGCCGGGGACTGGACGCGGTGGTCGGCGAGGATCTCGCTGTGCACGTAGCCGCGCAGCATGAGCATCGCCATCAGGGCGACGAGGAAGAGCACCGGAAGCAGCAGCCGCAGGGGCAGGCGGCGACGGCGGGTTCGGGATGCCATCAGAGGACGTACTCCGGGGACGGTGCGGCGGACGTGGCGGAGGGTGCGGGCCCGGCGCCGGGGTTCTCGGCGGCGACGGCCGGCTGCGCGGCGGGGGCGGCGGCGTTGTCGGTGCCGGTGCCGCCGTCGCCCGTGGGGGCGCTGGTCGCCGGAGCGGGGTCGTCGGCCGGCGGGGGCGGCGGGGCGGCCGGCGGGGTGCCCGGCGTTTCCGCGGAGGCTTCCGGCGTGGGGGTGCCGCCGACGGGGGTGCGCGGCTGCTGGGTCCCGCGGGTCGGGGTCGGTTCCGGGTCGCCGGCCGCGCCGGGTTCGTCCCGGCTGACGGTCGCACCGGGCGCGGGGACGGTGGCGCCGGGCTCGGGGAGGGCGGGGGCGCCGGCGCTCGGGGACCCTCCGGGCAGGAGGCTCGTGCCGGAGCCGGGGGTCGCGTCGGTCTCGCCGGGCTGCGGGGACGTCTCGACCTTCCCCGCGGGCTGCTCCTTCGGCTGCTGTCCGGGTACGGGCAGCCAGGGGGCGTCGGAGTTGCCGGACAGCAGGGTGGCGACGATGACGGCGGCGTAGCCGGCGCAGGCGAGGCCGACGGCCATGCCGATACGGCGGTATCTGCGGCTGCGGCGGCCGGACTCGTCGACGAACACGGGCCCGTCGGCGCTGTCCTGGCCCCCGTTCGGCCGGGCGGGGGCCCGGCGCAGCACGCCGCCCTCGCCGATCTGTACGGCGTCGAGCTGGACGGTCACCTCGTGCGGATCGTGCGTGACCGCGACGGGCTCACCGGCGGGCTCGTCCTGCCACGGGTCCCGGACGGAGACACCCGCGGCGATCTCGGGGGCGGCGGCGGGAACGCGCAGCACGGTGGTGCGATCGGCGTCCTTGTCACGCGCGGCCGGGGACCGGCCCGCTCCGCCGTCGCGCGAGCCGGTCGCCCGCTCACCGCGCGGGGCATCGGCGGGCTCCTTACGGAACACGGCGGTCCGTCCACCCTCACCCGTACCGTCCCCGGCCCGGTCCGCACCGCCCGGAACAACCGAACGCTCCTCGCGCCGAGCAACGGACACACCGCTGTTCGCGCGGGCACCACCCGGCCCCACCACCCCGCCCGCACTCCGCGCACCGGCTTCCGGCTCACCACCAGGGGCGACCGAACGCTCGCCGCGCCGCGCAACGGACACACCAGCGTTCGCGCCGGCATCACCCGGCCCCACCGCCCCGCCCGCACTCCGCGCACCGGCTTCCGGCTCACCGCCGGGGGCAGCCGGGCGCTCGTCGCGCCGAGCAACGGACACACCGGCGTTCGCGCGGGCACCACCCGGCTTCGCCGGCCGTCCCTCGCCCCGCGCCCCGGGCTTCGACTCACCGCGCGGAGCGACCGCGCGGTGCTTGCGCGATGCGACGGACGGGCGCGCCCCCGCGCGGGCGTCGTCCGGCTCCTCATTCCGCGCCTCGGGCTCCGGCCCGGGCTCGTCGCGCGGGGTCTTCGCCGCGTCCGCGCGGAGGTGGACGGTGTGGTCCCCGGTGCGCGGGTCGCGCGGTGCAGGACCGTCGGCCGGTTCGGCGGGGCCGGTGTCCCCCGCGTCCCGTGTACGCTCCCCGCGCGGGGCGTCGCCCCGCAGGGTCAGCGTGTGGTCCGCGTCTCGGCCGGGGCCGCGCAGAGGCTTGCCGGTCACGGTGGGGAAGACTCCGATGCGGGCCCAGCGGTCCTCGATCGAGTCGGTCTCCGTGGAGTCCCCGTCTGCTTCTTCACTGTCCGGGAGCCCGGCCGCCGTTGCGTCCTCGAACTCTCCGGGTTGGGCGTCTTTCCGCCACTTCTCCACGCGCACGCACTTCCCCCCAGGAACAGAACAGGGTGCGCGTACGACCTGAGCACTCGTCGCCGGACCGGGCCCCCACCCGCCCCGAGCGCCCCGTTTATCACACTGTGCTCGGACATTGAATGTAGCGCACGCGGAGGTTCCGTGTTTGCCGTGTAGCCGTTCGTATCAAATGCGGGACATCATGAAGACGCCATCACGACAGAGTCGTCGGCCGGAATCCATCCCTCCTCCGGCGCCCGCAACCAGCCCTGTTCCGCACCGACGACCGCCGCGGCCCGCCGAAGTGCCCGCAGTCCGGGGTGGGTCAGCCCTTTCCGCCAGACCAGGGACACGGGCGACAGCGGAACCGGGTCCACGAGAGGCCGCAGCACGGTCGCCGTCAACGGCGGGAAGTCCACGACGGCGAGGATCGGGTGACGGCTCCTGGCCATGACGCGCTCGAACTCCTCCTCCCCGACGGCCAGCGGAGCGGGCGGCGCGAGCGCGATGCCCCGCCCCTGGAACAGCCGGCGGGCCAGGTCGGTCCACTCCGTCGTCCGGGGGTTCCCGGCCCCGGCGTACACCGTCTCGCCGGCCAGCGCGGCCAGCGGCACCTCGGGCAGCGGGGCCAGCGGGTGGTCCTCGGGCAGCACGACCGCCATCGGCTCGTACCGCACCGGCTGCTGGTCGAGTCCGGACCGCAGCGCGGGGGCGAGACCCGCGAACCGTCCGAATGACGCGTCGAGCCGCCCCGCGAGCAGTTCCCCGGCCGCCCAGGCCAGCCCGCTCTCGTAGCGGGCCATCAGCTCGTGGCCGGGGGCGAGTTCACGGGCCCGGTGCAGCACCTGCCGCGGGGTGCGGAGTCCCGGGGAGTTGAGGTCGACCAGCAGGGGACGCGCCTGTCCGGCGGCGGCGAGCAGGTCGTCCTGCGCCTGGAGCACCGCGCGGGCGTACGGCAGCAGCCGTTCGCCGTCGGCGGTGAGCGTCACCCGGCGCGTGGTCCGGACGAAGAGTTCGCTGCCCAGTTCCCGTTCCAGCCGCCGTACGTCCCGGCTGAGCGCCTGCTGGGCGACGTAGAGGCGCGCGGCGGCACGCGTGAAGTGCAGTTCGTCGGCGACGGTCACGAAGGCGCGGAGCAGGCGCGGGTCGAGGTGAGCGGGTGCGGACATCCCGCGAACTTACAACACAGCCGCGTGAATCGGCACCGGGAAGGTGTTGGACCGGCCGTGCGGGCAGGGGCGACGGTGGTGTCATGCCTCCTCAGCCGACCTCCCGGGACACTCCCCTGCTCACGGTCACCGCCGACACCCTCGTCGCCGTCGACTTCGGCCCGCGCGCCCGGAGCGAGCCCCGCGCGAAGGGCCCGTACCGCCGTCTCCTCGCGCTGCCCGGCGCCCGCGCCTTCACGGCGGGCAATCTGATCGCCCGGCTGCCGATGGGCATGTTCGGGGTGAGCGCGGTGGTGATGATCGCCGGGACGCGGGATTCGTACGCCCTCGCCGGCGCCGTCACCGCGACCGGTCTGGCGTCGACGGCGGTGGTCGCGCCGTGGACCGCGCGTCTGGTCGACCGGTACGGGCAGGCACGTGTCGCCCTGCCCGCCACGGTGTTCGCCGTACTCGGCTCCCTCGCGCTGGTGCTCTGCGTGCGTCACGGCGCCCCGGACTGGGCCCTGTTCGTCTCGTACGCCGCCACGGCCACCACTCCCAACACCGGCGGCATGTCCCGGGCCCGCTGGGCGCATCTGCTGAAGGGGGACCCCGAGGCGCTGCACACCGCCAACTCCTTCGAACAGGCCGCGGACGAACTGTGCTTCATGCTCGGCCCGGTCCTCGCGGCCTTCCTGTGCACGGCGTTCTTCCCGGAGGCCGGCACGCTCGTGGGCACCGTGCTGCTGCTGACGGGCGTCGCCCTGTTCACCGCCCAGCGGTCGACCGAGCCGCCGGCCGTCCGGCGTTCCACCGCGCGGGCGCCGTTCCGGGCGCCCGGCATGCGTCCGCTGCTGGCGGTGTGCCTGGCGACGGGTGCGGTGTTCGGCTCGATGGAGGTCGTGACCATCGCGTTCGCGGACGCGCAGGGGCACCGCGCGGCATCCGGTGTGGTGCTCGCGCTCCAGGCGGCCGGTTCCTGTGCCGCGGGACTGCTGTACGGGGCGGTACGCCCGGCCGGGTCCGCGCGCTCCCTGTTGCCGTGGTGTCTGACCGCGATGGCCGTGCTGATGACCCTGCCGCTGCTCGCGGCCGGTCTCACCGGCTCGCTGCCGGTGCTGGCGGGGGCGCTCCTGGTCGCCGGGATGGCGACCGCGCCGACGATGGTGACCACCATGACCCTGGTGCAGCGGTACACCCCCGAGGGGCGGCTGAACGAGGGCATGACGCTCGCGGTCACCGGTCTGCTCGGCGGGATCGCCTGCGGCAGCGCGGCCGGCGGCTGGACGGTGGAGCACGTCTCGGCGACGGCCGGGTACGGCGTCCCGGTGGTGGCGGCAACGACCGCCCTCCTCGTCGCCCTGTGCGTCCTCGTCCCGTTCGGGCCGTCGAGCCGCGACTCCCGATGGTGAAGATCACGGATGTGGCCCCGGCGCGCCGGGGCCACGACGGAGAGGCGTGAACCACCCCTCCGTATGGGGCGGGGCCCCACAACGGCCGGCCCCGACCATGTGGTCGCATGACAAAGGCCCCGTCGCTCGCAGCGACGGGGCCTGTGCCCACATGGGATGAGTGGAGATGGCGGGAATCGAACCCGCGTCCAACGGTGCGGAACCAGGGCTTCTCCGTGTGCAGTCGGCTGTGCTTTTCTCGGCCCCGGAGATCACGCCGACAAGTCTCCGACGGGCCCAGTCACTGTTTGGTTTCCCTCTTCACCCCGTGACCGGGATCAAGGTTTAGTCCCCTAGCTGATGCCAGGATCCGGGTCGGGAACATCCCCGGGCTGACACTCCCTTAAGTAGGGGAGCCGCTGCTCGCTACCTGAAAATCAGGCAGCGAGGGCGAGCTCGCCCTGGGAGACAGATCGCTTGGAATTGGCGATTATTTTTTTCGGCCTGTGGTTTACGAGATCATGGCCGCTTCCTCGACACGCTTCCCCTGCTTCGACAGCCGCTGTCGAAACCGATCATCCCCATGTTTTCTTCTCAAGGTGCGCACCCGCTGTGAGGTGCTGGTGCCATCGTACGTGAACAACGCCCGACGATGCCACCGCATTCCCGGCGGTCACCCCGCCGCTTTCCGGCGGTCTTCCCACCGTCACCGGGTCCAACGCGGGCCCGGTCCGGGTTGTTCCCGCTCAGGCGCGCTGCTTCCTGCGCACCGCCGAGATCGCCCGCTCGGTCTCGCGCCGGTCCTGCTTCTCCCGGAGCGTCTGCCGCTTGTCGTACTCCTTCTTGCCCTTGGCCAGCGCGATCTCCACCTTCGCCCGGCCGTCCTTGAAGTACAGGGCGAGCGGCACGATCGTGTGCCCCGTCTCCTGGGACTTGGACTCCAGCTTGTCGATCTCCTCGCGGTGCAGCAGCAGCTTGCGCTTGCGCCGCGCGCTGTGGTTGGTCCAGGTGCCCTGGCTGTACTCCGGTACGTGCACGTTGTGCAGCCACGCCTCGTTGCCGTCCAGCTGGACGAAGCCGTCCACCAGCGACGCCCGCCCCTGACGCAGGGACTTCACCTCGGTGCCGGTGAGGACCAGGCCGGCCTCGTAGGTGTCGATGATGAGGTAGTCGTGCCGCGCCTTCTTGTTCTGCGCGATCAGCTTGCGCCCTTTTTCCTTAGCCATAGTGCCGCCCATTTTCGCACTACGGAGGGGGTCGGCGGGAAGCCGATTTACCGGCGGTCCCGAACGGTCACTCCTGGCTGCCGAGTCCGCCGAGGACCGTCTCGGCCCGCTGGAGCGCCTCGTCGTCGGCCTCCAGGTCGGGGGTAAGGCCCTGGCCGTCGACGCCCCGGCCGGAGGGGGTGCGGTAGTGGCCGACGGTCAGCTCGGCGACGGAGCCGTCGGGCAGCTCGGTCGGCATCTGGACCGAGCCCTTGCCGAAGGTGCGGGAGCCCACGACGACCGCCCGTCCGCGGTCCTGGAGGGCTCCGGTGAGGAGCTCGGCCGCGCTCATCGTCCCGCCGTCGACGAGCGCGACCAGGGGTCTGGAGGTGTCGCCGCCGGGCTCGGCGTGCAGGGCGCGCTGCTCCCCGTCGACGTCGTAGGTGGCGACGAGGCCGCCGTCGAGGAAGGCGGAGGCCGCGGTGACCGCCTCGGCGACCAGCCCGCCGGAGTTGCCCCGCAGGTCGAGGACGATCCCGGCACCGGCCGGGGCCTGCCGTACGGCGGTGCGGACCTCCTCGCCGGAGCCCCGGGTGAAGGCGCCGACCTCGAGGAGGGTGGCGCCGGTGGCGAGGGTGCGGACGGTGACGGTGTCGCGGGAGAGCCGGGCCCGTCGCACGGTCTCGCTCCACTCGCGCGTGCCGCGTTCCAGACCGAGGCGGACGGTGGTGCCGGCGCTGTCGCCCGCGGTGTCACCGCGCAGTAAGGAGACGACCTCGGTGACGGGCCGGCCGTCGACCCGTTCGCCGTCGACGCTGCGCAGCCGGTCCCCCGCGCGGATGCCCGCTTCGGCAGCGGGCGTGTCGCTGCCCACCTTCGTCACCTCGATCCGGCCGTCCCGCTCGCGGGCCCACAGGCCGACGCCGGTGTAGCGGCCGTCCAGGGACCGCTCGAACTCCTCGTACTCGCCCGGGGAGTAGACGGCCGCCCAGCGGTCCCCGCTGCGGCTGACGGCCCGCTGGGCGGCCTCCATGGGCGACGCGCCGTGGGCGGCGGCCTCCTCGGCCGCGCGGGCGACCTCCGAGTGGCGGCTCACGGGAGCGGTCTGCGGGGCCCCGTCCGCCACGTCCTCGCGGCCGGCGCCGGGAAGGCTGCCGGTGGCCGCACCGGCGGCCAGCACGCTCGCGAACACCAAGGTCAGGGCGGCCCCGCGGCCGATGCGGCGGGGCTGACAGAACAGGGCACGACCTGACATGCCGGTGAGTCTAGGACAACGCGAAGGGGCGCACGGCCGGTTGGCCGCACGCCCCTCTTGGCAAGAGTCACACCTTCAGATACTTGCGCAGCGCGAAGAACGCGGCCAGCGCCGGCATCAGCAGACTGGTCGCGAGGATGAGCGGAAGCTTCGTCAGCACGGCGTCCCAGCCGATGAAGTTGATCAGGTTCAGCTTCTCGGACAGGGCCAGCCCGTTGTCGATGATGAAGTACCGCCCGAGCAGCAGGAACCCGCAGGCGAGCGTGCCGCCGATGAGTCCGGCGACCGCGGCCTCCATGATGAACGGCGCCTGGATGTAGAAGCCGGACGCGCCGACCAGCCGCATGATGCCGGTCTCGCGGCGGCGGCTGAACGCGGAGACGCGCACCGTGTTCACGATCAGCATCAGGGCCACCACGAGCATCAGCGCCATCACCATGCGGGCGGCCCAGTTCATGCCGTTCAGCAGCTCGAAGAGGTTGTCGAGGATGCCCTTCTGGTCCTGCACCGACTGCACGCCGTCGCGCCCGTCGAAGGCGGTCGCGATGACCTGGTACTTCTCCGGGTCCTTCAGCTTGATGCGGTACGACTCCTGCATCTGGTCCGGCGTGAGGGAACTGGCCAGCGGCGAGTCGCCGAACTGCTCCTTGTAGTGCTTGTACGCCTCGTCCTGCGACTCGTACGTCACCGTGTCGACGACCGACATCTTCTCCAGGTCGGCCTTGATCAGGCCTTTCTGGTCGTCGGTCACCGCGCCCTTGGCGCAGTTGGGGTCGGACTCGGCGTCACTCTTGTTGCACAGGAAGATGGAGACGTTGACCTTGTCGTACCAGTAGCCCTTCATGCTGTTGACCTGGTCGCTCATCAGGAGCGACCCGCCGAACAGGGCGAGCGACAGGGCGACGGAGACGACGACGGCGAAGGTCATCGTCAGGTTGCGGCGGAGACCTACGCCGATCTCCGACAGGACGAACTGGGCGCGCATGGCGTCTGATCAAGCCTTTCCGTGGAGCGTCAGTGCTGGTAGCCGTAGACGCCGCGTGCCTGGTCGCGGACGAGACGGCCCTTCTCCAGCTCGATGACGCGCTTGCGCATCTGGTCCACGATGTTCTGGTCGTGCGTCGCCATCACCACGGTGGTGCCCGTCCGGTTGATCCGGTCGAGCAGCTTCATGATGCCGACGGAGGTCTGCGGGTCGAGGTTGCCGGTGGGCTCGTCGCAGATGAGCAGCTTGGGCCGGTTGACGAAGGCCCGCGCGATGGCGACGCGCTGCTGCTCACCGCCGGAGAGCTCGCCCGGCATCCGCTCCTCCTTGCCGCCGAGCCCGACGAGGTCGAGCACCTGCGGCACGGACTTGCGGATCTCACCGCGCGACTTGCCGATGACCTCCTGCGCGAAGGCGACGTTCTCGGCGACCGTCTTGTTCGGCAGCAGGCGGAAGTCCTGGAACACGGTCCCCAGCTGGCGCCGGATCTGCGGCACCTTCCAGTTGGAGACGCGGGCGAGATCCTTGCCCAGGACGTGCACCTGCCCGTGGCTGGCCCGCTCCTCGCGGAGGATCAGCCGCAGGAAGGTGGACTTTCCGGAGCCGGAGGACCCCACGAGGAACACGAACTCGCCCTTCTCGACCTCCAGGGAGACATCCCTGAGGGCTGGACGGTTCTGTTTGGGGTAGGCCTTGGACACGTTGTCGAATCGGATCACGGATGCACCACGGGTAGCCGGGGGTAGATGAGCGTGACCCTACGCGAACCGGGGAGGCGAGCGCAGTCACCGGAGGGGTTGTGTAAGAGATGCACCCTTTGTTCCGGGTGCCGGAAACTCCCAGGGGCGCGGGGAACTGCGCGACCAGCCCCCACGCCGCCGCAGCCGCGAGAACCCCGAAACCACCCCTCCCGGAGCGACCCGGCGCAGCTTCCGCGGGAACCTGGCACAGTGGGTAGGGGGAACGTTCACGTGGACGTGGGCGTTGTGTGTCAGGAATCGGTGTGAGGAGGGCGAGCGCATGACGTACGACCGGCTGGTGTGCGCGAACTGCGCCGCGCCCGTGAGCGAGGGCCGGTGCCCGGTGTGCCGCGCGAACCGCGAGCGGCTGCAGCAGGAGAACTTCTTCGCGGGACTCAACCCGATGGCGCTGATCGCCCTGCTGGCGGTGCTGATCGCGGCGTTGGCGCTGCTCGCCCAGCACACGGTCTGACGCCCGGGACAGGGGCGTAGGGATGTACGAAGGGCCCGGAGCGCGCTCGCGCTCCGGGCCCTTCGCTACGTCATGCGTACGGTCCGTACGCGTGTCGCCACCGTCAGGCGGCGGCACCGCCGCGGCCGGTCATCAGGCGCGGGAGCACACGGAAGCCGACACCGCCGGCGATCATCGTGGCGGCGCCGATCACCAGGAAGGTGGTCTCCATGGCACCGGTCTCGGCGAGCTCCTTGCCGTTGCCCTGGGCGGAGGTGGCCGGGGCGGGGTCGCCGGTGTCGGTGAGGGCGGAGGAGCCCTTCTCCTGCGGCGAGGCGCCACCGGCGGGGTCGGCAGCGTTGCCGCCGTTGCCGCCACCATTGCCGTTACCCGGGGTGGTCGGCTTCTCGGTGGGCTCCTCTACGGGGTCCTCACCGCCGGGCTCTTCCGGGGTCTCGGGAGTCTCCGGCTGCTCCGGAGTCTCCGGGACCTCGGGGATCTCGGGGATCTCGGGGATCTCCGGCTCCGGGTCCGGCTCGGGGTCCGGGTCCGGGTCCGGGTCCGGGTCCGGGTCGGGGTCCGGGTTGCCCGGCTGGTCCGGGTTCTCGCATTCCGGGCCGGCTCCGATTCCGCAGCTCGGGTCGTTCGGGTCCGCCTGGGCGACGCCCGCCACCATCAGCGACGCACCCGCGGCGATCACGGCGCCGGCTGCGATGCGTGCGACGCGGATCCGCGTCTTCTTCGTCATGTGTGTGCTACCCCCAGTAGCTGATCGTCAATGAGGCGGCGCTCGGGGCCGTGATCAACGGGGGTACCTGTGATGAAACGCCCCCCGGTCCACATGCGCCCCAGAGATACGCATGCCACGCTTCACCCTTCCCACTTTCCAAAAGAACGTCAAGGCCGTTGCGCACGCGATGTCCTGCTAAGCGTGCTTTGGGAGAGAAGGAAGCCGTGACTGTGACGTAAACGTCGGCACCCCCGACACGGAAAGGCAACTGCCGCCCGGTGGGCGGCAGTTGCCTTGTCGACAAATCACTGTTCGCGTGGAGGCCTACTTCTCCCGCTGCTTGCGCCAGCGAATCCCGGCCTCCAGGAACGCGTCGATCTCACCGTTGAACACGGCCTCGGGGTTGCCGACTTCGTGCTCCGTGCGCAGGTCCTTGACCATCTGGTACGGGTGCAGCACGTACGAACGCATCTGGTTGCCCCAGGAGTTTCCGCCGTCGCCCTTGAGGGCGTCCATCTTGGCCTGCTCCTCCTGACGGCGCCGCTCCAGCAGCTTGGCCTGGAGGACGTTCATCGCGGTGGCCTTGTTCTGGATCTGCGACCGCTCGTTCTGGCAGGAGACGACGATGCCGGTGGGGATGTGGGTGAGGCGCACCGCGGAGTCGGTGGTGTTGACGCCCTGCCCGCCGGGGCCGGAGGAGCGGTAGACGTCCACGCGCAGCTCGGACTCGTCGATGTCGATGTGGTCGGTCTGCTCGACCACGGGGAGGATCTCGACGCCCGCGAAGGAGGTCTGGCGGCGGCCCTGGTTGTCGAACGGCGAGATGCGCACCAGGCGGTGCGTGCCCTGTTCGACGGAGAGGGTGCCGTAGGCGTACGGCGCCTGGACGGCGAAGGTGGTCGACTTGATGCCGGCCTCTTCCGCGTACGACGTCTCGTAGACCTCGGTCTTGTAGCCGTGCTGCTCGGCCCAGCGCAGGTACATGCGCTGGAGCTTCTCGGCGAAGTCGGCGGCGTCGACGCCGCCGGCCTCCGCGCGGATGTTGACGAGCGCCTCACGCGCGTCGTACTCACCGCTGAGCAGCGTCCGGACCTCCATCTCGTCCAGCGCCTTCTTGACGAGGGCGAGCTCGGCCTCGGCCTCCTCGCGGGTGTCCGGGTCGTCCTCCTCCTCGGCCATCTCGAAGAGCACGGCGAGATCGTCGATCCGGCCGCGCAGCGCCTCGGCCTTGCGCACCTCGGCCTGGAGGTGGGAGAGCCTGCTCGTGATCTTCTGCGCCTCTTCCGGGTTGTCCCAGAGGGACGGCGCGGCCGCCTGCTCCTCGAGCACGGCGATGTCTGCCCTCATCCTGTCGAGGTCCAGGACGGCCTCGATCGACTCCATGGTCGAGGAGAGGGACTTCAGCTCTTCGGATACATCGACGACTGCCACGCCCTCCAGCGTAACGGTTCCACGCGGTGGCCCTTGCCGGGCGGAGGGCGGGGAGCGGGGGGTGGGAGGGCCGGGGGTGGGCGCAGGGCTTTGTTCGCCCCCGCCGCCCCTTCCCGTCCCGTCCCTGGGGGCTTCGCCCCCAGACCCCCGTGCGCCCACGCGGCGGAGCCGCATATCGATACAGCCCCGCGCCCCTGAGGGGTCAGGGGGTGGTCGGGGCGGAGTTCTGGGTGTCCTGGGGTGGGGTGGGGGTGTCGTCGGTGGTGGCGAGCCAGGTGGCCGCGCCGGCTGCGGTCAGGAGGACCGCCGCCAGCGCCAGGGTCAGGCGGCGTCGGCGGGTCACCGCGCGGTTGCGGGCCGAGCCGGGGCGGGGGGAGCCGGACGCGCGGGGGGCACGGGCCGTGCCGCGGGCGCCGCCGGCCAGTTCGTCGGGGGCGGGCACCCTCATCGACGTATGTGTGTCCCGGTTGGAGTCGGACGGCTTGGCACCCGGCACCAGGGGGACCGCTCCGCGGCGCCGCGCGGGTTCACCGGCGGCCGGGGACGGGACGGCCGTCTCACCCGGCGCGTCCTCCGGCTCGGTGTCCGGCTCGTCCACGTCCAGCGGGGGCATCCCCTCCAGCAGCGGCAGCAGCTCCCGCAGCCGTGCGCCCAGCTCGGAGGCGCGCAGCCGGGACGCCGGGGCCTTCGCCAGGCACTGCACCAGCAGCTGCCACAGCTCGTCCGGGATGCCGGGCAGGGGGACGACCGTCTCGGTGACATGGCGGCGCAGTACCGCGCCCGGGTGTCCGCCGCCGAACGGTGTGAAGCCCGCGAGCAGCTCGTACAGGACCGTGGCGAGGGCGTAGATGTCGACCGAGGCGCGCGGGGGGAGGCCCTCGACGATCTCCGGGGCCAGGTAGTCCGGCGTGCCGATGATCTTGGTGGCCCGGGTGCGGCGCGGGGTGTCGATGAGTTTCGCCACGCCGAAGTCCGTGAGCAGGGCGCGGTGCGAGCCGCCGGGGCCGAGCGGGCCCTGCATGTCCAGCAGGACGTTCTCCGGCTTCACGTCGCGGTGCACGACCCCGGCCGCGTGCGCCGCCGCCAGACCGTCCGCGACGTCGGCGACGATCGCCACCGCGGCCTCCGGGGCCAGCCTGCGTTCCCGGTCGAGGCGGGTGCGCAGGTCCGTGCCCCGGACGAGGTCCATGACCAGCGCGAGATCGTTGCCGTCGACCACCAGGTCGCGCACCGAGACGACGTGCGGGTGCTCCAGGCCCAGCAGCGCCGTCCGCTCCTGCACGAAACGGCCGACGAGCTCCTGGTCCGAGGAGAGATCCTCACGCAGCAGCTTGATGGCGACGGGCCCGTCGGGGCCGTCGCCCAGCCACACCGTGCCGGCGCTGCCCCGCCCGAGGATCTGATGGGCGGTGTACCGGCTGCCGATTCTCCGTGCCAAGACTGCTCCTACCGACGCGTGTTGTCGCCAAAGCTACGCGTCCGGGCAGCCGGCCTTCACCGGGGATACGGAAATCACCCTCCGGATGTCGACAAATCAACGAACAGGCTCAGTTGGTCCCGGAGGGCGTCGAGGGTTCGTCGGGGCCGCCCAGGTCCTCGATCCAGCCCGTCACCGAGCCGAACCAGTCGCTGAGCTGCTCCCAGTAGCCCTTTCCGGTGCCGATCCAGTCCTGGAGCGGGCTCAGCTCCCAGATCAGCCAGCCCGCGACGAACAGGATGATGATCGTGAAAAGGCAGCCCTTGAGGCAGCCGAGCCCGGGGATGCGCATCGGGTTGGCGCTGCGCTGCCGGGGCGGCCGGGGCTCCCGCGCGGGGCGCTGCGGCTCCGGCGCGTACCGCTGCGGCTGGGGCTGCTGCGGCCGCTGAGGCGGTGGCGGGGGCGGGGCGTACTGCTGGGGCTGGTGCTGCTGCTGCGGGTAGCCGTACCCCGGGCCGGGCTGCGGCTGCGGCTGGGGGCGGCGCTGCGGCGGCTGCTGCGGGGGCTGCTGCGGGGGCCGGGCGACCTGCCGCTGGGGGCGGCGGCGCAGCGGGTCCTGGTTCGGGTCGAGGTACTGGACCTGGGTCTGCTCGTTGCGGTCGCGGGCCGCGCGGAGCTGGTTCTGCCAGGGGTGCGGGTCCTCGGGTCCCGGTCCGCCGGACTGCCCCGGCTGCCCGGGCGGCACCGGCGGCATCACGGCCGTCGGGTCGGCGGCGCCGGCCGGTCCGCCGGTCTGCGGGAGGACGCTGGTGGCACCGTTGGGGTCGTAGGCGCCGGCGCCGTGCGGCAGGACCTGCGTGGGGTCCGCGGCACCGGGGGCGTCGGGCACCGGTGCGGGCGCCGGGTCGGGGGCGAGGAGCGCGCCGACGTTTTCCGCGGCACCGATCTGCGCGGAGTTCGCGTGCACCCCGATGCCCTCGGCGACGACGCGCAGGCCGCGCGCGAGGTTCTCCGCGCTGGGCCGCTCGTCGGGGTTCTTGCGCAGACAGCGCTCGATGACCGTCCACAGCGGGTCGGGAACCGTGGAGGGGCGGCGCGGTTCGGCGCTCAGATGCTGGTGCAGCACTTCGAGGGCGGAGCCCCCGGAGAACGGCGGGCGGCCGGTGACCAGCTCGTACAGCAGGATGCCGGCGCCGTAGATGTCGACGGCGGAGGTCTGCGGGCGGCCCTCGGCGGACTCGGGCGCGATGTACGCGGGCGTGCCGACGAACTCGTGGGTGCGGGTCAGGCCCGGGGAGTCGGCGAGGCGGGCGATGCCGAAGTCGGTGAGCATCGGGTGCATCTGGCCGCCGGTCTGCTTCAGCAGGACGTTGGCGGGCTTCAGGTCGCGGTGCACCACGCCGTCGGCGTGGCTGGCGCCGAGCGCGTCGGCGATCTGCGCGGTCAGCAGGGCCGCGGCGACCGGGGTGAACGGGCCGTTCTCGCGGAGGTGGCGGTGCAGGTCGGGACCCTCGATGAGGTCCATGACCAGCGCCAGCAGGTCACCCTCGACCACCAGGTCGCGGACCCGGACGATGTTCGGGTGGGTGAGCCGCAGCAG
Organism: Streptomyces sp. NPDC030893; assembly: GCF_055571535.1. Lineage (NCBI taxonomy): Bacteria > Bacillati > Actinomycetota > Actinomycetes > Kitasatosporales > Streptomycetaceae > Streptomyces > Streptomyces sp. NPDC030893. The sequence goes on along the minus strand of NZ_JBVIFC010000001.1, from coordinate 23,873 downwards.
GACCGAGCGCTCGCGCAGGAACCGCATCACGACGTCGGCGTCGCTCGCGAGCTCCTCCTTGAGGACCTTGATCGCGACGGTCTCGCCGGGCTGTCCCGGTACGGCCGCCTCGGCGCCCGCGGTCTCCCGCTGGCGGGCTCGCCAGACGGTGCCCGTGGCGCCGCGACCGAGCGGCTCCTCGAGCAGGTACTTGCTCCCTACCGGCCGCACGTCATGCGCTCCCTGCTGCTTGCTTGGCTGGCGTACACCGTGGTCCACCCTGCTGCGGAATGTTCCGACCCACTGTAGTGCCGCCGCGCGGGATACCGGCCGGTCGTCTTCGAGGCCGCCTTTCCGGTGGTCGGACCGATCTGTCTCGGTGGGTCTTACGTACCGGTTCCCGTCGGTGTTCGACGGTTCGCAGGAAAGACGCTCCACTCGGTCCGTTGGTTGCCGCGCGGCGGACGTGACCGATCTCAAGTGGGCCCGGAACGATCATCGGCCCGTCACTGGTCAGGCACTTTTACGGGCAGAGCCGACCAATCAAGATCATTCAATGGCGGGCGGCGGGCGCGTTGTCGGTGTCAGGTGCGAGGATGCGTGCAGTACTGGCCGTACGTGCGCGTGTGGCGGTGGGGGAAGGCCGCGGTTGGGGGACCGCGGGGCGGTTCTCGTCCCCCCGTGCCGCGGGCGCCCGCGCAGAAGGGACCGCTGACGGCGATGCAGATCCGGCTGACCGTCGTAGACCCGCTGGGCCCCTCCTCCCCCGCGCGGGAGCGGGCCACGAGCTGCGACGTGCTGGTCACGGCGCCCGCGGGCACGGCCCTCGCCGCGGTGGCCTCCGCGCTGGCCTCCGCGGTCTCCGGCGGCGACGGCACGTCCGGCTCCACGGGCGCGCCGGTGCTGTACGCGGGCGACCAGCGGCTCGACGCGCAGCGCTGCACGCTGGGCGAGCCGCCGCTGATCGACGGGGCGGTGCTGGCCGTGGGCGCCCCCGGCGAGCCCGAACCGCATCCCGAGCTGGACGAGGCCCCGACCCGGCTGCATGTCGTCGCCGGCCCGGACGCGGGCGGGGTGCACCTGTTGCACGGCGGCGAGATCCGCATAGGCCGCTCGGCCGACGCCGACGTACCGCTCGACGACCCGGACGTCTCCCGGCTGCACTGCGCGGTGACGGTCGCGGCGGACGGCCGCGTCTCCGTCGCCGACCTCGGCTCCACCAACGGCACGACCCTGGACGGACGTCGCGTGGGCCCCCGCCCGGTCCGGCTGACCCCGGGCGCGCTGCTGCGCATCGGCGAGTCGGCGCTGCGCCTGACACCGGCGGCGGGACCGCACGCGCGGGCGGTGACGACACCGGACGGGGAGGGGCACGTCCGGGTGCCGGGACCTCGGCTGCCGGGGGGCGGCGCCGGGACGTCCGAACGGACGGAAGCCGGCGCGGAGGGCCCGGGCACACGGGGGCGGCCGGCGGACGTACCGCGGGGACGGACCCATCACGCGTACGGCTCGGCGAGCTGGGCGGTGAGCGAGGGTCCCGACGGAGGCGCTGCCCAGGGGCAGGCCGTGGGCGGCTCTTACGCGGGTGAGGGGCCGCTGGTGCCGGGGCAGGGCGGGGCACCGGCGGTCGAGCGGCGGGGAAGCGGCTCCGGGGACCGTACGGTGCGGATCGCCACGCGCGGTGATGTGCCCCGGGTGCCGAAGGGGCGGCGCGTCTCGCAGCCGAGGCCGGTGACCGGCGAGACGGGGCGCGGGCCTCTCGACGCCGGTGCCGGTGCCGCGGGGCACCGGGCCCCCGACGCCGTTCACGGCGAGGCACCCGGCGCCGGTCGGGCGCCCGGATCCCTCCCCGACGGCACGACACACGACGGGCGCGACGACACACCGCCCTTCCCGGCCCACACACCCGGAGGTCCGACCCCCTCCCCCAGCGCACCGACCGGCAGCTCCACCGGCCACGGGCCCTACGACACCGCCCGCACAACCGGCGATGCACGCGACGGTGACCACGGCACGACGCCCTCCCCCGCCCGGGCACCCGGAGGACCGAGCCGCGGCTCAACCGGCCACGGGCGCTACGGCACCGCCCCCACGGCCGGCGATGCACGCGACGGACACCACGGCACATCCGCCTCCCCTGGTCGCGCACCCGGAGGACCCACCAGCGGCTCGACCCGCCACGGGCACCACGACACCCACACAGCCGACCCGACCCCCGACGGACACCACGGCACACCTCCCTCCCCGGCCCACACCCCCAACGCACCGACCGCCGGCTCAACCGGCCACGGGCCCTACGACACCGCCCGCACAGCCACCCCGACACCCGACAGGCACCACGGCACCCCCCGCACCCCCCAGGGCCCCACCGCCGGCACGACGGGTCCGGTGCGTGACGGGCGGTACGGCGATGCGGCCGGGGCCGGACCCGACTCCCCGCGCCCGCGTGGAACCGGCGCCGACGCGCCCCGCCGCAAGGGCACCCCCCTCCGCGGCACCGACCTCCCCGAGCCCCCCGTCGGGCGGAAGCGGGGCGGGATCGGGGCCTGGGCCCGGCGCCTGACCGGGGGCCGGGCGGAGCGGGACGCCACGGCGGGCGTGCGGGACGCGTACGCCGCGCGGCCGGACGGGCCCGCGCCGCAGTCGGCCCCCGCCGCCCCCGTACAGCCCGAGACCTGGCCGGACCCCGCCACGCTGCTGCTGACCGCGCTCGGTCCCGGCCCCCGGCTGTGGGAGCGCGGGCCGGGTCACCCCGAGGCGCTCACCGTGCGGCTCGGCACCACGGACCGGTCCGCGCCGGACGGCTCGGGCCTGCTGCCCGCCGTGCCGGTGACGTCGGACCTGCGCGAGGTGGGCGCGCTGGGCCTGGCCGGACCGCGTGACCGCCTCGCCGGGCTGGCCCGCGCGGTGCTGGCCCAGCTCGCCGCGCTGCACTCCCCCGACTCCCTGGAGATCGTCCTGATCGCCGCCGACCACTCCCGCCCGCCGGCGGAGCGCACCGCGGAGTGGTCCTGGCTGGGCTGGCTTCCCCATCTGCGCCCGGGGCACGGCCAGGACTGCCGCCTGCTGCTGGCGCACGACCGCGAGCAGGCCGCGGCCCGCGCGGACGAGCTGCTGCGCCGCCTGGCGGACCACGACCACGCGGGCGCGCCCGCACCGCGCGGCGACGGGCCGTACACCGTGGTCGTGGTGGACGGCGACCCCGGTGGTGCGGAGGTCCGCGAGGCGGTGGACCGGCTGGCCCTGGACGGCCCGCGGGCCGGGATCCACGTGGTGTGCCTCGCCGAGACGGCCGCCGCCTCCCCCGCGTCCCCGGTGACGGAGACGTACGAGGCGGCCTGCGCGGTGGCGCCGTCGTTCCGCGCGTGCGGGGCGGTCGCCCTGCTCAGCGGTGACGTGGCGACCGCGCTGCGGCTGCTGCGGGTGGCCGGCAGCGGCTCCGGGACGCCTCCGGGGCCCGTGGGCCACGGCACCCTCGCCACCGTCGACGCGGTCTCCCCCGCCTGGGCCGAGCGGTTCGCGCGGGCGCTCGCGCCGCTGCGCACCGACGGCTCCCCCGGCGAGCGGCACGCGCGTGTGTCCGCCCCGCTGCCCCGGGCGGCACGGCTGCTGGACGAGCTGGGCCTGGCCCGGGCCACCCCGGCCTCGCTGATGGCCCGCTGGGCGGACGCGGCCGACGACACCCAGGCGCTCGGCGGGCGTGTCACCGCCATACTGGGCGCCGGACCGCGCGGCCCGGTCGTCACCGACCTCGCCGCCGACGGACCGCATCTGCTGGTCGAGGGGCCGCCCGGCAGCGGCCGTACGGAACTGCTGCGGGCGGTCGTCGCCTCGCTGGCCGCCGCCGAGCGCCCCGACCGGCTGGCCATCGTGCTGGTCGACGGCAGGGGCGGCCCCACGCCGGGCACCGGGCACGGTGAAGGCCTGCGGGTGTGTACGGACGTACCGCACGTCACCACGCACCTGTGCGCCAACGACCCGGTGCGGATGCGGGAGTTCGCGCAGTCGCTGAGCGCCGAGCTGAAGCGGCGCGCGGAGCTGCTGGGCCGTTCGGACTTCGCGGAGTGGCACACCGGACGCGAACTGTCGGACCGTATGGTCGCCCAGCGCACGGCCGTCTCCCGCGCGGGAGCGGGCGAGCAGAACGGCGACCTGGACGCCCCGCCGAGTACGACCCTGCGGCTGCGGCCGGGAGCGGACCGGCGCAAGACGGAGGCCGCGCCGCCGCTGCCCCGGCTGGTGGTGGTCGTGGACGACCTGGACGCGCTGGTGTCGCCCGCGCTCGGCTCGCCGGGGCGGCCCGCCGCCGGGTCGGTGATGCGGGCGCTGGAGGCCGTGGCGCGGGACGGCGAGCGGCTGGGTGTGCACCTGGTCGCGGCGACCGGTCCCTGTGCCCGCACGGCGCAGACCGAGCCGGTGCGGCAGGCGTCGCTGCGGGTCGCGCTCGACGCGCCCGTGCCGGGCGGCGGCCCGGACGACCCGGCGCCGGGCCGTGGCCGGCTGACCCTCCCGGACGGTGGGGGGACGGCGTTCCAGGGCGGCCGGGTGACCGGCCGCATCCCGCGCACGGCGACGCTGCGGCCGACGGTCGTCCCCCTGGAGTGGCACCGGATGGGCGACCCCCCGGCCCGCCGCCAGGTCCGCGAACTCGGCAACGGCCCGACCGATCTGGCGCTGCTGGCCAGCGCGCTGGAGCGGGCGGCCCGTCAGGTCTCGGCGGCGGAGGTGCCGTCCCTGCTGTGACCGGCCGGAGCGGGCCCGAGTCCGGTCAGTGGCCTCCCCGGTTCCTCACACAGGGGCCGGTCCCGGGCTGGGGCTCGATGTAGGCGCCGTGCACCTCGGTGGTCAGTTCGTCCTCCGTCACCCGCCCGGAGACACAGGCCGCCCCGGTGTGGACGCTGTAGAAGCCGTTGTTGATGTGGATCCCGTGCTCCTCGCCGCAGCCGAGGCGGGCCAGGGCCGCGGCGATCCGCTCCTCGGCGTAGGCGCCGTACGCGCCGGCCCCGCCCTCCTCGCGCACCTTTTCCAGTTCCGCGCGGACGAGCTTCGCCGACGCCTCTCCCCAGGCCCGCTTCTCCGGGGTCAGCGGCGCCGGCATCCGGTAGGCGTGGTTCTCGGCGTAGTGGGGAGCGCCGTCCCCGTTCCCCTCCGGCCGGCCGTCCGTGTTCCCGGCGGAGGGCGAGGGGCGCACCGTGGGCGCCTCGGCGGGCCGCGCGCACGTCGGCCGGGCGCCGGAGGACGGCCGGGGGCTCTCCGACTGCCGGGGGCTCTCCGCCGGTGCCGCCTGCCCGCCGCTCCGCTCGGTCCCGCACGCGGTCAGGGTGACGGCGAGGAGAGCGACCGTGGTGACTGTTCGTCCGATCGACATGCCCTCAGCATTCCGCCCCGCGCCGCGGGCGTCATGAGCCCGGATACTCACCCGCCGTGACTCCTGGTCACGACGGGGTCACGATCGCGGACTTGACACGGGACGCGCTCTTGCCACCCCCACCCCCCGGGCGTAGACCAGAGCGCACGGGACAGCGCTCGAACGTTCGGCGAAGTACGACGGAGTACGACGGAGTACGAAGAACGGGGCAGTGATGCGCAGGACGAGCAGGATCATCCGGATACGCAGGTCGCCCGGCAACCCCATGGCAACCCCCCGCTCCCGCAGGGCCACCAGAGCCGCCGCGGCGCTCGCCGCGGGTGTGCTCGCCGTGTCGCTCACCGCCTGCGGAGGCGACGACGACGGCGGCGACGACGACAAGGGCGGAGGGACCGGCGACACCGGCACCACCGTCACCCTGCCGAAACTGGACGGCGAGACCCTGGAGGTCGCCGCCGTGTGGACCGGCACCGAGCAGGAGAACTTCAAGAAGGTCCTCGCGGAGTTCGAGAAGCGCACCGGCGCCAAGGTGACCTTCGTCCCCGCCCAGGACCCGATCATCAACTTCCTCGGTTCGAAGATCGCGGGTGGCGCCCCGCCGGACGTGGCGATGCTGCCGCAGCCGGGCGCCATCAAGCAGGCCGTGGAGAAGGACTGGGCGAAACCGCTGGGCCCGGAGGCGACCAAGGAGCTCACCGAGAACTACTCGCAGGGCTGGCAGGACATCGGCAAGGTCGACGGCGAGCAGTACGGCGTCTACTACAAGGCCGCCAACAAGTCGCTGATCTGGTACAACGCCCAGGTCTTCGAGAACGCCGGCGCCGCCGAGCCCACCACATGGGACGAACTGCTCACCACCGCGCAGACGGTGTACGACTCCGGTGTCACCCCGTTCTCCGTCGGCGGCGCCGACGGCTGGACGCTGACCGACTGGTTCGAGAACGTGTACCTCTCCCAGGCGGGACCGGAGAAGTACGACCAGCTGGCCAGGCACGAGATCAAGTGGACGGACCCCTCCGTCGCGGAGGCCCTGACCACGCTCGCCGGGATCTGGGGCAAGCAGGACTACGTCGCGGGCGGTGCCTCCGGCGCGCTGCAGACGGAGTTCCCGGCGTCCGTCACCCAGACGTTCACCGGCGGCGACCAGCCCAAGGCCGGCATGGTCTACGAGGGCGACTTCGTGCAGGTGAACATCGCCGAGACCGAGGCCGAGGTGGGCACGGACGCGAAGGTGTTCCCGTTCCCGGCGGTCGGCGACGCCCCGCCCGTGGTGTCCGGCGGCGACGCGGCGGTGATCCTCGAGGACTCGCCCGCGGCACAGGCGCTGGCGACCTTCCTCGCCTCCCCGGACGCGGCGGCCATCCAGGCGAAGCTCGGCGGCTACCTCTCGCCGAACAAGAACGTGCCGAACTCCGCGTACCCCAACGAGGTCCAGCAGAAGATGGCCAAGGCGCTGATCGACGCCGGGGACGACTTCCGCTTCGACATGTCCGACCAGGCCCCGCAGGCCTTCGGCGGGACGCCCGGCAAGGGCGAGTGGAAGGCGCTCCAGGACTTCCTGAAGAACCCGGAGGACGTCGCGGGGACGCAGGCCAAGCTGGAGGCCGACGCGGCCGCGGCGTACGGGAACTGATCCGGCGATGGCGTCGGACACGGCGGCGGGGGCCCGGAAGACGGCCCCTGCCGCTCCCAAGTCGCGCAAGAGCGTCACCGGCACCCGGAGAACGGTCGCGGCGCTGTTCCTGCTGCCCGCGCTCGTGCTGCTCGGTGCGCTCGTGGTCTACCCGATCGGGTACTCCGTCGTCCGCAGCTTCTACGACCAGTCCGGCGACGGGTTCGCCGGATTCGACAACTACCAGGCGCTGTTCACCGACGACGGCATCCGCACCGCCCTGAAGAACAACATCATCTGGGTGGTGTTCGCGCCGACGGTCGCGACCGCGCTCGGACTGATCTTCGCGGTGCTGACTGAACGGGTGCGCTGGGGCACCGCGTTCAAACTGGTCGTCTTCATGCCGATGGCGATCTCCATGCTGGCGGCCGGGATCATCTTCCGCCTGGTGTACGACCAGGACCCGGACAAGGGCGTCGCGAACGCGGTGTGGGTGGGGGTGCACGACACCTTCGCCCAGTCCTCGGCGTTCCCCAAGGCGCACCCGGGCCGCGAGTCGCCGCTGGAACCGGCCGGCGGGGGCGCGTTCATCACCAGGGGCACGGTGAGCGCCGGTGACACGGTCACGCTGCCGCTGGTCGGGGTCGCCCCCGATCTGATGCCGGACGACGCGAAGCCGGCGGCGGCGCCGAAGCCGGAGGACGACCGGATCACCGGCACGACCTGGCAGGACTTCACCCGCGGCGAGGGCGTCGGCACGCTGAACCAGGTCGACTCCTCCGAGCTGGGCTATCCGGGGATGCGGATCGAGGCCGTCAAGGACGGCGAGGTGGTGGAGACGGCCACGGCGGGCGGCGACGGCACGTTCTCCCTGTCGTCGAAGGCCGACGGGGCGCGGCTGCGGCTCCCGGCCGACAACTTCGACGCGCCGTACAACGGGCTCGACTGGCTGGGCCCGTCGCTGGTCACGCCGGCGATCATCGGCTCGTACATCTGGATGTGGGCGGGGTTCGCGATGGTGCTGATCGCGGCCGGGCTCGCGGGGCTGCCGCGGGAGCTGCTGGAGGCCGCGCGGGTGGACGGCGCGAACGAGTGGCAGGTGTTCAGACGGGTCACGGTGCCCCTGCTGGCTCCGGTCCTCGCGGTGGTCACCGTCACCCTGATGATCAACGTGCTGAAGGTGTTCGACCTGGTCTTCATCATCGCCCCGGGCTCCTCCCAGGACGACGCCAACGTGCTGGCGCTGGAGCTCTACCGCCAGGGCTTCTCGGCGGACCAGCCGGGCATCGCCAGCGCCATCGCGGTGTTCCTGCTGCTGCTGGTGATCCCGGTGATGTGGTTCAACGTACGGCGGCTGCGGCGGGAGGTCAGGCGATGAGTGCCACCAAGGCCGGTGCCCCGGCCGTCCCCACCGTCAAGGCGGAGCCGTCGCTGGGCTCGCGGCTCGGTCAGTGGGTGAGCGGCGGTCTGGTCCGGGTGTTCCTGATCGTCGTCGGCCTGTTCTGGCTGGTGCCGACGATCGGGCTGCTGCTGGCCAGCCTGCGCACCCCGCAGGACATGGCCGCCGACGGCTGGTGGACGGTGTTCACCGAGCCCTCCCGACTCACCTTCGGCGCCTACGAGACGCTGCTGGAGAACGACGACATCACCGGCTCGCTGCTGAACACGGTGTACATCACCGTCCCGGCGACCGTGCTGGTGGTGGTGATCGGCTCGCTCGCCGGCTACGCCTTCGCCTGGATGGAGTTCCCGGGCCGCGACTGGTGGTTCCTTGCGGTCGTGGGGCTGCTGGTGGTGCCGGTGCAGGTGGCGCTGATCCCGATCGCCGAACTCTTCGGCAACCTGGGCATCTTCGGCTCCCTGACCGGTGTGGTCCTCTTCCACGTCGGTTTCGGACTGCCGTTCGCGGTGTTCCTGCTGCGGAACTTCTTCGCGGAGATCCCGAAGGAGCTGCTGGAGGCGGCCCGGCTGGACGGCGCGGGCGAACTGCGGCTGTTCGTGCGGGTCGTGATGCCGCTCGCCGGTCCGGCCATCGCCGCGCTCGGCATCTTCCAGTTCCTGTGGGTGTGGAACGACATGCTGGTCGCGCTGATCTTCACCGACTCGGGGAGCCAGCCGATCACGGTCGCCCTCCAGACCCAGGTACGGCAGTTCGGCAACAACATCGACGTCCTGGCGCCCGGCGCGTTCATCTCCATGGTGGTCCCGCTGGTCGTGTTCTTCGCGTTCCAGCGGCAGTTCGTCTCCGGCGTGATGGCGGGCGCCGTCAAGTAGCGGTCGGGGTTACGCAGTTGGAGGGGCGGACCGGCGAGATCCGCCCCTTCGTGTGACGGGCGTCCCCCGGATGCCGCAGGGGGCGTAACCAAGTCGGCCCAGCGGCCGTTGCCGGGCAGAACGCCCGCACCGACCGTTGGATGCCTCTTGCCCAGGTTCAGTGTCATTGTCCCCGCGTACCAGGTTCAGGCGTATCTGCACGAGTGCCTGGAATCGGTGCTGTCGCAGTCGTACCCCGATCTGGAACTGATCGCCGTCGACGACTGCTCGCCGGACGCCTGCGGCGCGGTGATCGACGAGTTCGCGGCCCGTGACCCTCGCGTGCGGGTCGTGCACCTGCCGGAGAACACCGGGCTCGGGCGGGCCCGCAACGCGGGGATCGAGCGGGCGACCGGCGACTACCTGGTCTTCCTCGACGGCGACGACACCCTCACCCCCGACGCGCTGCTCGCCCTCGCCGACCGGCTGAAGGAGACCGGCGACCCGGACGTCCTGGTCTACGACTACGCGCGCACGTACTGGTCGGGCGAGACCGTGCGCAACCGGGTCGCCGCCGAACTCACCGAGCGGGGCCCTGCGCCGTTCCGGCTCACCGACCGGCCGGGGCTGATGAACCTGCTGATGGTGGCCTGGAACAAGGCCTACCGGCGGGAGTTCGTCCAGCGCTCGGGCCTCGCCTTCCCGCCCGGCTACTACGAGGACACCCCGTGGACGTACCCGGCCCTGATGACGGCCGAGTCGATCGCCACGCTCGACCGGGTGTGCGTGCACTACCGGCAGCGGCGGACCGGCTGCATCCTGCGCACCACCAGTGACCGGCACTTCGACGTCTTCGCCCAGTACGACCGGGTCTTCGCGTTCCTCGACGGGCGGCCCGAACTGGAGCGCTGGCGCCCGGTGCTGTTCCGCCGCATGGTGGACCACCTGGTGACGGTGTACACCCGTCGGGACCGGCTGCCGCAGGGTTCGCGGGCCGCGTTCCTGCGCCGGGCCCGGGCCCAGTACTGGCGCCACCGGGCACCCGGCGCGCCCGTCCCGGCGCGCGCCCGTGTCCACCACACACTGGTCCGGTTCGGCCTGCACCGCACCTACCGGGCCCTGCGGCTGACGGCGTCCGCGAGCCGCGGCACGGCCCGCACCACCGGGCGGCTGCTGGGCGTCCTGCGCCGCGCCGCACTGCGCGGGCACTACCGCCTCCAGCGGCTGCTCCCGCTGCGCACCGACCTCGCCCTGTTCACCGCCCGCGCGGGACGCGGCGGCGACCCGGGCGCCCTGGAGGCCGCGGTGCGCGACCTCGCCCCGCACATCCGCACCGCCTGGGCGGCCGGTCCCGAACACCATCACACCCTCGCGCCGGGCACCCAGCGTCTCGTCCCCGGCACGGCCGCCCACTGGACCGCGCTCGCCCGGGCCGCGTACCTGGTGACCGACACGGAGACGGAGCCCGGCCTGGTCAAGCGCGGGGGCCAGACCCTGGTCCGGGTGCAGGACGGCACCCCGCTCGGGCATGTGGGCCTGGACCTCCAGGAGCGTCCGGCGGCGGCCCGCCGCACCGACTTCGCCCGGCTGCTGCGGGACGTCGACCAGTGGGACTACGTCGTCTCCGCCGACCGCCACTCCACCCTGACCTGGGAACGCGTGCACCCCGGCCGCTACACCACCCTGGAGTACGGCAGGCCGCGCACCGACCGCTTCCACACCGCGACCGGCGCGGACGTCGCGCTGCTGCGCGAGTCGCTGGGCATCCCGAAGGGTGCGGTGGCGATCCTGTACGCGCCGGCCCACCGCGACTACGTCCGCACCCAGCCCCGGCTGCTCGACCTGGAGCGCGTGGCGCGCCGGCTCGGCCCGCGGTTCGTCGTCCTGGCCCGCGCCGGCCGGCCCCACGACGGGCCGCTGGAGGCCGCCTCCGACCGGGTGCTGGACGTGAGCGGGCATCCGGACGTGACCGCGCTCTGCCTGGCCTCCGACGCCCTGGTCACCGACTTCTCCCCGCTGATGTGCGACTACGCGGTCCTGAACCGGCCGGTCGTCCTGCACGCCGACGACTGGGAGGCGTACGAGGCGGCCCACGGCCTCTACTTCGATCCGCGGTGCTCCCCGCCGGGCGCCGTCGCCGGCAGCGAGGACGAGCTGATCGACGTCTTCTCCTCCGGCCACTGGTGCGGAGCCCGCTCCGCGCGGCTGCGCGCGGCGTTCCGTGACCGTTTCTGCCCGCACGACGACGGCCGGGCCGCCGAGCGGGTCGTGCGCCGGGTCGTGCTCGGGGAGACGGCCGTCCCCCCGGTCGTACCGCTGGACGAGCGGCTCCCCGCCCCGCCGGCCGCCGCCGTGATCGAGGTGCCGCCGCTCGCGCCGGTGCCGCCGCGGCGGGCCGCCGGACTGCTGACCGTCACCGACGGCGGCTGACCGTCGTTCCCCCCTCGGGAGATCCCATGCCCCCCGGCTCGTCGCGGCCCGCCCCGGCCCGGCCGCGCACCTGGCGGCCGGCGGGGCGGCCCGGCCGGCGCCCCGCACGCTGAGACGGCCGCGCCACGCCATCCCCTACGGAAAGAGCAGAATGCCCCGCTTCAGCATCATCGTCCCGTCCCACGGGGTCGCAGGTCGGCTGGGCCAGGCGCTGGACTCGGTCCGCGCCCAGTCCTTCGGTGACTTCGAGCTGATCCCGGTCTGTGACGCCCCCGGGTCCCCGGCGGCCGACGTGGCCGCCCGGCACGCCGAGCGGGATTCCCGGGTGGCGCCCGTGCACGCGCCGCCGTCGCAAGGGCTGGCGGGGGCGCGCAACGCGGGGATGCGGGCGGCGACCGGGACGTATCTGCTGTTCCTCGACGGCGACGACGTCCTGGTCCCGGGCGCGCTGGCCGCCCTGGACGCGCGGCTGGAGGAGACCGGGCAGGTGGACGTGCTCCTCTTCGAACACGAACGGGTGCCCTGGTGGGAGGGCGAGCCCACCAATCCGGCCGCCCCCCTGCTCGCGGGCGCCCCGGACGGCGCCTTCGCACCCGGGCGGGCCCCCCGGCTCACCGGCGTGCACCTCCCGGCGTGGAGCGCGGCCTGGCGCCGTGCCTTCGCCGCCGAGCAGTGCCTGGCCTTCCCGCCGGGGCACTTCACCGACATCGGCTGGGGCGGACTCGCCCTGCTCGCCGCCGAACGCGTGGCGGTGCTCCGCGCGGTGGCCGTACGGCATCAGGTGCGCCGGCAGGGCAACCGGCTGAACCTGCCCGGCGAGCACCACGGCGACCTGCTGGACCAGGCCGGGCTGGTGCTCTCCCGGGCCGCCGACCTGGAGCTGCCCGCGGACCGGTCGGGACCGCTGTTCGAGCAGCTGTTCGCCATCATCCTGAAGACGGCCGCCCACCCCCGGCGGCTCCCGTCCGGCCGCCGGGCCTTCTTCCGCCGGGCGAGCGCCCTGTACCGCCGCCACCGCCCCGCCGGGTTCCGGCCCCCGGGCGGCAGCCTCGGCGTGCAGCACCGGCTGCTGGCGGCCGGGTCCTACGCGGCCTTCGCCGCCCTGCGCGGCGCCCGCCGTACGGCGTCCCGCGCGGTGGCGGCACTGCCGCGGCCCCGGGGCCTGCGCACCCGGCTGCTGTACCGGCTGCACCTGCGCCGCCCGCTGGATCCGAACCTCGCCGTGTACTGCGCGTACTGGGGCCGCGGCTACGCCTGCAACCCGGCCGCGATCCACGCGAAGGCCCGGGAACTCGCCCCGCACATCCGCTCGGTGTTCCTGGTCGAGGCCGACCAGGCGCACACCGTGCCGGACGGCGTCGCGTACGCGGTCATCGGCAGCCGCCGCTACTGGGAGGTGCTGGCCCGCGCCAAGTACCTCGTCAACAACGCCAACTTCGCGGAGGGCGTCGTCAAACGGCCGGGCAGCGTCCACCTCCAGACGCAGCACGGCACCCCGCTGAAGACCATGGGCGTCGACCAGTCGACGTACCCGGTGGTGGCCGCGGCGACCGGCAGCTTCACCAAGCTGCTGGGCCGGGTGGACCGCTGGGACTACAACCTGTCCTCCAACCCGCACTCCACCCGGGTGTGGGAGCGCGCCTTCCCCGGCGCCTACGAGCACCTGGAGTACGGCTATCCGCGCAACGACGTGTATCTGACCGCCACGGCCGGCGACGTGGCGCGCGTCCGCGCGGAGCTGGGCGTCCCCGAGGGCGCGACGGCCGTGCTGTACGCGCCCACCCACCGCGACCACCACACCGGCTTCGAGCCCGGCCTCGACCTGGAGGCGTTCTGCGCGGCGGCCGGCGAGGACGTCGTGGTGCTGCTGCGCGCCCACTACTTCTACGACCGGGGCGCACGCGAGAGCGGCCGGAACACCCGGGTCATCGACGTGTCCGCGCACCGCTCCTCGGAGGACGTGTGCCTGGCCGCCGACGCGCTGATCACCGACTACTCGTCGATCATGTTCGACTACGCCGCCCTGGACCGCCCGATCGTGGTCTACGCCGACGACTGGGACGTCTACCGGGAGGTCCGGGGCGTCTGCTTCGACCTGATGGACGTACCGCCGGGGCCGGTCGTGCGCACCCCCGACGAGCTGGCCCGGGTGTTCCGCGACGGCTCGTACGCGGGCGCGGAGTCGGCCGCGCTGCGGGCCCGGTTCCGGGAGCGGTTCTGCGCCTTCGACGACGGCCGGGCCGCCGAGCGGGTCGTGCGCCGGGTGCTGCTCGGCGAGCCGCCCGAGGCGCTGCCCCCCGTGATCCCGCTCGCGGAGCGTGTCCCCGCGCCCGCGGCCGCCGCCACCCCGGTGAGGAGCTGACGTGCCCCGCTTCAGCGTCATCGTCCCCGTCCACAACGTGCAGGCGTACCTGCACGCCTGTCTCGACTCGGTGCTCGGGCAGTCGTACCGGGACATCGAGGTGATCGCCGTCGACGACCGCTCCCCCGACGGCTGCGGGGCGATCCTCGACGCGTACGCGGCCCGCGACGAGCGGGTCCGGGTGCTGCACCTGCCGGAGAACGTGGGCCTCGGGCGGGCCCGCAACGCCGGGATGCCGCACGCGACGGGTGACTACCTGCTCTTCCTGGACAGCGACGACACCCTCACCCCGGGCGCGCTGCGCGCCCTGGCCGACCGGCTCGACGAGACCGGCGACCCGGACGTCCTGGTCTTCGACTACGCCCGCACCTACTGGTGGGGCGGCACCCGCCGCAACGCCCTGGCCCACGTCCTGGCGGGACCGGACTCCACCTTCACGGCCGCCGAACGGCCGGAGATCCTCGATCTGCTGATGGTGGTGTGGAACAAGGCCTACCGCCGCGACTTCGTCGAACGGGAGGAATTCAGCTTCCCGCCCGGCTACTACGAGGACACGCCCTGGACGTTCCCGGTGCTGCTCAGCGCGGAGCGCATCGCCACGCTGGACCGGATCTGCCTGTACTACCGGCAGCGCCGTCAGGGCAGCATCCTGTCCACCACCAGCCGCAAGCACTTCGACGTCCACGAGCAGTACGCGCGGGTGTTCCGCTTCGTCGACGCCCGCCCGGCGCTGGCGCACTGGCGGCCGTTCCTGCACGCCAAGATGGGCGAGCACTGTCTCGACATCCTCTCCAAACCGGACCGGCTGCCCCCGTCCGACAAGGCCGAGTTCTTCCGCCGTACGGCCGAGATGTTCCACGCCCACCGGCCCGAGGGCGTCCGGGTCCCCGCCGAGCTGCGGGTGCTGGAGGGGAGCTACGCCGGTTACGTGCTGCGGCGGCAGGCCGGGCGGGCGGGCCGGGAGCTGGGGCGGCGGGCCCGCCGGGCGCGTACGGCGACGGCGGCCCGGGCGGTACGGGCCCGGTCGGCGCTGCGCCGCCCGCTGGACCCCGACCTCGCCGTGTACTCGGCGTTCTCCCACCGGGGGGTGCTCGGCGACCCGGCGGCGATCCACCGCGCGGCGCGCGACGTCGCCCCGCACATCAGGGGCGTCTGGGTGCTGGCCGACGAGGAGAGGGCGGCCGGGCTGCCGCCCGGCACCGAGTACGTGCTGCTCGACTCGCCCGGATACCGCAGGGTGACCGAGCGGGCCACCTTCTTCGTCAACAACGTCAACTGGTCCGGGGCGCTGGTCAAACGCCCGGGGAGTGTGCACATCCACACCCATCAGGGCACGCCGCTGAAGTTCATGGGCGCCGACCTGCTGGGCAAGCCCGGCGCCCGGCACGGCTTCGACGTGCCGCAGATGCTGCGCCGGTCCGACCGCTGGGACCACAGCCTGGTCGCCAACCGGCACTCCGAGCTGGTGTGGGAGCGGGCCTTCCCCTGCCACTTCACCTCCCTGCGCTCCGGCAGCCCCCGCAACGACGTCCTGGTCGGCGCGGGCCCCGACAGCGGCCGTGCGGTCCGCGCGCGGCTCGGCATCCCGGAGGGCGACACGGTGGTGCTGTACGCGCCGACCCGCCGGGACTACCGCAGGGACGGGCTGGTGGAGCGGATCGACCTGGCCCGGTTCGCCGCCGACCTGGGCGAGGGCCGCACCCTCGTGGTCCGGCTGCACCCCTCGCTCGCCGACGGACCGGCGCGCGGTCTCGGCCTCGCGGAGCTGCACCGGCGCGGTGTGCTCGTGGACGCCACGGACGAACCGGAGGTGCAGGACGTGCTGCTCGCCGCCGACGTCCTGGTCACCGACTACTCGGCCCTGATGTTCGACTACGCCAACCTGGACCGCCCGATCGTCCTCCACGCCGACGACTGGGACGCCTACCGGGCCAGCCGGGGCGCCTACCTCGACATCGTCGCCGAGGCGCCGGGCCATGTGGCGCGCTCCTACCGGGAGCTGGCGTGGCTGTTCGACTCGGGGACCTGGCGGGACGAGGAGGCGGCGCGGCTGCGGTCCGCGTTCCGCCGGCGGTACTGCGAGTTCGACGACGGGCGGGCCGCCGAGCGGGTGGTGCGGACCCTGATGCTGGGCGAGCCGCTGCCCGAACGGGAGCCGGACGCCGCCCTGGTGCCCGCCCAGACCGCCGGCCGGGGCAGGCCGGTCGCGTCGTGAGGCCGCGTACCTGGATGCTGCTCCTGGCCGCGGTCTTCGCCCTGCTGCAGCTGGCGAACGTCTCCGGCCGGGACACCCCCGACAGCAAGAACTACCTCTCGTACGCGCTGAGTCTGGGCGGCGCCGGCAAGCGGGAGGCGGCGGCCGTCACGATCGACCACTACTGCGCGGGCCGGGCGGCGATCGCCCACCGCGACCAGAACGTGGACGTGGTGCGCTTCCACGCCCCGGACCCCGCCCCGCGGGTCCTTCAGGAGTGCCGGGAGCAGGAGTGGCGGGCGGTCGAGGCCGGGCTGGCGGCCGGGCAGAGCGCCGGGCACACCGTGCCGTTCATGCCGGAGCGGTTCATGCGGATCTTCGAGGTGCGTCCCGGTTACCCGGTGTTCCTGGTGCCGTTCGTCGGCCTCCTGGGGGCGACGTGGGGCCTGTGGGCGGCGGGCGTGGTGATCACCTGCGCGGGCGGGGTGCTGGCCTTCCTGGTGCTGCGCACCCTGTCGGTGCCGGTGCCGCTCGCGCTCACCGGGCAGGTGCTGTTCTACGTCCTGCCGTGCGGGACGACGGCGATGCGCCCGATGACCGAGGGGCTGCTGCTGGCCCTCACCCTGGCCGCGCTGTGGGGCTGTGCGCTGGTGCTGGAGGGACGCGGCGGACGGGCGGGCCCGGTGCTCGTGTGCGCCGCGGTGGCCGCGCTGTTCGCGGTGAAGCACTCGCAGGCGCTGTTCCTCGGGCTGTGCCTGGCGGGCGCGGGAACGGCGGTCGCCGTACGGCGCCGGTGGCGGGGCCTCCCGGCGGGGCGCGGGGTGCTCGCGGCGGCCGGGGCGGGGTGCGCGGGGATGCTGGGCACGGTGCTGCTGTCCCGGCTGCTGCACTATCCGTCGGTGTCGGAGAGCGTGCAGGACCTGCTGACGGATCACTTCGCCCGCCCCGACCGGGAGCGTCCGTGGGCGGAGTTCTTCCAGCTCCAGGGGAACTTCTGGATGGAGTGGCTGCGCAGGCAGCTGTGGGAGCCGCTGTTCGTGGCGGCGCTGGCGGCCGGCGCGCTGGGCGCGCGGCGGCGGCCGGCGTTCGGCGCCTTCCTGGTCGCCGCGGCCTGTACGGGGTTCCTCAACCAGGCCGGGCATCCGGACATCAACATCTGGGGCGACCGGCTGATCACGCTGGCCTGGCTGCTGCCGGTGCTGGGCGTGCCGCTGCTGCTGGAGCCGGCGGCGCGGCGGCTCGTGGTGCCGGCGCAGGGGGCGCCGCTGGAGCGGGTCCACTGACCGGTGGGACGGGGGTCACTCGAAGAGGTGACAGGGGGTCATGCCTCTGACGTCTCCGGGAACATACGGCAGATGTCCCGAATGCCCTCGTTCCCCGTCACCCGATGAGCGCCGGAGTCCTCGTACGGCGGACCGTGAGCGGTGCCACGGCGCTGCGCGGCGGCGGGGCCTGGCGCCCCACCCCGTACCAGCTCTTCGGCTTCCTGTTCTGGCTCGTGATGTCGCTGGCGTACTGGAGGGTGCCGCTGTGCTGCGACGCCGGCCAGCACGCGGCGGTCGTCGAGCGCCTCAAGGACGATCTGCTGAACCCCCGGCATCCGATGGCGGACCTGCCGGGGGCGGGCAGCCCCTATTACTCGCCGTTCGCGCTGGCGCAGGGGGTGGTGGCCCGGCTGACCGGTCTCGGCGGCTGGGAGGTGCTCAAGCTCACCGGGCCGCTGAACCTGCTGGTGCTGCTCACCGGGATCGGCCGTTTCGTACGGGTGCTGACCCCGCGCCCGTGGGCGCCGGTGCTGGCGCTGGCCGCGATGACGCTGCTGTGGGGGGTGGAGCGGGCCTGGTGGAGCGGCTATCTGAACCTGATGTCGATGACGGGCAATCTCTCCTACCCGTCGGCGTTCGCGATCGGGCTCGCCTTCTGGGCCTGGTCGCTGACGGGCGCGTGGGCCCGGGACGCGGCGGCCGTGCGGTACGTGGGGCCGGGCGGGCTGCGTCCGCTGCCGGGGTACGCGGCGCTGGGCGTGCTGTACGGGCTGATCCTGCTGGTGCATCCGATCACGGCGGTCGCGGCGGCGCTGGGGGCGGTGGCGCTGGTCGCGGGATGGCAGCGGGGGTGGTCGTGGGCGGTGGCCGCGCGGTGGGCGCTGACCGGCGCCGTCGCGCTGCTGGTGGCCGCGTGCTGGCCGTACTTCGACGTCCTCGCGCTGGCCGGGGACGGCAGCGTGGACGGGATGCACCGGCGGCTGTACCTGGACCTCGCCGGTCAGTTCGGGCTGGCGCTGCTGGGGCTGCCGGTGCTGTGGCTGCGGGCGCGGCGCACCTCGTGGCGCGATCCGCTGGTGCTGATGTTCGTGCTGCACTGCCTGGTGGTGGCGTACGGCTGGGTCAGCGGGCACTACACCTACGGCAGGGTGCTGGGGCTGACGCTGGTGCCGCTGCAGTTCGCGCTGGCGGTGGAGCTGGCGGCGGCCCGGCCGTGGCCGGTGTGGCGCAGGGTGCTGGGCGGGGCGGCGGCCGCGGGCGCGTGCGCCGGGTTCCTGACCGTGCACGCGGGGGCGGTGGTGCCGCCGGCGGCGGATCCGGTGGGCTTCGAACAGCCGCCCGACTGGCCGTCGTACGACTGGGCCGCGCGGTACGTCGGTCCGGGCGAGGTGGTGATCACCGACGGCTATCACGCGGTGCACGCGCTCGCCGGGTACGGGCCGAACCTCGCGGCGCCGGCCTGGCCGGACGCGGCGCTGGACGAGCGGGAGCGGCTGCGGCGGGCGGACGACGTGCGCGCGTACCTGGACCCCGGCTCGACCCGCGCCGAGCGGGCCGCGGTCGTCCGCCGGTACCACGCGCGCTGGCTGCTGCTGACGCCCTGGCAGCGGGTGCCGGAGGAGGCGGTGGTGGTGACGTGGAGCCGGCGGACGGGGGAGGTGCTGGCGCGGGTCGGGAGCTGAGCGGCGGGGCTACTCGATGACGAGGTCGACCGGGACGTTGCCGCGGGTGGCGTTGGAGTAGGGGCAGACCTGGTGGGCCTGCTCGACCAGCTTGCGGCCGGTCGCCTCGTCCACGCTGTCGGGCAGTTCGATGCGCAGCGTCACGGCGAGCGCGAAGCCCTCGCCCTGCTTGCCGATGCCGACCTCGGCGGTCACCGCGGCCTCGCTGACGTCGACCTTCGCGGCCCGGCCGACCAGGCCGAGGGCGCTGCCGAAGCAGGCCGCGTACCCGGCGGCGAACAGCTGCTCGGGGTTGGTGCCCTGCCCGTTGCCGCCCAGCTCCACGGGGGCGCTCAGGCCGAGGTCCAGCGTGCCGTCGGAGGTGACGGCGCGGCCCTCGCGGCCGTGGGTGGCGGTGGCGACAGCGGTGTAGAGCGCGTCCATGGGAAGACCCCTCTCGAAGCGTGACGGGGCCGGGTCCCGGTGAGGGGCTCCGGCCGCCTTGCGAGCACAAGTAGAGCACGCCATTAAATTGTGCGCAACTGAATTGCTGGCAACCGTATGGCCCGCGAGAGCTAACCTGGAGTCATGACCGCCACTCCGAGCCCACCCGCGACACCCCCGCTGCCGGGCGCCGCGGACGACTGGCTCCGCCTCGACCGGCAGATCTGCTTCAGCCTGCACGCCGCCTCGCGCGCCTTCAACGGCGTCTACCGGGTGGTGCTCAAGGACCTCGGACTCACCTACCCGCAGTACCTGGTCATGCTGGTGCTGTGGGAGCACGGCACCCTGCCGGTGAAGAAGCTCGGCGAGCATCTGCGACTCGACTCCGGCACGCTGTCCCCGCTGCTCAAGCGGCTGGAGACGGCCGGCCTCGTGCGCCGGGAGCGCAGCGCGCGCGACGAGCGGTCGGTGGAGGTCCGGCCGACGGAGGAGGGCACCGCGCTGCGCGAGCGGGCCCAGGAGGTACCGCGCCGGATCCTCGCCGCGACCGGCTTCCAGGGCGAGGAGATCCGCTCCCTGAGCGCCCGGCTGCACGAGCTGACCACGGCACTGGACAGGGCGGCGGCGGACGGCGCCTGACGGGGGGCCGGAGGCGCCCGCCGGGTAGGAGACCCCCTCGGGCGGGCAAAGGGTATGAACAGCCCATAACTGCCCGAGGATGTCATGCGCCCCCATCACCTCCCGCCCGCCGCCGTCTCCGTCGTGGTCATCGGATACGACGACGCCGCACACGTGGGCGACGCCGTGCGCTCGGCGCTCGGGCAGGGTCCCGCGGTGCGCGAGGTCGTCGCCGTCGACGACTGCTCCACGGACGGCAGCGCCGGCCTGCTGGAGCGGCTGGCCGCCGACGAGCCCCGGCTGCGGGTGATCCGGCTCCCGGCCAACAGCGGTGGCTGCGGCACCCCGCGCAATACCGGCCTGGACGCGGTGACCGCGCCCTATGTGATGTTCCTGGACAGCGACGACGTCCTGCCGTCCGGGGCCGTGGACGCGCTGCTCACGGCCGCGACCGGGGCGGGCGCCGAGGTCACGGGCGGCCTGTGCGTACGCCGGGAGCTGCCGTCGGGCCGCGAGGTGCCGTGGGAGCCCGGCCTGTACGCCTCGCCCGCCGTCCTCCCCCACCCCGCGCGCCGCCCGCGCCTGGTGCACGACACCCTCTGCGTCAACAAGCTCTACGCCACGGCGTTCCTGCGGGAGCACGGCATCCGCTTCCCCGAGGGCCGCTTCCCGTACGAGGACATCGTCTTCACCGCGCGGGTGTGGGCCGCCGCCCCGCGCGTGGCGCTGGTCCCCGACCGGGTGTACGTCTGGCACGTGCGCCGCTCCGCGCGGCGGCTGTCGATCTCGCTGGCCCGCGCGGGCGTCGACAACTGGCGCTCCCGCACCCACGCGTGCGGCACCGCCCACGGGATCCTGCTGGACGCCGGGGAGAAACGGCTGGCGCGCAGGGCCCGGGCCAAGTTCCTCGACCACGAGCTGCGCATGTACGCGCGGGAGTTGCCGTTGCGCGACGAGGCCCACCGGCGGGAGTGGTGGGCGCACACGCGGGCGTTCCTCGCGGACTACGACGCCGCCGACCTCTCCCGCGACCCGGTCGCCCCGGGACGGCTCATCGCGCGGGTCGTGCTGGCCTCCCCCGAGCCGCGCGACCTGGCCCGGCTGCGGGAGCTCGCGGCCCGGCCGGCCCGGCTCCGGCCGCCGTACGTCCGCGCGCCGGACGGCACACCCTGCTGGTCGACGGACCTGCCGGGCATCACCCTGGAGCCCCTGCTGACCCGTCCGGTGCCGCAGCTCCCCCTCGCCGTGGACGCGGAACTGCGCCCCCGCGCGGGCCACCTGCGGCTGCGCCTGCACGAGCTGTACGGCAGGGCGGCCCCGGCGGGCCCGGCGGAGGTGGAGGTGGAGTGGCGCCACCGGGACCGGGCCGGGGTGGCCGTGCGCCGTACGGTGCCGCTGCGGGCGTCGTCCGCCGGGGGCACCTGGACGGCGGAGACCTCCCTGCCCCTGGACCGGCTGGCGACCCTCGCCCCGGGCGCCTGGGACCTGCGGCTGCGGCTGCGCTTCCGGGACGGCTCCTCCCGCCGCGTCACCGCCCACGCCCTCGCGGGTCCCGGCCTGCTGCGCCGCCGCGCGGTACCGAGCACCCGGCACGGCGTCGTCCTCGTACGCCCGTACGCCACCCACTCCGGCTCCCTGGCCCTGCGCCTGGCGACGGGCGCACACGGCATCACCCCGCTCCTGCGCCACCGCCTCCACCGCCTGCTGCTCCGCTGACCCGCCGCGCCCCCGGCTAGCCTGCCCGCATGGCCTCGCCCTCCCCTTCCCGTATCGAGCGCGCACTGGGCGCCGTCGTCGGTTCCGCCGTCGGTGACGCCCTGGGGGCGCCCTTCGAGTTCGGTCCCGAGGGCGCCTTCTCCGCCCGTTTCCCGGCGGCGGGGGCGGGCGGCGAGATGTGCGGGGGCGGCGGCTGGGAGCCGGGGGAGGCGACCGACGACACGCAGATGGCGGTGCTCGTCGCCGAGTCACTGCTGGAACGCGGCGGCCTGGACCTGCCCGACGTCTTCCGCCGGTTCCAGCGGTGGGCGGCGGCCGGGCCGAAGGACATCGGCCTCGCGACGGAGGCGGTGCTGAGCGGCGGCGACCCGTGGGACCTGGCCGCCGCGCTGCACTTCCAGGCCGGCGGGCGCGCCGCCGGCAACGGCGCGCTGATGCGGGCCGCACCCCTCGGCCGTGCACTTCGCGCCCTTCGGCCGCGACGCCACCATGGACGCCGCCCGCCGCATCGCCGCCCTGACCCACGGCGACCGTGCGGCATGGGAGGGCACGGCCGTCTTCCACGAACTGATCCGCGGCGCCCTGAACGGCGGCGACCCCCTCGCCGCCGTGCATCCCGGCCACCGCGAGCGCTACGCCACCGTCCTCGCCCCCGACCGGCACCCGGACCCGGCCACCGAGTTCAACGGCGCGGTGTGGCCCTGCCTCGGTTCCGCGCTCCGGGCGCTGCGCACGACGCACACCTACGAGGACGCCGTACGCGCGGCGATCGACCTGGGCGGCGACACGGACACGGTGGCGGCCGTCACGGGCGGCCTGGCGGGTGCGGTGCACGGCGCAGGCGCCCTGCCCGCCCGCTGGACCGAACCCCTGCACGTGCCGCTCCCGGGCTTCGCCGGCCGGGTCCTGTCCACAACCGACCTGACCGCCCTCACCCGGCGGTTGTGCGGCTGAGCGGGCCGCGGGGACGGCCGGCGGGCCCGCCGCCGGCGCCGGGGCCCGCTCACAGGGCCTTCAGCGCCTCCGTCGTGGCCCGGGCCAGAGCCGCCAGGTAGCCCTTCGGGAGCTTCGGGTTGCGGATGACGACCGAGCGCCAGTACAGGGGGCCCGAGATGAGGTCCAGGGCCAGGGCGTGGTCGACGCCGGGACGGAGTTCGCCGCGGGTCTCCGCCGCCGCGACGATGCCCTTGGCGACGCCGTCCTGACCCTCGCGCAGGGCCTTGCGGAGGGCTTCGGCGATGTCGGGGTTGCGGGCGGCCTCGGCCTGGAGGTCGGGGAGGACCTGGGAGGCGACCGGGTGGCGCAGGGCGCGGGAGGTGACCTCGTACAGCAGGCGCAGGTCGCCCTCCAGGGAGCCGGTGTCCGGCGCGGGCAGGCCCTGGACGGCGATCGCGGACACCAGGTCGAGGACCAGGTGCAGCTTGGAACGCCAGCGGCGGTACACCGCGGTCTTGCCGACGCCCGCGCGGCGCGCGATCCCCTCGATCGACATCCGCGCGTAGCCGACGGCCGCGAGCTCCTCGAAGACGGCCGCCCGGATGGCCTCCGTGACGTCCTCCCGCAGTACGGCGGCCCCGGCGGGGGCCCGGCGGCGCGGACGCGGACGGGGCTCGGGCTCGTCTGCGTTCGTCGTCATGCCGACCAGCATAGGCAGCCGCCGCCGACACGACGAAACGGTTGCGTTCCGACGTACATTCGACCTAGTCTCCCGTTACGACGATACGGTCCCGTCCCGACGTCAAACCCCGTTGCCCCCCTCCCCCTAGCGAAAGCAGCGGACGTGAGTCAGGCCCTTCACACACCGCCCCCCGCACCGGCGCGCCCGTCACCGGGCGAGGCCGACCTCGCGGCCCTGGCCGCCCGGCACGGCCTCACGGTCAGCGGCGCACGGCCGTCCCTCGTCGAGTACGTCCGTCAGCTCTGGGGCCGGCGGCACTTCATCCTCGCCTTCTCCCGGGCCAAGCTCACCGC